>NZ_JAINVG010000123.1 GCF_020400725.1 Streptomyces sp. NK15101 | reverse complement strand
CGCAGAAGCTCGTGTACTTCTCCCCGACCTCGTGCATCCGGTCGTGGTCGGCGACGCACTCGGTGACCTCGTCGGGCGTGGTCTCCAGGTGGATGCCGCCGGCGACGCCGCCCGCCGCGGTGACCGCGCGGTGGAACTCCACGACCTCCCGCACGACCGTCTTCACCAACCGGGTCTTGAGCCCCTCGGGGCCGGAGACGGTGTTGCCGTGCATCGGGTCGGTCAGCCAGATCACCGGGTGTCCGGCGGCGCGCACCGCGGCCACCAGCGCGGGGAGCCGCTCGCCCACCGTGTCCGCACCCATGCGCGCGATCAGGGTGAGGCGTCCGGGCATGCGCTCCGGGTCGAGCTTCTCGCAGAGCGCGAGCAGCGTGTCGGCCGTCATCCCGGGACCGACCTTGCAGGCCACCGGGTTGGCCACGGCGGCGAGCAGCGCCACGTGCGCGCCGTCCACCTGGCGGGTCCGCTCGCCGATCCACGGCCAGTGGGTGGAGGCGAGCAGCAGCCGGCCGTCCGGCTGGGTGCGCAGCAGCGGCAGTTCGTAGTCGAGCAGCAGCGCCTCGTGGCTGGTCCACACCGGGGTCTCGGGCCGGGCGCGCCGGCTCCCGTCGCCCCAGCCGAGGAACTCCATCACGGCGCGCGAGGACTGGTAGCCCGTCATCATCCGGGTGGGGTCGGGACGGCGCAGCTCCGGGTCGGGCTCGGGGGCGTTCACCATGTGGCCCCGGTAGACCGGGAGTTCCACGCCGCCGACCGTCTCCGTGGGGTTGGAGCGCGGCTTGCCGTACTGGCCGGCCAGCCGGCCGACCCTCAGGACCGGCTTGTGCGAGGTCATCTTCATGATGCCCGCGAGCACTTCGAGCAGCCCGGCCTTGCGGGCGACGTCGCCCTGGTTGCACTCGGCCCAGTCCTCGGCGCAGTCGCCGGACTGGATGATCTGCACCCGGCCGGCGGCGGCCTCGGCGAGCCGTGCGCGCAGCGCGTCGGTCTCGGCGGCTTCGACGAGCGGCGGCGCGGAAGCGAGTTCCTCCCTCACCCGTGCGAGTTCCGGGTGGTCCTCCCAGGACGGCTGCTGAACCGCGGGCAACGAGCGGAGGAATGCGTGGACATTGTTCACCTGATACCTCCCAGGGTGAATTGAGGCAGCCGCTTCCGAAGTGGGGGCGGACAGCGGCTGCGCATCGACTCTCGCCGACCCCGGGAAGGGGCGGGAAACCGCGGGGGCGGACTCCGTCACGTATTGCCGGCTTCTTGTCCCGACTTAACGGAATCCCCCTTCCGTCGTTGCGGAAGGTGCACGTCCGGCAGAGAGTCCAGCAGTGCCGCCCCCGGGTGGCACCCCGGAACACCCCCAGACGTACGGAGGTCAGTGATGTCCGAGACTGCGCGCCCGCAGGCGTTCCAGGACGACGTGGAGCTCAGGCGGCACAACCGGGCGATCGTCGAGCAGTACATGAACACGCGTGGTGAGGACCGTCTCAGGCGCCATCTGCTGTTCACCGAGGACGGCAGCGGCGGCCTGTGGACCACGGACACCGGCGAGCCGATCGTCACCCACGGCCGGGACAGGCTCGGGGAGCACGCGGTGTGGTCGCTGAAGTGCTTCCCGGACTGGGTCTGGACGAACGTAGAGATCTACGAGACGCAGGACCCCAACCGTTTCTGGGTGGAGTGCGACGGCGAGGGGAAGATTCTCTTCCCCGGCTATCCCGAGGGCTACTACAAGAACCACTTCATCCATTCCTTCGAGTTCGAGAACGGAAAGATCAAGCGGGAACGGGAGTTCATGAACCCCAACCAGCAGCTCCGCGCGCTGGGAATTCCCGTGCCCTCCGTGAAGCGCGAAGGAATTCCCACCTGAGCCGCCGGCCCCCTCGCACGGAAACGCGTGACACATGAGGGTCGACATCGCCTGGTGGGATCTTGACGACTCGCCGCAGACCATCGAATCGCTGCGTGAGCACCTGCGGGACGGCGCAGTGCGCCCCTGGGCGGACGTGCCCGGGCTGTGCCTGAAGTTCTGGATGGCCGACCGGGACAACAACCGCTGGGGCGCGGTCATGGTGTGGGAGGACGAACGCCCCGACGTCCGGTCCCTGCCGCCCAACCGCGCGGCGGAGCTGATCGGCCGTCCGCCCACCCACCGGACGCGGTTCGACATCGAGGCCACCGTCGAGGGCCTCCACTCCCTTCCGGCCCTCGGCGGCCTCGGCCCGGCATTCGCGCCCTAGGGCCTGTCCGGCCCTTCCCGTCGGGGCCGGCCCCAGGACCTGATCCGGCCCTTCGCGTCGGAACGGGCCGGGCCCGCGGCCGCGACCCGCGGCGACGTTCCGCCGCACGACTTCTCCAGGAGAACCGAGAACCCATGCACGACTACATGGTTGTGGACGCCTTCGCCCGCAGGCCCCTCGAGGGGAACCCCGTGGCCGTCTTCTTCGACGCCGCCGACCTCCCGGCCGAGCGGATGCAGCGGATCGCCCGCGAGATGAACCTCTCCGAGTGCACCTTCGTGCTCCCGGCCGAGCAGGGCGGCGACGCACGCGTCCGGATCTTCACGCCCGTCAACGAGCTGGCGTTCGCCGGGCATCCGATGCTGGGCACGGCGGTCGCGCTCGGCCGGACCCTGAAGCAGGACCGGCTGCGCCTCGAGACCGCCATGGGCGTCATCCCCTTCGAGCTCGACCACGAGGACGACGACTCCACCGCCGTACGGATGCGGCAGCCGGTCCCCACATGGGAGCCGTACGAGCAGGGCGCGGAGCTGCTCGCGGCGCTCGGCGTCGACGCGTCCGTGACCCCGGTCGAGGTCTACCACAACGGCCCGCGCCACGTGTTCGTCGGCCTGGAGAGCGTCGAGGCCCTCTCCGCCCTGCGCCCGGACCACCGCGCCCTGTCCGCCTTCCCGGACATGGCCGCCAACTGCTTCGCCGGATCGGGCACGCACTGGCGGACCCGGATGTTCTCGCCGGCGTACGGCGTGGTCGAGGACGCGGCGACCGGTTCGGCCGCAGGCCCCCTCGCGATCCACCTCGCCCGGCACGGACTCGCCGCGTACGGGCAGGACCTGGAGATCCTCCAGGGGGTCGAGATGGGTCGCCCCTCGCCGATGCGGGCGCACGCCGAGGGCGCGGAAGACCGCGTCCGCACGGTGCACGTCGGCGGCCAGGGAGCCGTCGTCGCCCGCGGCACCATCCACGTCTAGAGAGGCTCCACTCCAGTGAGCACGACCACCCCCGCCACCACCGGCAACAGCAGCAGGTTCGAATCCCTCAGCGGGGAGACCGACCTCGACTTCCCCGAGTACGACGCGCACGACACCCCGGCGCCCGAGCCGATGGCGCTGCTGCGGACCTGGCTCGACCGGGCACGGGAATACGGCGTGCGCGAGCCGCAGGCCCTCTCGCTCGCCACCGCCGACTCCCGCGGCCGCGCCTCCACCCGCATCATCGCGCTCAGCCGCGTGACCGACAGCGGCCTGGTGTTCATGAGCCACACCAGCAGCCGGAAGGGCCGCGAGATGGCCGAGACCGGCTGGGCCTCCGGACTGCTGTACTGGCGCGAGACCGCCCAGCAGATCAGCGTCTCCGGCCGGGTGGAGCAGCTCGGCGACGCCGAGTCCGACGCCCTCTGGTTCGGTCGTCCCGTCCCCATGCACGCGATGTCGACGGCCGCCCACCAGAGCGATCCGCTGGACGACGTGGCGGCGCTGCGCGCCGAGGCCGAGCGGCTGGAGGCGATCGGCGAACCGCTGCCGCGCCCCGAGCGTTTCGTCGGCTATCTGCTGGTGCCCTCCGCCGTGGAGTTCTGGGCGGCGAGCTCCGACCGGCTGCACCGCAGGCTCCGCTACGACCGGCTCGACGACCGGAGCTGGCGCACCACCCGGCTGCAGCCGTGAGGGGGCGGGGCGCGTGAACCTGCCCGAGGACACATCGGAACTCCTGCCCGAGAACACGCCCGAGCACCCGCCCGGGAACACGGCCGGGAACACGGCCGGCGACCTGCACGTGGTCGTCGTCGGCGGCGGGATCGGCGGACTGACCACCGCCCTCAGCCTGCACGCGGCGGGCATCCAGGCGACCGTGCTCGAACGGACCCGTCGGATCCGGCCCCTCGGCGTCGGCGTCAACCTGCAGCCGCACGCCGTCCGGGAACTGACGGAGCTCGGACTCGGCGACGACCTCGCCGCCCTCGGCGTCCCCACCGCCGAGATGGTCTGGGTCGACCGGTCGGGCGGAATCCAGCACCGCGAGGACCTCGGGACCGCCCGGGGCTACCACTGGCCGCAGTACTCGGTCCACCGCGGCGAGCTCCAGATGCTGCTGCTCGCCGCGGTGCGCGAGCGGCTCGGCCGCGACGCCGTGCGGACGGGCACGGCCTTCGAGGACGTGCACCAGGACGAGGACGGGATACGGGCCCGGGTGCGGGACCGGGGGACCGGCGCCGGGACGGAGGTCGCCGGCGACCTGCTCGTCGGCGCGGACGGCCTGCACTCGGCGGTACGGGCCCGGCTCCATCCGGACGAGGGCCCGCTGCACTGGTCGGGGACCATGATGTGGCGCGGCGTCACGGAGACCGACGCGTTCCTCACCGGCCGCACCATGATCCACGCGGACGCCGGCCGCGGCGCCCGGCTGATCGCCTACCCGATCGGTCCGGAAGCGGCGGACCGGGGCCGCTCGCTGACCAACTGGGTCTGCATGGTCTCGGTCGCCGAGCCCGGGCCGCTCGACGGCTCCGCGGGCTGGGACCGGGCGGGCCGCGTCGAGGACGTGCTGCCCCACTTCGCCGACTGGGACCTCGGCCGGCTCGACGTGCCCGGGCTGCTGACCGGCGCCCGCGACGTCCTGGAGTACCCGATGGTCGACCGCGACCCGCTGCCGGGCTGGGGCGACGGCCGGGTGACCCTGCTGGGCGACGCCGCGCACCCGATGTACCCCGTCGGTGCGAACGGCGCCTCCCAGGCCGTCGTCGACGCGCGCGTCCTCGCGTACGCCCTCGCGACGACCCGCGACCCGGTCACCGCTCTGCGCGCGTACGAGGACGAGCGCAGAGCGGCCACCACCGCCGTCGTGCTCGCCAACCGGAGGATGGACCGCTCGAAGCCGAAGAACGGCTCCGGACCCTCCGGCGCGGCCGCCCCCGACGGCATCTACGCCAAGATCGCCACCACCTACCGGAACACCACCGGCAACGACGTGGCCGAACTCAACGCGCGTGCCTCGCTGCACCCGCCGATCAGGAAGGCAACACCGGCATGACGGTCGAACCCGTGGACGTGACCTCCGCCTACTACGCGGCGTGGAAGGTCAAGGACTTCGACACCCTGCGCTCCGTGCTCGCCGAGGACGTCGACTTCGTCGGCCCCTACGGCAGCGCGACCAGCGCCGACGAGTTCCGGGCGAAGATCGAGGTCGCCTCCCGGATCAACACCGACATCGTCGTCAAGAAGGTCTTCAGCGACGGCCCCGACGTGCTGACCTGGTTCGAGATGCACACCAGCGTCGCCCCGCCGGTCCAGGTGGCCACCTGGAGCCACGTGGTGGACGGCAAGATCGTCCGGCAGCGCGTGGCCTTCGACCCCCGCCCGATCACCGGCTGACCGCCGGGGGGTGTGGTCCGGCCCCCACGGGGCCGGGCCGCGCCCGGTGCCGGGGCCCCGCCCGCCGGCGCCCCGGCCGTCCCCGTTGTGCCGCGACGACAACCGGGCGGCGCGACGGAGTGGCCCCTGTACCTCGTCCACGGCGCCCCCGGCGGCCAGGCTTGTGAAGGCGGCTCAAGAGAGCCGTCGGAGCAGTGCATGAAGGGGGTTTCTGTGAGCGTTCCCGCTGACAGGATCATGTCTGTACGGAACGTAAGGGATCTGCCGGTCCGCCGCGGCGGCATACCGGTGCAGCGGTCGGCGGCGGAGACCAGATCCGACCGCGAACTCGTGATCCAGGACCTGAGCGCCGCCCTGTTCGCCTCGCTCCCGCGAAGGGACCAGCGGCGCAAGGGCGAGCAGTACCTGCGGGGCCTGCTGGCCGCACAGGGACGCAGGTCGATCAGGAACGTCGCCGCCTGCCTCGGCGACCCGACACTGGAACAGAGCCTGCACCACTTCATCTGCAACTCCACCTGGGACTGGACACCGATGCGCGAGGCCCTCGCCGACTGGGTCGCCCGCATGATCGGTCCGCAGGCCTGGGTGGTGCGGCAGTTGTCCATACCCAAGTCCGGCCGGCACTCCGTGGGCGTGGGCCGGGGCTTCGACCCCCACCGGGACCGGACCTTCCACGGACAGCAGGCGTTCGGCGTGTGGTCCGCCTCCGAGCAGGCCAGCTCACCGGTGACCTGGCGGCTGCTCCTGGGGGAGACGCAGGACGAGTGCGCCACCTCCGCGGCCCTGGACTTCGCCCGCCTCTTCGACGCGGACCGGCGCCCCGTCGTGCTCGACACGCCCGTCAGGGACCCGGAGGCCGTGATCCGCCGCTTCGACGAGGCCGGCGTGCCCGTGCTCGTACGCATCGGGGGCGAGGCGCGGTTCACGGTCCGGGAAGCGGCCATGCCCGGCTTCGACCAGGGCGCGCTCCCCGCCCGGCGGATCCTCGCCTCGGCCAAGGGGCTGCGCAGGCCCGCCGGCCAGGCCGACCCGACGGCGCCCTCCGGCATCCGGCACGTGCCGGCCGCCAAGGTGCGCGTCGGCCTGCCAGGCGGCGAACAGAACACCGAGCGAGGGCTCGTCCTCCTCGGGGAGTGGGACCATCCCCGGCGGCCCCCCGCCCAGCTGTGGGTCACCAACATGGCCAAGGCCCCCGCGTCCGTGCTGCTGCGGCTGACGCGGCTGACCGGCCGGGTGGCGCAGGACCTGTCGGGCTTCGGGGACCGGGCCGGGCTGCGGGACTTCGAGGGACGGTCCCTCCGGGGCTGGCACTGCCACATCACCCTGGCCTCCGCGGCACACGCCGTCGAGGTCCTGACGGCGGGCGGCCGGGGAGCCGAGCGCTACTTCCACGAGGCCTCGGCCTAGGTCCGGTCGCCGCGCTCGGGTCGTCGAACTCCCGTCACCGCGCTCCGGTCGCCGCGCTCCGGTCGTCGAACTCCCGTCGTCGGACTCCTTTAGTCGCCCGCAGGGCGGCCCCGAGGGCAGGCGGGAGTCCGACGACAGGCCCGGGGCCGCCCGGCCCCGACCCGCCGGGCAGGCTCAGGACATGCGCGGCGGGCCTCCTTGGGCGTCCGGGGCGGACTCGCGTCGCCGGCGCAGGACGTCCCGGGCGCGCGACAGCCGCAGCGCGAGCTGGATGTCGACCGAGCGTCCGGGCTTCTGCCAGCCGGCCCCGAGGAGTTCGGTGATCCGTTCGAGGCGCCGGACGACCGTGTTGGGATGGACGTGGAGGTGCGCGGCCGCGCGGGTCGGGCTGTTTCCGGAGGTGAAGTAGGCCTCGATGGTCGGAACGAGTCCGGCCGACCGCTCCGCGTCGTGATCGAGGACCGGGCCTATGACCGAGGAGACGAACCCCTCGACGTCGTGGTCGTCGGAGAGCAGCAGCCCGAGGAAGCCGAGGTCGTCCATCGAGGCCGCGCTGCCCGCCCCGTCCAGGGCGATCATGGCGTCGAGGCAGCGCAGCGCCTCCTGGTGCACCGCGCAGACCGAGGCGAGCCCTTCGGCCGGGCCCGCGGCGCCGACCGTGACGGGCCGGCCGAGGAGCGGCGACAGCTCGTCGGACACGGCCTGCGCGGCGGCCGAGGCGTCCGAGCCCGGCAGCAGCAGCACGATGGAGCCCGAGTTCACCGTCTTGAGCCCGGAGTGCCGGTAGGCGTACGAGGAGGCCCAGACGACGGCCTTGCCGTGCTCGCTGCCCTCCGGCCGGGCGAGGACGACCACGTACGACCCGTCGGGGTCCAGGCCCAACTGGCGCGCCCGGGTGGCGAGCCGGTGCGGCGACCGGGGCGAGGCGGCGAGCAGGTCCTCCAGGAACTCGTCACGGATCGGCCCCGCCGCCACCGCCGTACTGCGCTGCACCACCAGCAGCAGCGCGACGGCCTGCGCGAGGAAGCGCAGGAACCGCTGGGCCTCCGGCCCGGGCGGCCGGGTGATCCGGAGCAGCACCACACCGAGGTTCTCGACGCCGGCGCTGACGGGGGCCGCCCACAGGTGCTCCGAGAGGGCGACGGGGCCGCGGGCGGCGTGCGTCTCCAGCGTGGCCCTGCTGGTCAGCGCCTCGTCGACGCCGGACATCTCCCCGCTGGACGCCGGCATCCGCCCGTGCGCGTCGAGCACCGCGACCGTGGCGCCCAGCGCCTCGGCCGCCGTCGTCGTCACGTCGTGCAGGTCACTGCCGTTCAGTACCTGGGCGATCAGCCGGGAGCGGACGTCGTCCAGGTACGCCATCCGCGCGATGGTGCCGCGCGCCTTGAGGCCCGAGGCCTCCAGCTCGGCGATCTCCGTCTGCGTGCGGTCGAGGAGGTGGGCCCGCTCCAGCGCGACCGAGGCGAAGTCCGCCAGGGAGCGCATCACGCTGATCTCGTTGGGCGTGAAGTGGCGCACCACGCGATCCGCGCCGTACAGCGCGCCGATGGGCTCGCTGCCCTGGAAGATCGGCACCGCCATGATCGCGTGCAGGCCCTCCGCGCGCACGACCGCGTCGACCCCCTCCAGGTGCGGGATCCGATCGTCGTTGAGATAGTCCGCGGTCCAGAAGGGAGCGCCCTTGTCCTGCGCCATCTCGCCGAGGCCGTGGCTCTCCTCCACCACGAGCCCCACGTTCAGCGCGGTCGTGTCGCCGTCCGAGCTGTGGATGTACGAGCCGCCGTCGGGTTTGCGCAGGCTGATGTAGGCCATGTCGAGGCCGATGAGCCGGCGGGCCCGGCTGGTGATGACCTTCAGCAGGCCGTCGGGGTCGTAGGGGGTGGTCATGTCGTGGACCGTGTCCACCAGGGCGGCCATGACCGCCTCGCGCTGCCGGCGCTGGTTCGCCGAGGAGTGGATGTCCAGCGCGAGCCGCGTCGCCCGCTCCAGTTCGGCGAGCCGCTCCGGAGGGAGGGGCTGCCGCCGGCCCTGGTGCAGGAGCTCCTCGAAGTGACTCGGCGGCGACTCCCGCGCGAGCATTTCCAGGACGGCCAGTGCCGGAGCGTCGACCGACGCTTCGTTCTTCCCCATGTTGCTTTCCCCGTGGTCTCGAGCGGTTTGCCGGTCTGCGTCGAACCTATGTTTCCCCGTAAAGTGGATCAAGTTGCCGACCTGCGGTGTGGCGTTTTCGGTGGTGTCCCGGCACAACCTGGAGGCGGCGCGGTGTCGTGCGGCCACCTTCCGGGTCCCGACCGGCTCGGAAACGATTTCTGGGGGTGCCGTGATGAGCGGCGCTCATCACGGGGAAAAGGGGGCGAGATGACCCAAGTCGACCAGTACGTGCGGTCGCTCGAACGGAGCCGGGCGTCACTTCTGCGAAGGGACCGGCCGAAGACCTTCGCCATGGCGGGCCGCGAATGGGATCTGCTGGGCGGGGTGTTCGCACCGCCCTTCTCGCCGTCGACCGGCGTGGCCATGGAACTGCTCGGCCTCACCGACGCGGACCGGGCGCCCTGGCGCGGCTCGTTCCTGGAGGTCGGGTGCGGCACCGGCGTCATCGCCGTCTCCGCCGCGCTGGCGGGCTGCGACCGGGTGACGGCCCTCGACATCAGCGAACAGGCCGTGCGGAACACCAGGATGAACGCGGAGCGGCACGGGGTCGCGGACCGGGTGAAGGTCGTCCACAGCGACCTGTTCGACGGACTGGCGGCGGGCGGCACGGGTGAGGGCGCGGCCGGCGGCACGGGCGGCGGCACGGGCGATGACGTGGGCGGCGGCACGGGCGATGACGTGGGCGGCGAGCGGTTCGACACCGTCTACTGGCACTCGAACTTCGTGCTGGCCCCGTCCGCCTACCGCTACGAGACCATGCACGAGCGGGCCTACGTGGACCCCGGCTACCGCGCCCACCGCCGCTTCCTCGCCGAGGCCCCCTCGTACCTGGCCGACGGAGGGCGGATCCTGCTGCACTTCAGCGACCGCGGGGACCTCGCCTCGCTGCACGCGATCGCCGACGAGTGCGGCCGGGAACTGCGGGCGCTGCGCGGCCGGACGGACCGGGAGGGCGAGGACACGGTCGAGCACACCCTCTTCGAGATCGCCGTGGCGGCACCGACGCGACGAGACGCGGCGAAGACGCCCGGGCCGGCCGCCTGAGCGGGCCTGCCTCCCACCGTCCACGAAGGTCCGTGCAAACACACTGAGTTGCGAAAGAACCCGTGCGAACTCTACTGATCGACAATTACGACTCTTTCACTTTCAACCTTCACCACTACCTCGCCGAGGTGAGTGGAGTCGAACCCGTGGTGATCCGTAACGACGACCCCGCGTGGGATCCGTCCCGGCTCGCCGAATTCGACAATGTCGTGCTCTCTCCCGGCCCCGGAAACCCTTCCCGGACGGCCGACTTCGGAATCTGCAAGGACATTGTCGAAAACGCCGACATTCCCCTGCTCGGCGTCTGTCTCGGTCACCAGGGAGTGGCGCTGCTGCACGGCGGCACCGTCGCCCGCGCCCCGGAGCCGCGCCACGGCCGCACCTCGCCGGTGCTCCACGACGGCGTCGATCTGTTCCGGGGCATCCCCTCGCCCTTCGAGGTGGTGCGCTACCACTCGCTGACCGTGACGGACCTGCCCGAGGAGCTGGAGGCCCTCGCCTGGACGGCGGACGGCGTGCTGATGGGGCTGCGGCACCGGCACCGGCCGATCTGGGGGCTGCAGTTCCACCCCGAGTCCATACTCACCGGCCACGGGCACGAGCTCCTCGCCAACTTCGTGGAGCTCACCCGCGAGTGGCACGCCGCCCGGGGCCGCCCGGACCCCGTCGCGGCGCCGGCGGCGCCCGCCGCCGCCCCCGCCGAGGCGCCCGCCGCCGAGCCGCGGCACCTGCGCGTCCTGACGGAGCGGCTGCCCACCGACTGGACCGACGAGGCCGCCTTCCGCCGGCTCTTCGGCGACGGCGACAACGCCTTCTGGCTCGACAGCAGCAGGCCCGACGCCGACGCCGGCCGCTTCTCCGTCATGGGCGACGCGACGGGACCGCTCGCGCGGGTGGCCAAGGCCGACGTGTGCAGCCACACCGTCACCGTGCACTCGGCCACCGGCTCGGAGATCATCACGGGCGGTTTCCTCGACTGGCTCGACCGCGACCTGCGCTCCCTCCGCACCGAACTCCCCGACACCCCCTTCGACTTCGCCCTGGGCTGGGTCGGCTACCTCGGTTACGAGCTGAAGGCCCAGTGCGGCGCCGACGCGGCCCACCAGGCGGAGGACGCCGACGCCGCGATGGTGTTCGCCGACCGGGCCGTGGTGCTCGACCACGCCACGGGCACCACCCATCTCCTGGCGCTGGCCGAGGACGGCGACGAGACGGCCGCCCGGGACTGGCTGCGCACCGCCGGACGGGCGCTGGAGTCGATCGCGGGCGAACCCGACGTGGACCCGGTCGCACCCGCCTCGCTCTCCGGGATCCGGCTGCGGCACGACCGCGACGCGTACCTGCGGCTGATCGACGCCTGCCAGGAGGAGATCGCCGCGGGCGAGACGTACGAGGTCTGCCTCACGAACCTGGCCGAGGCCGACCTGGACCTCGACCCCTGGGAGGCGTACCGCGCGCTGCGCCGCTTCAGCCCCGCCCCGTACGCCGCCCTGCTGCGCTTCGGGGGACTGTCGGTGCTCAGCACCTCGCCCGAGCGGTTCCTGCGGGTGGACGCGGACGGCGTCGCCGAGTCCAAGCCGATCAAGGGGACCCGGCCGCGCGGAGCGACGCCGCAGGCGGACGCGGCGATCGTGGCGGACCTGCGGTCCGACGAGAAGGACCGCGCGGAGAACCTGATGATCGTCGACCTGGTCCGCAACGACCTCGGCCGGCACGCCGAGCTCGGCTCGGTCGAGGTCAGGGACCTCTTCGCCGTCGAGTCCTACGCGACCGTGCACCAGCTGGTGAGCACGGTACGGGCCCGGCTGCGCCCGGACCGCAGCGCGGTGGACTGCGTACGGGCCGCGTTCCCCGCCGGATCGATGACGGGCGCTCCCAAGATCCGCACCATGCAGATCATCGACCGCCTCGAAGCCGGCCCCCGCGGGGTCTACTCCGGCGCCATCGGCTACTTCTCGCTGTCCGGCGCGGCGGACCTGAGCGTCGCCATCCGCACGGCGGTGCTCACCCCGGGGCGCGTCCGCTACGGGGTCGGCGGGGCGATCGTCGCCCTGTCGGACGCCGAGGCGGAGTTCGAGGAGACGGCGGTCAAGTCGGCCCCGCTCCTGATGCTCACCGGCGCCGAGTTCCCGGGCCGCCGCGAGAAGTCGGTACGCGGCTGAACCGGGTGGCGCCGGCCCGTGGCCGAGCCGGGCCGCGCCGGCCGGCGGCCGGCCGGGCCGTCGGTGTCACCGGCCGGCCCGTCGGCCGCGGCCGGTCCGGGCGCCCTGCTCCAGCAGGCCGGCGGGACCCGTCTCCCGGTAGCGGGCGACGAGTTCGCCGAGCAGCCGCTCCGTCTCCTCGTCGTCGGGCGTGTAGATCCACATCTTGGTCCCGGGGGCGGAGGTCATCGCACAGCCCGTCGCGATCACGCTGAGCCGGTCGCCGTCGACGGTCCAGAAGGCCTTCCGCCGGGTGACCGACGAGGCGACCTCGTGCCTGGCCCACATCTCGGCGAAGCGCGCACTCCGTTCGGACAGCTGCCGGATGAACTCGGTCCAGTGCGGGTCGCCCAGGTGACGGCCGGACTCGGCCCGCAGCTGGGCGACCATGAAGGAGATCTCGCGCTCCCAGTCGACGAGCGGCTGCAGGTGCTCCTCGGCGGTGAACAGGTGCCGGAGCACATTGCGGTCCGGCGGCGGCAGCAGCGCGAGACCCGGATCGAGGGCCGCGTACGCGTCGTTGAAGGCGAGAACGTCGTAGCGCGCGGTCACGATGGTCGCCGGGAGCGGGGTCAGGGCGTCCAGGATGGTCTGGTGCTCCGGCGGCTGGGGCGCTCCCGCCGACACGTCCGGCGGCACGCCCGGGACGTCGGCCAGGCGGTAGAGGTGGTCGCGCTCGGTCCGGTCGAGCCGCAGCGTCCTGGCGATCGCGTCGAGCACCTGGACGCTGGGGTTGATCCGCCGGCCCTGTTCGAGCCAGGTGTACCAGGCGACGCCGATGCCGGAGAGCTGCGCGACCTCCTCGCGGCGCAGCCCGGGCGTCCGCCGGCGGGTGCCCCGGGGGAGGCCCACGTCCTCCGGGTCGATGCGCTCCCGGCGGAGCCTGAGGAACGCGCCCAGTTCGGAGCGCCGCTTCCCGTCGCCACCTGCGGAAACGCTCGCGGAACCATGGGCGGGGCCGGGCGCGGGGGCGGGGTCGGTGGGCATCACCACCCCAGTGTGCAGGACGGCTCCGCAGCGTAGCCAGATACCCTCAGTACCGGGATAACTGGATATCTGGTACCCGAATGCGGCTACCAGGATCATCGCCGTCATGAGTGAGTCGACACAGAGCCGGCCCGTCACGGCACACCCCGCCACGGCCCAACCCACCGCCACCGAACCGTCGTCCCCGGACGCCGCCGCACGCCATCGCCAGAACAACCGCATGCTGGTCGTGATGCTGGGCGCGGTCTTCATGGCCCTGCTCGACTCGACCATCGTCAACGTCGCCACCCCGACCATCCGCACCGACCTCGGCACCACCGGCTCGGCCCTGCAGCTGATCGTCTCCAGCTACACGATCGCCTACGCCACGCTGCTGGTCACCGGCGCCCGCCTGGGCGCCCGCAACGGCTTCCGCACCATGTTCCTGTTCGGCCTCGTCACCTTCACCGCGGCCTCGCTCGCCTGCGGCCTCGCGCCCGACCCGGCGACGCTGATCGGCGCGCGCGTGGTGCAGGGCGTCGGCGCGGCGATGATGATGCCGCAGATCTACAGCATGATCCAGCTGCGCTTCGAAGGCGCCGCCCGGGGCCGGGCGCTGAGTCTGTACGCGGCCGTCATCGGCCTCGGCGTCGTGGTCGGCCAGGTCGCCGGCGGCTTCCTCGTCAGCGCGGACCTGTTCGGCGCCGGCTGGCGCCCGGTGTTCCTGATCAACGTGCCGGTGGGCGTGGTCCTGGTGATCGCCGGGCTGCGGCTGCTGCCGCAGGGCAAGCCCGCGAAGCCCAAGGCCCTCGACCTGCCCGGCCTGATCACGCTGACCGCCGCGCTCCTGCTGCTCGTCGTGCCGCTGGTGATGGGCCACGAGCAGGACTGGCCGCTGTGGATGAAGGTCTCCCTCGTCGCATCGGCCCCCGTGCTCGTCGTGTTCGCCCTCGTCGAGCGCGCGGTCGCGCGCCGCGGCGGGGCGCCGCTGGTCCCGGCCCAGGTGCTGAAGACGCCCGGTCTGGTCTCCGGGGCGTCCGCGAACTTCTTCGCGATGGCGGGGTACGCCGGCTTCCTGTTCGCCTTCTCACAGCACATGCAGTCCGGTCTCGGCGAGTCCGCGACCCGTACCGGCCTGACGTTCGCGCCGCTCGCGATCGGCGTCGCCACCGGCAGCCTCACCTGGCAGAAGGTGCCCGAGCGCTTCCACCGGCCGATGATCGCCACCGCGTGCGTGGTCGCCGCCCTCGGCTACCTCGGCATCGGCTTCGACATGCGCGGGGGCGGGCACGGCGGCATCGCGCTCCCGGTCCTGCAGCTGGTGGTCGGCATCGGCATGGGCTACATCACCAGCCCGCTCCTCACCGTGGCGCTGGCCCGGGTCAAGCCCTCCGACGCGGCGGACGCCAGCGGCGTGATGACCACCACGGCCCAGGTCGCCCAGGTGCTCGGCGTGGCGACCTACGGCAGCGTGTACCTGAGCGCGGCCGACAGCGGCGCCACCGACTCCGCCGCGCACGCCGTCTTCGTGACCGCGCTGCTCGTCACGGCCGGGGCCCTGGTCAGCGCGCTGGCGGCACTGAAGCTGCCGCGCGGGAACCAGGCCTGACCGGCCACCTCCGCCCTCCGTCCGCCAACCGACCAGAGAACGAGGCCCCCATGACAGTCGCCGGTCTTGTGACGGCACGCATCCGGGTCGGCGGGTCACCCGGTACCGATCCCTACGAGGTGCTGATGGGCCGCCAACTGCTCGGCGAGGTACCGGAATGGATCGGGGAG
>NZ_JAINVG010000122.1 GCF_020400725.1 Streptomyces sp. NK15101 | reverse complement strand
ACGACAGGGACACGGTGATTCCTCGACTTCTTCCGAACGTTCGGCGCGGCACTGGGCGGGGGTGGGCCGCCGGGCGGGGACCGCGTCGCTGTCGCGCGATCCCCGTGCCCAACGATCATGAGTGCTGTGACGCGCCGGAGGTTCCGGACACGGGCGACGAGTTTCGGACGGCGTAGTTCCACCCCGACCGCGATCCGACCGGGACCACGAATCCCGGGCTTCGGGACCCGGGACCACACCTCCCGGGCTCCGGCCCCCGGCTCCACATCCAGGTCCCGGCCCCCGGCCGCCACATCCAGGTCCCGGCCCCCGGCCGCCACGGCCCGGCGCCCGACCGGTCCCGGCCGCACAGGGACGTCGTCCCCCCCCGTGCGCCCGGCGGCCAGGGCGTCCGCGGACGTCGCTGACCAGCGAGGACACGCGTACGCGTACCCTCGTGGACGTGTCTGCTTCACGTCTCCACCGCGTCGCCGTCCTCGTACTCGAAGGAGCGAAACCCCTCGACGTCGGAATCCCCGCGCAGGTGTTCACGACCCGGGCGAGCATGCCGTACGAGGTACGGGTCTGCGGCGCGGAGCCCGGCATCGTGGCCGGCGGCGACGGTCTGTCCTACCAGGTCGCCCACGGTCTGGAAGCGCTCACGTGGGCCGACATCGTCTTCGTCCCCGGCTACCGCCACCCTGACCGCGAGGACCCGCCGCAGGCCGTCGTCGACGCGCTGATCGCCGCCCACGCCCGCGGAGCGCGGCTCGCCGCCATCTCGACGGGGGCCTTCGCCCTCGCCGCCACGGGCCTCCTCGACGGCAAACGCGCCACGACCCACTGGCACTACGCGCGGGCGCTCGCGGCCAAGTGGCCGCTGGTCCACGTCGACGAGAACGTCCTCTTCGTCGACGAGGGCAGCATGCTGACGTCCGCCGGCGCCGCCTCCGGAATCGACCTGTGCCTCCACATCCTGCGCGGGGACCTCGGCGTGGGCGCCTCGAACCACGCCGCCCGGCGCCTGGTCGCGGCCCCGTACCGCAGCGGCGGCCAGGCGCAGTACGTGCCCCGCAGCGTCCCGGAGCCGCTCGGCGAGCGGTTCGCCGCCACCCGCGAATGGGCGCTGCACCGGCTCGGCGAGCCCCTCACGCTGGAGATCCTCGCCCGGAACGCGGCCGTGTCGCCGCGCACGTTCTCGCGCCGGTTCGTCGAGGACACCGGCTACACGCCGATGCAGTGGGTCATGCGCGCCCGCATCGACATGGCCCGTGAACTCCTCGAACGATCCGAGCGGGGCGTCGAACAGATCGCCGCCGACGTCGGCCTGGGCACCGGGGCCAATCTCCGCCTGCACTTCCAGCGCATCCTGGGCACCACACCGACCGAGTACCGGCGCACCTTCGCGCAGGGGGAGTAGCCCCCGCCGACCCCTTGGCGCGATACTTGCGGACCGTGGCGATCACGCCGCTGGTCGGAGCGATCATTCCGCGCGAACCTGGGTGGCGAATCGGAAGGGACACCGCTCATGACTCGTATCGCCATCAATGGTTTCGGCCGCATCGGACGCAATGTGCTGCGCGCGCTCCTCGAGCGCGAGAGCGACATCGAGGTCGTCGCCATCAACGACCTCACGGAGCCCACGGCCCTTGCGCGGCTCCTCGCCTTCGACTCGACCTCGGGCCGTCTGGGCCGCCCGGTCACCGTCGAGGGGGACACCCTCGTCGTCGACGGCCGCCGCATCAAGGTGCTCGCCGAGCGCGAGCCGGCGCAGCTGCCCTGGGCCGAACTCGGCGTCGACATCGTCCTGGAGTCCACCGGCCGCTTCACCTCCGCCAAGGCCGCCCGCGCGCACCTCGACGCCGGCGCCAAGAAGGTGCTCGTCAGCGCGCCCGCGGACGGCGCCGACGTCACCCTCGCCTACGGCGTGAACACCGACGCGTACGACGCCGATCTGCACACGATCGTCTCGAACGCCTCCTGCACGACGAACGCCCTCGCGCCCCTCGCGAAGGTCCTCGACGACCTCGCCGGCATCGAGCACGGCTTCATGACGACGGTTCACGCCTACACGCAGGAGCAGAACCTGCAGGACGGCCCGCACCGCGACCCGCGCCGTGCCCGCGCCGCCGGCGTCAACATCGTGCCGACCTCGACGGGCGCCGCGAAGGCCATCGGCCTCGTGCTGCCGAACCTGGACGGCAAGCTGTCCGGCGACTCGATCCGCGTGCCGGTCCCGGTGGGCTCGATCGTCGAGCTCAACACGACCGTCGCCCGCGACGTGACCCGCGAGGAGGTCCTGGAGGCCTACCGCACCGCGGCCGAGGGCCCGCTGGCCGGTGTCCTCGAGTACTCGGACGACCCGCTGGTCTCCGCCGACATCGTGGGCAACCCGCACTCGTCGATCTTCGACTCGGCCCTCACCCGCGTCGAGGGACGTCACGTCAAGGTCGTCGCCTGGTACGACAACGAGTGGGGCTTCTCGAACCGCGTGATCGACACCCTGCAGCTCATCGCCACGCGCTGACGACGAGACGAACGGCCGACCCGCCGCACGCGCGCACGCGATGGGAACAGGCACGGTCACACGCCGACCCCGACCGCACGGGGGTCGGCGTGTGACGCGTTCTCGGCGCGGAACCGTCCTCGTTCCGGCGGTGGACGGCACACGAGGTCGCCCCCGGCGCCGTGGACCGGCGGAGGGTCCTGACCGGTCTCCGTCGCCCCGCCGGGTGCCGCGGACCGCCGAGGGGCCGCCTTCTTCTCAGCCGACCGCGTCGAACAGCAGCTTCGCGGCCACCGCCGCCCCGTCCGAGCGGATCGTGCCCGCCACCGCCGCCGCGCGGGCGATCACCCCGGGAGCGAGGGCCGTCCGGAGCGCTGCCGAGAGGGACTCGACGGACGGGCTCGCGCCGTCGTGCGCGACACCGACGCCCAGGCCGGCCACACGGCCCGCCCAGTAGGGCTGGTCGGCGCCCTGGGCGACGACGACCTGAGGTGCGCCCGCACGCGTGGCGGTCGTCGTGGTGCCCGGACCTCCGTGGTGCACGACGGCGGCGACCCGGCGGAAGAGCGCCTGGTGGTTGACCTCTCCGACGGCGAAGCAGTCGTCGCGGTCGTCGACGGGGGCCAGTCCGGCCCAGCCCCGGGAGACGAGCACGCGCCGGCCCTGCGCGCGGACCGCCTCGATCGCCACCCGGGCGATGTCCGGGGCGGCCCCCAGGGGCGTGCTGCCGAAGCCCACGTACACCGGCGGAGCACCGGCGTCCAGGAACTCCACCAGCCCGGCGGGGAGCGGGCGTTCGTCGGGCAGGATCCACGCGCCGGTCTGCACCACGTCCAGGTCCGTCGGCTCCCACCGATCCAGGACGGGGTCCGTGGCCAGCCACGGATGGCCGGTGAAGGCGTAGTCGCGGACATCGTCCACCGGAGCCAGGCCGGCCGCGGCCCGCTGGGCGTCGAGCATCTCCCCGAACATCTCGTTCGCGATGCGGGCGTCCAGGTCCCACAGCACCCGGTTGTCCGTCACCTCCCGCGGCAGCGGCCGGCCCCGCCGCGCGGGCGGCCGGCGGTGCGGGGAGGGCAGGACGACCGGCTGGTGACTCGCGTGTACGTAACGGATGCCCAGCTTCTCGGCCACCGACCGCGCACCGGCCGTGACCGGCAGCGGCCCGGCGGCCACCAGCACGTCACTTCCCTCGGCCACGGCGGCGACCGTCCCGAACTGAGCGGCCGTCAACTCGGCGGCCCGCTGGGCCAGGCCCACCGCCGACCCCGGCGTCACCGTCGTCACCAGCGGACGCACCGGCCGACCGGTCGGCACCACGGACAGGCCGGCCTCGGCGAGCCGCTCCGTGAACTCCTCGTCCGGCGGCGCGCACACCCGCACTTCCGCACCGAGCTCCCGCAACGCCACCGCGAGCCCCGCCGTCGGCTCGACGCTCCCGCGCGCCCCGTACGTCGACAACACCACACGCACTCTGTGACTCCCCTCCCACAACTTCCTTCCTGAGGAAGGGATTCTCCTCCCCGGTCCGTCCCGGGGGGAGCGGGACCGGCCGGCGGACGACTCCGCGATGTGGACCGGACCGTCGATCCGGCGCACCGGGACGTTCCGCGTCGGGGCCGCACGGCATCGTGAACGGGCGTTGTCAGACCCCTGCGACAGGATGGTGGGCATGACGACAACGCCCGCCGTTGAGGCGCACTTCAGCCTGTCCAGCCGTGCCGCCTACGAGGCCGCCATCGAGCGTCTGCGCGACGCGTCCCGCACGTACTTCGGCGCGGGCTACAGCGTCATGGACGACGCCACGTACGACCGGCTGCGGCTCGACGTGAAGGCCTGGGAGGCGGAGCACCCCGAGGACGTCGCTCCGGACTCGCCCGCCGACCGGGTCGCCGACGGCGCCGCCCCGGCCGGGGACGTCGTGCACACCACACGGCTGCTCAGCCTCGACAACGTCTTCGCGCCCGAGGAGCTCGTCGCCTGGGGCGCCTCGCTCCAGCGGCGGCTCGGGCACGAGCCGGCGGGAGGGTTCACCGTCGAGCCGAAGATGGACGGCGCGGCCGTCGCCGCCCGTTACCGTGACGGACGCCTGGTGCAGATCATCACCCGCGGCGACGGTACGCAGGGCGAGGACGTCAGCCACGTCATCGGGACGATCGTGGGCCTCCCCGAGCGACTGCCCGTCCCCGCCACCTTCGAGGCGCGCGGAGAGGTCCTCTTCACGCAGGAGCAGTTCGAGGCGGCGAACGAGATACGGATCGCGCACGGCGGAGACGTCTTCGCCAATCCGCGCAACGGAGCCGCCGGCACGCTGCGGGCGAAGGACCGGCCCTACCGTCTGGCCATGACGTTCTGGGCGTACGGCGCCGTCGACCTCGACGGCCGGGCGTTCCTGCCCGCCGGGGCCGGTCACGCCGAGACCCTGGCCGCGGTGGCGGAAGCCGGGGTGCGGACGACGGCGGCCACCCCGGCCGGACTGCACGTGGTCGCCACCCTCGCCGAGGCCCAGCAGAGGGTCGACGCCATCGCCGCGATGCGCGCGAGCCTGCCGTTCGGCATCGACGGCGTCGTCATCAAGGCCGACAGCGCCGCCGAGCAGACGACGGCGGGCTTCGGCAGCCGCTTCCCGTACTGGGCGATCGCCTACAAGCTTCCGGCCGTCGAGCGGCAGACCGTCCTTCAGGACGTGTTCTGGGAAGTGGGCCGTACGGGTGTGCTCGCCCCGACGGCCGTGCTCGCCGCCGTGGAGCTCGACGGGTCCACCGTCACCCGCGCCACCCTGCACAACCCCGCCGACATCCTGCGGCGGGACCTCCACATCGGGGACACCGTGACGGTTCACAAGGCCGGCGACATCATCCCGCGCGTCCAGGCCGCCGTCGTCGAACTCCGCCCGGAGGGCGCCGTTCCGGTGCCGCTGCCCGAGGCGTGCCCCCACTGCGGCGGGGAGATCGACAAGAGCCAGGAGCGGTGGCGCTGCGCGAAGGGCACCGCCTGTGCGCTCGCGCCGCTGATCGAGTACGTCGCCGGGCGCGACATCCTCGACATCGACGGCCTCGGCAGGAAGTACGTCGACGCGCTGATCGCCGCCGGCGTCGTCGGTGACGTCGCCGACCTGTTCACCCTCACCGAGGAGCAGCTCACCGCCGCCTCCGGCAGCGCCAAGCGGGGCGCGAAGCTGGCCGAGCAGATCCGGCTCGCCAAGTCCCGTCCCCTCAGCCGCGTCTTCTGCGCGCTCGGCGTGCCGGGCACCGGCCGCAGCATGTCCCGGCGCATCGCCGCGTACTTCGGCACGATGGAGGCCATCCGGGCGGCCGACGCCGCCGCCCTGCAGGAGGTCGAGGGCATAGGCCCGGAGAAGGCGCCGGTCATCGTGGAGCAGGTCGCCGCGCTCGCCCCGGTGATCGACAAGCTGATCGCGGCGGGCGTCCGCATGACCGAGCCGAGGCAGGAGAAGGACGAGGACGCGGCCGACGGGCCGCTGAGCGGGAAGACCGTCGTCGTGACGGGGAAGATGACCGGCCCGTTGGAGGGCTGGGGGCGCTCCGAGATGGGCGCGCTCATCGAGAAGGCCGGCGGGCGCGCGGGCAGCGGCGTGAACTCCAGGACCACGTACCTGGTCGCGGCGCCGTCGGCGAACGGCAAGCCGAGCTCGAAGGCCGTCAAGGCCGGGGAACTGGGCGTCGAGGTCCTCACCCCGGAGGACTTCGCCGCGCTGGTGGCCGCGTACCTGGACTGAGCCGAGCCGCACGCCTGCCGGGGGCGGTACGGGCGGAGTGCGGCGACGTCAGTCGCCGCCGGCCCTCGGGCGCGGGACGGACACCGTGGACGGGAGCCGGGGCGGGCCGCCGAACCGCACGGGAACGCCCGGTGAGTACAGCACGCTCACGGGCTCCCCCGGGGGACGGCGGAGCCCGGCCGCGGCGAGGAGGGTCTCGTCGCAGCCGAGGAGACGGGCGCGGTGCAGCGGCCAGCGCGGGTGGGTGTTCGGCAGGTAGAGGGGGCGTCCGCGGAAGGAGCTGTGCATGCCCCACCGGGCGGTCAGGAAGTGTTCGAGCTCGGTGGGCTCCTCGACCCGCTCGCCGACGTCCAGGCTGATCGCGCTGTGCGCCCCGCGCGGCCCCGGCCACCGCCGCCTGCTGGTGTAGGTCACGGTGGAGCCGTCGTTCCGGACGGACATCCTCGACCACACGTAGGGGATGCGGAACGCCCACCGTCCGACGGCCACGGGGACGAGGCGGGACGCGTCGAGCGAGCGGAACACCACACCGCGGCGCCCGTGACCGTCCACGGAGTACAGACGCACATTGGTCTCCGGGAAGCTCCCGAGGTACGGGAGGCCGGGAAGGCGGAACCAGCCGACGCGGTGCATCCGGAAGGCGACGAGACCGACGTAGGTGAATCCGTCGAGGGTGTCGGGCACGGTTCCGGCCGGAAGGAGCGGGGCCACCTCGACGGGGTCCACGGGCCAGTGCAGAAACGCCAGGTCGAGCCAGGACTGCGTGAGCAGGGTGCGGTTCGTGCGGTGCGGCGGGTCGGCCGATATGGGCTCCGGCTCCACGGCGGGCGGCGTCTGCGGCATCGCAGCAGTATCCGGCACCGGCGGGTGGGGCGCATCGGGTTCCGACGGAGGCTGCCCTCCGCGGCCCGGCGAGGGCAGCGGGAACGCCCGGCCCTCCGCCCCGAGGCCGGAGAGCCTGCGCAGGGCCACCTCGAACTCGCACCGTCCCCTCCGGAAGGAGGTCGCGCAGCCGCCCGGTACGTTGCGCCGCTCGACCAGGAGGGTCCGTACACCCGCTTGCCGGAGGGGGGCGGCCGCGGTCAGACCGGCGTTTCCGGGCCCGTCTCGGCGGTCCGGCCGGTGGCCTCGCCGGCGGGGGCGGTGCCCGCGGCCTCGGCGGCGATCCGGTCGAACTGCGCCCCCATCGCCTCGGCCAGTGCCTGCGCGGCGGACAGCGGCCGGACCATGACCGTGAAGCCGTCGATGAGGCCCTGCTCGTTCAGGTGGAGGAAGTCGCAGCCGGTGATCGCGCGGTCGCCGACGCGGGCCTCGAAGACGAGGGCGTGGTCGCGGCCGCCCTCGCCGGTGAACTCCCGGACGTAGTGGAAATCGGTGAGGACGCGGGACACCCCGCGCAGGACGGCCGCTGTGATCGCCTTGCCCGGGTAGGGCTTGAAGGCCACGGGGCTGGTGAAGACGACGTCCTCGGCGAGGAGCGCCTCGATCGCCGCGTGGTCGTTCGCCTCTACGGCCTGACGGAAGGACTTCATGCACATCTCCACGACATGATTACTCAACTAATTGATTATATGGAGAGGAGGCTAGTGAGGCGAAGGCAGCCCTGTCCAGGCCCACGACGGTCCTTCTCGCTGACGGAGGCTGCCGGAGGGCTGCCGGGGCCCATCGCCCGGCCGTGGAAGGCGGTGCGTACGGCCGCGAGGCCGCAGGCGGTCAGGCGGTCAGCGGAGTCCGGCGGGCCGGCCGGGAAGCTCCGCGCCGAGAAGCCCCGCGAGGAGCGCGTCGCTCGCCGGGCCGAGGAGGCGCCGCGGCTCGGGGGCGCTCTCCAGGCCGACGGCCAGGGCGATCGCGATGTCGGCCGCCTCGGAGGGCTCGAACCCCGCTGCCGTACCGGCCTCGGTGAACAGGTCGACGAGCAGCCGCCGCAGGTCGCGGGTGAAGGCGCCGCAGATGGTGCCGAAGAGGCGTGCTTCGGTGTCGATCAGCTCGGCGGTGTGCGGCGAGGCGGCGTCGAGCTCCAGGACGAGGTCGAGCTTGGCGGCGAGGACGCCCCGGACGCGTTCCGCGTACGGGGCGTCCTCGTCGGCCGCCGACCGCCGGGCCCGCACGAGCGCCCGGTCGTGCAGGCGCGCGGCGAGCCGGCGGAAGGCGTCGTCCTTGTTGCGGACGTACTGGTAGACCGCGGACCGGGACACCCCCATGGTGGTGGCGATGTCGTCCATCGTGGTGCGCCGCACGCCGTACCGGGTCAGACAGTCGTACGCGGCGTCGAGGACCTCGTCGAGCCGGTCCGTGCCCATGGGGCTCAGGCCAGCTTCTTGAGCAGCTCCGCGGCGAGCGGGGCGGAGGAGGACGGGTTCTGGCCGGTGATCAGGTTGCCGTCGACGACCACGTGCGGCGCCCACGGCTCGCCGGCCCGGACGTCCACGCCGGCCTCGAGGAGCCGGGTCTCCAGCAGCCACTTCGCCTTCTCGGCGAGGCCCGCCTGGGTCTCCTCGGCATTGGTGAAGGCGGCGACCTTGCGGCCGGCGAAGGCGTTCGAGCCGTCGGCGTCGGTGGCGGCGAGAAGGGCGGCCGGCCCGTGGCACACGACGCCCAGGGGCTTGCCCGAGCGCAGGGTGTCGACCAGCAGCCTGCCGGAGGTGGCGTTCACGGCGAGGTCCTCCATGGGGCCGTGGCCGCCGGGGTAGAAGACGGCGTCGTAATCGGCCGGACGGGTGTCCTCCAGCTTGATCGGGTGCTGGATCTCGCCGATGGAGGCGAGCGCCGCGGCGACCTTGTCCGCGCCCTCCTGGCCCCCGTTGACCTCGGGAGCGAGGCTGCCCGCGTCGACGGTCGGGACGACACCGCCCGGCGTGGCGACGACGACCTCGTGACCGGCGGCCTTGAACGCCTCGTACGGCGCGACGACCTCCTCGGCCCAGAACCCGGTCGGGTGCTTGGTGCCGTCGGCCAGCGTCCAGTGGTCGACACCGGTCATCACGAAAAGGATCTTCGACATGAGAGAGCTCCAGGGAAGGGCGGGCCCGGGCGGGGCCCGGAGACGGGGGTGCGCACACTGACACTCTGGCCCGAGTGACGTTCCGCGGCGAGATCGTCAGTGCGGCGACGTCCTCGACAGTAGGCCGGAGAGCCATAGGGATCCAATGAAGAAACCAATGCCTCCGATAGGGATCCCGATGGATCGACGAGGAATACGCACACGCCGAGCCCCCGGCGATCCGCTCCCCGGACCGGCGGGCCGACCGGCACCGGACGGACCCCTGCGCCGACACCGACCGGCAGCGCGAGTTCGTCCACCGACGAGTCGTCGTCCTTCGCGGCAACCGCTGTGCCGCCGATCGCGTCGTTGTCCTCGTTGCACCGCGTCTCTTCGCGCCGGGTGTTGTAGACGGTGCGGCCCCACCCGGTGGTGGGGAACCGGGGAAGTCGCCCGGGATGTCCACGCCGGCCTTGACCGTCGGTTCCTGGCCCGCCTTCAGCTCCACCCGCCAGAAGGGGGCCTCGCCGACGGCGATGGACTGCCGGTGGGTGCCCGGTCCGATCGGGGTGGCGCTGTCGAAGGAGAAGCCGCCCTCGGCATCGACCCCGGTGCGGGGCTTCGGAGCCCGCGCGCCGGCCCCCCGGGTCGTCTTGTCCGCGATGCCGACGAGGAGTTCGACGGGCATGGGCCCGTCGCCGGGCCGGGTCACCCGGTTCTCGACCATGATGCAGCCGATGTCGTCCGGTGCGTGCTTCTCGCTGCCCGCTCCGGGCCTGCTCCGGCCTCCGGTGAAGATGATGTCCGTCCCTCCCATCGACTGGTCGAACTCCTGCAGCCAGTCGCGGGGTTCGTCGTCACCCGGAGGGCCGGCCGAGACGGGGATGACGGAACCGCGCTCGTACCCCTCCTCGGCGACGGCGGTGGCGCTCACCTGGAGCCGCTGGTCCGGCCGCTTCCTGACCTTGTAGGAGAGGTCGCGCCCTCCGGTGAACCCGTCCAGGAACTGGCCGGGCGCGACCAGCGGACCGTCCTGGCAGCCGACGGGGGAACCCGCCACCGGCTTGCCGGTGGCGTGGTAGGTCCGCCACCCCTTGCGGAACAGGGCGCCCAGATCGGCGGCCAGCGAGTCGGCGTCGTCGGTGTCCGGGTACGACCCGTCGGCCACGTCGGCGACGCACTTCAGCTGCGTACGTGCCGAGGACGGCGTCCGGAACCCGACCACGTCCACGGCGAGGTCGATGCCCTGCGCCTTGAGCTCGCGGGCCACCTCCCACGGAGGCGGCGCGCAGGTGTCCTCACCGTCCGAGACCAGGACGATGCGGCGCTTGCCGCTCGTTCCGAGGCCCTCGGCGGCTTCGCGGAGCGAGACGCCGATCGGTGTGAACCCCACCGCCTCGAAGCCCGCGCCCGCTTCTTGGCGTCGGCACGCGCGGCGTGCTCGAAGCCGTCGAGTTGGGGCGACCGTCGATCCTACGGACCGAGTGCTCTTCCAGGGCGTGGACGTGTTCGCGCTTCCGGCCCGAGACGTCGTCCGGCGGGTCGGTGAGTTCACCTCCGTCGAGGAAGACCCGGACGACGCCGGTTCGTTCGTCGCCCAGGACTTGCTGCTGAGCTTCTGGCGCCCGTTCGCAGCCGACGACGAGCCCGGCAATGAGCGGGGCTACTACTTCGGTTCGGTCCTGGTGGCACGGCCCGGCTGCTACGACACCCCCGCCCAGGCCGCGGAGCGGCTCCGGCAGAGTTCGTGACGGGCCGGTCGGGAGACCGGCGGAACTCGCTCGTGATTCAGTCCCACCAGAACGACCAGGAAGTCCGTCCCACCAGGTCCGCCGCGTACTCGGAGAAGGGCGTGGGCGGGTCGTCGACGATGTTGTCCGCGGTCGAGAGCACGTGCTCCAGGGCGAGCAGGGTCGCGTGTTCCGCCTCGACGGGAGGTCTCGCGACCGACACGTGCAGTTCGCTGTGGAAGGCCGCCACGAGCCGGGCGCCGAACCGGTCCTCCCAGCTCCGCAGGAGTGCGCAGAGGAGAGGCAGCGGTGCCTCCGCGGACCAACCGGTCAACGCCAGGGCGTCGCTGCCGCGACGGGCGGGGACGAGAACGAGACGGCACCCGTCCAGCCCGGACGAGCCCCTCTCGATGATCCCGGTCGCCAGGCGTGAAGCAGCCTCCTCCGGCGTCGGGTCCCAGGAAGCGGTCGGCATCCCCGGTGCCAGGCCCGGCCACTCTTCGTAGGGCGGGCCGGGGTCGTGCGGCCACGGCTCGATTCCCTCAGGTGTCGGAGGCGGTGTCGGGTCCGACCAGTAGGGCAGCCGCTCGCGGCGGTACTCGGCGAAGTCCGCGGCCGGCACCTCGTCCAGGCGGACGGCGGCGACGTGGTCGGGGCTGAGCGGTCTTCCCGCGGCGTCGGGCCGGCACAGGAGCGGGACCGGGCCGTGCGTTCCCCGCTCGTCCAGCAGGCGGGGCCACAACTCCTCGACGCCTCGGGGGAACGCGTCGGAGACCCATATGCGGGTGGAGCCACACGACATGAACCGGCCGGGAGGCAGACCGTCGGGCAGGGCGAACGACATGACCGCACAGTAGGCCGAGCCACTGACAAGCCCGTCGGGCGCCGGCGCTTCGCGGCGGGCGCGGTGACCGCCAGAGGTGGTCGGCACCGCCGGACGGCGGCGGCGCCGACCCCTCACCGCCTTCGTCGACGGCCGTCACGCACGCGGCTCGTCGGCGGGGTCATGGAGGGTGATCGCCTGCACGGGGCAGGCACGCACCGCCTCGCGGACCAGGGTGCCGGTGCCGTCCTCCCGGCCCGGGACGACCGTCCCGAAGCCGTCGTCGTCCTGGGTGAACACGTCCGGGGAGGTCAGGGCGCACTGTCCCGCGCCGATGCAGACGTCCGCGTCGATCGACACGCGCATGGGCACCGCTTCCTTCGCCATGTTCCGCACCGCTCCTCTCACCATGCGACGGGGAGTTCGAGCATCCCCTGGATCGTGTCGCCCGGCTTGAACGGGATCTCCTCGGCCGGGACGGCCAACCGGAGCCCCGGCAGTCGGCGCAGGAGCGTCCCGAGCGCGATCTCCAGCTCCGCGCGGGCGAGGTTCTGCCCGAGGCACTGGTGGATGCCGAAACCGAACGCCACGTGATGGCGGGCGGACCGGGCCCAGTCGAGGGCGTCCGGGTCGCTGTACGCGGAGGCGTCCCTGTTGATGACCGAGGTCGAGAAGACCACGCCCTCGCCCGCCCGGATCACCGTCCCGGCGACGTCGATGTCCTCCCGCGCGACCCGCAGCAGCCCGTCGGCGATCGAGAGGAACCGCAGCAGCTCCTCCACGGCGGCCGGTACGAGCCCGGGATCCGCCCGCAGTTCCGCCAGCCGCTCCGGGTGGCGCAGCAGGGTGTACGTACCCAGGGAGATCATGTTCGCCGTGGTCTCGTGCCCGGCCACCAGCAGGATCGTGGCGAGCTGCACCAGTTCCTCGCGGTCGGGGCCGCCGCCCTCGGACCCGCGTGCCACCAGGTCGTCGAGGACGCCGTCGCCGGGCTTCCGGCGCTTGCGGTCGATCAGGTCGCCGAGGTAGCCCTCCAGTCGGGCCAGCGCCTCCTCGGTGTCCGCGGCCGTCGGACCGCGCAGCAGCCGCCGCGACTGCTCCTCGAAGAAGTCGTGGTCCGCGTACGGCACGCCGAGCAGGTCGCAGATGACGATCGACGGCACGGGCAGGGCGAACGCGCTCACCAGCTCCGCCGGCGGCCCCTGCGCCTCCATCGCGTCGAGGAGCCGGTCCACGGTCTCCTGGATGCGGGGCCGCAGCGTCTCGGCGCGCTTCAGGGTGAAGCTGGGGATCAACAGCCGTCGCTGGGCGTTGTGCTCGGGGTCGTCCCAGCCGAGCAGCGCCGCGCGCCGGCGCCTGCGCACGGCCGTCGCGCGCTCCGTCGGCAGCGGGAAGTCGTCACGGGTCGAGTCGGTGGACAGGCGCTGGTCCGCGAGGAGGGAGCGGGCGGCCGCGTGTCCGGTGACGAGCCACACCGGCCTTCCGTCCCAGAGGGTGACCCGCGTCAACGGGTGCTCCTCCTCGGTCCGTGGGTAGGCGGCGGGCGGGTGGTAGGGGCAGGTCCGGTCCTGGGGGAACGCCACGGCTTTCGTCACGGGGGCCTCGCTGGGAGCGCATCGGTGGCAGGGACTGTGTTGCCGTCTCCACTACATGCCTCAGGCACCTATCTGGTCTACGCACAGTTCGGCCATTCCACCGGAACGGGCGCGGTCCAT
This sequence comes from Streptomyces sp. NK15101, assembly GCF_020400725.1. Taxonomy (GTDB): domain Bacteria; phylum Actinomycetota; class Actinomycetes; order Streptomycetales; family Streptomycetaceae; genus Streptomyces. The sequence continues at coordinate 1,695 of NZ_JAINVG010000122.1, read as the reverse complement.
ACGGCGGGCGGTCGCCCGGGCGTTCCGGTCTGCCGGGTGGCCGTAAACTCGCCTGCCGTGGAAGAGATCTTCAGGCTCGGCGAGATCAGCTGCCCTTCGGGGGTCCTGGTCGTCGTGGACGGCGGCCATCTGGGGCTGTGGAGCGGGGAGCGGTCGCCGGCGGAGATCGACCCCGCCGTGCTGGGCGTCGACGATCCGGCGACGGCCGCCGACGTACGCGGCTCGGTCGATTTCGCCGTGGTGGGCCCCGATGCCCCGGCGGCGGTCCGTGGCTTCGGCCGGCAGCCGGGCGACATGCTGCACGACATCCCGGCCTCCCGAGTGGCGGAGCTGGAGGCCGTGTTCGCCGAGCACTGCCGGACGGCGGGACTCGATGCCCGCCTGGAGGCGGTGCCCGGGCGCGAACCGCATGCCCACCGGGCGCGTCGCACCGCCGCCGGAGGTGGTGGCGGCTTCCTGATGTTCGGGCTGCCCGTCGTCGCGGTGGGAGGAGTGCCCCGCGACCGCCGTCTGCCGGTGCGGGCTTCGCGCGTCGACTTCGGCGACGGCATCGGCCCCCGCTGGTCCGAGATGACCGTCCGGATGAGCGAGGCCCGCCCGGTGTCCACCGTGCGGCTGGGTGACATCGGCGTCGACCGGGCCCGCGTCCTCTTCGGCGATGCCGAGGCCCTGAACGACTGGCAGCACGACGAGCCCGTGGACGGTCTCGCCGACGTCGCCTTCTGGGGCGCGGCCGCAGAGGAGGCCGCCGCCGTGTTCGGAGCGCCGGAACTGGGGGAGCCCGGTGAGGACGGTGTCCGGGGATGGACCGGGCTGGCCGTTCCGCGGGCGATCGAGAAGGCTCGTGCCCTGCAGGGGTGGAAGGAGGAGAGGGGGCTGCGCATGATGGTGGACTTCCGGCCCCATTCCCACCACTGGCAGGTCATGCGCCAGGTCCGTGCCTCCGACGTGGAGTCCGGGACGGTGGACATCGGCGACGCCCGACTGCTCTGCGCCATGACCAGCTGGGGCGACGGCTGCTTTCCGGTGTCGGCCGACCTGGATGCCACGGGCGCCCCGGTCGCGGTACGGGTGAGCTTCTCCGGAGCGAGCGAGTAGCCGCCGCGCCCGACGGGCACCGCGAAGTCGGGCCGCGCCCGGCCGGGGCGGTGGCGAGCGTAGGACGACGGTCGTCGGGACAGCGGCGACGGCGGGACGGCGGTCGTCAGGGCGCCGGCGACAGGGGGATGACGGCCGTCAGGACCGTTCCCTCTCCCGGCGTCGATTCGATCATGAGCTCGCCGCCGAGCTGCCGGACACGCGCACGCATGACAGGCAGCCCGTGGCCGCGCACGCCCCCGGGCTTCTCGACGGGGTCGAAGCCGCGGCCGTCGTCGGCGATGTCCAGGACCACCTGGTCGTCCAGGTGACTGAGGGTCAGTGCCGCCGTTCCGGCGTCGGCGTGCTCGCGGATGTTGGCCAGCGCGCCCTGGGCGATCCGCAGCAGCGCCGCCTGTACGCGGTCGGGAAGCGCGGCGGCGGGCGTGCCGTCCTGGTGGAAGCGGACCCGGAGGGTCTCGGAGGACTCCCGCTCCGCGAGGGAGCGCAGGGCCTCTTCGAGGCCGCCGCCCCCGGCGAGGTCGGCGGGGGCGAGGTCGTGCACGAAGCGGCGGGCCTCGGCGCGGGGGGGTGTCGGGGGGGGCCCCGTCCTGCGGG
>NZ_JAINVG010000121.1 GCF_020400725.1 Streptomyces sp. NK15101 | reverse complement strand
GGGGGGGGGGGGGGGGGGGGGGCGGGGGGGGGGGGGGGGGGGCGGGGGGGGCGGGGGGGGGGGGGGTGGGGGGGGGTGGGGGGGGGGGGGGGGGGGGGGGGGGGGGGGTGGGGCGGCGGCTCAGACGAGGGAGCCGTAGAGGCCCGGGCGCCGGTCGCGCAGGTAGGGGTTCTCCGCGCGGGAGGCCGCGAGGAGGGCCGGGTCGACGTCGCCGAGGACGAGCTCCTCGCCGCGTCCGGCACGGGCCCGGGCGGTGCCGTCGGGGCCGGCCAGGGTGGAGAGGCCGACGAACTCGAAGTCGCCCTCGGGGCCGGTCCGGTTGGCGTACGCGAGGTAGAGCTGGTTCTCGAAGGCGCGGACCGGCACCACGGAGAGGGGCACGACCTCGGCGGGGTGCATGAGCGCGGTCGGCACGAGGAGGAGGTCCGTGCCGGCCAGCGCGTGCGCCCGCACGTTCTCGGGGAACTCGACGTCGTAGCAGATCATCATGCCGACGGTGAGCCCGCCGAGCTCCGCCTGGACGACGGGGCGGTCGCCGGGGGTGAACCACTTCCGCTCGAAGTCTCCGAAGAGGTGGGTCTTGCGGTACCGCACCAGCGGGACGCCGTCGGCGCCGATGACCTGCGCGGCGTTGTACAGGACGCCGTGCTGCTCGGTGTCCCGCTCCGGGTAGCCGTAGCCGACGGCCAGGCCGTGGCGCACGGCGATGGCCGCGACGGCGCGGGCGGAGGGGCCGTCGACCGGCTCGGCCAGGCGCGCGATGTCGGCGCCGATGGCGTAGCCGGTCAGGAAGAGCTCGGGGGCGAGCAGCAGGTCCGCGCCGGCGGCAGCGGCACGGGCGGCGGCCTCGTCGAGGATCTTGAGATTGGCGGCCACGTCACCGAGCTCACCGGAGCTCTGGAGCAGGGCGGTGCGCAGCGCGGGCATCGGCGGTCCTCGACGGTCGGAGTACAGGGGGAAGACGTCAAAAACGGTACGGTTTCGCGCTCCACCGGGACAAGGCGGCAGCGTTGCGGACCGACCGTCGAACCGTTGCGCGATCAGCGGTCGGCGCGTCGATTCGTTGCGTACGGCTCCGACCGGGGTCGTACGGCTCCCCCGCCGCGCGGCGGAGACGAGGACCGTTCTGCGGCGCGACGCCCCTGCGCGGTCCGGACGGAAGAGTGGTGGTCGTCCGGAAGACCTGCCGGAAGACCTGCCGAAAGGGACCACGATGAACCGTCGTACGAAGATCGTCGCCGTAGCCGCCGCCGTTCTGCTCACCCTGGGGGCGGGGGGCGTCGCCGTCGCCTCGGGCGGAGAGGGCGGGCACGGGACGCACACGGTCCGGGAGGCCGCCGCGCTGACCGGGACGGCCAAGCTGTACCGGCCGGCCGGGGACGACATCACGTTCGGCTTCGACGTGCACCTGGCGGCGGAGGACAACGAGGATCCGCAGGCCGCGACCGGCACCTTCCGCTTCAGCCACTACAAGGACGGGAAGGGCGGCTACGCGGTGGCGAAGGTCGACTGCCTCACCACGGGCGGCAAGGTGGCCGTGGTGACGGGCGTCGTGACGGAGACCGACGTGGACGCCTTCCGGAACAAGCGGGTCGGGATCTCGGTGCACGACGACGGCGAGCGGGACCGTCTGGGCTACAGCTGGGTGGGGCGCGAGACGGACCTGGAAGTCCCGCCCTGCCTGAGCTCGGCGCCCTTCGAGAAGGTGCGGGCCGGAACGGGCGACTTCAAGGTGCTGCCCTGGCAGGTGGAGTACCCGACCGAATAGACCGCCCCACGGGGGTAGGCGGGGCGAAGGGGCGGTGCGGGAACCACGGCCCGCACCGTCCCTCTCCCGGCGAACTACGCCGGCGATCCCGAGGAGAAGCGCCGCAGCAGCGGCGAGAGCACCAGGACGGACTTGGTGCGCTCCACGAAGGGCTCGCCCGCGATGCGCTCCAGGACGCGCTCGAAGTGGCGCATGTCCGAGGCGAAGACCTGGACGACGGCGTCCGCGTCGCCGGTGACGGTCGACGCGGACACCACCTCGGGATACCGCTCCAGACCCCGCCGGATGTCCTCCGGCGAGGTGTTGTGGCGGCAGTAGATCTCGACGAAGCCCTCGGTCTCCCAGCCGAGCGCCGCCGGGTCCACCCGGACGGTGAAGCCGGTGATGGCGCCCTCGGCCCGGAGCCGGTCCACGCGCCGCTTCACGGCGGGGGCGGAGAGGCCGACGAGCGAGCCGATGTCGGCGTAGCTGCGGCGGGCGTCTTCCGCGAGGGCGTGGACGATGCGTTCGTCGAGGTCGTTGAGTCGCACTACGGGTGGATCACTTCTCTGCTGGAGCCTCTGCCAGGGCCGGGGCCGTGGCCAGTCGGGAGCGGCGCATGCCGTACAGGAAGTAGAACACGAGCCCGGCGGCCATCCATCCGCCGAAGTACATCCAGGTGGCGGCGTCGAGGCCGAACATGTTGTAGACGCAGAAGCCCAGGCCGAGGATCGGGAAGACCGGGCCGAGGGCCACCTTGAAGGTGCGCGGCATGTCGGGGCGGGTGAAGCGGAGCACGATGACCGCGATGTTGACCAGACCGAATGCGAAGAGCGTGCCGATGCTGGTGGCGTCGACGAGCTTGAAGAGCGGGACGACCGAGGCGAGGACGGCGCAGAAGAGCGAGACGATGACCGTGTTGACGCGCGGCGTGCCGGTCTTGCTGTTGACCTTGCCGAAGACCTTGGGGACCAGGCCGTCGCGGGACATCGCGAAGAGGATGCGGGTCTGGCCGTAGAGCACGGTGAGGACGACGCTGGCGATGGAGATGACCGCGCCGGCGGCGAGCATCGTGCCCCAGAAGGTCTGCCCGGAGACGTCGTTCATGATCGCGGCCAGGGTGGCCTCGGAGCCCTCGAACTCCTTCCAGTCCCACGCCCCGACCGCGACGGCGGCCACCAGGACGTAGAGGACGGTGACGATGAGGAGCGAGAGCATGATGGCGCGGGGCAGGTCACGCTTGGGGTTCTTGGCCTCCTCGCCGGCCGTGGAGGCGGCGTCGAAGCCGATGTACGAGAAGAAGAGGCTGGCGCTCGCGGCACCGACGCCCGTCATGCCGAGCGGCATGAAGTCCTTGTAGTTGCCGGACTTGAAGCCCATGAAGCCGATCGCGCAGAAGAGCACGAGCGCGGCGATCTTCACCACGACCATGATCGTGTTGACCACGGCCGACTCACGGGCGCCGCCGAGCAGGAACACCATGGCGAGCAGCACGACGATCAGGCCGGGCAGGTTGATGACGCCGCCCTCACCGGGGGCCGAGGAGAGCACGTCGGGGATGGTGACGCCGATCGTGCCGTCGAGCAGCTCGTTGAGGTACTCGCCCCAGCCGACGGCCACGGCGGCGACGGAGACGCCGTACTCCAGGACCAGACACCAGCCGCAGACCCAGGCGACGAGTTCGCCCATCGTTGCGTACGCGTACGAGTACGAGGACCCGGCGACCGGTATGGAGCCGGCCAGCTCGGCGTACGAGAGGGCCGAGAACAGGGCCGTGAGACCGGCGATGACGAAGGCGATCGTGACGGCGGGGCCGGCCTTCGGGACGGCTCCGCCGAGGACGACGAAGATGCCGGTGCCGAGCGTGGCACCGATGCTGATCATGGTCAGCTGCCACATGGAGAGCGAGCGGCGGAGGCTGCCGCCCTCTCCCTGGCCACCCTCTTCGACCAGGCGTTCTACCGGCTTGCGGCGGACGAGCGCGCCGAGAGCGGAGGTCTTCGGGGTGGTCGTGTCGTCGACCGGTGGGGCTGCGCCGTGGTCCAGCACTGCGGAGGCTCCTTATCGCTGCCTGTGGGTACGGAGGCGACCGCGGCGGTACGCGAGCAGGCCGAAGCAGGCCCACGGGGGACGGAAACCGCCGAGCAGGCGGTCGCCGCCACTCCTGGTACGAGGCATGAGCCTAAGGGGCGAAGCTTCGCAGTCGTAATGCAGGGTTGTTGCGCAGTACCGGATGATCATTGCGCTCTTCGGGCGCAGACGGGCAAACATTGCGCGCCCCCGCATGAATCGACACATCCAGGTGTGAACCGGCCCGTGCGCGCGCATGGACTCCTCATGCGGAATGACCGACGCTGCGAGCCCCTGACCACCCCACGAACGGAGGCCCCGGTGCCGTGGCTCGACCCGTCACCGTTCCTGCGCGGCACGGCCTGGCTGGACGGCGACCGGCCCGTGCGCGCCGACCCCCACGACCTCGACCGGCTGCCGTGGGACATCGCCGAGCGGGCCGCGCTGCCCATCGGCGTACGGATCGAGTTCACGGCCGCGCCCGGCACGCGCGCGGTCGAGCTGCGCTACCGGGCGGCCGTCCCGGGGCCCGGCGACCCCCTGCACGGGCTGCGCCACTGCTTCGCCCTCTGGCAGGGCACACGGCTCGTCGGCGAGACGTGCGTCGCCCCGAGCCCGGAAGCCGTCGTCAGGCTCCCGCTGCCCCCGCACGGCGGCGTCTTCACCGTCCACCTCCCGGAGGGCCAGGCACCCGTGCCGCTCGCCCTGCGGGCCGTCGGCGGCGCCCTCTCCCCCGCCCCGGCCCGGCCCCGCTGGCTCGTCCACGGCGACTCGATCACCGAGGGCTGGTGGGCGACCCGCCCGGCGCACTCCTGGCCCGCGACGGCCGGACGGCTCCTCGGCCTCGACGCGGTCAACCTGGGGTACGCGGGCGGGGCCAGGGGCGAGCTGCCCCTGGCGGAGCACCTGGCCCGGCTGCCGGGCGATCTGATCACCCTCGCGTTCGGCACGAACTGCTGGTCCCGGGCACCGGCCACGGCCGACTGGCTCTACGCGACCGTCCGCGCCTTCGTCGGCCTGATCCGCCGGGGCCACCCGTCCACGCCGCTGCTGATCCTCTCCCCGGTCCTGCGCCCGGAGGCCGAGCACACCCGCAACGTCCTCGGCGCGACGCTCACGGAGCTGCGCAGGGCCATGGAACGGGCGGGGCGCGACCTGGCAGCCGAGGGCGACCCCCACCTCCACGTCCTCCCCGGCCGTCCCCTCCTGGGCCCGGAGCACCTGGCGGACGGGCTGCACCCGAACGACGCGGGGCATGCGCGGATGGCGGGGGCGGTGGCGGAGACCCTGCGCGGCATCCTGAACCCGCCACCCTGAGCCCCCGCGTGGGGCCGCACCCCGCCGGGGCCGGCGCCCCCGCTCCGTGCGGGGGCCGCGCCCTACGGGGCGGTGCCCCCGCCCACCCGCCGTGTGGGCGATCGTCCCGCAGGGCGGGACGGGTGGGCACACGGGACGGCGCCCATAGCGGGGCCTCCGCGTTCCGCGCCCGGACCCGCACCCCGTGTGCGGCGCACAAAGTGGTGCGGGTTCAGGCACATGAGCCTCGGGCGCCGGCAAGGGCGCCCCCCGTTGTGCCCACCCTCCCCCAAGCTCTCGGCTCCGCTCGAGCAGGGCCCCCCTTGTCACAGCGGAACGACTGCCCACGACGGGGGGCGCGGTCCATAGCGGAAACGCCTCGGGCCCCGGGAGCGAGGTCCCGGGGCCCGAGGCGTACTACGGTGTGAGCGTTCAGCTCCAGCTGGCGTGCAGCGGCTTGCCCTCGGCGTACCCCGCCGCGGACTGGATGCCGACCACCGCCTTCTCCTCGAACTCGGCGAGCGAGGCCGCACCGGCGTAGGTGCAGGAGGAGCGGACGCCCGCGATGATCGAGTCGATCAGGTCCTCGACGCCCGGACGCTGCGGGTCGAGGAACATGCGCGAGGTGGAGATGCCCTCCTCGAACAGCGCCTTGCGGGCGCGGTCGTAGGCGGACTCGTCGGAGGTCCGGTTCCGGACGGCACGGGCCGAGGCCATGCCGAAGGACTCCTTGTAGGCGCGCCCCTGGGCGTCGTGCTGGAGGTCGCCCGGGGACTCGTACGTGCCGGCGAACCAGGAGCCGATCATCACGTTGGACGCGCCGGCGGCGAGCGCCATGGCGACGTCGCGCGGGTGACGGACGCCGCCGTCGGCCCAGACGTGCTTGCCGTACTTCTTCGCCTCGGCGGCGCACTCCAGGACGGCGGAGAACTGCGGCCGGCCGACGCCGGTCATCATGCGGGTGGTGCACATGGCGCCGGGGCCGACGCCGACCTTGATGATGTCCGCGCCCGCCTCGACGAGGTCCTTGACGCCCTCGGCGGCGACGATGTTGCCCGCGACGATCGGGACCTGCGGGTCGAGCGCACGCACGGTGCGGATCGCGCTGATCATCGACTCCTGGTGGCCGTGGGCGGTGTCGATGACGAGCGTGTCGACGCCCGCGTCGAGCAGCTGCTTGGCCTTGCCGGCCACGTCGCCGTTGATGCCGACGGCGGCGGCGATGCGGAGCCGGCCCCGGTCGTCGACGGCCGGGGAGTACAGGGTCGCGCGCAGGGCGCCCTTGCGGGTGAGGATGCCGACGAGCTTGCCGTCCTCGTCCACGGCCGGGGCGTAGCGGCGGTTGTGGGCGTCGAGGGTGTTGAAGGCCTCGCGCGGGTCGATGTCGGCGTCCAGGAGCAGCAGGTCCTTGGACATGACCTCGGAGAGCTGCGTGAAGCGGTCCACGCCGGAGAGGTCCGCGTCGGTGACGACGCCCACCGGGCGGCGGTTCTCGTCGACGACGACACCGGCGTCGTGGGCGCGCTTCGGCAGCAGGGAGAGCGCGTCGGCGACGGTCTGGTGCGGCTCGAGGACGATCGGGGTGTCCAGCACGTGGTGGCGGCTCTTCACCCACGAGATGACGTCGGTGACGACCTCGATCGGGATGTCCTGCGGGATGACGACCAGGCCGCCGCGGCGGGCGACGGTCTCGGCCATCCGGCGGCCGGCGATGGCGGTCATGTTGGCCACGACGAGCGGGATCGTCGTCCCGGTCCCGTCGGGGGAGGAGAGGTCCACGGCCTGGCGGGAACCGACGGCCGAGCGGCTCGGCACCATGAACACATCGTCGTACGTCAGGTCGTAGGGCGGCTTGACGTCATTGAGGAAACGCACGTGCTGACATCCCAGTCGTTCGGATCGGCCCCTAGGCATTTCAGCCAGGGGAAAAAGCACGTAGTTCATTGTCCCACGCGGGGTGGCGCGGGCGGTGCGGGCGAATCGTCCGAGCCTTGGGCAGGGGGTGCTGTCCGATCCTCCAAATGGCCGAGCGAGAGGAGGACCGCGAGGCCGGCGGCGCTGGCCCGGGCCGCCGCCGAGAAGACCTCCTGGGCGATGGCCCAGTCGCGGGGACTGGCCTCGGCATAAGCCTGCCAGCCGGTCACGACGACCGCCATGGGTTCGCGCATATCGGCGAGGGAATCGGCGAGGGCGTCCCAGTTGCGGCCGAACCAGACGGGCAGCGGCAGCGCGCGCACGCAGCGGTTCATGAAGGCGGTCTTGTCGGCGACCCCGTGCAGGTCGAGGACGACGGCGTCATCGATCCTCATCCGCGACCACCTCCCGGAACGTCTCGTAGTGGTCGTCCGTGTAGTACCTCTCCCCGCTCCGCCCGGTGACGATGCGCCGGGCGCCCCGGTCGTGCTCGCCGGGGGTCCTCACCGTGTACTCGTGGTAGTACCCGCGTTCGCGCCGGGGCAGGAGGCGCTCGAAGTTCGAGAAGACGGCGCCGTCCCTGGCGTACGGGAAGGGGCCGCCGCGCGCGATGAGGGCGAGCGTGTTCCGTGCCTCGGGGGGCAGCTCCGACACCCGTACGGCGGGGAGGCCGGAGGTGCCGGTGGACGCGGCGACCGGAGCCGTACGGGCCGGGGCTGCGGGAGCGGCCCCGCCCCCCGCCGAGGAGCAGCCGGCCAGGAGGACGGCGAGGACGAGTGCGAGGAGCACGCGCAGGGGCCGGAGCGACATCTCCCGAACATACCGTCACGGGATGGCTCCGGCCCCTGGCGGCGTGCGGCCTCGCTCAGTTGCCGTCGGGGTCCCTGCGCTCGAGCGCCGGGTGCGTGCCCGGGCTGGACTCGGTGAGCAGGTAGTCCGCCGCGGCGCGGTCGGTGACCAGGCTGGTGACGAGCCCGGAGCGGAGCACCGCCCCGATCGCGGCGGCCTTGCGCTGGCCGCCGGCGATCGCCACGACCTCGGGGATCCGGCGCAGCCGGTCCGCCTCGACGGTGATGCAGCGCTCGCCGAGGTCGCGGCCGACCCGGCGCCCCTCGGCGTCGAACAGGTGCGCGGACATCTCGGCGGCGACGCCCAGCGAGGCGTAGTGGGCGCGCTCGGCGTCGGAGAGCATGTCGTGGACGGTCGAGATGCCCGGCTCCCAGGAGCCGATGGAGACGCAGGCGACCGTCACCTTGTCGAAGTACTCGAAGGCCCGCGCGATGCCGGTCTGGCTGCGCAGCGCGGCCGCGGTCGCCGGGTCGGGCAGCAGCATGGGCGCGTAGATGGGGTGGGCCTCGCCGCCGGAGACCTGGGCGGCGCGGCGCACGGCCTCGACGGAGCCGCGCTCGGCGGTCCCGGCGTCGTACACACCGGTGAGCTGGACGACCGTGCAGGGCGGCAGCCGGTCGAGGGCCGCCGCCATGTGGATGGTGGAGCGGCCCCAGGCCAGGCCGAGGACGTCGCCCTCGGTGACGAGCTCGCCGAGCAGGTCGGCCGCGACCTCGCCGAGGTTCTCCGGGTCGGGCGACTCGTCGTCGCCCTCCGCCGGGGACTCGACGACGACGGCGTGGCGGAGCCCGTAGCGGGCGCGGAGCGCGTCGGAGCGCTCGGCGTCCAGCTCGGCCGGTACGCGGATCTCGATCCGCACGAGGTCGCGCTCCAGGGCGGTCTCCAGGACCCGGGCCACCTTGAAACGGCTCACGCCGAACTCCTCGGCGATCTGGATCTTGGACTTGCCCTCGAGGTAGAAGCGGCGGGCCATGGCCGCCGCCTGCACCAGCTCCGCGGGGCCCATCCGCAGGGCTGACCGTCCCGCCGACATACCCGCCACCGCGATCTCCTCACTGCTGTTCACGTACCGCTGTTCACGTACGGAAGTCACATACCGATGTCGTTCACACTCTGGACTCGCCGTTCATCCTGTCAGATCCGGCGGGCCTTGATCAGTCCTGTCGGCGGCCCGACGGACCGCGTTCATCCGCCGGTGGCTCAGTGGCCACACGCCCACGCGGCGGAGGCGGTCGCGGCCTCCGCGCGGGCCCTGAGCGAGGCGACGGCCGCGGCCGGGTCCGACGCCCCGTACACCGCGGAACCCGCGACGAAGACGTCGGCGCCGGCCTCGGCACACCGCTCGATCGTGGACTCGGCGACCCCGCCGTCGACCTGGAGCCACAGCTCCAGGCCGTGCTTGGAGATCAGTTCACGGGTGCGGCGGATCTTGGGAAGCATGATGTCGAGGAAGGCCTGGCCGCCGAAGCCGGGCTCGACGGTCATGATGAGCAGCATGTCGAGCTCGGGGAGCAGGTCCTCGTACGGCTCGATGGGCGTGGCCGGCTTGAGCGCCATCGAGGCGCGCGCGCCCTTGGCCCGGATCTCCCGGGCGAGCCGGACCGGCGCCGCGGCGGCCTCGACGTGGAAGGTCACCGAGCCGGCGCCCGCCTCCACGTACTGCGGGGCCCAGCGGTCGGGGTCCTCGATCATCAGGTGGCAGTCGAGCGGGGTGTCCGTCGCGCGGGCCAGCGACTCCACGACCGGGACGCCCAGCGTCAGGTTGGGCACGAAGTGGTTGTCCATCACGTCGACGTGCAGCCAGTCGGCGCCGCCGACGGCCTTCGCCTCATCGGCGAGCCGGGCGAAGTCCGCGGACAGGATGCTGGGGTTGATCTGCGCCATGAGCCAAGCCTCCCACGTTCTTGGGCACTTCTTTGCCGCTGAGCGGTTTCGGATCCGGTCCAGACCACTTTCGGTACGAAGTGACGAGTCCGGGACCCGTACAGACCGGGAGATTGCGGTCAGGCGATCGAACGGACGGACGACCCGGCTCAGGCCGTCCGGCGCAGCAGCGCCAGATACATGGCGTCCGTACCGTGCAGATGCGGCCACAGCTGGACGTCCGGGCCGTCGCCGAGCTCCGGGACGCCGGGCAGCAGCGGGCGGGCGTCGATCAGCTCGGCGCCGCCGACCTTCTTGAGGACGTCGTCGACGACCACGCGGGTCTCGGCGAGGTGCGGCGAGCAGGTCGCGTACCCCACGACGCCCCCGACCCGCACCGCGCTCAGGGCCTCGGTGAGCAGGGCGCGCTGGAGCGGGGCGAAGCCGTCCAGGTCCTCGGGGCGGCGGCGCCAGCGGGCCTCGGGACGGCGGCGCAGGGCACCGAGGCCCGAGCACGGCACGTCCATGAGGACCCGGTCGAAGGAGCCGGGGCGCCACGGCGGGCGGGTGCCGTCGGCGGCGATCACCTGGTACGGGCCGGGGTTGCCGGCGAGGGCGCGCTCGACCAGGCGGGCACGGTGCGGCTGCCTCTCGGAGGCGAGGAGCGCCGCGCCCCGCTCGGAGGCGAGCGCGGCGAGCAGCGCGGCCTTGCCGCCGGGTCCCGCGCAGCCGTCGAGCCAGCGGGTGTCGGGGCCCTCCAGGGGCGCTTCGGCGAGGGCGATCGCGACGAGCTGGCTGCCTTCGTCCTGGACGCCGGCCCGGCCCTCCTTGACCGCCTCGATGGCGCCGGGCTCGCCGCCCTCGGCCATCCGCAGGGCGTACGGCGACCAGCGCCCGGGCTCGGTCTCGGCCGTGGCGGCCAGCTCCTCGGTGGTGATCCGGCCGGGCCGGGCGACGAGGGTGACCTCGGGCCGCGCGTTGTCGGCCTCCAGGAGGCTCTCGATCCCGGCGCGGCCGCCGCCCAGGGCGTCCCACAGCGCGGAGACGACCCAGCGGGGGTGCGAGTGGACGACGGCGAGGTGGTCCTCGGCGTCCTCGTCGTACGGCGGGGCGACCTGCTCCACCCAGGCGTCGAGGTCCTGCTGGGAGATCTTGCGCAGCACGGCGTTCACGAACTTGGCGCGCCCGTCGCCGAGCACCACCCGGGCCAGCTCGACGCTGGCGGAGACGGCGGCGTGGGTCGGGATCCGGGTGCCCAGGAGCTGGTGGGCGCCGAGGGAGAGGACGTCGAGCACGGGCGGGTCGACCTCGCGCAGCGGCCGGTCGACGCAGGCCGCGATGATCGCGTCGTACGTCCCCTGCCGGCGCAGCGTCCCGTACACGAGCTCGGTCGCGAGCGCCGCGTCCCGCCCGTCGAACTTCTCGGGCCCCTCCTTCTCCCGTGCCTTCCGCAGCAGCGGCGGCAGCACCAGGTTCGCGTAGGCGTCCCGCTCGTCCACCGCCCTCAGCGCCTCGAAGGCGAGCATCCGGACGGGGTCCTTCTGGGGCCGCCGGTAGGGCTTGTGGGGACGGCGACGTGCCTGCTCGCTCAAAGGTGCTCCGCGTGACGAAATGAGGGGTCGATCTCCCTCAGCGTACGTCCGTCGAGGCGTGCCGGGGAAAACGCCCCTGACGGATCGCCCAGGCCTCGGCCGCGATCAGGCACACGGCCGGTTCCGTGCCGCCGCCGTCCGCCTCGAAGGCGACGAGCACGGGCGGCTCGGCGCCGACGAGACGGACGACCTCCGCGCGCTCCTCCGGAGTGGGGGCGCGGAACTCCGGGTCCCTGAAGTCCATCGGGCACCGGACGTAGAGGGTGTCCGTGAAGACGACTTCGAGCCCGTGGTGGTACGTGACGTCGTGGCCGGCGATCAGGGTGAGCCGACTGCCGTCGTACCGGTGGACCGCCCAGTCCCACCAGGACCCTTCGGGCAGCGGCGGCGGCACGGTCAGGCGCCGAGCCGCTCGCCGGGGGCGATCCGGACGCCCCGGGCCCAGTCCGCCGCCTTCATCGGCTTCTTGCCCTGGGGCTGGACCCAGAGCAGTTCGACGGCGTACGAGCCGGTGCCCGCGTACACGTTGTTCTTGCCGACCGCGAGCTCGCCGGGGGCCAGGTCGGTGCGGTCCGGGAGGGGGGTGACCTGGATCAGCTTGAGGCGTTCGCCGCGGAAGACGGTCCAGGCGCCGGGGGCCGGGGTGCAGCCGCGGACCACGCGGTCCACCCGGAGCGCGGGGGCGGCGAAGTCGACGTGGGCGTCCTCGACCTGGATCTTCGGGGCGAGGGTGATGCCCTCGATCGGCTGCGGGACGGCCCGGAGCGTGCCGTCCTCGATGCCGTCCATGGTCGCGGCGAGCAGCCCGGCGCCCGCGAACGCGAGCCGGGTGAGCAGGTCGCCGCTGGTGTCGGTCGGGCGGATGTCCTCGGTGACGACGCCGTAGACCGGCCCGGAGTCGAGGCCCTCCTCGATGAGGAAGGTGGAGGCGCCCGTCACCTGGTCCCCGGCCATCAGGGAGTGCTGCACGGGCGCCGCTCCCCGCCAGGCGGGAAGCAGCGAGAAGTGCAGGTTGACCCAGCCGTGGGCGGGGATGTCGAGCGCGACCTTCGGCAGCAGCGCGCCGTAGGCGACGACCGGGCAGCAGTCCGGCGCGATCTCCCGCAGCCGGGCGAGGAACTCCTCGTCGCGCGGCCTGGCCGGCTTCAGGACCTCGATGCCCGCCTCCTCCGCCCGCTGGGCGACCGGGCTGGCGACGAGCCGCCGTCCGCGCCCCGCCGGGGCGTCCGGCCGGGTGACCACGGCGGCCACCTCGTGCCGCCCGGAGGCGAGCAGGGCGTCCAGGGCGGGAACGGCGACCTCGGGGGTGCCTGCGAAGACGAGCTTCATGGGTGGCGACTGCCTGTCTCTCCGGGGGCGTTGCGAGCAGCGCACCAGTCTACGGCGATGGGGCGGAGGGGGCGTACGGGACGGTGAGCGCCCCGCGCATATGCGTGTACGCCCCCGCAGCGTGACCCAACTCCCGGTGGCGCGTTGGTCAAGAGAGATTGACCGAATCGGGTCGCTGTTCCCCCCTCCGCGACCCGCTCCCTTAAACGCCGGTTCGAGAGGCTTTCACATGGCCGACCACGCAACCCACGACGCCCAAGCCCGGGCGAGTCTGCACCTGTTGGTGCGGGACATCGAGCGGGTCCGGCGGCAGGTGGACGCACTGCGCACGCTCACGGCCCAGCTGGGCAATGTCTACCGCCCTCGCCGCTCCGGCCCGTCGACGGGCTTCGTCGTCTACGGGCGCGCGCCCGCCCCGACCGTACGCCTCGCCCAGGAGCTGCGGGACAGTGTCGAGACCCTGGTGACCGCGGCGGTCGACTTCGACCGCTCGCTCGGATTCTCCTGGGACGCGGTGGGTTCCGCTCTCGGGGTCACCAAGCAGGCCGTCCACCGCCGCTACGGCGCCCGGCGCGCGCCCCAGCCGGGCGCGGCCGTGGACCAGGACCACCCGGTGGAGCCGGGCGTGGCCCGAGCGCTCCCCTCGGTCCCCGCCGCCCGCTCGATGCCGCCGCAGCCCACCTCGGGCAGCGCCGCCCTCCGCGAGGACCCGCGCCCGTCGGCCTTCCCCGGCCCGCGCAACGCCTGACCGCGGAACCCCGCACGGCCGCCCGCCCCACCGGGGACGGGCGGCCGTGGCGTTTCCGGGCCCCGTCAGCCGATGTCCGGCGGATCCACGCGGATCCGCACCGGCTCCCCGCCGCCCCGCGCGAGGCGCCCGGCCCGGGCCTGCTTGAGGGAGGCCGCGAGGGCCGCGCCGCTGCCCGGCGGGACCCGGACCAGGGCCCGGTCCCACTGCTCGCCCGGCGGCGGGTCGCCGGGTCTGCGGGGCCCGCCGGGGCGGGCGACGGGCAGCGGCACGGGCCCGAGGACCTCGGCGTCGGCGGGGAGCCCGGCCGCCGCGAGGAAGCCCTCGACGGCTTCCGGCGGCCCGGTCACGGCGGCCATCCGGGAGACCGGCGGGAAGCCCAGCTCGGCCCGCTCGGCCAGCTCCCGCCGGGCGTGCCCGGCCGGGTCCCAGCGGACGAGCGCCTGGACGGGCCGGAGGGTCGGCTCGGCGACCACGACGACGGTGCCGCCCTCGGCCTGGCCGCGGACCAGGGAGGCCGCGTCGATCCAGCGGCGCAGCGCCTCCTCCCCCGCGCGCAGGTCGGGCCGGCCGAGCATGGCCCAGCCGTCGAGGAGCAGGGCGGCCGCGTAGCCGCCCTCGGCGACGGGTTCGGCGCCGGGGGTGGAGACGACCAGCGCGGGGCGCCCGGGCACGCTGTCCAGGACGTGGTCGCGTCCGGAGGTCCGTACCGGGACGGCGGGAAAGGCCCGGCCGAGTTCCTCCGCGGTCCGCCGGGCCCCGACCACCTGGGCCCGCAGGCGGGCCGAGCCGCACTCCACGCAGTGCCAGTCGGGGGCGCCGCGACCGCACCAGCCGCACCGCAGCTCCTGCTGCTCGGGGGCTTCCAGGGGACCCGCGCAGTGCCGGCAGCGGGCGGGCGTGCGGCAGCGCTCGCAGGCCAGCCTCGGCACGTATCCCCGGCGGGGGACCTGGACGAGCACCGGCCCGGTCTTCAGTCCCTCCCGCACGGTCTGCCAGGCGAGCGAGGGCAGCCGGGCGGCGCGCGCGGCCTCGTCGCGGGCCAGTTCGCCGTCGCCGACGGTACGGATCAGGGGGGCGGCCCTGCGGACCTGCTCGCGTCCGGCGCCGAGCGCCTGGGCCCAACCGGACTCGACGAGCTGGGCGGCCTCCACGGTGCAGCTGGTGGAGCCGAGGAGGAAGCCGCACCGGTCGTGGGCGGCGCGCAGCAGCAGCACCTCGCGCGCGTGGGGCTGCGGGGCGTGCGGCTCGCTGTGGCTGCCGTCGCCGTCGTCCCAGATGACGACGAGGCCGAGGTCCCGTACGGGGGCGAACATCGCCGCCCGGGTGCCGACGGCGGCCCGCACGGCGCCGCGCCGCACGGCGAGCCACTGCTCGTACCGCTTCTCGGGGCCGGCCTCGGCGGTGAGCAGGGCGTGCCGCCCCTCCCCCAGGACCTCCGTCAGCGCCGCGTCGACCCGGCTCGCGGCCCGCCCGTCGGGGACGACGACGAGCGCGCCCCGTCCGGAGGCGAGGGTGGCGGCGACGGCGCGGGCGATCTCCTGGGCCCAGTACGGCCCCGGCAGCGCGTTCCACACGGCCCGGGGCGCCCCGCCGCGCGCGAGGGAGTCCAGGAACGCCGGCCCGCGCTCGTACCGCGTCCAGCTGCCCGGCTCCGGCGCCCTCGGCGGCGGCAGCGGCGCGGGCGAGGGCCGGCCCTCCGCCTTGGCGCTGCGCGGCGGCACGGCGAGCTGGAGCACGTCGGCGAGGCTGCCCGCGTACCGGTCGGCGACGGCCCGGGCGAGGCCGAGCAGCTCGGGTCCGAGCACCGGCTCGGGCGAGACGACGTCGGCGAGCGCGGCCAGCGGCCCGGAGTAGTCCGAGGTGGCCCGTCGCTCGACGAGGAAGCCGTCGATGAGCCGACCGCCTTCGCGCCGCCCGTTCTTGACCTGGTGGGCCCCCGCCCCGAACCGCACCCGCACCCGCACCCCGGGCCGGGCGGCCTCGTCCAGCTCCTCGGGGACCGCGTAGTCGAAGAACTGGTCGAGGTGGAGCGCCCCCTTGTTCACGACGACCCGCGCGACCGGCAGTTCCTTGGCCAGCGCGGCCCCCCGCCAGGTCCGCGGCTTGGCCCGCGGCACCTTCGCCTTCCGGACGGTCTCCCGGATGAGCGCGAGCTGCTCGGGCTCGTCGGACTTCTCGTTCTCGCTGCTCACAGCCACATACCTACCAGACGCCACCGACAGCCGGACATGACCGAAGCCCGGCACCCCGCGAGGGGTGCCGGGCTTCGGGCGTCCGGGGGCCGGGACTACAGACCGGCGGCCTGCCGCAGGGCCTCCA
>NZ_JAINVG010000120.1 GCF_020400725.1 Streptomyces sp. NK15101 | reverse complement strand
GACAGCCTGTGGAGCGCAGGTAAGACCGGGACTCGTCCCGGCGCAGCGCGAAGAAGCAGGAACCCGCCGAGGCGGCCGACCGGCCGCGGCAGGAATCCTCCTGCTTTAGCTGGAGGAGCGGAAGTCAAGTGACCGTCGAGTTCGGCGAGGAGAGCGCCCGTGCCGACTTCCGCACGGTCCCGTACGTGACCCGGCCGGGCGCCCCCGTCACCACCGCCGCCTCCTACGTCACCGAGGCGGGCGACCCGGGCCTCACGCCCGCGTAGCCGCGAGTTCGGAGGGATAGCGGACGCCGATGCGGTCCCGTACCGCGTCGAGCGTCCGCATCACCGCGAGCGAGCCGTCCAGGGGGACGAGCGGTGACTCCGTCTCGCCGGCGCGCAGGCAGCGGATGACCTCCGCCGCCTCGTGACGGAAGGAGTGCGGGTCGTCCTCGTTCACGTACTCCTCCGGCTCCGCGCCGTTCCGCAGCAGCGTGAACCGCTCGGGGAAGAAGAAGCCGCGCGGGACGTCGATCCGGCCCTCCGTGCCCGTCACCGAGGCCGTCAGCGGCGTGTCCGCCTCCAGCGAGCAGGACAGCAGGGCCGAGGCGCCCGAGTCCCAGCCCAGCAGCATGCCCGTGTTCAGGTCGACGCCCTCCGGCGAGATCCGCGCGTGCGCGTGGACCGCGGACGGCTCGCCGAGCAGCAGCTGCGCGAACGACACCGGGTACACCCCCAGGTCGAGCAGCGCCCCGCCGCCCACCGCCGGGTCCCGCAGCCGGTGGCCGGCGTCGAAGGGGCCCGGCAGCCCGAAGTCGGCCTGGACGGTGCGGACCTCGCCGATCGCGCCGTCGCGCACGAGCTCGGCGAGCCGACGGACCAGCGGGTTGCAGTACATCCACATGGCCTCCATCAGGAAGAGGCCGCGGTCCCGGGAGAGCGTGACGAGTTCCTCCGCCTCGCGGGCGTTGAGCGTGAGAGCCTTCTCGCAGAGCACCGGCTTTCCCGCCTCCAGGGCGAGGCCGGCCGCCATCCGGTGCACGTGATGCGGAGTCGCCACGTACACCACGTCGACGTCCTCGTCGGCGAAGAGCCCGGCCCACTCCCCGTACGCCCGCGGAATCCCGAACCGGTCCGCGAAGGCCTTCGCCGACGCCTCCGTGCGCGACGCCACCGCGACGACCTCCGCGCCGTCGAGCGTCAGCAGGTCCGTGGTGAACCGCTCCGCTATGCCGCCCGTCGCCAGGATCCCCCAGCGCACCGTCCTGTTCGCTTCCATCCCCACCCCATAGGTCTCGACCGTCCCGGTCGAGCTGAGAGCATAAGCAAGGATTCAACGAAATGGAGCAGTCGATGCCGGAGAGCGGCCAGAAAACAACACAGGGACACATAACCGAAACCGCCCCGGTCGTCACCGCCGCCCGGCGGGCGGGACTCCTCGTCACCCTCGTCCTGGGCGGACTCACCGCCCTCGCCCCGCTCTCCATGGACCTGTACCTCCCGGCGCTCCCGGAGGTCACCGGCGCGCTGCGGGCCCCCGCCGCCCGCGTCCAGCTCACCCTCACCGCCTTCCTCGCCGGCATGGCCCTCGGCCAGCTCGTCGTCGGCCCCATGAGCGACAAGTGGGGACGCCGGCGCCCGCTGCTCACCGGCATGACCGTGTACGTCCTCGCCACCGTCGTCTGCGCCGTCGCGCCCAGCGCCGAACTGCTCATCGGCTTCCGGCTGCTCCAGGGCCTGGCGGGCGCCGCCGGCGTCGTCATCGCCCGCGCCGTCGTCCGCGACCTCTACGACGGCGTGGAGATGGCCCGCTTCTTCTCCACCCTGATGCTGATCTCCGGCGCCGCCCCGATCATCGCCCCCCTCGTCGGCGGCCAGATCCTCCGCGTCACCGACTGGCGGGGCGTCTTCCACGTCCTCACCGTCGTCGGCGTCCTGCTCACCCTCCTCGTCCAGCGCTTCCTCCACGAGACCCTGCCCCCCGAGCGGCGGCGGGAGGGCGGCGTCGGACAGGCCCTGCGCACCATGCGGGGGCTCCTCGCCGACCGGGTCTTCACCGGCTACGTGCTCACCGGCGGCCTCGTCTACGCCGTCCTCTTCGCGTACATCAGCGCCTCCCCGTTCGTGGTGCAGGACCTCTACGGCGCCTCGCCGCAGACCTTCGGCCTGCTCTTCGGCCTCAACTCCGTCGGGCTCGTCGCCGTCGGCCAGATCAACGGCAAGCTCCTCGTCGGCCGCGTCAGCCTCGACAAGGCGCTCGCCTGGGGCCTCGGCATCATCCTGCTCGCCGGTCTCGCCCTCACCCTCATGACCACCGGCGTCTTCGGCGAGACCGGGCTCGTGCCCGTCGCCGCCGGACTCTTCGTCCTGATGTCCGCGATGGGACTGGCCATGCCCAACACCAACGCCCAGGCCCTGATGCGCACCCCGCACGCCGCCGGATCCGCCTCCGCCCTCCTCGGCACCTCCTCCTTCCTCATCGGCGCCGTCGCCTCCCCGCTCGTCGGCATCGCGGGCGAGCGCACCGCAGTCCCCATGGCGGTCGTCCAGCTCGGCTGCGCCGTCCTGGCCCTCGCCTGCTTCCTGGGCCTCTGCCGCCCCTGGCGCAGCGCGGAACCCCGGGCCGGCGAGCCCGCCTAGACTGTCTCGGTGAACGCCTCAGCTCCCTCCGCCGACTCCCTGCGCGCCGCCCTCGCCGGGCTCCTCGACGGGCTGCCGCCCAACCGGGCCGCGCAGGCCGTCGAGCGGCTGATCGCCAACTACCGGGGCACCACCCCGACGGACGCCCCCGTGCTGCGCGACCGCTCCGACGTCGCCGCGTACGCCGCGTACCGCATGCCGGCGACCTTCGAGGCGGTACGGGGCACCCTCGACGCCCTCCGGGAGGCCGCGCCCGACTGGGCGCCGCGCACCCACACCGACGTCGGCGGCGGTACGGGCGCGGCGAGCTGGGCCGTCGCCGAGGCCTGGGCGGAGGGGCCGCCGCGCACCACCGTGCTCGACTGGGCGGAGCCCGCCCTCGCGCTCGGCCGCGAGCTGGCCGAGGGCGTCCTGGACGCGGAGTGGCGGCGCGAGCGGATCGGCTCCGCCCTGAGCCTCGCCGACACGGACCTCGTCACCGTCTCATACGTCCTCAAGGAGCTGACCGAGGCCGACCGGGCGGCGCTCGTCACCGAGGCGGCCCGCGCCGCGCGGGCCGTGGTGATCGTCGAGCCCGGCACCCCCGACGGCTACGAGCGGATCATTGCGGCCCGCACCCTGCTGATCGACGCCGGCTTCACCGTCGCCGCGCCCTGCCCGCACGGCGGGGCCTGCCCGATCGTGCCCGGCACGGACTGGTGCCACTTCTCCGCCCGGGTGAGCCGCTCCTCGCTGCACCGGAAGGTGAAGGGCGGGTCGCTGCCGTACGAGGACGAGAAGTACGCGTACGTGGCGGCCGTGCGTTTCCCGGTGGCTCCCGCGGCCTCCCGCATCACGCGCAGGCCGCAGATCCGCAAGGGGCAGGTCCTGCTCGAACTGTGCGGGCCCGGGGGCCTCGGCCGCGCGACGGTCACCAAGCGTCACGGGCCTCTGTACAAGCAGGCCCGTGACGCGGAGTGGGGCGACTCCTGGCCGCCGGAGGAGACCTCCTAGGGCCGCAGCTCCTGGGTGCAGCACTTCACGCTGCCGCCGCCCTTGAGGAGTTCGCCCAGGTCCATGCCGATCGGTTCGAAGCCCCGGGCGCGGAGGGGGTCGAAGAGGCCCACCGCGGCCTGCGGGAGCAGGACGTGCCGGCCGTCGCTCACCGCGTTGAGCCCGAGGGCCGCCGCGTCCCGGTCGGTCGCGATCAGGGCGTCCGGGAAGAGCCGGGCGAGCACCGCGCGGCTGCCGGGGGAGAAGGCGTCCGGGTAGTACATGACCTCGTCCCGGGCGTCGTCCAGGACGCACAGCGCCGTGTCCAGGTGGTAGTAGCGCGGGTCCACCAGCTCCAGGCCGATCACCGGGCGGCCGAAGAACTCCTGCGCCTCGTCGTGGGAGAGCGGGCTGGAGCGGAAGCCGCGGCCGGCGAGGATCCAGGAGGCGGTGACGGCGAAGTCGCCCTCGCCCTCGTTCACGTGCTCCGGGACGCGCACGGCGTCGTCCGCCCAACCGTTCCTGCGGAACCAGGACACATGGGCGTCGGCCTCGCGGGCCCGCTCCGGGTGGGCGAACCTCGCGCCGAGGACCCGGCCCTCGACGACCGTCGCGCCGTTCGCCGCGAAGACCATGTCCGGCAGCGCCGGGTCGGGCTCCAGGAGCTCCACGGTGTGGCCGAGCGAGCGGTAGCGGTCGCGCAGGTCCTCCCACTGGGCGAGGGCGAGCGGCAGGTCGACCGGTTTCGTGGGGTCCATCCAGGGGTTGATGGAGTACGTCACCGCGAAGTGCGTGGGTGGGCACATCAGGTAACGGCGGGGCGAGGACGTGCGCGGAGTGGGGCGCAATGAAGGCTCCTCACGGACGGGCGGCCGGAACGGCCGGTGATCGGTGGACCCCATGGTCCGCTCTCGGCGGGCTCCGCGCTGTGGACCGTTCGGGTGGTTCGGGGGCCGCGCCGGTGGCGAGACGCTGCGTCTCGTCGGCTGCTAGATTGGACGCCATGTCCGAGACCCGACCCGCCAGGACCGCCCCCGACGCCTCCCGCCGCAGCGAGCGTTCCCGCCGCGCGATCTTCGACGCCGCCCTCGCCCTCGTCACCGAGACCGGCTACGCGAAGACCACCGTCGAGGGCATCGCCGCCCGCGCCGGCGTCGGCAAGCAGACCATCTACCGCTGGTGGCCCTCCAAGGCGGCCGTCCTCCTCGACGCCTACCTCGACCTCGCCGCCCGGGCCGGCGAGGCCCTCGGCGAGGACGCCCGCAGTGAGATCCCCGACACCGGGGACCTCGCCGCCGACCTCAAGCACGTGCTGCGCGCCACCGTCGACGAGATGACCGACCCCGCCTTCGACGGCCCCACCCGCGCCCTCGCCGCCGAGGGGATCGTCGACCCCGAGCTCGGCGCCCGCTTCACCGAGGCCCTGCTCGAACCCCAGCTCCGGTACTACGTCCGCCGCATCGAAGCGGCCCAGGCCAAGGGCGACGTCGACCCCGGCGCGGACCCCCGCGTCGCCGTCGAACTCCTCGTCGGACCGCTCCACCACCGCTGGATCCACCGCACCCTGCCGCTCACCCACGCCTACGCCGACACCCTCGTCGACCTCGTCCTGCGCGGTCTCGCCCCCCGCTCCTGAGCCGCGCCCGAGCCCCGATCCCGACACCTGTGAGCAACCCCGCTTCCGCACTCCGGTCACCCGGGGCGCAGGATGGTGGGACCATGGGCAGAGCCGAACGGGCGAGCATGAGGTGTGAGGGGATAGATGGGCGACGGCATCGGCCGCTACCGCGGCACGGAGAGCAGACTCACACAGTGGCTGCGCAGGCGCCCCAAACGCAGCGCGGCCGACGACGAGAACGACCGCGAGAAGCTGCTCCTGGCCACCGTCGCCGCCGGGCTGCCCCTGGCCCCCGCCGCGTACCCCGTGGGCTACAGCTGTTCCTGTGAGCGGATCGGCTGTCCCACCCCCGCCCGGCACCCCGTCTCCTTCGCCTGGCAGACGCAGTCGACCACCGACCGCGCCCAGATCGAGCGCTGGGCCCGCAACGAGCCCGAGGCGAACTTCGTCACCGCCACCGGCATGGTCCACGACGTCCTCGACGTGCCGCTGGCCGCCGGACGCGCCGCCCTGGAGCGCCTCCTCGCCGAGGGAGTCGAGGTCGGCCCCGTCGCCGAGTCCGCCGACGTCGACACGGTCGGCGGGCGGATGCTCTTCTTCACCGCCACCCGCGGCACCCCCGAGGACGAGGACGAGTGGTGGCCGTGCGAGCTGGACTGCCACCCCGAGACGATGGACGAGCACCCGGGGCTGCGCTGGCACTGCCGCGGCAGCTACGTCCTGGTACCGCCGGCCCGGCTCCCCGGGGACGAGGACGCCCACCCGGTGGTCGCCTGGATCCGCGGCCCCGAGCACCCGCTGCCGGACCCGCTGAACCTCCTGGAGGCCCTCCAGGACGCCTGCGCCCGCCACGCGGCCGAGCGCGAGGCGGACGGGAACGGGGAGCACACGGCCCACGAGATCGCCTGGCCGCTGACGCGTTGAGCCCCGCCCGCGGGCGGAGGCGAGGGCCTGCCCCCGCGTCAGGCCCTGCGAGCCCCTCCCGCGAGCCCTGTGAGCCCTACGAGCCCTCCGCGCCCACCACGCCCTGGAGCCGGCTCGCGACCGTGACCCCGTCCCGGTCCGTGCCCGCCGGCTTCACCAGGACCGCCTGGCTCGACACCCACTCCCGGGTGACCGTGTTCTTGATCTCGCCGGTCAGCAGCGCCTTGGTGTCGGGGCCGACCTTCGGCCGGTAGCCCTTCGCGGCCGTCTGCCGCTCGAAGTACCGCGTCGCGAAGAAGACGAGGGCGCCGCCGTCCCGGGTCCGCAGCCCGAGCGGCGCGAAGTCCCCCTGGTCCGTGACCCGGTCGATGTACTGGGTGGCCATGCCCGGCCGCTTGGCGGCCTTCTGCCGCTGCGCCCGCCACTCCGTGGTGTGGGTGCCCGGCGCGAACGGGCCCGGCTGCCCGTCCTTGAGGTACGCGACGTACTCCTTGCCGAGGTCCCGGGGCGCGACCGCGAGCGCGTCGGTGTCCGCGGCGACCGGCACCGCGTACCCCTCCTCCTCGGCGAACTCGGGCATGTCGGCCCGGGAGAGGATCGTCAGATAGGCGACCTCCCACAGCTGCTCGGGCCCGTTGCGCACGAAGACCAGGAGCCAGCGCTGGTCGCCGGAGGCCCGGTTGGAGGCGGTGTCCGCCATGAACCAGCGCGGCCAGCCCGCCTTCCGGGGCAGCACGAACCGCGCGTCGGTCAGCGCGAGGGGCTTGTGGTCCGGGTTGCCGCCCGGGGTGTTGATCGACCGGGCGCGCAGACCCGCCTGGTTGACCTCCCCGAGCGGACCGGTGACCCGGCCCGCGTCCAGGGCCGGGTCATAGGCCTTGTCGGCCTTGTTGTAGGCGGTCGTGAAGTCCGCGAGGGCCTGCGCCGCCTCGGCCCGCGTCGCCGGCGGCAGCAGCGCCAGTTCGCCGTGCACGGTCACGCAGCCGCTCGCCGTCAGCGACAGGACGGTCGCCGCCGCCGTCGCCGCGAGGAACCTCGCCGGTCGGCCGTCCACCAGGGACGACAGCCGCTCAAGCGGTCGTCTCGGCGCTCGCCTCAGCCTCAGCCTTCTCATCGGTCGCCTTCTGCTTCTTCACCCGCACGGACGGACCCGACCCTATCGGGGCCAGGAACAGCGCGAGAGTCGGGATCAGATACAGCGCCCACACCGTGACCTGAAGCACCGTCGGATCCGGCTGGAAGTTGAAGACGCCCTTGAGGAGCGTGCCGTACCAGCTGTCCGGCGGGATCGTCGCCGAGATGTCGAAGGCCTTGTCCGCGAGGCCGCCGAGGAAGCGGGCCTCCTGGAGGTCGTGCACGCCGTACGCGAGCACGCCCGCCGCCACCACGACCAGCATCCCGCCGGTCCAGGTGAAGAACTTCGCCAGGTTGATCTTCAGCGCGCCCCGGTAGAACAGCCAGCCGAGGAAGACGGCCGTGAGCAGGCCCAGGACGACGCCGGCCAGCGGTGCGTACGAGCCGTCCGAGGACGCCCGCACCGAGGCCCACACGAAGAGCGCCGTCTCCAGGCCCTCACGGCCGACCGCCAGGAAGGCGGTGGCGACCAGCGCGCCGGTCCCCATCTGCAGGGCCGCGTCGAGCTTGCCGTGCAGTTCCGCCCTGAGGTGCCGGGCCGTCCGGCGCATCCAGAAGACCATCCAGGTCACCAGACCCACGGCGAGGACCGACAGCGAGCCGCCGAGCGCCTCCTGTGCCTCGAAGGTCAGCTCCTGGGAGCCGAACTCCAGCCCGGCGCCGAAGGCCAGGGCGACGCCGACGGCCACGCCGATGCCGATCCAGATCGGCTTCAGCGCGTCCCGGCGCCCGGTCTTCACCAGGTACGCGATGAGGATGCAGACGACCAGACTGGCCTCCAGGCCCTCGCGCAGCCCGATCAGATAGTTTCCGAACACGTCGGTTCTCCTCCTCGGTTACGCGAACAGCGCCCGGCCCCACCAGTCGTCCTTGTCGCGGACGCCCGGCGGGACGGCGAAGAGCGCCGAACCCACGTGCTGGATGTACTCGTTGAGCACGTCGGACTTGGCCAGCGAGCTCTGCACCGGGATGAAGCCGGTGCGGACGTCCTTCTGGTACGCCAGGAAGAACAGGCCCGCCTCCAGACGGCCGAGGCCGTCCGTGCCGTCGGTGAAGGAGTAGCCGCGGCGCAGGATCGTCGCCCCGTTGTTGCTGTCCGGGTGGGCGAGCCGCACGTGCGAGTCCGGCTTCATCGCCTTCAGGAACGGCTCGTCGTGCTCCTTGGCCTTGCCGACCGGGGCACCCTCGCGCTTGTCGCGGCCGAAGATGTCCTCCTGCTCGGCGAGCGGGGTGCGGTCCCAGGTCTCGACGTTCATGCGGATGCGGCGGGCGACGAGGTACGAACCGCCGTCCATCCAGGCCGCGGCGCCCTCGGCGTCCTTGCCCGACACCCACACGTGCTTCGCGAGCCGCTCGGTGTCGGTGCCCGCGATGTTGCGGGTGCCGTCCTTGAAGCCGAAGAGGTTGCGCGGGGTCTGGGCCTCCGGGGTCGTCGAGGACGTCTTGCCGAAGCCCAGCTGCGACCAGCGCACCGCGACCTTGCCGAAGCCGATCCGGGCGAGGTTGCGGATGGCGTGCACGGCGACCTGCGGGTCGTCCGCGCAGGCCTGCACGCAGATGTCGCCGCCGCTGCGCGCCGGATCCAGGTTGTCTCCCGGGAACTTGGGCAGGTCGACCAGGGCCCCGGGCCGCTTGTCCTTCAGCCCGAAGCGCCCGTCGAAGAGCGAGGGGCCGAAGCCGATCGTGAGGGTGAGGCGGGAGGGCTTGAGGCCCAGGGCCTCGCCCGTGTCGTCCGGCGGGGCCTCCGGCAGGCCGCCGTAGGCGCCCTCGCCGACCTCGGCGCCGGCCGTCATGCGCTCGGCGGCCCGCGTCCAGTCCTTGAGGAGCTGGATCAGCTCGTCGCGGTCCTTCGTCTTCACGTCGAAGGAGGCGAAGTGCAGCCGGTCCTGCACGGCGGTGGCGATGCCGGCCTGGTGCGGGCCGTGGAAGGGGACGGCCCCGCCGCTCTCGGCGACCGGGACGGTGGTGTCGCCGTCGCGGGTCAGCAGGGCGGCGCCGCCGGCCGCGGCGGCACCGAGCGCGAGCCCGGCACCGCCCCAGCCGATGACCTTGCGACGGGAGGGCGCGGCGGTCTGCTCCGCGGCGGCCTGCTCCGTGGTGGTGGTCTCGTCGGTCACGGTGGTCCCCCTGTTACTTCACGACCGCGGCGGCGAGCTTGGAGAGCGGCTCCGCCAGGGCGTTGACGCCGTCCGAGAGCTCCTTGCGCTCGGCCTTGCCGACCTTGTCGTACGAGGTGAAGACGTAGCCGCTCTTGTCCGTGCGGTACTTGTCGAGCAGCGTGTTCAGCGCGGCGAACTGCTTGTCGAGTTCGGCGACGAGCTTCGGGTCGTTCTTCGAGGCGACCGGCTTGAGCAGTTCGAAGGACTTCTGCGCGCCCTCGACGTTCGCCTTGAAGTCGACGAGGTCGGTGTGGGAGTAGCGCTCCTCCTCGCCGGTGACCTTGCCGGTGGCGACCTCGTCCAGGAGCTCCTTGGCGCCGTTGGCCATGGAGGTCGGGGTGATCTCGGCCTTGCCGACCCGCTTCTGCCAGTCCGCGAGGTCTTTGTCGAGGAGGTCGGCGAGCTGCTTCTCGCGGTCGCCGATCTTCTTGTCCTGCCAGAGCGCCTTCTCCAGGCGGTGCCAGCCGGTCCAGTCCTTCGCCGGGTCCTGGCCGTCCTCCAGGCCGTCCTCGCGGACGTCGACCTTGGGGTCGATGTCGCCGAAGGACTCGGCGACCGGCTCGGTGCGCTCCCAGCCGATGCGGGACTCGGCGTAGGCCTTCTTCGCGGCCTCGACGTCACCGGCGCGGACGGCGTCGGTGAAGACCTTGACCTTGGGAAGGGTCTCGTCGGCCTGCGCCTGGACGTACTGGCGGTAGGCGGCGACGGCGGCGTCCATCTCGGGGGAGCGCTTGGCGGCGGCCTTGCCGCCGGTGGCCTTGACCTGCTGGCGGATGCCGTCGCCCTTCATGCCGGGCTTGCAGGCGATGGCGTAGTCGCCGGCCTTGATCTCGGCGGTGATGGTGGCCTTGGTGCCGGGGCCGATGTTCTCGCGCTCGGTGACGATCCGGTCGTCCGGGAAGAGGACGTAGACCTCGGTGACCTTGGAGCCGCGGTTCTCGACGGCCAGCTTCACGTGCCCGGCCGGGAACTCCTTCTTGGAGACCTCGCAGGAGTCGTCCTTGGCGACGACGGTGATCGCGTCGTCGCCCGCCTTGGAGTCGCTTTTCTCGGCGCAGCCCGTGACGGCGGTCAGAGCGGCCGCGGTCGCGGCGGCGGTGACGACGGAGAGACGGACGGCTCGCATAGGGGACTCCAGGGACGCGGGGAGGGACTGAGGCGGACCTAACTTAACCGAGGCTTACCTCAGCACTACCCACGCGTCCAGTGATTCAGCTCTCAGGTCGGGCTTACCGGACACAGCGGGGTCACGGGGTCTCCATGGCCCCCTCATGGCTTGGTCAAGGGAAGGTCAAGCAGGGTGGATTGTCCCGGTTCCGGTTACGCCCGGGTAGGGCGGTGGGGAAGCGGTCGTACGGCCCTGCCGGCGCGCGTCGGATGGTTGAATTCCGCCATGAACACGACCGCCACTGACATCGACGTCCTCCGGGTCTTCTGTGCGGGCGACGGCCGGCACGGCAACCGCCTCGGGGTCGTGCGGGACGCCCGTACCCATCCCGACGAGTCCTCCCGGCAGGCGCTCGCCAAGGAGCTCGGCTTCAGCGAGACGGTGTTCGTGGACGACCCGGAGCGCGGGATCGTCGACATCTACACCCCGGGCCTGCGGCTGCCGTTCGCCGGACACCCGCTCGTCGGCGCCGCCTGGCTCCTCGACCTGGAGGTCGTCCACCCGCCGGCCGGAGAGGTGTGGGTGCGCGGCGACGGGGAGTTCACCTGGATCGAGGCGCGCGCCGAGTGGGCGCCGCCCCGCACCCTGCGCCGGTACGGCTCCGTCGCCGAGGTCGACGCCCTGGAGGTGCCCGAGCCGGGGGAGTGGATCTACGCCTGGGCCTGGGAGGAGGAGGCCGCCGGCCGGATCCGGGCGCGCGGCTTCCCGGGGCGCGGGGACGGCATCGACGAGGACGAGGCGACCGGCGCGGCCGCTCTGCTCCTCACGGCGGAACTGGGCCGGGCCCTGAACATCACGCAGGGCCGCGGCTCCCAGCTCCTCACCGCCCCCGGCCCCGACGGCATCGTGGAACTGGGCGGCCGGGTCCGCCTGGAGGGCACGCTCACGCGCTGAGGGGGTACTCCCCGCCCAGCTCGCGGAAGACCGCGGTGTTGAAGTCGAAGGCGCGCTTGCACTCGTCGACGATCCGCTGCTTCTCCAGGTCGTCGGCGTCCACCCCGTCGAGCAGCTCCCGGTACCCCCGCTTGAAGGCCGCCGGGTTGGGGATCTCCTCGAAGACGTAGAAGCGGACGCCGTCTCCCTTGCGGTCGAAGCCCCAGGTCCGCTCCGCCCGGTCGCGGATGATCTGACCGCCCGACAGGTCGCCCAGGTAGCGCGTGTAGTGGTGGGCCACGTAGCCGGCGGGCCAGTCGCGGGCGCACTCGGCGACCCGCGCGGCGTACGCGGCGGTGGCGGGCAGCGGGGAGGCGCCCGCGCGCCAGCCGGGGCCGCGCAGATGGGCGAGGTCCCGCTCCAGGGCGGCCGTGCGGAACAGCTCGGGCCGTATGAAGGGCCCGGCGACCGGGTCCTCGCGGAGCGCCTCCGCGCCCCCCTCCAGGGCCCGGTACACGAACCAGAGCTGCTCGGTGTAGCGCGCGTACGCGTCGACGGCCAGTCGTCCGCCCAGCAGGTCGCCCATGAAGGACGACGTCTCCGCCTCCACGTGCCGCTCGTGGGAAGCCGTACGGATCAACGTGGAGAAGGGCGTGTCCAAGGCGTGCCTCCGAGACCGATGGGACGGGACCACTGACGAGCCTGCCTGGTTAGGCTTGCCTAAGTCAATGGTTCCCGACGTCCTGTCGGTAAAAACGCTACCCGTTCGGGAGCTCAGGGCAACGTGAGGATCTCGGCTCCGCTCTCCGTCACCACGAGCGTGTGCTCGAACTGCGCGGTCCGCTTCCGGTCCTTGGTCACCACGGTCCAGCCGTCGTCCCACATGTCGTAGTCGTGGGTCCCGAGCGTCAGCATCGGCTCGATCGTGAACGTCATGCCGGTCTTGATCTCGGTGGTGTGGTGGGGCGAGTCGTAGTGCGGGACGATCAGGCCGGAGTGGAACGACGAGTTGATGCCGTGCCCGGTGAAGTCGCGCACGACCCCGTAGCCGAAGCGCTTGGCGTACGACTCGATGACCCGCCCGATGATGTTGATCTGACGGCCCGGCTTCACCGCCTTGATCGCCCGGTTGAGGGACTCCCGGGTGCGCTCCACGAGCAGCCGCGACTCCTCGTCGACGTCGCCGCACAGGTACGTGGCGTTGTTGTCGCCGTGGACGCCGTTGATGTACGCGGTGACGTCCAGGTTCACGATGTCGCCGTCCCGCAGGACGGTGGAGTCCGGGATCCCGTGGCAGATGACCTCGTTGATCGAGGCGCACAGCGACTTCGGGAAGCCGCGGTAGCCCAGCGTGGACGGGTAGGCGCCGTGGTCGCACATGTACTCGTGCGCGACCCGGTCGAGCTCGTCGGTGGTGACACCCGGGGCGATGTGCTTGGCGGCCTCCTCCATCGCCTGCGCGGCGATGCGGCCGGCGATCCGCATCCGTTCGATGGTGTCGGAATCCTGCACCTCGGGCCCGGTGTACGGGGCCGGTGCGGGCTTCCCGACGTACTCGGGGCGGCGGATGGAACCCGGAACGGAGCGATGGGGGGAGAGCTCCCCCGGTACGAGAAGCGACTGGCCAGACATGCCAGCGAGTCTAACGACCGGGTCTGGGGCAGCATGGTCCCGAAGGAAGGAGCCGAAGACGATGGCCCTGTTCAAGAAGCGCACCACGGGCAAACCGGGCGAGTGGTACTACTGCCTGGAACACAAGAAGGTCGAGGAGGGCCCCGAGTGCCCGGCGAAGAACCGCTTCGGCCCGTACGCCAGCCGTGAGGAGGCCTCCCACGCCATGGAGACCGCCCGCGACCGGAACCTGGAGTGGGAGACCGACCCCCGCTGGCACGACGCCGCCGGGAAGGACCGCCCGGAGGACGGGTAACACCCCCGCGGAGGCGGCCGGGACCCGTCAGACGGTCCCGGCCGCCTCCCCGCGGACACCCTCCCGCTGGGCCTTCCGGCGCAGCGAGTCCTCGTCCGTCGCGGAGTCGTACGCGAGGAGCTTCGGCAGCGCCAGACAGAGCAGCCCCACCGAGGCCACGCACGCCACGCCACCCGTCCAGACGGCCGCCCGGGTGCCGGTCCAGCCGGCCATCGCGCCCGCCCGGACCTGGCCCAGCTGCGGGCCCACGCTGTAGGAGAGCACCTCGATGCCCGCGAGCCGGCCGCGCAGCTCCTCCGGGATCGTCTGGTTCCAGATCGTGGCGCGGCCGAGCCCGCTCAGCATGTCGCCCGCGCCCGCGAGACCCAGGCACAGCAGCACCAGCCAGACGTTCCCGAACCAGCCGGCCGCCGCGATCGCCAGACCCCAGCCGGCCGCGCCCCCGGCCACGAGCAGCCCGTGCCGCCGCACCCGCGAGGTCCAGCCGCTGGTCAGACCGAGGACCAGCGAGCCGACCGAACCCGCCGCGTACATCAGACCGAGCGACCAGTCCGCGTCCAGCTCGTCCGCGAGGAACGGGAAGATCGTGTTCGGGAAGGCGAAGAGCATCGCCGCCAGGTCGACCACGTACGTGCCGAGCAGCACCGGCCGCGACCAGGCGTACCGCGCGCCCTCCGCGATGCCCCGCAACGAGGGCTTCTCCGCGTCGTGCGCGGCCGGCGCGGGCGAGAGCCGGCGGCACATCAGGACCGAGACCGTGAAGCAGGCGACCGTCACCCCGTACGCGGGCGCGTGACCCGCGTACGCCACCACCAGACCCGCGACCGCCGGGCCCGCGATCGAGCCGATCTGCCAGCGCAGCGAGTTCAGCGCGGCCGCCGCCGTCTGCTGCTCGTGCGGCACGATCCGGGCGAGCAGCGAGTCGAGCGCCGGACGCTGGAGCCCCGCCAGCGCCGACACACCGGCCGCCACCACGTACAGCGGCCAGAGCATCGGCTCCGGGAACAGCGCGTTGAGCAGCAGGAGCAGGGCGACCAGCCCGAGCCCCGCCTCCGTCCAGAGGATCACCTTCCGCCGGTCGACCGCGTCCGCGAGCGCCCCGCCGTACAGGCCGAACACCACCAGCGGCACCAGCTCGACCGCGCCCATCGCGCCGACCGCCAGCGGCGAACCCGTCAGCTCCTTGATCTGCAACGGCAGGGCGATCATCGCCGTGGCGCTGCCGAAGTACGTGACGAGCCCCTGTACCCACAGGAGCCGGAAGTCGGGGGACGAACGCCACGGCGCCAGGTCGGGCAGCAGGGCGGTGAGCTTGCCGAGGGGGGAGGACACGAGACGCCATGCTCCGTCCGCCGGGCGGCGGGTACAACCGAATTACGGAGCACGGGCGAGGGCCCCCGGCGTGCGGCCGACGGGCCCGCCGACCGATCACGGGGGTACGGGGCCGGGGCGGGGCCTACCAGCGGGTCGGCGGTGGGGCCGTCAGCCGGTCCGCGAGGGCCGAGAGCCGGTCCCGGAAGCGGCGGCCGCCACGCGGCGACGGCAGGCTGTTCTCCCCGGCCGCCGCGCTCACCAGGTGCTGCACCGTGTCCAGGTCCACCCCCGCCCCCTCCGCCACCGTCAGCGCCTCGTGCGCGAGCCCCCGGACCTCCTCGTCGCCCCCGTCCAGCGACAGCACCGTCGCCCCCGCCCGCCGCGCGTCGTGCACCCGCTGGAGCACCCCCGCGTCCGGCCGCCCCGGCGCCACCATCAGCAGCGTCGCCCCGCGCCCCGCCGCCTCCAGGCGCCCCAGACCGACCGCCAGGTGTGCCGGCGCACCCGGCCGCACCCGGTGTCGCACCAGCGTCGGCACCAGCTCCGGCAGCCCCGACCAGGCGGACTCGTCGACCAGGTGCGCCGCCAGGTGCCACGGCTCGTACTCCTCCGTGCCCACCAGGAGCAGGCCGCCCCGGTGCGGCACGACCGACGACCGGAGCGCGCCCGCGAACCGGCGGGCCGCCGTCGGCCACTCCGTCCCGGCGAGCACTTCCCGCAGCAACGCGACCCGTACGGCATCCATGGGTCCGCATCCTGCCCCAGCCGGACCCCGCGCGCGGCCCGGTCGCGGCACTTCCACCCGTACGGGAGAGGCCCCACGGACCCGACCGGTCGGTAATGTCGGGGGCATGACTACGACTGACAGCAAGCCCGCCCCCAAGGACCCGTGGGACCTCCCCGACGTCTCCGGTCTCGTCGTCGGCGTCCTCGGCGGCACCGGCGACCAGGGCCGCGGCCTCGCCTACCGGCTCGCCAAGGCCGGCCAGAAGGTGATCATCGGCTCCCGCGCCGCCGAGCGCGCGCAGGACGTGGCTGCGGAGATCGGCCACGGCATCGAGGGCGCCGACAACGCCGAGACCGCCCGCCGCAGCGACGTCGTCATCGTCGCCGTCCCGTGGGACGGCCACGCCAAGACCCTGGAGTCGCTGCGCGAGGAGCTCCGCGGCAAGCTCGTCGTGGACTGCGTCAACCCGCTCGGCTTCGACAAGAAGGGCGCCTACGCCCTCAAGCCCGAGGAGGGCTCCGCCGCCGAGCAGGCCGCCGCGCTTCTCCCGGACTCCCGGGTCGCCGCCGCCTTCCACCACCTCTCCGCCGTCCTCCTCAAGGACACCTCCATCGAGGAGATCGACACGGACGTCATGGTCCTCGGCGAGGAGCGCGCCGACGTCGAGATCGTCCAAGCCCTCGCCGGCCGCATCGCCGGCATGCGCGGCGTCTTCGCCGGACGGCTGCGCAACGCCCACCAGGTCGAGTCGCTCGTCGCCAACCTGATCTCCGTCAACCGCCGCTACAAGGCCCACGCGGGGCTGCGGGTCACCGACGTCTGAGCCGGAGACCGGACCCTTCGGGGCATGGGGGACACTGGACGGGCACCATCAGCCGTACCCGCCCGACAGGAGCCGACCCATGCCCCGCCTCGCCCTCTACGCCCTCGTGGTCTGCGCCCTGGCCGTCACCGCGGCCGTCGTCTCCTTCGTCCAGGGCAGCTTCCTCGGCGTCGTCTGGGTGCTCCTCGCCGGCCTCTCCTCCAACATGGCCTGGTACTACCTCCGCCGCGCGAAGGCCGAGAAGGCCGCGGCGGCCGCGGAGTCCCAGACCCGCTAGACCCGCCGGACCCGCTAGATCCGGCAGAACTCCGGGGACTCCTCCCAGAACCGGAACAGCTGCGAACCGCAGTACCGGCTCGCCTCCGGCACCCCGAGAGCCCGCATCAGCGCGTCGATCGCGTCGAAGAAGGCGCCGTTGACCGCCGGCACGAACAGCAGCGCGATCACGATGAAGAAGCCGTACGGCGCGTACGGCTCGATCTGCCGCTTCACCTTGTACGACAGCCAGGGCTCCACCACGCCGTAACCGTCGAGCCCCGGCACCGGCAGGAGGTTCAGGAGCGCGGCCGTCACCTGGAGGAACGCCAGGAACGCCAGCGCGAACCGGAAGGCGGGCGGCACGCCGTCGAGCGCGCCCAGCCAGAACGGCGCCGTGCAGACGAGCGCGAAGAGCACATTGGCCAGGGGGCCCGCCGCCGAGATCAGGCTGTGCTTCCAGCGGCCACTGATCCGGCCCTGCTCGATGAAGACCGCGCCGCCCGGCAGACCGATCCCGCCCATGATCACGAACAGCACCGGCAGGACGATGCTCAGCACGGCGTGCGTGTACGCGAGCGGATTCAGGGTCAGATAGCCCTTCGCGCCCACCGTGACGTCCCCGCCGTACAGGGCCGTCCGGGCGTGCGCGTACTCGTGCAGGCAGAGCGACACGACCCACGCCGAGGTCACGAAGAGGAACACCGCGAGGCCGGGCGAGGC
>NZ_JAINVG010000012.1 GCF_020400725.1 Streptomyces sp. NK15101 | reverse complement strand
CACGTGCGCGACCGGCCCCGTGTGCGCGACGGCCAGCGCGCCCGTGGGGCCGGGGCCTTCGCGCGAGGAGCCCCCGCGGGCGGCCGCCGCCCGTGCGCGGCCGCCCGCCGCCGTGCCCCTGGTGTCCGCGCCGGTGCGGATCGCCGACGCCGCGACCGTACGGCTGCTGCGGCCCGGCGACCGGGTCGACGTGATCGCCGCGCCCCACTCGCCGCCGGCCGGGGAGGCCGGGGCCCGGGTGGTCGCCACGGGCGCCCGGGTGGCCGAGGTTCCACGGCCGGACGCGACCCGGCCGGAGGGAGGGGTGCCGCCGGAGGAAGGGGCGCCGCCGGGCGGAGGGGCGCTCGTCGTCCTGTCCGTGCCGCGGTCGACGGCGGCGACGCTGGCGGGTGCCGGCGTCACGTCCCTGCTGGCGGTGACGGTGTGGTGATTCGCACTGACTCGCTGTCAAGTCACCGTCCCGTGTGTACGGATTGGACGCCCTCGCGCCGTTCGCGGCCTAATGGCTCCGCACACAGCGGTACACGCGGCATCACACGTGACATCACACATGACATCACATGCGACGAAAGGCACCCCGGTGGCCGAGAAGAAGGAAAGTTTGCTGGGAGGCTTCAAGGCCTTCCTGATGCGTGGCAACGTGATCGACCTGGCGGTGGCGGTCGTCATCGGTGCCGCCTTCACGAACATCGTGAACTCGGTGGTCAAGGGAATCATCAACCCGCTCGTGGGCGCCTTCGGCACGAAGGACCTGGAAGGCTACTCGTCCTGCCTCAAGGCCCCCTGCCGGGTGGTCGACGGCGAGATGCAGGGCATCCAGATCCAGTGGGGCCTGGTCCTCAGCGCGGTGCTGAGCTTCCTGATCACGGCGGCCGTCGTCTACTTCCTGATGGTCCTGCCGATGGCCAAGATCCTCGCCAAGCGCGCCGCGCACGAGAAGGCGAAGGAGGGCGTCCAGGAGACCCTGGAGGTCAGCGAGCTGGAGGTGCTCAAGGAGATCCGCGACCACCTGGTCGCCCAGCGCGGCCCGCACGTGAACAACACGACGCCGGGCTCCGCGGCCGCCGGTGGTGGGACCACGGGGGCGCACTCCACCTCCTGACCGGCGCGGTACGCCGGTTTCAGAGGTGGTGCGGCGGCTTCTCGTCGAGGAAGCGCGCGAGGTCGGCGGCACTGTCACCGCCGGAGGGAGGCCGCTCGCCCCACCCACGGTCCGTGTCGTCCGCGGATTGCTGGTCCAGCGGATCGGCGAAGACGAGGACCGGCTTCGGAGTGTTCTCGGGATCGGTGCCGGTGCGCTTCGCGTCTCGCGGGCCGTGGGCGGGGGCGGTGCTCATCTCTTCAGGGTACGCCCGCTCACCCGTCCCGCACCCCCCTGATCAGCGGTCTTTCGGGTCGATCAGCCAGAGGCCCAGCACCGCCAGGAACGACAGGACGAGGAAGCCCGCACCCCACCAGGCGGTGCCGGTGTCGCCCGCCATCCACTCGTCCACCACGACCGTCAGACCCCACAGCTGGCCGATGACGACCGTGAGCGCCAGCGAGAGGCGGGCCGAGAGCTTCGAGGAGCGTTCCGGCTCCTGTTCCGTCCCCGCCCCGGGGCCCGGCCCGGTGTGCCGGATCCGGGGGTCGCCGTAGCCGCTGGTGGGCCGGATCTGGGGATAGCGCTCGTGGACGGGCCGGTTCAGGCGCGGCTGCGCGCTGCCGGGGGTGTACGCGGGCGGGGGCGGGGACGCCGCCGGTTCCGGGGCCCCGGGGTCCCGGGGGAACGCGCTCTCGGTCATGTCCGCTCACTTCCCCCGGGCCGGCCGGGCGTCTTCGGCGCCGTGGCCTCCAGCCGGGCGCAGAGGGGGCCGCCCGCGCCGCGCTCGCGGCAGTAGCCCTCCTGGAGGCTCTCGCCGGAGCGGGCGGTGCCGACGGCCCAGACGGAGCCGTCCGGCTGCTCGACCAGGATCACCTTCGGCAGGCCCCGCGGGGGCGGGCCGGCGGTGACCTCTCCCGTACGGGCGTCGAAGATCCCCTCGTGGCAGGGGCAGTACAGCTCGCCCTCGCTCCCCCGTTCCTTGCGCCAGAGCACGGCGCAGGCGAGGTGGGTGCAGACGGCGGAGTAGCCGGCGAGGGTGCCGTCCTCCATGCGGACGGCGATCGCCCGGTCCTCGTCGCCGGGGTAGCGGAAGGCGAGGGACTCGCCCGGTTCGATCCGGTCGGCGATCTTCTTGAGCGGGGGGACGCCCTCGCCGTCGCCGTGCCGGTGCAGGATGCCGGAGGCGACACCGATGCCGCCGGCGGCGAGGCCCCCGGAGACGGTGGCGACGATCCGCAGGTAGTCGCGGCGGGTGGTGAGGGAGTCGGCGGCGATCCGGTCGTGGAGCGCTTCCTGGGCCGCGTCGGCGCGGACGCCCGGTGCGGGCAGCTCGGGGTCGGTGACGCTCAACGGACATCCCTTCCATTGATCTCGACGACGGGGAGGCCGCCGGGCACCGGCCACTGGACCTTGTCGGCGGGGACGACCATCGCCACTCCGGTGGAGACGGTGGTGGTGCCGAAGGCGAAGGAGTCGGCGACCTGGACGCCGGGGCGCTCGGCGCGGAGCTCGTCGAGGGTTCCGTAGAAGAGGGCGCCGGTGGGGCAGACGGTGGCGCACATGGGGGCGAGGCCGTAGGCGGTGCGGTCGTAGCAGAGGTTGCACTTCATCTGGAGCTTCGCCTGGAGGTCGATCTTGGGGACGCCGAACGGGCAGGCGTTGACGCAGTTGGCGCAGCCGATGCAGCGGGTGGTGTCGGCCTGCTGCACGACGCCGTCCGCGGTGACGAGGATCGCGTCGGCGGGGCAGACCTCGGCGCAGGGGGCGACGGGGTCCTCGCAGTGCATGCAGACGGTGGGGAGGGAGGCGACGGAGCGGCCCTCGTCGGGGTAGTCGAGGTGGATCATCGACTTGCCGCGGTGCGAGTCGCATTCGCGGCAGGCGGAGACGCAGGCCTGGCAGCCGATGCAGCGGCCCGGGTCGATGAAGATCGTGCGGCCCATCATGTGCGGGTCAGCTCCTCTCCGCGGTGCCGCGGCCCTGGGGGGAGGTGGGGGGCAGCGGGTCGGTGCGGGAGACCTGGGTCTCCGGGTAGGCCTGCCGGCCGGGGGCGGTGGGCGGGGCGGGGACCTCGTCGACGCGTTCGGCGGCCTCGATGCGGGCGGCGCACACCTTGTACTCCGGGATCTTGGAGCGCGGGTCGAGGGCGTCGACGGTGAGGGCGTTCGCCGCCGTGGGGACGGGCCAGTGGTACGGCACGAAGACGGTGTCGGGGCGGATGGCCTCGGTGACGAGCGCGGGGAAGACCTCGCTGCCTCGGCGGGTGACGACGCGGACGGGGTCGCCGTTGCGGAAGCCGTGCGAGGGATGGACCTCGACCCAGGGGCGGGGGGTCTGCTCGACGAGGGCGCCGAGGCGGCGGGTCTGGTTGCCGGAGAGGAAGTGGGCGACGGTGCGGCCGGTGGTGAGCGAGAGGGGGTACTCCTCGCTGTACGGGTCCATGGGCGGGTGCCATTCGACGACCTGCAGGTGGACCTTGCCGTCGGGGTGGTAGGTGCGGCCGTCCTCGAAGAGGCGGGGGGTGCCGGGGTGCTCGGTGGTCGGGCAGGGCCAGGCGATGCCCCCGGTCTCCTCCAGGCGCTCGTACGTGATGCCGTAGTAGTCGTTGACGGTTCCGGCGGAGGCGATGCGGAGCTCCTCGAAGACGGAGCGGGAGTCGGGGAAGGCGAACTTGTCGCCGGCGCCGAGCCGCCTGGCCAGTTCGCAGATGACCCAGGTGTCGGTGCGGACGCCGGCCGGCGGTTCCTGGGCCTTGTTGTGCTTGACGACCCGGGCCTCGGCGTTGGCCATGACGCCCTCGTCCTCGGCCCACACGGTGACGGGGAAGACGACGTGGGCGTTGGCGGCGGTCTCGGAGAGGAAGAAGTCGAACTGGGCGTGGAACTCGAGGGTGTCGTATCCGGCCTTGACGGTGGCGTAGTTCGGGAGGGAGACGAAGGGGTTGTTGCAGATGCCGACGAGGCCGCGGATCTCCCTCCGCTGCATCTGCCAGACCATCTCCATCATGGAGGTGCCGGCGGGCGGGAGTTCGGTCTCGCCGATGCCCCAGATCTCGCAGATCTGGCGGCGGTGCTCGGGGTTGGTGATGGAGCGGCCGCCGGGGAGGAGGTCGGACTTCTGGCCGTGTTCGCGGCCGCCCTGGCCGTTGCCCTGGCCGGTGATGGTGCCGTAGCCGGCGCCGGGCCTGCCGATGTTCCCGGTGGCGACGCACAGGTTGATGATGCTGAGGCAGTTCTCGACGCCCTGGGAGTGGTGCTCGACGCCGCGGGCGTGCCAGGCCATGGCCTTGCCGGCGCCGGCGAACATGCGGGCGACCCGGACGATCTGCTCCTCGGGGACGCCGCAGATCTCGGCCGAGCGGGAGGGCGGGTAGTCGGCGACGGTCTTCCTGACCTCGTCCCAGCCGGTGGTGTGGGCGGCGAGGTAGGCCTCGTCGGTGAGGCCTTCGGCGACGACGACGTTCAGGACGGCGTTGAAGAAGGCCGAGTCGGTGCCGGGCCTGAGGGCGACGTGGACGTCGGCGGTGCGCGCGATCGCCGTCTCGCGGGGGTCGACGACGATGAGGGTGGCGCCGCGGTCGCGGGCCCCCCACAGGTACTGGGTCATGACGGGGAAGCACTCGCCGACGTTGGAGCCCGCGATGAGCAGGCAGTCGGTGCGGAGGATGTCGGAGAAGGGGTTGCCGGCGCGGTCGATGCCGAAGGCGAGCTTGTTGGCTCCGGCGGCGGAGACCATGCAGAGGCGGCCGTTGTAGTCGACGTGCCGGGACTTGAGGGCGACGCGGGCGAACTTGCCGACGAGGTAGGTCTTCTCGGAGAAGAGGCTGGCGCCGCCGAGGAGCCCGAAGGAGTCGTTGCCGTACTCGCCCTGGATGCGGCGGATCTCGGCGACGGTGAAGTCGAGGGCCTCCTCCCAGCCGACCTCGCGGAACTCCTCGTCGCGATTGCGGCGCATGAGGGGGGCGGTGAGCCGGTCGGGGTGGTTGACCTGCTGGTAGGCGTTGATGCCCTTGGGGCAGAGCCGCATCCGGTTGATGTCGTGGTTGCGGGGCTCGACGCCGAAGACCTTGCCGTGGTGGTCGACGCGGAGGTACATGCCGCACTGGACGCCGCAGAAGCAGCAGTGGGTGGGGACGAGGGTCTCGTCGTTCTGGTCGGCGTGCCAGCGGTCGGCGGGGAGGCCTCCGGCGTCGCGGAACTCCCGGCTGCCGGGCGGGGCGAGGGAGGGGTCGAGCGGCAGCGGCCGGCCGGGGGTGGTCGCGGGGTCGGTCGCGGTCACTTGAAGCCCTTCTTCACGTGGTCGAGGTAGGCGGTGCCGCGCAGGACCCGCTTGCAGCGGGGGCAGTACTCGGCCCACTCGTCGAAGCCGAGGTCGAGGTCGCGCATGGTGCCCCGCAGGTTGTCCACGTACGGGGTGGTGTCGACGGGCTCGCGGCAGCGGCGGCACGTGAGGACCCCGTCGTCGTCCTTGCGGCGGGAGGTGTACTTGAAGAGCTGCATGCCGACGGCGGCGGGCCGCTGGACGATGTGGAAGAACTTCCCGAAGGGGATGTAGATCAGGGTGAAGACGACGGACACCATGTGGAGGACGGCGAGGAACTCGTAGCCGCCGCCGTGCAGGAAGATCGACGAGAAGGTCAGCAGCAGCCCGGTCACCGAGATGACGACGAGGGCGATCAGCGGCACCAGGTCGTAGGCGAAGCGCTGGCCGGTGACGGCGCCCCGGTCCTTCATGCGGCGCCGGAGGAAGTAGGAGGCGCCGGCGATGACGAGGACGGCGGCGATGTCCAGGCCGTGGAACATGAGCCAGCCGACGGCGTCGAGCGCGTCGAATCCGATGATCTTGAAGCCCCAGATCCGCATCTCGTAGCCGGGGCCCGAGCCGGTGGCGGAGGTGAAGGTGAACCAGCCCCAGGTGAGCGGGAAGGTGATCGCCGCCGCCAGCAGACAGCCCCAGAAGATGAGCTGGTGGGCGGCCCAGCGGGCGTGCGAGCGGGCTCCGAGGAACTTCTGGAAGCCGAGGTAGGTGGCGATCATCTTCGGCAGGGCGGTGGGCGCCCTGCGGAAGTTCGAGGCGGAGAAGAAGGAGCGCCAGCCCTGCCGGAAGAGGCGGCGGGCACCGGGCGCGGAGATCCAGACCGTGTAGCGGTAGGCGACGCCGAAGGCGAGGAAGACGGTGGCCACGGCGTAGGGCAGGAGGGCCGAGTCGAAGTCGCGGAGCAGGCGGCTGCCGAAGACGATCGCGAGGATCAGCAGGGCGGAGACGACGGCGCCGGCGAGGGCGGCGCGGCGGCGCACGGCGGCGGGGGTCCGGGGCGCGGGGCCGCCGGCCGCCGTGACGCCGGGTGCAGGGGCCGGGGCGGGGGCGTGGGCGGGGCCGGACGCGGAGGTCGGCTCGGCTGTCTGCGGTGGCTCGGTCACGCGGCCACGGTAAAGCCGTATGCCCCCATTGGTCCTGTTTTGACCACTCCGGGGGTGACCCGGGGGTGAGGGGTCGGTCAGACGACACGCAGCCCGTGGGCCGCGAACGCATGGCGGGCCGAGGCGAGCTGCCCGGGGGTCGGGGACGGCGTGCCGTGCGGGGTGAACGGCTTGGCGAGTGATCGCCACTTCGCTTCACCGAGCTTGCGGAAGGGCAGGATGTCCACGCGGGACACGTTGCCGAGACCGCCGTTGACGCCGGTCGCACCGCCCTTCCTCGCCTTCGGGAAGAAGAAGCCGATGTCGGCGAGGGAGGAGGCGAAGTTCGCGCCGCCGATGCCGCAGAGGGCGGCGATGGCGACCATCACGCCGTACGGGGTCGCCGGGTCCTGGATGGTGACGCCGAGCCAGATCAGCGGCACCACGAGAACGGCCGTCGACAGGGCGGTGAAGCGGCCGGGGCGGGTACGTCTCCGCCCGTGGTTCCGCTGTCCTGGACTACGGAACTCATGGCGCTTCCCTGATGTTTCGGGGCCTTCCTTGCCCCTCCAGGCCGCGTCCCGGGCCCGGAGGCACGTCAGTGCCGATGGTCGCCGGCCGAAGTGCCGATGGTCGCCGGCCGACCGGGCACAGGTCCTGCCGCCGCCGGGTCGCAGGGAGGTCCTGCCGGGCCGGACGCGCGCCATGCGAGCGGGCCCGCCGCACGCTCTGGTGTGCTGGGGCCATGACACAACCGTTCCTGCCCCTCACCGCTCGCTCCCGCGAGGAGTCGCACCGGGCCGCCACGCCCCTGGAGCTCTTCTTCGACCTGT
This sequence comes from Streptomyces sp. NK15101, assembly GCF_020400725.1. GTDB lineage: Bacteria > Actinomycetota > Actinomycetes > Streptomycetales > Streptomycetaceae > Streptomyces. Next base: position 138,329 of record NZ_JAINVG010000012.1, on the reverse strand, counting down.
GCTTCGTCGTGGCCGTCGCCCAGGCGGGCGCCGAGCTCGTGCACGCGATCGCCGAAGGCCACGCCGGCGAGGGCATCCTCAACTACGCGATGATCTTCTTCGCGATCTGGTGGGCCTGGATGAACTTCTCCTGGTTCGCCTCGGCCTACGACAACGACGACGTCCTCTACCGGGTCGTCACCCTCGTCCAGATCGCCGGTGTGCTCGTCCTCGCCGCCGGCGTCTCGCGCGCCTTCGCCGACCACGACTTCCTCGTCGTCTACCTCGGCTACCTCGTGATGCGGCTCGCCATGGCCACGCAGTGGATGCGCGCCGCCCACCACGCCACCGCCCCGGCCGAGCGGACGATGTGCCACCGGTACGCGGGCGGGGTCCTCGCCGTCCAGGTCGGCTGGCTCGCGCTGCTCCTCGCACCCGAGCCGGCCCGCCCGTGGGTCTTCCTGGTCATGGCGCTCGCCGAGATGGCCGTGCCGGTGTACGCGGAGAAGGACGACCCCAGCAGCTGGCACCCGCACCACATCGCCGAGCGGTACGGCCTGTTCACCATCATCGTGCTCGGCGAGACCGTCGCCGCGGCGACCGTCGCCGTGAAGACGGGCATCGCCGAGAACGACGCCCTCGGCGAGGTGCTGCCGATCGCCGCGGGCGGTCTGCTGCTGGTCTTCGCCGCCTGGTGGATCTACTTCGTCGTGCCCGCCCACGACCGGCTGACCTCCAGCCGCCAGGGCTTCCTGTGGGGCTACGGCCACTACGTGATCTTCGCGTCGGCCGCCGCCGTCGGGGCCGGCCTGGAGATCGCCGTCGAGCAGGCCGTGGGCAAGGCCCACATCTCCACGCTCGCCGCCTCCGCCGCCGTGACGATCCCGACGGCCGTGTTCCTGCTGTCGGTGTGGCTGCTGCACGCCCGCTACTTCAAGGTCGGCATCGCCCAGCAACTGGTCCTGCCGGTGGCGTCGTTCGCGATCCTGATGTGCTCGTTCGCGGGCCGCTGGGCGGTCCTCGCGGCCGGCCTCGTCGCGGCGGCCACGGTCGCCGTCGGGGTCACCCTGACCGCCCGCAACCCCCGCACGCGCGCGACGGCGGCCTGACGGGTCCGGAGGACGGCCGCTGGATCACCGGGACCGTGCTCGACGCCTCGGGCGGCACCTACCTCGGCCCCAAGCGCTGAGCCGGGCCGCGGGGAGCCAAGTCTCGTGGTAGGCAGGGGCCATGACACTCCCCGAGGAGACGGACGGTCAGGACGGGATCACCGATGTGAGCGGGCTGCGCGTGGGGCACGCGCGCGTGGCCGGCCCAGGGGCGCTGAGCGGCACCACGGTGGTCCTGGCGCCGGAGGGAGGGGCCGTGGCCGCCGTGGACGTCCGGGGCGGCGGGCCGGGCACGCGGGAGACGGACGCCCTGGACCCGCGGAACGTGGTCCAGCGGATCGACGCGGTCGTCCTGACGGGCGGCAGCGCGTACGGCCTGGACGCGGCCGCCGGGGTGATGGCCTGGCTGGCGGAGCGGAACCGGGGCGTGCGGGTGGGCCCCGACCCGTCCCACGTGGTGCCGGTGGTGCCCGCCGCGTGCGTCTTCGACCTGGGCCGGGGCGGCGACTTCACGGCCCGGCCGGACGCGGCGACGGGCCGGGCGGCGGCGGAGGCGGCCGACGCGAGCGGGGACCACGCGCGCGTGGAGACGGGCGCGGTCGGCGCGGGCACCGGAGCCGTGGCCGGCGGTCTGCGGGGCGGGGTGGGGACGGCGAGCACCGTCCTGGAGTCGGGGATCACGGTCGGCGCGCTCGTGGTGGTGAACGCGGTGGGCTCGGTCGTCGACCCGGCGAACGGCGTCCCGTACGGCTGCTACTTCACGGCGGGCCGGCTCGTCTTCCCGGAGCCCCCGGTCCACGAGGCGGCCCGGCGGCGGCTCGCGGAGGCGCGGAAGGCGTCCGCCCCTCCGCCGCTGAACACCACGCTCGCCGTCGTCGCGACGGACGCGGCGCTGACCCGGGCCCAGGCGCAGAAGGTCGCGGGCACCGCGCACGACGGCATCGCGCGCGCGGTGCGTCCGGTGCACCTGATGAACGACGGGGACACGGTCTTCGCGCTCGCCACCGGGGCGCGGGAGCTGCCGGAGGGGCCGGGTCCGCTCGCCCTGAACGAGATCCTGGCGGCCGGCGCCGACCTGGTGACCCGGGCGGTCGTCCGCGCGGTCCTCGCGGCCCCCGGCGGGCTGCGCGGCCCGGGCGGCGACTTCCCCTCGTACCGCGAGCTGTACGGACCGGTCGCGGACGCGTACTCCCGGTAATACCAGGGGAGTTGGAGAAAAGGGGCGGGAACTTCCCGGGAGAGCCCTTCGTTTTCCGGAACCCCGGACCAGATGTCAGACCCAGGGACTACGTTAAGCAAGCACCAAGTGACATGCGGCGACGGCCTGGAGACCCTCTTGAACGATCCGCAGGATCCTCACGATCCGTACGAGACGACCGAGACGCACCTTGAGCGGCTCCTCGGCCGGGCGCTCAACTCCTTCGACCTGCCCGACTCGACCGTCGAGCGCCTCGGCACGGCGCTCGCCCACTCCAGCGTGCTGCACTCCTCGCACCACAGCGCGTCGCTGCACCGCACGACCCACCGCCACACCTACCTGCTCGCCGACGGCAGCGCGCTCAGCCTCTGGGAGCTCGTGCACAACGCCGGCCGGGACGGCACCGAGCAGCACGAGCTGTACACGGAGGAGTCGGAGGCGCGGCTCGCCGCCTCCCGTCTCCCGACGGGGGCCCTGCCGGGCCGGCCGGCGGAGCGCTCCGACCGCCGCCTCCGCGACGAGGACGACGACCTGGAGCTGCTGAGCGCCCTGCTCGCCCGCCCGATACCCGCCCAGCCCCGGATGTACGTGCCGGACAACTCCGCCGACCATGCGCGCCGTGTCCTGCGCCGCGCGGAGAACGCGGACCGGCCGGGCGAGCGGACGGCCCGCCGTCTCCGGTTGGCCTTCGCGCACCACATCACGCAGGCCTTCGGGCGCCACTGCGCGGTGGAGGGCGGCCGGGACGCCGGCTTCACCCTCTACGAGCACCAGTTCCTGCTGCTCGACGGCAGCGAGGTCAGCCTCTGGGAGGTCGAGCACACGGCGACGCCGGACGGCCGGCACATGTGCGAGGTGTACGAGGACGAGCACGCGGCCCGCGGCGCGATGGAGTCCCGCTCCCGCGTCCGCTGACGGCCGCACTCCCCGGCAAAGGGCCGCCGGCCCCGTTCCGTCCCTCCGGGGGCGAGGGCGGGGGCGGCGGCCTCGTCCTGCCGTCGGACGGCTCCCGATCGCGCAGAGGCAGATCGACGGCTCCACGGCAACACCGCTTCCGGCGGGTCGGTCCGGGTGACCGCAGGACCGGGAACCGCACGATCAGGCCTCCGTCACCCCCGTACGACACTCCTGACGGCGTCCCGGGGTTCGCTCCCGCGTACGCGCCCATTCGACGTCACCCGTAGGCCGTGGAGTTGATTGCTCCTCAGGATCCTCAAGATGTCGCGACGGCGACCCGATGACCTGGAGGCAAGCCGAACACGCTTGCGCCACGTCCCTCGATCGGGTTGTTGAAGGAGTAGATGAATGCGTCCTGATCCCAGGACCAGGTCCTCCCTGGGTCCGCTCGCCCGGCGTCGCGCCTGGCTCTCCGGCGGGGCCGTCGCCTCGCTCGCCCTCGTCCTGACGGGCATGACGGGCCCGGCCGCCGTGGCGGAGGCCCCTGGCCGGTCCACCGCCCCGACTTCCGCCGTCCCGATGACCGACGACTGCCCGGACGGCCCCCCGCACCACGAGGACGGTCGTCTCCCGTACGACGTGGACGACATCGGGGCGTACATCGACGGGCAGATGCGGCAGGCGATGGGCCACGGGGTGCTCGGCCGGGCCGTCCTGGCCGATGACGGATACGGCGGCTGCGACGCCCACGGCGGCCCGGCCGGACCTCCCGGGCCGCCCGGACCTCCTGGACCGCCCGGACCGGCCGTGTGCAACGACATCGACGCCGAGCGGGACGAGGCCAGCCGGGAGTACAAGGCCGCCACCAACAACGGCGCGGTGGCCGTGGGCATCCGGGACCTGACGCCCCCGCCGCCCACGAACTTCGTCTGGACCGCCCTCCCCGGAGCCCCGGCCGGCACGTGCTCGGTCTCCATCGCCGAGCAGAACAACAACCTCTCGGTCCAGGTGCTCACCACCGGCGGTCAGGTGTACGAGTTCCGGTGCGTGGTGGTACCGGGTTCGCCGAGCACGCTCAACTGCGCCACCGTCACCACCGACCCCATGAGCCCCGACTACCCCCGGGGCCGCTGGATCCTGCTGACGCCACCGCCCACCGGCCTCCAGCCGCCGGCGAACAGCACCAACAGGTTCCTGGGGAAGCATGCCGACTCCGGCAAGGCGAACCACGCCGCGAAGGCGGAGAAGTGACCTGATGCCGCCGAGGGGCGGTGCGCTCACCGCGCACCGCCCCTCGGGGTCCTTCCGCGACCGGCACGTCAGTGCGTGAGCGCCGGCTCCTTCTCGGTCTCCGGGACGACGGCCTCGACGTCGTCGCCGCCGCCCTCCAGGTGCTGCTTCGGCTTCGCCGGCAGAGCGAACATCACCAGGAAGATCACGGCGAGCACACCGGCCGCCCAGCCCAGGGAGTTCTGGAAGGCGTTCACGAAGGCCGGTCCCACCTCGGCCGGGGCCTTGGCGAGCCGCTCGTCGTCGATCGCCCCGAAGAAGACCACCGACACCAGGCCGAGTCCGAGCGCGTTGCCCATCTGCCCGGTCGTGTTGATCAGACCCGAGGCCGAGCCGGCGTGCTCCTTCGGCACCTCGGACAGCACCGCGTCCGTCAGCGGCGCCACGATCAGGCCCATGCCGAGGCCCATGACCACCAGCGGCGGGATCATCTGCCAGGGATGGATCCCGGCCCCGTACCGCCCGGCCTCGAAGAAGTAGAGCAGGATGCCGGCGATCATCGTCAGCGCGCCCGCCTGGAGCACCTTCCGGCCGAAGCGCGGCACCAGCTTCTGCACGGACATGCCGGCGGCCACCGAGACCGAGATCGAGAACGGCACCCCGGTCAGACCCGCCTTCAGCGGGGTCCAGCCGAGCCCGATCTGCATGTAGAGCGTCCAGACCAGGAAGAAGATGCCGAGCACGACACCGAAGGTCAGCTGCACCGCGATGCCGGCCGCGAAGCTCTTCACCCTGAACAGCGACAGCTCGACGAGCGGCGAACCGTCCTTCCGCGTCTTGTACTTCTCGTACGCCACGAGCGCGCCGAAGACGAGCAGGCTGCCGGCCATCATCAGGTGGCCCCACAGCGGCCAGTCCAGCTCACGGCCGCGCGTCAGCGGGTAGACCAGCATCAGCAGCGCGGTCGTCACCAGGAGCACGCCGACCATGTCGAGCCTGAGCGCCTTCGGCGCCTTCGACTCGGTGATGAACTTCCGGCCCAGGATCAGGGCCGCGACGCCGACCGGCAGGTTGATCAGGAAGATCGGGCGCCACTCCAGGCCCGCGATGTTCCACTGGGTGAGCAGCGCGCCCAGCAGCGGGCCCGAGACCGCGCCGAGGCCGATGATCGCGCCGAACATCCCGAAGACCTTGCCGCGCTCGTGCGCCGGGAAGGTGACGTGGATGATCGACAGGACCTGCGGCACCATCATCGCGGCCGCCGCGCCCTGGAGCAGGCGGGAGCCGACCAGCATCTCCTGGTTGGCGGCGAAGCCGCACAGCGCCGAGGCGAGGGTGAAGCCGGCGGTGCCGAGGAGGAAGAGGCGCTTGCGGCCGTAGATGTCCCCGAGCCGCCCGCCGGTGATCAGACCGGCGGCGAACGCGAGCGCGTACCCGGCGGTGATCCACTGGATGGCCCCGAACGAGGCCCCGAGGTCCTTCTCGATGCTGGGGATCGCGATGTTGACGATCGTGGCGTCGACCAGGTCCATGAAGGCGGCGGTCATGACGATGGCGAGGGCGATCCAGCGCCGCCTGTCGCCCGCCTCGGCCGCTTCGGTGGCGGCGTCGTGTGAACTCATACGAAGAAGATAGAAGTCATGTAGGTCAGCCCATGTCCTAGATGGACCGCATCCTGGAAGACATGACGGACACCCCGGCACGACTCCTGAATCTGCTCTCGCTCCTCCAGACCCCGCGCGAGTGGCCCGGAAGCGAGCTCGCCGAACGGCTCTCGGTCTCCCCGCGCACCATCCGCCGGGACATCGACCGTCTCCGCGACCTCGGCTACCCGGTCGAGGCGACCATGGGCGCCGTCGGCGGCTACCGCCTGGTCGCCGGTACGGCCATGCCGCCGCTGCTCCTCGACGACGAGGAGGCCGTCGCCATCGCCGTCGGCCTGCGCGCCGGGGCCGGGCACGCCATCGAAGGCGTCGAGGAGGCGTCCGTACGGGCCCTGGCGAAGCTGGAGCAGGTGCTGCCCGCGCGGCTCCGGCACCGGGTCTCCGTCCTCCAGAACGCCACGATCCCGCTGACCCGCGGCGACGGCGCCACCGTCACCCCGGCCACCCTGACCACGCTCGCGAGCACGGCCACGGGGCACGAGCGGCTGCGGTTCGGCTACCGGGCGGGGGACGGCACGGAGACGAAGCGGCTCGTGGAACCGTACCGGCTGGTGTCGACCGGGCGGCGCTGGTACCTCGTCGCGTACGACCTGGGGCGCGAGGACTGGCGGACCTTCCGGGTGGACCGGGTGAGCGAACCGCTCGCGACGGGCGCGCGCTTCACCCCGCGCGAGCTGCCCTCGGGCGACGCCGCGACCTACATGGCCCGCTCCATGGCACGGGCTCAGGGCGAGGTCGACCTCGACGTGTCGTTCGCCGCGCCGGCCGAGTTCGTCGTGGCGCGCCTGCCGTCCCACCTGGTGCCGGTGGCGACGGGCCCGGACCGCTGCCGGCTGCGGGCGCGCGTGGTCGACTCGGTGGAATGGCTGGCCCTGCGGCTCGCGCTGATGGACGTCGACTTCACGGTCCACGGGCCGGAGTCCCTGATCACGTACGTGCGGGACCTGTCGACGAGACTCGCCTCGGCGACGACCCCCTGACCGCCGCGGGGCGGTGCCCCCGTTGTGGGCAGCCGTTCCACCGGGGCGGCGCCCACCCCGTTGTGGGCAGACGTTCCGCAAGGGGCGGAACGGGTGGGCACAACGGAACGGCGCCCCTTGCCAGCGCCCGAGGCTCACGCGCCTGAACCCGCACCCCGTGCACAGCTCCCTGGTGGTGCGGGTCCAGGCCCGGAACGCGGAAGCGCCGCTGGAGGGCGCCGTCCCGTGTGCCCACCCGTCCCGCCCTGCGGGACGACTGCCCACACGGGCGGGGGCCGGGGCACCGCCCCGCCGGGCGCGGGCCCCACACGGCGGGTGGGCCGGGGCACCGCCCAGCAGGGGCGCGCCCGCACGGGCGGGGCGCGGGGCACCGCCCCACAAGGCGCGGGCCCCACAGGGGCGGGGCCGGAGCGGGGGCACCGCCCCGCCGGGCATGCCCCCTCCTGCGCCGGCCGCTCTAGGCCACCGCGTCGAAGCCCGTGTCCCGCGCCATCTTCTTCAGTTCCAGCAGCGCGTGCTTCTCGATCTGGCGGATCCGCTCGCGGGTCAGTCCGTGCTCCTTGCCGACCTCCGTCAGCGTCCGCTCGCGGCCGTCCTCGATGCCGTACCGCATGCGGATGATCGACGCCGTCCGGTGGTCGAGCTTGTCGATGAGGTCGTCGAGCTCCTCGCTGCGCAGCAGCGTGAGGACCGACTGCTCGGGGGAGATCGCCGAGGTGTCCTCGAGGAGGTCGCCGAACTGGGTCTCGCCCTCGTCGTCCACCGACATGTTCAGCGAGACCGGGTCCCGCGCCCAGTCCAGGACGTCGGTGACGCGCTCGGCCGTCGAGCCGAGCTCCTCCGCGATCTCCGCGGGCTCCGGCTCGCGGCCGTGCTCCCGGTTGAACTCGCGCTGGACCCGCCGGATCCGGCCGAGCTCCTCCACCAGGTGGACGGGGAGCCGGATGGTCCGGGACTGGTCGGCGATGGACCGGGTGATGGCCTGGCGGATCCACCACGTGGCGTAGGTGGAGAACTTGAAGCCCTTCGCGTAGTCGAACTTCTCGACCGCGCGCACCAGGCCCGCGTTCCCCTCCTGGATCAGGTCGAGCAGCGGCAGCCCGCTGCGCGGGTAGCGCCGGGCGACGGCCACCACGAGCCGCAGGTTGGACTTGATGAAGAGGTCCTTGGCCCGCTCGCCCTCGGCGACCAGCGCTTCGAGCTCCTCGCGGGTCGCCCCGCCGGCCTCGCTCTCCACCTCTCCGTCGAGTATCTCCTGGGCGTAGACGCCCGCCTCGATCGTCTGGGAGAGCTCGACCTCCTTGGCGGCGTCGAGCAGGGGCGTGCGCGCGATCTCGTCGAGGTACATGCCGACCAGGTCGCGGTCGGCGATCTCCCCGCCCACGGCGCGAACGCTGCTTGCCCGTGCGGCCCCGCTCTGGGCGGAGGTCTGACGACGGGCGACGGCACGGGTTGCCATGCGTGCTCCCTTGCTGAGTAGGTCGCGACACCCTTCCGGGTGCCCTGCATCCGACGGAAACAACGACTGGAATCAGGACAGAATTCCCACCCGGCGCATGGATTTTCGCGATCATGCAGTATCCTGCGCGGCCACCACCCCCGTGGGCATCCCACGGACACCCACGGAGGTGCAGGTCAGACCGGGCAGAGAGGGTGAAACGGCGCCCCTCGCGGGGCCCACGACCACGCCGTCGGTGAGACCGCGATCACATGCGGCGCCATCCCTTCAGACGCCGTGTCCTGATCAACGGTTGCCCCCGGAACCGGGACCTAAGACGGGTCCTAGGCCCCGGGACCGTTCCGCCGCGCCGCCGCCCGGCCTAGCGTCGCCCCCATGACCGACACCACCGGCACCCTCGACGAGGCGCTCGAACGGCTCCACACCACGGGTCCCGAGCGCAACGGATGGCTCACCAACCACGCGCCCATGGCCGTCGAGGCCCTGGTCCGCCACGGCCAGGCCCCGTCCGTCCACCGCTGGCTCGACCATTACGCGCCGAAGCTGGAGGAGCTGCCGCCGGCGCACCTCCCGGTCACGGCGGACGGCTGGCGGGAGGCGCTCGGCGACCCGGCCCGGATCACCGACTGGACCCGGTTCTTCGACCGCGAGCTGGCGGACCGGCCGTGGCGGTCGGTCCTCGCCGAGTGGTGGCCCCGGCTGCTGCCGGGCATCGCGGGCGGGGCGACGCATCCGGTGATCCGTACCGGTCACGCCGTACGGACCCTCCTGAGCGGGGAGGAGACGGCGCCGCGCCGCGCCGAGCTGGCGCACGCCCTCGGCTACTGGGCGGCCCGCCACCAGCCGCTCCCGCCGCTCGCCCCGCTGGCCCCGGCGCCTTCCGCGGCGGCCGCGCTCGACGCCGTGCCGCCGGTTCCGGAGCAGGACGGCGGGATCCGGGCCCGGCTGGCGCAGCTGACGGCGTTCCCGGTGTGGGGCGGGGCCCCGGACCCCGACACGGCCAAGGCGCTGCTCGTCGAGCTGGTGACGGCGGCGACGCACCGGTACGCGTCCCACGGCCATGGCGAGCCGGTCATGCTGGTGCACGCGGCGACCGCGCCGAACGCGGTCCTGCGGGCCCTGCCCGCGCTGCCCCGCGAGCTGTGGGCGCCGAGCGTGGCGGCGGCCTGGACGGCGGCGGCCGCGGTGACGGCGGCCTACACGCCGCGCGAGGCCGCCCCGTACGAGAGGACGGGCCTCACCGCCGAGGAGGTCTTCGAGCGGGCGGCGGCCCACGGCGACGACCACACGATCAAGTTCACGGACACGGCGCTCGACGTGGGCGACCCGCTGGCGCTGGCCGCCGCCGTCCGCTCGACCGCCCTCAACCCGCCCGTCCTGTAGCGGATCGGCGGATCAGCCGAACTGGACGGACCGCTTGGCGAGCCCCATCCAGAAGCCGTCGATCACCGAGCGCTCCGCGTCGAGGTCGCCGGCCGCGTCCGCCGCGCCCATGGTGACGAAGAGCGGGGCGAAGTGCTCCGTACGGGGGTGGGCGAGGCGGCCGGCGGGCGACTTGTGCTCGAAGTCCAGGAGGGAGTCGACGTCGTGCGCGGCGAGCGCCTCGCTGCCCCAGGCGTCGAACTCGGCGGACCAGCCGGGAACGCCGGGGCCGGTGTGGCGGAGGGCGGCGAGGTTGTGGGTGAAGAAGCCGCTGCCGACGATCAGGACGCCCTCGTCGCGCAGCGGGGCGAGCTTGCGCCCGATGTCCATGAGCCGGCGCGGGTCGAGGGTGGGCATGGAGATCTGGAGGACGGGGACGTCGGCGCCGGGGAACATCTCGACGAGCGGCACGTACGCGCCGTGGTCGAGCCCGCGGTCGGGGATGTCCTGCACGGGCGTGCCGGGCGCGCGGAGCAGCTTGCGGACGGCCTCGGCGAGCCGCGGGGCGCCGGGGGCGGCGTACTGGACGCGGTAGTAGTGCTCGGGGAAGCCCCAGAAGTCGTAGACGAGGGGGACGGTCTCGGTGGCGCCGAGCGCGAGCGGGGCCTCCTCCCAGTGGGCGGAGACCATGAGGATCGCCTCGGGGCGCGGCAGGCCGGCGGACCAGGCGGCGAGCTCGCCGGGCCAGACCGGGTCGTCGGCGAGCGGCGGAGCGCCGTGGGACAGGTAGAGGGCGGGCATCCGTTCCTGCGTGGCGTCCATGACGGCCTCCAATCTTGAAACTTCAAGCTTTGGCTTCAGCGTAAACCTACATAGTTCAACTTTCAAGGACGGGTCGTACGATGGGAACCATGGGAGACATGACCGAACCCCGCTGGCTGACCGACGAGGAGCAGCGCGTCTGGCGCGCGTACCTGCACGCCACCACGCTCCTGGAGGACCACCTCGACCGCCAGTTGCAGCGCGACGCCGGGATGCCGCACGTCTACTACGGGCTCCTCGTCCAGCTCTCCCAGGCTCCGCGCCGCCGGCTGCGGATGACCGAGCTGGCCCGGAGCGCCAAGATCACCCGCTCCCGGCTCTCCCACGCGATCGCCCGCCTGGAGAAGAACGGCTGGGTACGGCGCGAGGACTGCCCCTCCGACAAGCGCGGGCAGTTCGCCCAGCTGACGGACGAGGGCATGCAGGTCCTCCGGCGGAACGCGCCCGGGCACGTGGCGGCCGTCCGTCAGGCCATGTTCGACCGACTCTCCTCCGAGCAGGTGGAGCAGCTCGGCGTGATCATGCGCGTCATGGCCGAGGGCCTCGAACCGACGGACGCGAACGCGGACCTGCCCTGGCTCCGCTGAACACCCGGAACCGGAACGGGGCCGACACCGGCCCGGAGGGGCAACGGCAGCGACAGCACAGCGGCACCGCACCGGAACCGGCAACGAACCGGAACCGAGAGACGGGTCTGCCCCGGCTCCGCCGTGCAGCGGAGCCGGGGCAGACCCTTACGTGCCCTTACGCGCCCTTACGTGCGGGGCGGGACAGCCGTCAGTGCGCGATGACCGGCACCTTCACCTCGTCGTCCGCGCGCTCGCCGGACCCGGCGACCACGCCGGTCTCCGGCTTCCCGGTGTTGATGAGCACGAAGGCGATCGTGGCCGAGACGGCCAGGATGCCGACCGCCCACCAGATGGCCGCCGCGTACCCCTCGACCATGCCCTGCAGCTGGACCAGCTTCTGCGCGGCCGGGGTGGTCGCGCCGGCGGCGTGGTCGGCGAGGTAGGCGGTGGTCGCCGAGGCGGCGATCGTGTTCAGCAGGGCCGTGCCGATGGCGCCGCCGACCTGCTGCGAGGTGTTGACCATCGCGGAGGCCACACCGGCGTCCCGCGGGTCCACGCCCAGCGTCGCGAGCGACATGGCCGGCATGAACGCCGTGCCCATGCCCAGGCCGAGGAGCAGCTGCGCGGGCAGGATCAGCCCGGCGTACGAGGTGCCGATCTCCAGCTGGGTGAGGAGCAGCATGCCGACGCCGGCGGTCAGGAAGCCCGGGGCCATCAGGAACCGCGGCGGGACGCGGGTCATCAGGCGCGTGCCGATCTGGGTCGAGCCCACGATCATGCCCGCGATCATCGGCAGGAACGCGAAGCCCGTCTTGACCGGCGAGTACCCCTTCACGACCTGGAGGTAGTACGTCAGGAAGAGGAACAGGCCGAACATCGCGATGACGGCGAGGCCCAGCGACAGGTAGACGCCGCCGCGGTTGCGGTTGGTCACGACGCGCAGCGGCAGCAGCGGGTGCTTGACCAGGTACTCGGTGACGACGAACGCGACGAGCAGCACGCCGGAGCCGACGAAGAGGCCGATCGTGCCGGCGTCGCTCCAGCCCGCGGACTCGGCGCGCGTGAAGCCGTAGACGAGCGCGACCAGGCCGAGGGTGGAGAGGATCACGCCGGGGATGTCGAGCGGCGAGCGGTTGCGGCCGCCCGCGGGCTCACGGACGACGAGGTACGCGCCGACGGCGGCGACCACGGCGAACGGGATGTTGACGAAGAAGGTCCAGCGCCAGTTCAGGTACTCGGTGAGGAAGCCGCCGAGGATCAGGCCCACGGCGCCGCCGCCGCCGGCGATCGCGCCGTAGATGCCGAAGGCCTTCGCGCGCTCCTTGGCGTCGGTGAAGGTCACGGCGAGCAGCGAGAGCGCGGCGGGCGCGAGGAGCGCGCCGAAGGCGCCCTGGAGCGCGCGGGCACCGAGCATCATCGCCTCGCCGGTCGCGGCCCCGCCGAGGGCGGAGGCGGCGGCGAAGCCGATCAGACCGGTGACGAAGGTCCGCTTGCGGCCCCACAGGTCGGCGATGCGGCCGCCGAAGAGGAGCAGACCGCCGAAGGCGAGGGCATAGGCGGTGATGACCCACTGCCGGTTGCCGTCCGAGATCCCCAGGTCCTGCTGGGCGGAGGGCAGGGCGATGTTCACGATCGTCGCGTCGAGCACGACCATCAGCTGGGCGAGGGCGATGAAGATCAGGGCTTTCCAGCGGCCGGGGTCGGCCTGGACCGCGGTCGTCTCGGGGATTTTCGGCATGGGGGTAGCCACCTCTTGGCGCGTACTGGTGAAAAAGGACGTAAAGAAGCGCGGGTTGCGTAAGGACGGGGGCGTGGGTCGGGTCAGGTCACGACGAGCAGGAGTCTCGTCGCAGGTCCTCCAGGGTCGCGGCCTTTCCGGGCAGCTCGGAGCGGGCGGGCATCTCCAGGCCGTCGAGGAAGATCTGCAGATGGCGGTGGACGAACCGGTCGAAGGAGGCGCAGCCCGATCCGGGCAGCGGGCGGGTGAGCTGGGAGAGCGCCACCATCAGGTCCCCGAGGCCCACGTCGGCGCGGAGGCGGCCGGCCCGCTGGGCCCGCTCGATGAGGCCCTCGACGACCTCCCCCAGACGGTCGCGCTCGGCGATCAGGTCGGGGTGGTCCTTGTCGAAGGTGCCCTCGAGCATCGGACACAGGGCCCCGACGCGCTCGTCGGCGGCGCCGTGGACGAAGCTGCGGAGGGCGGCGAAGGTGTCGCCCTCCGCCTCGGCGGCCCGCTCGGCGACCTCGATGACGCGGCCCATGAGCGAGAGGACGACCTCGTGGACGAGGTCGGCGCGCTCGGGGAAGTTCCGGTAGAGGGTGGCGTTTCCGACGCCGGCCCGGCGCGCGATCTCGTCGTACGGCACCTGGGAGCCGAACTCTACGAACATCTCGCGGGCCGCCGTCACGATCCGCTCGCGGTTGCGCAGGGCGTCGGCCCGCGGGCGGGGTACACGGCGGGCGGGCGCGGTGTCGGGGGCGCTGGTCACGCCACGACCTCCTCACGGTCATCTGGGGGTTCATCCGGGGAAAGAATCCCCACTTGCTTCGACACAGGCGTAAACGGGGAGCGAGCCCCCGGTTATTTCCCGGCCTCCATGTGACCTGGCTCACAAATCCCCGGTCCGGCGGAATACCCACGATCGGGCCACCCGGCGCGCGCATCCGGCCCCCGCGACCCAGGCTGATCGCACGGCGCGGACCCGCGGAAGGGAACGCGGCGCCGACCTGCCCCCACCGGAGAGGCGACGTATGCAGCACCCCCGCCGACGGATACGCAGACCCGTCGCCCTGGCGGCGGCCACGGCGCTCTCCCTCACCCTGCTCGCCTCGGCGAGCACCACCCTCCCCGGGCCCGCCCCGGCCTCGGCCGGCCCCGTCGCCGCCGCGCCGACCGGCGCCCAGCTGGGACCGTGCCGCATCACCACCACGATGGGCGTGCAGATGTCGGAGGGGCTGCCCACCGCCCCCGGGTACGTGCGCTCCACGGGCCGCGTCAGGGCCCTCAACCTGATGATCGACTTCTCGGACGCACCCGGGGACGGCACGGCGATGGGTCGCTTCCGGGAGTTCTTCCCGCAGACCGCCGACTGGTTCCGCACCAGCTCGTACGGGCGCCTGCACTACCAGGCCGAGGCTCCGATACCCGACTGGCTGCGGATGCCCCGGCCGTTCTCCTCGTACGGCATAGAGCGCGGCTCACCGTACGAGCCGGGCTACCGCTCCCTCGTCGAGGACATCGTGAAGACCGCCGACCCGCGGGTGGACTTCAGCACCTACGACCTGGTCAACGTCCTGGTCACGCCGAACGCCGGGCCCTCCGCCCTCGACACCGTCCTGTCCGTGACCTTCTCCGGCAACGACGACGCCCCCTACGCCGACGGCGTGCCGCTCGCCAACACGTCGTTCGTCTACAGCCGCCAGGACGACGGCTCCGGCAGCTTCGCCGAGACCGGCTACCGCGTCCTGCCCCACGAGAACGGCCACGTCTTCGGTCTGCCCGACCTCTACACCTCCGACGGCGGCGGGGCCGTCGGCCACTGGGACATCATGTCCGAGGACTGGGGCGCCAACAACGACCTCCTCGGCTGGCACAAGTGGAAGCTGGGCTGGCTGGACAACGACCAGGTCAGCTGCGCCTCGACGCCCGGGACCGGGGACTACAGCCTCACCCCGCTCGCGGTCTCCGGAGGCCCCAAGCTCGCCTTCGTCCCGCTCTCCGGCACCTCCGGATACGCCGTCGAGGTCCGCAGCAAGGACGGCAACGACGAGGCCGTCTGCGAGCAGGGCGTCCTCGTCTACCGGGTGGAGTCCGACGTGGACACCGGCCACGGCCCGGTGACCGTGGCCGACAGCGACCGGGCCAGCGGCGGCTGCACCCGCCGGGCCAACGTCCACGCGGAACTGTCGGACGCCCCGTACGGCCCCGGCGAGACCTTCACGGACCACGCCAACGGCATCCGCATCACCGTCCTCGACGAGGACGGGGCGGGAACGTACCGGGTCCGGATCACCCGGCGGTGAGGCCTCCGGCAGACTCGGCACGGCACCGGGTCACCCGGCCTCGATGAGCTCCCGCAGCTCCCGCTTGAGGATCTTCCCGGTCGGGTTCCGGGGCAGCTCCTCCGCCCGTACGAGGATCCGGGCGGGCACCTTGAAGGCGGCGAGGCGCTTCCCCGCGTGCGCCCGCAGCGCCTCGGTCGCCCCGGCGCCCGCGTCCGCGCCGGGCCGCAGCCGCACGACGGCCACGACCTCCTCCCCGAGCAGCGGGTGCGGCACCCCGAGCACGGCGGCGTCGACGACGTCCGGGTGCCCCTGCAGCACTCCCTCGACCTCGACGCAGTACACGTTCTCGCCGCCGCGGACCACCATGTCGGTGAGCCGGTCCACGACGCTGACCCGCCCCTCCCCGTCGACGCGGGCGAGGTCGCCGGTCCGGAACCAGCCGTCCTCGGTGAAGGCGGCACGGGTGGCGGCCTCGTTCCCCCAGTACCCGCGGACCAGGCACTGCCCGCGCAGCCACAGCTCCCCCACGCCCTCGGCGTCGGGCCGCTCGACGCGCACCTCGGTGACGGGCGAGGGCCGGCCGACGCTCCCGGGGTGGGCCCGGTACTCGGCGCCGACGTTCGCCAGGACCCCGCCGCAGGTCTCGGTCAGCCCGTACCCGTTCCGGGGCACGATCCGGTCCCCGTACGCCTCGGTGATCCCCGCGACGATCCCGGGCGGGGCGGCGGCGCCCCCGGTGCTGAGCAGCGTGAGGCTCGTCAGCGGGTCGCCGGTGCTCCGGGCGAGATCGAGCAGCTGGAGCGCGGTGGTGGGGACTCCGGCGAAGTGGGTGACGCCCTCGTCCCGGATCAGTTCGAGTGCGCGCCCGGCGTCCCACTTCCGCATCATCACCAGGGCCCCGCCGGCCGCCATGACGGCGTAGAACGACGTGAACGCGGCCACGTGGAAGAACGGGAACACGGTCAGGGACACGATCGCCGGCCCCGTCCCCGGCACCTCCCCGCGCGCGAGGGCCGCGGCGGCGGCGAAGTACCGCGGGTTCATGGCGGCCCCGGCCTGCGCGCGGTGCGTGGCGACGGCCCCCTTGGGCCGCCCGGTGGTGCCGGAGGTGTAGATGATGGTGGCGTCGTGCTCGGGCAGGACGTCGACGGGCGGCGGCCCGAGCACCGGATCGGTGTCCGGGACGTACGCGACGAACCCCTCCTCGGGCTCCCCGACAGCGGAGCCCTCCCCGGTCTCCCCGGTCTCCCCGGTCTCCCCGCGGAAGACGATCCCGGGCACCCCGTTCCGCACGGCCCACTTCCGCACCCGCCCGACCCGCTCCCCGTCGACGAGCAGCACCCCGGGCGAGCAGTCGTCGAGCGCGTACGCGAGCTCGTCCTCGGTCCACCAGGCGTTGAGGGGCACGGCGACGAGCCCGGCGAGCTGCGCGGCCCAGAAGGCGACGTGCCACTCGGGCAGGTTCCGCATGGCCACGACGGCCCGGTCCCCCGGCCGCAGCCCGTACTCGCCGACGAGCCGGCGCGCGAGCCCGCAGGCCGCGTCGAAGAACTCCCGGTAGGTCATCCGCGTGTCCTCGGACACGAGGAAGACCCGGTCCCCGTGGGCCCAGGTCACCTCGGCGAACTCCCTCAGCGTCCGCGGCCCGCCCGCGTACGCCCCGTCCTCGACGGCGAAGGGCGCCCCGGGCGCGCAGAGCCGCTCGATCCCACCGATCGTCGTCACGAGGACCTCCTTGTCCGGGACCAGAGAACACGACCGGCCGCCGGCTGAGCCGACGGCCGGTCGTCATCCTTCCCGGATCAGTGATCGATGTCCATGACGATCCGGTGGGGAGCGGTCGGCTCGAAGACCTCGCACGAGGAGTGCGCCCGGAGGGCGAACCGAAGGCGTTGCCGCCCTCGAAGCCGTAGCCGAGCGCCCGCCCCCTGGGGCTGGGGCAGAAGAAGGCCTGCGGGCGCGGGCTCGTGTACGTGGACCGGCAGTTCACGTCGAAAGTCTCGGCCGGCAGGGGGTGACCGACCTTCAGGTACGGGTCGCCCTGGATCGGCACCTGGATCCGCGAGCCCTCCTCGCCCCGATGACGCGGCGTGGTCTGCTCGCCGGCGATCCCCCCGGAAACGGCGCCGGCGCCGAGGTCGATGACGACCCGGCCGTAGGCGTCGTGACCTCCCCCACTACTCAACAAAAGGCGCATTCCAGCCGATTCAGGCTTGCGGACGGGTCGGCGTGAAGACGTCGTCGCGGGCTCACCACCCGGGGTCGCGCACTCGCTGGACGCGGAACGGGCGGCCTCGACGGCGGGCAACGACCCCTCCCCGGAGAGAACACCCCGCGGTCGCAGCCGGTGCGGACCTCGTCGACGCAGGCGTGGTCGCACGCCCCGCCCACCACCCGCCCCGAACGGCGGACGACACGAAAACCCAGACCGCCCTCCACTCGACCGCAGGAACAACCCAGGTCAGAGGCACCTCCGAGCCCACCCGCCGACCTCCACGGGCACTCGACGGGAACTGGGGCGACCTGCGTCACCCCCATCCGCTAGGCTGTCAGCGGTCAACGCCTTCGTAGCTCAGGGGATAGAGCACCGCTCTCCTAAAGCGGGTGTCGCAGGTTCGAATCCTGCCGGGGGCACCGGTTCAGAAGGGGCCCACCTCCGAATTTTCGGAGGTGGGCCCCTTCTGACATCCACGTCTGACATCAACGGCGACGGTCAGGGACGGCTCAAGGCAATGCCTCCGGCGGGGGCGCTCAGGCTCCGGGACGGAGGGGCCGTACGCGGGTGCCGGCCGGTGGGTTGCAGCGGGGGCTCCCGTCCCGTCCGCCGCCGGCCCAGCCAGAGCCGAGCAGACACGGCACCGGGCCTGCTCCATGGTGTTGCGGGTCGACGGCAGACGGAACGGGAGTCAGGGGCGCGGGGCGGAGCCCGGTCCTTCGGCTGGGTCTGCTCGGCGCCTTGGAGGCGCGAGTCGGACGCCCGTTCGCCTACTTGACCGCGATGTCGGCGAAGGCGAGGGCGATGGCCTCGGGGTCCTCGTCCTCGTCCTCGTGGAAGCTGGTGGCCGCCCATGCCTTGGTGAGGTGGAGGCGGCGGGCTTCGGGGGAGGCGGGGTCGCCGGCGATGATGATGACGTCCTGCTCGGTGGTGAGGTCCTCGACCGCCTGGACCCAACGGGTGGCGGCGGCGTTGCGCTCGTCGTTGCGGACGATGACCAGGCTGCCGCGGCGCGGCTCGTCCGAGCCGCCGTCGGAGGCGACGAAGGTGTCGATGTCGAGTTCGGTGTCGCCGACGAGCAGGTGGATGACGTCGTCGAGTTCCTCGGTCTGGCTGTCGCCGAGGTCGAGGTGGTAGGTGCCCATGCGGATGCTCCGGGTGGTGTGGGACGGATCAGTAGAGTTCGGGAGAGGTGCGGACGGGCATCTTCAGCTTGAAGACCTTGCCGGTCGACAGGAAGAAGATCACCCGGGCGTTGTCGCCGGGGGTGATCAGGTGGGTCGGCTTCTCGAACATGAGGTGGTACTTGCCGGGCACAAGCTCGAACCTGCCCTTGGCGGGGATGGTGACCTTGTCGAGCTTCACCATCTTCGAGGACTCGGAGTCCACGACGGTCTGGTAGATCGTGATGTTCTGGTAGTCCGGGCTCTTGATCTTGGTGACGTCGATGGGCTCGTCGGCGGAGTTCTTGAGAGTGGTGTAGCCGGCGGCAGGCAGGGCGTTGGGCAGCCAGCGCACCCACGTGGTCTCAGGGACCGTGGTGACGTACGTGGAGACGGGCGTCTTCATCAGCGCATCCTTCTCTCGGATTCGAGGACCCGGGATGTCGGGTCGTCCGCTGCCCGATCTTGATGCGACTCGGGCCGAGGGCGATCGATCCTCGCCGTCGCCACGGAAACGGTTTCGCGCCACCACTCCATCGGCCGGTGCGACAGGAAGTGAGCGGGGCGCATGCCCCGCGCACAGTGCGCCCAGCCTCGGGCGGAAAGCGCTCCATCGGTCGCCCGGCCGAACTGCGAACCAGGGCAGTGCCGGTCGGCGGCAGCAGGAGACCGTGCCACATCCGTGCCGGATCTCGCGGGGAGCAACGGGGAACGAGGAGCGTCGACTCTTCCGAAGAGGGTGTCGCGGGTTCGAATCCTGCCGGGGGCACAGGGAGAAGGGGCGGGTACTGGTGTCAGTACCCGCCCCTTCCTCGTGAGGGCGCTCGTGGGAGCGGGAGCGGGCCGTCCTATCGGACGACGACGTTGTGCGCCGGGATGATCGTGGGCTGCACGTCGGCGTGGCCGAGGTCCGCCAGGATCGGGCCGAAGGTCTTCGCGTGGGTTTCGAGGGCCTCCTGGCTCTCCCAGACCTCGGTCACGCGGAAGCCTCCCTCGACCGGTCCCGCCGCGTGGGAGACGAGGCCCGGATCGCCCACGTCCGCGAACTGCGTGAAGCCCCGCCCCTCGGTCACGCGTGCGATGACCGTGTCGTAGAGCTCCGGGCCGGCGCCGGGGAGGTCGAAGGTGACGATGATGGCCATTCGGGTGCCCCTATCTCGGTTCGCCGCACGGCTGCGGCAGCGTCCGCGAGACTAGCGCCAGGTGATCGTGCGGGTGCGCAGAGTGATGGGGAGTTCACCCGTAGGGTTACTCTCCGTCAGTGGAGGGCCGTCAGCGCAGTTCTTCGGGGCAGGCCGTGCCGCGCGAGAGTTTGTAGGGGGCGCCCAGGCGGTAGACGCCCGCCTTCGGGGCGACGAGTTCCGTCCATTCGTCGCCCTCGGAGTCCGCCTCCGCCTTGAAGAGGCAGCCCTCCTCGTTGGCGAAGACCTTGGGGAGCTCGGTCTCCGAGGCCTCACGGGCCAGCTTCGAGGCCTCCGTCTCCTGCGGCGGTTCGATCTTGCCGCCGTTCTCGTCCATGAGGGCGAGCCAGGGCGAGTACGGGACGCGGATCAGGACCCGGCCGGGGCTGCCGACCCGGATCACGACCTCGTTCTCCTCCGCGCTCTGCACCTCGGCCGGCGGGTCGGCGAGGGGAGTCGGGTTCTGCACCTCGTACAGCCGCCAGTTCTCGTCCGACCACACCTGCTTCAGGTACGGCAGGCCCTCGCCGACCAGTTCCGCCTCCTGCTCGGCGCCCGAGTCGGGGGCTCCGGTGGGCAGGACGACGTAGTGGACGGCCCAGCGGGCGAGCCAGTCCCGGTAGTTCGCGGCGTTCAGGGTGTCGTCGTAGAAGAGGGGGTTGCGCTCCATGTCCGCCTGGCGGTTCCAGCCGCGCGCCAGGTTGATGTACGGGCTGAGCGCGGAGGACTCGCGGTGGCTGGACGCCGGCACGACCTCGACCCGCGCCTTGCCCGCGTCCCGGACCTGGAGCTGGTTGACGAGCGGTGCGAGTTCGCGCGCCCAGGACGCGTCCGGGGCGGTGCGGATGACGTCGTCGACGCCCTTGAAGCCGATCCAGAAGTTCAGTCCCGCGACGGCGAGCAGCAGCGCGTACCAGCGGCGCGAGCGCGGCCTCGTGTACGGCAGGGCCGCGAGCAGCACGACGCCCGCGAAGAGCATCGGCAGGCGGGAGATGTTCGAGCCGATCTGGGAGTCGATCAGCCAGGTCAGGAGGGTGCCGATGGTGTAGACGGCCGCTGCCGTGCGGACCGTCCGCCAGGTCTTCGGGACGAGCGCGAACGTCAGGACGCCGAAGAGGAGCGGGAGTGCCGTCGAGCCGAAGGCCATCGGCTGCGTGCCCGAGAACGGGAAGAGCCAGGAGGAGAGGGCCACCACGGCCACCGGGGCGAGGCCCAGGGCGTACGCGCCGGGGCGCCGCTTGTTCAGGAACAGTGCCGCCGCCGCGATGCCGAGGAACAGGCCCGCGACCGGGCTGCACGCCGTCGCCAGACCGGCCAGCGGGGCGGCGACCGCCGCCTTCGCCCAGCGTTTGCGCCGCCAGCGGTACGGCCAGCAGAAGACGGCGGCGACCGCGCCGAGCGCGAACATCATGCCGAGGCCGAAGGTCACCCGGCCCGAGAGCGCGTTGCAGAGGAAGGCGAAGACGCCCGCGACCGAGCAGACCAGCGGGTTGCGGACCGCCCGCACCCGCACCAGGATCAGCGCGGTCAGACCGGCCGACAACGTCCCCGCGACCATCATCGTGCTGCGGACGCCGAGCACCGACATCAGGTAGGGCGAGACCACGCTGTACGAGACGGGGTGCATCCCGCCGTACCAGGCCAGGTTGTACGCGGAGTCCGGGTGCCGCCCGACGAACTCGGCCCAGGCGTCCTGCGCGGCCAGGTCCCCGCCGCTGTTCGCGAAGAGGAAGAACCACAGGACGTGGGTGAGGGCGGCGAGCCCGGTGGCCGCCATGACCGTGTAGCGGCGCTTCCGCCGCGGGGCACGGGCGGGGGTGAGGGCGGGGGCGGACGGTGCCGGGGCCGGGGCCGGGGCCGGGGCGGGCCGCTGCGTCGGAAGCACTATTCGCGGGGGCGAAGAGGGGCCGATATCCGTGGGCGGGTCGTCGTCGGTGTCACGAACTTCATGCGCATCACGGTAAATGTCGGGGTCGGAGTCCGCGCGGTCGGCGCGTGTCGGCTCGGCGGTGGTCACTGCGGCCCTTTCCCGTGCTGCTGCCCGTCTCGCTTCTCACTTCTCGCGTGGTCGCGCGTGCTTCTCGTCCCCCGGAAACGCTAACAGCCGGGCGTCCCGGAGAACCCGGGACGCCCGGCCGAGCGGGTGGCCTCAGCCCAGGCGGGTCAGCTTCTTGTCGAAGCCGGGCTCCACCAGGTCGGTCTGCAGGGCGACCGGGGAGCTGACCTTGCCGGCGCCGGTGCCGATGGACACCTGGCCGACGACGTCGCCCGCCTTGCCGGAGTGCGGGAGGACCTTTCCGCCATCCGTGAGCTCAAGCTTCACCTTCAGGCCCGGCCAGCCGACCGCCTTGAGCTCCTTGGTGGCCACGACCGGGGTCCGGCCGCCGAGACCGTCGTCCACGTAGCCGAGGACCTCGCCCTTCTTGACCACGGCGGCCGAGGTGACGTCCTTCTGGGCCTGCTGGATCAGCTTGAGGCTGTTGTCGATGGCCAGCTGCAGCTTGTCGTTGAGCAGCTTGGCGTTCTTCGCCCCCATGACGATGCCGAGGATCCGGCGGTTCTGACCGTCGACGATGGTGTTCGCCGACCAGAGCAGATTGCCGCCGGCCGGGGTGGAGGAGCCGGTCTTGATGCCGTTCACGCCGTCGTGGAGCAGGATGTTGTTGTTGTTCTCGATCCGGCCCGGGATGCCGTCGACCGTCACGTTCGGCATGTTCACGATCTCGCGGAACACGTCGTACTGCATGACCGCCTTCGCCAGCTTCAGCTGGTCCTGCGGGGTCGACATGGTGCTGTCGAGGAGACCGGACGGGTCCGTGTACGTGGACTGGGTCATGCCCAGCTCCTTCGCGGCGGCGTTCATCTTCTCGACGAACGCGGCCTCCGAGCCGGCGTCCCAGCGGGCGAGCAGCCGGGCCACGTTGTTCGCGGAGGGGATCATCAGGAGCTCCAGGAGCTCCTTCTCCGTGTAGGTCTGGCCCTCCTGGACCGCCGCCGTCGACTCGTGCTCCGACTTGGCCTGCTCGGCGGCCTTCTTGTCGATCGTGATCTCGGGACCCTTCTGGCTCCCCTTGATGGGGTGGTCGCGGAGGATCACGTACGCCGTCATCGTCTTCGTCACGGACGCGATCGGAGCCGGCTTCTGCGCTCCGTACAGGCCCATGGAACCGACGCCCTCGACCTCGACGGCGCCCTGCCCCTCGGTGGGCCACGGCATCTTCAGCTCACCGCCCTCGAAGGTGAACGTCGGCTCGGCCGACAGCGTCAACGCGGGCGCGGGCAGCGGGCGGACCATCTGCACGATCGCAAAGACGATCAGGAGGAGCAGGACCAGCGGGGTCCAGATCCGCACCCGGCGCAGGGTCGTCCGCAGCGCGCTCGGCGGCGGGGGCGGCGTGTTCGTCAGCTCCGCGAGCAGGTCGAGCGGGGGCAGCGGGGGCAGCGGCTGCTGCCGGGTCCGCTCCGGCTCGGCGAGCGCCGCCGGCGACGGCACCCGGGCGGGCGCGGGCTCCTTGGCCGCGGGGGCCTTGGGGGCCTGGGGAGCCTTGGGGGCGGCCGCCGGGGCCGCGGCGGCCCTGGCGGCCTCCTGGGCCGCCTTCTCGGCCTTCTCGGCCTTCTGGTCGGCCGGGATGTCGGGACGCAGCGCGCGGAAGACACTGGTGCGCTCGCTGTCGGAGTCCGCGGTCAGGCCGGACGGGAGCTTCAGGGCGGTCGTCGGCTGGTCCACGACGGGCGGACGGACCATCTTGAACATGGTCGTCGGCTGGTCGACGGGCGCCTCGTCCTCGGAGGAGTCCGAAGAGTCGGAAGAGTCCGAGGAGTCGGTCGTCGCGTCCGAAGAGCCGGTCGTGTCCGGGGAGTCCGAGTCCGACGGCTTCGCCGGCTTCGACGGCTCGGTGGACGCCTCCGGCTTCGACGGCTCGGTGGACGCCTCCGGCTTCGCCGGCTTCTCGTCGACGGCCGGCTTCCGCGCGGCGAACCAGGACGAGGAGGGCGCCTTGTCCCCGGCGCCCTCGACCGAGGCCTCGACCGACGCCTTGTCCTCGACGTCCTCGACGTCCTCGTCCGCGTCGTCGTCGTCCGACTCGTCGTCCCCCGGTCCGTCCTCGGCCTCGGAATCGTCGGCCTCGGTCTCGCCCTCCGGCTCGGACTCGTCGTCATCCTCGGGCTCGGGCCGGGCCTCCGCCTCCGGCTCCTCGGCCGACGCCACCCAGGCCGCCACGGCCGTCTTCAGACGGTCGCCCCCGGCCCCGGCCCCGGACGCCGGCTTCGACTCCGTCTCCGTCTCGTCGTCCTCGGGCGCGCGCGGCGTCAGGGTCTTGAACACGGCCGTCGGCTGGTCGACCTGAACCGCCGAGGACGGCGCGGACTCTGACCCGCGGAGCACGGAAAGCCGAGGATCCCGGCCGCCGCCGCCCGAGGCCGCCGTCTCCTG
The DNA here is from genome assembly GCF_020400725.1 of Streptomyces sp. NK15101. GTDB lineage: Bacteria > Actinomycetota > Actinomycetes > Streptomycetales > Streptomycetaceae > Streptomyces. Next base: position 114,061 of record NZ_JAINVG010000012.1, on the reverse strand, counting down.
AGACGACCCCTGCTGCTCCGCCTTGTCGGGGGACTCGCCCGCCACCGTGCCTCCTCCATGCGTCATGCGTACGTCCGAACCGTCTACCAGTGTCCTGTGTGAACCCCTTGGCTCCCGTGCTAGACGAGAACGACATACCTGCCGGTTCCCGGATGAACCACCCAGGCACTCTCGACAGATGAATGTGAGAGGGGTCACCCTGTCATTCATCCACGCGGGGAGGCATGGATGGGCAGGAGCCGCAGAACTATTCCGGAAGAGCTTCTACTGCTCGCTCTGGACCCGACCACGGGTACCACAGCGCAGCCGCAGTCGCTCGACCTCGGTCTGGCCGGAGCACAGCTAGTGGAGCTGGCTCTGGCAGGCCGGATAGCCCCTGACGGGGATCGTATCGCCGTGGTGATGCCACGGCCGACCGGAGATCCGACACTGGACTCCGCACTGGAGCTGCTGCGCAGGCGCGGCAGCCCGGTTCGGGCCGTCCACTGGATCGGCGGGCCCCGGCTGGGGCTCCGTCAGACGTATCTCTCGCATCTGGAGCGATGCGGCATGGTGCATGCCGTGGAGGGCCAGATGTGCGGGGTGTTGCCGACGACTCGCTACCAGGCGACGGACACGGCGATCAGTCGGGAGATCCGTGCCCGGCTGGACAGTGCGATCCGCACCGGCGTACCGCCGGACCCGCGGACCGCGGCGCTTGCCGCGCTGGCCCACGCGGTCGGTCTCGGGAAGCACCTGTACCCCGGCAACGAAGGACGGTCGTCGCGGTCCCGGCTGCGCGACCTGATCCGGCACGACCCCATGGGCGGACTCGTGGCGCACGCCGTGATGGACGTCCAGAACGGCGCGGCGGCACAGCCGCGCCGGAGCGCCGCGGGCGTCCCGGCGCAGCCTCGCGGCAGCATGGCCCGCGCGGTCGCGCACTGACCCGACCGCGCGACGGGCAGCACCCGTGCCCGCACCACGAGCCGGCGACACGAACCGGCACCACGCACCACGCACCATGAACCACCGGGAGCCGCACAGCTGTGCGGGACGGTCCGGACGGCCGTCCCGCACATGTGCGTTGTCCTGTTTTCCCAGCGCGCACCCGGCCATTGGTGGCAGTCTGCCAAGCGGTAGGTACTCACAGCTACGCAGCAGACAGCCGGAGGTGCAGTTTCCGTGGCGTCCAACGTCAACCCCACCGTCAGGCGACGCCGATTGGGCCAGGAGCTGCGCAAGCTCCGCGAGGCGAAGAACATGACGGCCGAACAGGTCGCCGAGCGTCTCCTCGTCTCCCAGTCCAAGATCAGCCGGCTGGAGAACGGCCGTCGCTCCATCAGCCAGCGTGACGTCCGCGACCTGTGCGGCGTGTACGAGGTCGAGGACGAGCGCATGGTCGACTCCCTCATGCAGATGGCCAAGGACTCGCGGCAGCAGGGCTGGTGGCACGCCTTCGGCGACATCCCGTACAGCGTCTACATCGGTCTGGAGACGGACGCGGAGAGTCTGCGGATGTACGAGTCGCAGATCATCCCGGGCCTGCTCCAGACTCCCGCGTACGCGGAGGCCGTGATCTCCGGCGCGATGCCGGAGTCGACTCCGGTGGAGATCGAGAAGCGGGTCACGGTGCGGACCCGCCGCCAGGAGCGGATCCGGGACGAGGAGCGTCCGCTGCGGCTGTGGGCGGTGATCGACGAGGGCGCGCTGCACCGGATCGTGGGCAGCCGGCAGCTGATGGTGGAGCAGCTGGAGCACCTGATCGAGCAGTCGCACCTGCCGCACGTCACCGTGCAGGTGATCCCGTTCGAGATGGGCGCGCATCCGGGGATCAGCGGGCAGTACTCGATCCTGGAGTTCCCGGACACCTCGGACTCCAGCGTCGTCTACATCGAGGGCGTGACGAGCGATCTGTACCTGGAGAAGGCGCAGGACGTCGGCAAGTACTCCGTCATGTACGAGCACCTCAGGGCGCAGGCGCTGAACGTCGACCAGACGCGGGAGTTCATCTCGAAGATGGCGAAGAAGCACGCCCAGGGCTGAGCTCCGGCGGGCGGGGCAGGCACCGTACACCCCGTGATCGCTCCCACGGAAGCACGGTTGGAATATGCCACCCGGACGTGTGAACGCCGGTCCCACCGGACGGGGCCGGCGAGTAGCGTCGATCACGCCATCGAGAACGTTGGCGCGACACACTACTCGGCAGAACCGGAGTGAGCAGCATGGCGATTATCCAGGGCGGTACGGACACCTGGACGAAGTCCTCGTACTCGGGCGGGAACGGGGCCTGCGTCGAAGTGAAGTCCCCGGTCATGTCCGCGATCGCGGTGCGGGACTCGAAGGCTCCCGAGGGCCCGTCCCTCTCTTTCGGTCCGGGATCGTGGAACGCCTTCGTCGGCGAGGTGAGCAACGGGGCCCTCTGAGCCCCGGGGCGTGCGCGCCGTCACCAGCAGTACGAATGAGCCCTCTCGACCGGTCCGCCGTCCTGGCCGAGGGGGCTCGGCTTCTGCCCGTGCGAAGTCAGCGCAGCTCGTCCACGTAGCGGTCCGTGCCCGGGACCGTCGGGATGAAGGGCGCCACCAGTTCGACCCGGCCGTCGCCGGCTCCGAGGGCCTCCAGGTCCGCGAAGTGCTCCGTCCAGCACGTGCGGGGGTCCTCCTCCAGGAACCAGAGCAGGGTCAGCCGGGTGTCGACGCCCTCGACCTGCTTCACGTACGTCATGCGGTCGCCGGGCAGCGGGGTCGGGCGGAAGACCGTCACCATCGCCGCCGGTGAGCCGGCGAGGCGGCGGGGCAGGTCGCGGGTGCGGAGGCGGTCGAGCAGGGCCGCCCGCTCCTCCGGGCCCGCCGCGTCGATCACCTGGAGGACCAGCCCGGCGTAGGGGTGGTCGAGGGCGTGGAAGTCGCGGGGGCCCGCCGCCCCGTCGCGGTAGACGGTCGCCTCGTGGTCCTGGAACGAGGTGAAGACGTGGGTGCGGGCGTGGTGGACGCGGGCGTCGCGGTTGAGCCGCTTGTTGATGCCGACGGTCCACTTCATGTGGTCGTCGTAACGGCCCTCGGTGATCCAGTACGTGGAGAGGTAGCAGCCGGTGGTGACCGGCCGGGCGACAGCGGACTTCTCCGGGCCGCGCAGGAGCTGGAGTTCGCGGGTGGCGACCCAGCGGCGGCCGGCGTACATCCAGGGCATGGCCATGGCGCCCGCGTAGTAGTGGTCGTCCTCGTACCAGCGGTTGTACGCGTGCTCCTGGCCCGGGTGCGGTTCGACCATGGTGATCAGCGCGTGGCCGGGGCGGACCCCGTACGGGCCGACGGCCGCCAGTTCCGCGTACGTCTCGCTGCGGGTCTCCTCGCTCACTCTCGTACCCCTTCCCATGTCGGTTCCGGGCTCCTACTCTGACGGACCGTCAGATACTTGGCCAGGGTCGAGGAGGGTCCGGATGCTGCTCCGGGGGAAGACGGTCGTCGTGTCGGGGGTCGGGGCGGGGCTCGGGCACCGGATCGCGGAGACTGTGGTGCGGGACGGGGGCAACGCGGTGCTCGGCGCCCGCACCGAGGCCAGTCTCGCCAAGTCCGCGGCGGAGATCGACCCGGAGGGCCGCCGCACCGCGTACCGGGTCACGGACATCACCGACGAGGTGCGGTGCGAGGCCCTCGCCGCGCTCGCCGTCGAGCGCTTCGGCGGTATCGACGCGGTCGTCCACGTCGCCGCCTGGGACTCCTACTTCGGAGGCCTGGAGGACGCGGACTTCGAGACCTGGCAGGGGGTGCTGGACGTCAACCTGCTCGGCACGCTGCGGATGACCCGGGCCTGCCTGCCGGCACTGAAGGAGCGCGGCGGTTCGGTCGTCCTCATCGGGACGCAGTCGGCGGTGGCGGCGCCCTCGCAGGTGCGGCAGGCGGCGTACGCGGCCTCGAAGGGGGCGCTGACCTCGGCCATGTACTCGCTCGCGCACGAGCTGGGGCCGTACCGGATCCGGGTCAACACCGTGCTGCCGGGCTGGATGTGGGGACCGCCGGTCCAGGCGTACGTCCGGTTCGCCGCACACACCGAGGGGGTGCCGGAGGCCGAGGTGCTGGCCCGGCTCACCGAGCGGATGGCACTGCCCGAGCTCGCGACGGACGGGGACGTGGCGGAGGCGGCGGTCTTCCTCGCCTCGGACCGGGCGCGGGCCATCACGGGGCAGTCGCTGCTGGTCAACGCCGGGGAGCTGATGCGCTGAGCCGCTTCCCCAGGCCACGCCACAAGTTCATAGATGTGAACAAGGGTCAGTGAAGCGAACGATTTTACTGGCCCTTGACCCTCCTTTGCATTGTCCGGGCCTTGCAACTCCCCACACCATGAACCCCGTTCACAAGGCGGACCGGATCCCATGGAGGGGACGCAATGAACAGTCTCGACTGGGCCGTGCTCATCGGCTACTTCGGCGTCATGGTCGCGATCGGCGTCTGGTCCCACAAGCGCGTGGACACCGTCTCCGACTTCTTCACCGCCGGCGGCCGGATGCCCTGGTGGCTCTCCGGCATCTCCCACCACATGTCGGGCTACAGCGCGGTGATGTTCACCGGATACGCCGGCATCGCCTACACCTACGGCGTCACCTCCTACGTCACCTGGTCCTTCCCCATCGCCATCGGCATCGCCATCGGCGCCCACCTCTTCGCACCCCGTCTCAACCGGCTCCGCTCCCGCCTCCGCGTCGCCTCCCCGCTCGAATACCTCAAGGACCGCTACGACCTCCCCACCCAGCAGGCCCTCGCCTGGTCCGGCGTCCTCCTGAAGATCGTCGACGTCGGAGCCAAGTGGGCCGCCATCGCGACCCTGCTCTCCGTCTTCACCGGCATCTCCCTCAACCAGGGCATCCTCATCACCGGCGTCGTCACCGGGATCTACTGCACCGTCGGCGGACTCTGGGCCGACGCCCTCACCGAACTCGGCCAGTTCGTCATCCAGCTCCTCGCCGGCGTCGCGATGCTCGTCGCGGTCCTCGGCGAACTCGGCGGCCTCAGCGCCCTGTGGACCGTGTGGGACCGGCCCGAGCTCCAGGGCCACACCGCCCCCACGGCCGGCCCGTACACGCTGACGTTCCTCCTCGCGTACCTCTTCATCAAGACCTTCGAGTACAGCGGCGGCATGTGGAACCAGGCCCAGCGCTACATGGCCACCCCGTCCGCCCGCGAGGCCACCCGCTCCGGGCGCCTCTCCGCCGTCCTCTGGTTCGTCTGGCCGCTCGTCCTCTTCTTCCCCATGTGGTGCGCGCCGCTGCTCGTCCACCCGGAGAAGCCCGACGGCTCCGACGCGTACGCCCTCATGACCGAACAGCTGCTGCCGCACGGCCTCCTCGGGCTCGTCGTCGTCGGCTTCTTCTCGCACACCATGGCCATGTGCTCCTCCGACGCCAACGCCATCGCGGCCGTCTTCACCCGGGACATCGCGCCCGTCCTCAGCAAGGCCGCGCGGAGCTGGACCCAACGGGCCGGACTGCTCGCCGCCCGCTGGTCGACGATCGCCTTCCTCGGCCTGTCGATGGCCGTCGCCACCCAGGTCGACTCCCCCACCTTCAAGGACATCATCACCGTCGTCATCAAGTGGGTCGCCGGACTCATGGGGCCGATCGCGATCCCCTTCATGCTCGGCCTGCTGCGCCCCTTCCGGAAGTCGGGCCCCACGGCCGCGCTCGTCTCCTGGGCGGCCGGGCTGTTCGCCTTCTGGCTCACCAACTACGGCCTCGACGGCATCGAGCTGCAGATCCAGATCGTCTCGCCGCTCGCGACCTCGCTCGTCCTGTACGTCCTCATCGGGTACGTGAAGCCGGAGGACACCCCGGAGCGGGACGCGCTGCTCGCCCGGCTCGGGTCGGACGGCGGACCGGTCCCCGCGCAGGAGGGCGCGCGGGCGGATCAGCCCCTCGGGTAACGCGCCAGCCAGCCCGGGGAGGACTCCGCCGCGCCGTGCAGGGCCGCGCCCTGGGTCATCTCCATCGCGAAGTCGTCCGCGAGCTCCAGGACCGTCGGGCGGCCCTCCAGCTCGGCCAGCCAGGCCGGCGGGAGGGCCGTCTCGCCGTGCAGGGCGCCGAGCAGCGCGCCCGTGAGCGCGCCCGTCACCGGCGAGGGCCCGTCGTGGTTCACCGCGAGCCGCAGCCCGTGCCGTACGTCCTCGCCGACCAGGGCGCAGTAGACCGCCGCCGCCAGTTGCCCCTCGGCCCGGTCCTCACCGGCCCCGAGAGCCGTCACCCGGTCCGCGTCCGGCGCCCCCTCCCGTACGGCGGTCAGCGCGGCCTTCAGCGCCTCGGTCACCGGCTCGTGACCGGGGCGCACCGCGAGCTGCTCCAGGGCGCGGGCCACCGCCGCCTCCACGGAGCCGCCGCGCGCGAGCCCGTGGACGGTGACCGCGAAGGCGCCCGCCGCGAGGCCGGCCTCCGGGGCGCCGTGCGTCTGCGCCGCGCACTCCACGGCGAGCTGGCAGACGAGCTGCGGCTCCCAGCCGACGAGCAGCCCGAAGGGGGCGGAGCGGGCGAGCGCGCCGGAGTCGGCGGCGTCCGGGTTCTTCGGCCTGTCGAGCGTGCCGAGGACGTCGTCGCCGAGGCCGGTGAGGCAGGCGCGGGGCGGATTGCGGCGGGCGTAGAGCCACTCCTCGCGGGCCAGCCAGCCGTTGTCCTTGCGCCGCTCGTCCGGGCCCCAGTCGCGCTGGGTGGCGGCCCAGCGCAGATGCGCCCGGTGGACGTCGGTGGGCGGATGCCAGGCGCCCGTGTCCCGGCGGACCTGGGCCCTGATGAGGCCGTCCACGGTGAACAGGGCCATCTGGGTCGCGGCGGTGACGGCGCCGCGGCGGCCGAAGACGGGCACGGGGTCCGTGAGTCCGTCGGGGCCGTGGGCCTCGCGCAGCTCCGCGAGCGTGCGGCCGTCGGCGGGCGCGCCCAGGGCGTCGCCGAGGGCCCCACCGAGCAGACAGCCCCGTACGCGGGCCCGGAAGTCCTGCTGTTCGGTGCGGCCCCACACGGCTGCGGCTGTCGTGACCACGACGTGCCCTCCCCCCGTAGACCGGTCTGCGCAGCACTGTAATCGACCGGGTTCGCGCGTTCGGGGCGCGGAACGTTATGTGATCGGACGCCCTTCAGGCCACTTTTGACCACGTTGCACCGCCCGGTGCGGGCAGTCGTCCCGCGCCCCCGCCCGCTGCGGGCAATCGTTCGGCCGGGGCGGCGCCCCCCGTTGTGGGCAGTCGTTCCGCTGGGGCGGCGCCCACCCCTCGCGCCCCCGTTGTGGGCAATCGTTCCGCAGGGCGGAACGGGTGGGCACAACGGGACGGCGCCCCTTGCCGGGCCTAGGCTCCCGCGCCTGAACCCGCACCGGGCCGTGCGGCGCACATGTGGTGCGGGTCCGGGCGCGGAACGCGGGGGCGCCGCGAAGGGCGCCGTCCCGTGTGCCCACCCTCCCCCAAGCTCTCGGCTTCGCTCGAGCAGGGGGACCCCCCTGCCCCGGCGGGACGATCGCCCGCAGGGCGGGTGGGCCGGGGCGCCGCCCAGCAGGGCCCGTGGGCCCCACACGGCGCGGGCCCCACACGGCGCGGGCCCCACACGGCGCGGCGTCGGACCGGTGGGCGTGGCCCGTGTGGAGTGGGGTTACTCCTGGGGCAGGAGCGGGAGGAGTTCCGGGAGGTGGCCGTCCGAGGCCCGGGCCGTGCGCCGGCGCTCCTCCGGGACCTCCCCGTACAGCGTCGTCCGGGGCCGGGACGGCCGCCCCGCCGCCTCCGCGATCGCCTCCAGGTCGCGGATCGAGCGGTACGAGCCGTAGCTCGAGCCCGCCATGCGCGAGATGGTCTCCTCCATCAGCGTGCCGCCCAGGTCGTTCGCGCCCGAGCGGAGCATCTCCGCCGCGCCCTCCGTGCCCAGCTTCACCCAACTGGTCTGGATGTTGGGGATCCAGGGGTGCAGCAGCAGGCGGGCCATGGCCGTCACCGCGCGGTTGTCGCGGGCGGTCGGGCCGGGGCGGGCGATGCCCGCGAGGTAGACGGGCGCGTTGGTGTGGATGAAGGGGAGGGTCACGAACTCGGTGAAGCCACCGGTCTCCTGCTGGATGCGGGAGAGCGTGCGGAAGTGGCCGAGCCAGTGCCGGGGCTGGTCCACGTGTCCGTACATCATGGTGGAGCTGGAGCGGATGCCCAGCTCGTGGGCCGTCCTGACGACCTCGATCCACGTCGCCGCCGGCAGTTTGCCCTTCGTCAGCACCCAGCGGACCTCGTCGTCCAGGATCTCCGCCGCCGTACCGGGGATCGAGTCGAGGCCGGCCTCCTTCGCCGCCGTCAGCCACTCCCGTATGGACAGGCCCGTGCGGGTCGCGCCGTTGACCACCTCCATCGGCGAGAAGGCGTGCACGTGCATCCCGGGAACCCGTTCCTTCACCGCGCGCGCGATGTCGAAGTAGGCCGTGCCGGGCAGGTCGGGGTGGATGCCGCCCTGCATGCAGACCTCGACGGCGCCGACGTCCCAGGCCTGCCGGGCGCGGTCCGCGACCTGGTCGAGGGAGAGCGTGTACGCGTCGGCGTCGGTGCGCCGCTGGGCGAAGGCGCAGAAGCGGCAGCCGGTGTAGCAGACGTTGGTGAAGTTGATGTTCCGCGTGACGATGTACGTGACCTCGTCGCCGACCACGGACCTGCGGACGTCGTCCGCGATCCGCGTGAGGGCGTCGAGCGCCGGGCCGTCGGCGTGCAGCAGGGCGAGCGCCTGGGCGTCGGTGAGCCTCGTCGGGTCGTCGGCGGCGACGGAGAGCGCCTCGCGGACGTCGGCGTCGACGCGCTCGGGGACCATGCCGGGGGCGGCGGCCTCGCGGAGGGCCTCCCAGTCGCCGTACACGTCGCCGAAGTCCTCGCGCCGGTCGGACGTGCGGCCCTCGGTGTCGATGGTGGCGTGCAGGTCGGTGCGGCCGGTGGCGGTGAAGGCCTCGTCGGGCTCCTGCCAGGGCAGGCCGCGAACGGGCGCGTCGGGATTCGCGAGGCCGGTCTCGGGGTCGGCGAGGGCGCGGACGTGCGGGAGGAGCCGGGGGTCGAGCCAGGGTTCGCCCCGGGTGACGAACTCTGGGTAGACGCAGAGCCGTTCGCGCAGTTCGAAGCCGGCGGCGGCGGAGCGGGCGGCGAGCTCCTCGATCCGCGGCCAGGGGCGCTCGGGGTTGACGTGGTCGATGGTGAGCGGGGAGACCCCGCCCCAGTCGTCGATGCCGGCGGCGATCAGCCGTTCGTACTCGGAGTCGACGAGGTTCGGCGGGGCCTGGAGGCAGGCGGAGGGACCCATGATGAGCCGGGCGACGGCGACGGTGGCGACGAGGTCGTCGAGTTCGGCGTCCGGCATCCCGCGCATCGCCGTGTCCGGCTTGGCGCGGAAGTTCTGGATGATCAGCTCTTGGATCGAGTGGTACGCGCGTGCGACGCGGCGCAGCGCGAAGAGGGACTCGGCCCGCTCCTCCAGGGTCTCCCCTATGCCGAGCAGCAGCCCCGAGGTGAAGGGGACGGAGGAGCGTCCGGCGTCCTCCAGCACCCGCAGCCGCACGGCCGGTTCCTTGTCGGGGGACCCGTAGTGGGGACCGCCGGGCTCGGACCAGAGACGGGTCGCGGTCGTCTCCAGCATCATGCCCATGGAGGGCGCGACGGGCTTGAGGCGCTGGAAGTCGGTCCAGGACAGGACGCCGGGGTTGAGGTGGGGCAGGAGCCCCGTCTCCTCCAGGATGCGGATCGCCATGGCCCGTACGTACGCGATGGTGTCGTCGTACCCGTGGGAGTCGAGCCACTCGCGGGCCTCGGGCCAGCGGTCCTCGGGCTTGTCGCCGAGGGTGATCAGGGCCTCCTTGCAGCCCGCCTCGGCGCCGCGCCGGGCGATGTCGAGGACCTCGTCCGGCGACATGAACATCCCGTGCCCGTCCCGGCGCAGCTTGCCGGGGACGGTGACGAACGTGCAGTAGTGGCACTTGTCCCGGCAGAGCCGGGTGAGCGGTATGAACACGCTCTTCGAGTACGTGACGACCCCCGGCCGCCCGGCCGCCTCCAGACCGGCGTCCCGCACGCGCCCCGCGGACGCCACCAGGTCCGCCAGGTCCTCTCCCCGCGCCCGCAGCAGCACGGCGGCTTCGGCGACGTCGAGCGCGACGCCGTCCCGGGCCCGTTTGAGGGCGCGGCGCATGGCGTTCCCGGTGGGTCGTCCTGCCTGGTGATCCGTCATGGACCGAGCATACGAGCGAGCTGGGGGGCGAAGCTCCTCCGTTGCGGGCGATCGTTCCGCGCCCCGCCCCTGTTGTGGGCAGTCGTCCCGCTGGGCGGGACGGGTGGGCACACGGCGGGTGGCGAGGGGCGCCGCCCAGCAGGGCGCGGCGCCCGTACGGGTGGGGGCGGGTGTTCAGAGGTACCGCGCGTACTCGTCCAGGACGCCCAGCACCTCCCCCTCGTCACCCGGCGGCAGCTGCAGGACGACCTCCTCGCAGCCCAGTTCCTCGTAGTGGGCGAGTTTGCCGGGGTTCGGGAGGACCGCGTACGGGACGAGCTGGAGGGCCTCCGGGGCGCGGCCGGCCTTCTCCCAGGCCTCGCGGAGGACGGGGAGGGACTCCGTCAGGCCCCGGCCGCCGATCGGCATCCAGCCGTCGGCCTGCGCGGCGATCTGCGCGAAGAGCTTCGGTCCCGCCGCGCCGCCCAGGAGGACGCGCGGGGCGCCGCCGGCCGGCTTGGGCCAGACCTCCGAGGCGCTTACGGAGTCGCCGTGCTCCCCCGCGTACGCCGTCGGTTCGGGCGCCCACAGGGCCCGCATCAGGTCCAGGCGTTCGCGGCCGAGCTCGCGGCGGGTGGACCAGTCGACGCCGTGGTCGGCGGCCTCCTCCCGGTTCCAGCCGAAGCCGACGCCGAGGGTGAACCGGCCCCCGGAGAGGTGGTCGAGGGTGGCGACCTGCTTGGCGAGCACGATCGGGTCGTGCTGGGTGACCAGGGTGATGCCGGTGCCGAGGCCGAGGCGTTCGGTGACGGCCGCGGCCTGTCCCAGGGCCACGAGCGGGTCGAGCGTCCGGGCGTACTCCCGGGGCAGCTCCCCGCCCGCCGGGTGGGGCGTGGCCCGCTCGACGGGGATGTGGGTGTGCTCGGGGAGGTAGAGCCCCGCGAAGCCGCGCTGCTCCAGCTCGCGCGCGAGCCGTACGGGGCCGATGGTCTCGTCGGTCAGGAAGATCGTGGTCGAGATCCGCATAGCGGCACGGTAGGGGGTGGGACGCGGATTTCCGAGGGGTGCGGGGGGCCGGCTCTCAGGAACGGGCCGGGTCCACCGCCCGCTGCTCCGCCGCCAGGTCCCCGCACCCGCCGTGCTCCCAGACCCGAGACCCGCTCGCGGAAGCGCTGGAGCGTGAGCGGGGTCCGGTCCTCACCGGGGACGCCCTCGAAGTGGACCGTGCCGCAGCGGTGGCGGTACCAGCCGTGCGACCAGAGCTCCTCGGCGCGGTGCCGTCCGCGCGTCAGGCGCGTGAAGGCGGCCTTGCGCCGCCGCACGAGGACGAGGACGGCCACGAGCGGCGCGAGCGCCGAGATCCGTCCCAGGACCTCGTGGGCCGGCGGCGGCTCGGCGGGGACGCCGAGGCAGCCGATCGCGTACGACGACGGCCCGGGCAGGCGTACGTGGTGCGGCTCATGGCTCCCCCTCGTTCCACGGGCGCGCCGTGGGACGGATCATGCCGTCCCGGGTTCCCTCCGACCCGTTCGAAAACCGCCTGCGGCCTCCTCCTCCGCCCCCTACCGTTGCCGGGTGCTGAACCGAATCGAGACGTACTACGACACCGTCCCCCGTTCCTCCGCCCGCGCCGAGGACTTCGGACCGCTGACCCTCTTCGTGCAGGAGGGGCGGGGCTGGCCCTACTACGCCCGCCCGGCGCTCGGGCACGAGGGCGAGGTCTCCCCGGAGGCCGTGGAGAAGGTGCGGGCCCGGCAGCGGGAACTGGGGGTGCCCGAGGCCTTCGAGTGGGTCGCGGAGACGACGCCGGGGCTGCGGGCCGCCGTGGAGGCGACCGGCCTCACCGTGCACGAGCACCCGCTGATGGTCCTGGAGGGCGAGCCGCTCCCCGTGCCGGAGCCCGAGGGCTTCACCGTACGGATGGTGGGCGCGGACGACCCCGCCCTGGAGAGCGCCGTCGCCGCCCCGTACGCCGCCTTCGAGGCGGAGCCGCAGCCCGGCACCGCCGCGCGGATCGCCGACCGGATCACGGCCGGCTGGACGCGGCTCGCGGCGGCCCTGGACGCCGACGGGAGCGCCCTCGCGGCCGGCCAGCACCAGCCCGTCGGGCCCGTCACCGAGGTGGTCGGCGTCGGCACCGTCCCGGCGGCGCGGCGCCGGGGCCTCGGGCTCGCGGTCACGGCCGCGCTGGTGGCGGACGCCCGTGCCCGGGGTGTGGAGCTCGTGTTCCTCACGGCCTCGGACGCGGACGTGGCCCGGCTCTACGGCCGGCTCGGCTTCCGCACGATCGCGACCGCTCTGATCGCGGAGTCCTGATCACGGAGGGCTGATCACGGAGGCCCGGAAGAAAATGTCGAAAAAGTTCTCCGGTCGTGTCACATCCTCGGCGCGCGGTCCGTCAGTGCAGTGAAAGCGACGCACGAACGACGGAGAACGAGGAGTGCTCACCATGGCGCACACGCCCCAGGCCCGCATGACCAACCCCGCGTACGTCCTGGCCGACGCCGGTCCGGCGATCCAGAACCTGCTCAAGGCCACCCGTCAGGGCGGGGTCGACGAGTCGATCCTGGAGCTGGTGCACCTGCGGGCCAGCCAGATCAACAACTGCGGCTTCTGCGTCGACTACGGCGCCAAGAGCGCCAAGAAGAACGGGGTCGGCGACGAGAAGCTGTTCGCGGTCGCGGCCTGGCGCGAGGCGCCGTACTTCTCCGACGAGGAGCGGGCGGCCCTCGCCCTCGCCGAGGCCGCGACCCGGCTCGCCGACGTCTCGGACGCGGTGCCGGACGAGGTGTGGGACGCCGCCGCCGACCACTTCGACGAGAAGCAGCTCGCCGCGATCGTGCTGATGGTCGCCGTCACCAACCTGTTCAACCGGCTCAACGTCACCGTGCGGCAGCCCGCGGGCGTGGGGTTCTGACCATCAGCACGTCCACCGGGTCCTCGGACTCCAGCCCGAATCCCTCCCGCTCGTAGAGGCGGCGGGCCGCGCTGCCCTGCAGGACCACGAGGCGGACGGGCACGCCCGCCTCGTCGGCCCGGGCGAGCAGTTCGCGCAGCACCGCCGTCCCGAGGCCCAGGCCCCGGGTCTCGGGGGCCAGGTAGAAGTGCTCCAGGTAGAGCCCTTCGCCGTTCTCGTACGGGCGCACCGTGACGCACCCGGCGAGGGCGCCGTCCAGTTCGATCACCGAGGCGTGCGCGGGCGAGAAGCCGTCCCGGAGCCGCTGTCGCACCCGGTGCTCGTCGTAGCGGCCGAGGCGCACCAGGTCGTCGCGCATGGCCTCGGCCCGCAGCTCGGCCATCGCCTCGACGTCCTCGGCGCGGCCGGGGCGCAGCACCCAGTTCGTCTCCCGATACATGCACGCATCCTAAGGAGTCCTCCGTGTCCGCACGCATGACCAACCCCGCCCTCGTCCTGCCCGAGGCCGTGCCCGCGATCCTCCAGCTCGTCAAGGCGGTCCAGTCGGGCGGCGACGTGCCCGCCACCACCCTCGACCTGGTCCACCTGCGGGCGAGCCAGATCAACGGCTGCGGGTACTGCGTGGTCGGCGGGGCCCTGAAGTCGCAGAAAGAGGGCGAGACGGACGAGCGGCTGCACGCCGTCGCGGCCTGGCGGGAGACCCCGTACTTCACGGAGGAGGAGCGGGCGGCGCTGGCCCTCGCCGAGTACGCGACCCGGCTCGCGGACCGCCCGGACGCCGTGCCTGACGCGGTGTGGGAGGAGGCGGCCCGGCACTACGACGAGAGGCAGCTGTCCCAGATCGTGCTGTGGATCGGGGTCACCAACCTCTTCAACCGGATCAACGCGACGACCCGGCAGCCGGCCGGCGCGACCTGGTAGCCGTCGGGCCGGGTGACCCGGTGGCCGTCGCGACGGGTGACCCGGTGGCCGTCACCACGGATGACCCGGTGGCCGTCACGGCGGGCGGCCCGCGGTCGTAACCGGATCCGCGCCGTCCGCGTTGGAGCGGGCATGAAGAGGATCCTCACCGCAGCCGCCCTGACCGTCTTCGCCGCCGCCGGTGCCGCCGGCGCGGCCGCCGGGACCGCGGCCGCCGACACCGGCGGCATGAACCTTCCCTCGGTCGTCCCGCTCAGCGGCGTCCTGACCCCCAAGGCCAAGCCGGCCGGCACCCCCGACCTGCCGCCCGCCAACGCGGCGGTGGAGCGCCTGCTCCCCGGGCACCACTGAGCCGTACGAACGTAACGAGGGTGGCGGGACCCCCCACGGGCCCGCCACCCTCGCGTTTCCGGGACGCCTCAGGAAGGCGTCAGTCCGCGACCACCAGCGACGGGGTCTCCTTGGTCAGGACCTCGCCGCGGAAGAACGCGGGGCTCCTGCGCTGCATGACCAGCATGATCACCACGCCGAGGAGCAGCAGGCCGACGCCGATCACGAAGACCGAGCCGACGCCGAAGACCGCGGAGCCGGAGCCGTAGGCCGGGTCCCACATGTCGTAGAGCGTCTTGCCGAAGACGGCGGTGAGCATCAGGCCGCCGAGGAGCGGGATCACGCCCTTGAAGGCGAGGTCGCGGGCGGAGCCGAAGAGCTCCTTGCGGAAGAACCAGACGCAGGCGAAGGCCGTCAGCGCGTAGTAGAAGCAGATCATCAGGCCGAGCGCGTAGATGGTGTCGACCAGGACGTTCTCGCTGACCAGGGTCATCACGGTGTAGAAGACGCCGGTGGCGACGCCGGCCACGATCGTGGCCTTGCCGGGGACCTTGAAGACGGGGTGGACCCGGGCGAAGGACGGCGGCAGCGCCTCGTAGCTGGACATGGCGAGGACCGTGCGGGCGACCGGGATGAAGGTGGTCTGCAGGCTCGCGGCGGCGGAGGCGAGGACGGCGACGAAGAGCGCGATGCCGAGGACGGGGCCCATGACCGGGCCCGCGAGGGCGGCGAAGACGTTGTCGGAGGTCTCCGGGTTGGCGAGGCCGAGGCCCTTGTCCCCGGAGCCGACGACCATCTGGGCGGCGATGCCGGTGGCCAGGTAGGAGCCGACCAGGACGACCATCGAGATGAGCGCGGCGCGACCCGGGGTCTTGTCGCTGTCGGTGGTCTCCTCGTTGGCCGTGAGACAGGTGTCCCAGCCCCAGTACATGAAGATCGACAGCGAGAGGCCGGCGGTGAAGGCCGCGAAGGAGCCGACGGAGAAGGGGTTCAGCCAGGACCAGGAGAAGGAGGCGCCGGTCGGGAAGTCGACCGAGCCGGCCTTCTGGAAGGCCATCACGACGAAGACCGCGAGGACGGCCAGCTGGAGGCCGACGAGGGTGTACTGCACGCCCTTCGTGGCGGTCATGCCGCGGTAGCTGATCGCGGTCGCGGCGGCGATCAGGGTGAGGCAGGTGAGGATGTGGACGGCCTTGTTGTCGTCCAGGGCGGCGATCGAGGGGTTGCCGGTGACCTCCCCGGCGAGCAGCCAGAAGTACGAGGTCGCGACGCCCGCCAGGTTGGACAGCACGATGATCGTCGCGATCACCAGGCCCCAGCCGCACATCCAGCCGACCTTGGGGCCGAAGGCCTTCACGGTCCAGGTGAAGGACGTGCCGCAGTCCGGCATGCGCTTGTTGAGCTCGCGGTACGCGAACGCGACGAGCAGCATCGGCAGGAAGCCCGCGAGGAAGACCGCGGGCATCTGCAGGCCGACCTCGCCGGCGGTGGAGCCGAGGGTGGAGGTCAGGCAGTAGACGGGGGCGACGGTGGAGATGCCGATGACCGCGCTGCCCATGAGGCCGACGGAATTCCCGCCGAGGCCCTTGGTGCGCACGCCATGGGCGTCGCCCGGGGCGTCGGCGCCCCCTACCGTGTCTCCGGCCCGCGGCCGCACGTCCACCTGAGTCATGAACTCGACGTTAAATGCTGCGGTTTCCATATCCGGAGGGACAGACTCCGCTCAATTGATCGATCATCGCCTTGCATTGCGGGGGTCGAATCGGACACTCGCCAATGATTGAAAGATCGACCAACCTCACCGGCCGACCAACCGGTAGGTCCGGCGGCGAGTGTCCGATATGCGGGAACCGCAGCAGCGCCCTAAATGTCCGTTTCAAAATTTTCCCGAGAAATTTTCGGGCCGGTCCTCACCCCGGTTCTTCCGGGCCATCTCCCGGCCCTCGCTCCGGTTCTCCCGGCCCTCACCCCGGCCAGACGACCGCCTGCAGCTCGCTGTACGCGTGCAGCGCGTACGAGCCCACGTCCCGCCCGACACCGCTCTTCTTGAAGCCGCCGAACGGCGCCTCCATGTTCCGGCCGATCGTGTTCACGCCCACCCCGCCGGCCCGCAGCCGGGCCGCGACACGGAACGCGCGGGCCACGTCGCCCGACCAGACGTAGTCGATCAGCCCGTAGTCGCTGTCGTTGGCGAGCGCGATCCCCTCCTCCTCGTCGTCGAAGGGGACGACCACCACGACCGGGCCGAAGATCTCCTCCCGCACCACCCGCATCTCGTTGGTGCAGTCGGCGAGCAGCGTCGGGGCCACGTAGAAGCCCTTCGCGAAGTCCGGACGCTCGCCGCCCGCCACGACCCGCGCCCCTTCCTTCCTGCCCAGCTCCACGTACGACTCCACCCGGTCGCGGTGGGCCGCCGAGATCACCGGGCCGACCACCGTCCCCTTCTCCGCCGGATCCCCCACCTTCATGAAGGCCAGACAGCCGGTGAGCTTCTCGATCAGGCGATCGTGGATCCCGCGCTGGGCCAGCACCCGGGTCGGGGCGGTGCAGATCTGCCCGCTGTAGAAGGCGAAGGTCGTGCCGATCCCCATCACCGCCGAGTCCAGGTCGGCGTCGTCGAAGACGAGCGCGGCCCCCTTCCCGCCCAGCTCCATCAGCTGCCGCTTGAGCGAGCGGCCGCAGACCTCGCCGATCGCCTGCCCGACGGCCGTGGAGCCGGTGAAGGAGACCATGTCGACGTCCGGGGAGTCGACGGCGGCCTCGCCGACCGCCTGCGCGGAGCCGGTGACGACGTTCACCACGCCCGCCGGGACCCCGGCCTCCTCCAGGGCCCGGGTCATCGCGTACACGGAGAGCGGGTCCTGCGGGGCCGGCTTCACGAGCACCGTGTTGCCCATCGCGAGCGCCGGGGCGATCTTGCCGGCCGGGTTGGCCCAGGGGTTGTTGTACGAGGTGATGCAGGTGACGACACCGACCGGGCGCCGCACCGCCACCGCGCCGAACACCCCGGCCTTCCCCATCGGACCGGCCTCGTTGATCTGCGGGGGCAGCGCCTGCTCGACCGGCTCCATCGCCCCGCGCGCGTACCGGCGGAACCGGGAGGCGCCGACGGCGACCTGCATCCCGCGCGCGGTGCCGGTGGTGGCGCCGGTCTCGGCCCGGGCGAGGAGCGTGTTCGCCTCGGCGTCCCGGGCCATCAGGTCCGCGGCCCGGTCGAGGATCGCCGCCCGCTCCTCGGGCCGCGTGCGGGACCATGTCGCGAAGGCCTCGCGGGCGGCGGCGGCCGCCTCGTGCACCTGGGCCCGGGAGGCCTCGGGCGCGAGCCCGACGACCTCCTCGGAGGCGGGGTCGATCACCTCGTAGTGCCCGCCGTCGGGCTCGACCCACTGCCCGCCGATGAAGAGCTTCTCGGTCCTCACGTTCCCGGTCCTCACGTTCTCGGTCGTCACCGCGTGCTCACCGTCCTCGTGTCACGGCCCGAGCGCAGGACGCGCCCCGGGATCGCGCCGGTCACCTGGTCGTCCCGTACCGTCTCCACGCCGTTGACCCGCACCGACACGATCCCGACCGCCCGCGAGTCCAGGCGCGGGCTGTCCCCCGGCAGGTCGTGCACCAGGGTCGCCGGGCCCGCGTCGATCCGCTCCGGGTCGAAGAGGACCAGGTCGGCGTGGAAGCCCTCCGCGATCCGGCCGCGCTCCCGGAGCCCGAAGAGCCGGGCCGGGTCGTCGCTCAGCATCTTCACCGCCCGCTCCAGGGGAACCAGCTTCCGGCCGCGCAGACAGTCGCCGAGGAAGCGGGTCGTGTACGGGGCGCCGCACATCCGGTCCAGGTGCGCGCCCGCGTCCGAGCCGCCGAGCATGACGTCCTCGTGGTCCCAGGTCTCCCGGCGCAGCGCCCAGGAGGCCGGGTCGTTGTCGCTGGGCATCGGCCACAGCACGGTCCTCAGGTCGTCGTTGGCGCAGATCTCGACGAGGGCCTGGAAGGGGTCCTGGCCGCGCTCGGCCGCGATGTCGCCGACGACGCGTCCGGTGAGACCGTCGTTCTCCCTGCTGTACGTGTCCCCGATGACGTACCTGCCGAAGTGCGCGAGCCGCCGGAAGACCCCGGCCTCCTTCGAGTCCGCGCGCCGCAGCATCTCGGCGCGTACCTCCGGGTCGCGGAGCCTGGCGATCCGCTCGGGCACGGGAAGGCCGAGGACCTCCCCCCACCCCGGGATGAGGTTGAGCGCGCAGAAGGTGCCGAGGGACATGTTCATGGGGGTGAGGATCGGCATCGTGAGCGCCACGATCCGGCCGCCGGACTTCCGGGCCCGCTCGGAGGCGGTGAGCTGGCGCGGGACGCGCTCGGGGACGGCGGCGTCGATGGTCAGGACGTTCCAGTTGAGGGGCCGCCCGGCCGCGGCGGTCATCTCGACGAACAGCTCGATCTCCTCGTCGGAGAACTGGTCGAGGCACCCCGCGAGGATGGCCTCGATCTGCGTCCCCTCGTGCTCGCCGACGGCCTTCGACAGGGCGATCAGCTCGGCGGGGCTCGCGTGGCGGGAGGCGACGGGGGCGCCGTCGCCGTCGGAGTGCGTCGAGGACTGGGTGGTGGAGAGCCCCCAGGCGCCGGCGTCCATGGCCTCCTTGAGGAGGGCCACCATCTGCGCGAGCTGTTCGGGAGCGGGCTGCCCGCCGACCGCGTCCGGGCCCATCACGTACCGGCGCAGGGCGCAGTGGCCGACCATGAAACCGGCGTTGACGGCGATCCGGCCGTCGAGGGCGTCCAGGTACTCGGCGAAGGACGACCAGCTCCAGTCGACACCCTCTTCGAGGGCCTTGAGCGCCATGCCCTCGACCTTCGACATCATCCGGCGCGTGTAGTCGGCGTCCTCGGGCCGGTCGGGGTGGAGCGGCGCGAGCGTGAAGCCGCAGTTGCCGCCGGCGACGGTGGTGACGCCGTGGTTCATGGACGGGGTGGCGTACGGGTCCCAGAAGAGCTGGGCGTCGTAGTGGGTGTGCGGGTCGACGAAGCCTGGGGCGAGGACGAGGCCGGTGGCGTCCTCGGTGGTACGCGCCGTGGCCCCTTCCCCGGGGAAGACGATCCGGCCGTCGCGTATCCCGACGTCGGCGACGCGGGCGGGGGCGCCGGTGCCGTCCACGACGGTGGCGCCCTTGATCAGGTGGTCGAGCATGACGATCCCTCTCCGTGCGCTGTCCTCTGTCCTCTGTGCGTGTCCTCTGTACGTGGGTGCGGGCGCGGGCGTGGATGTGCCCCGGACCGGGGCCGCCGCGGAACGGCCTCCGGCCGGGGCAGGTACGGGGCGACGGTCCGGGAAGACGCCACCCCGCGCTTCAGTGCCGCCCCTGGTGCGGGCGGTCGTTCCGCGCCTCGTCGTCCGTTGTGGGCAGTCGTTCCGCAAGGGGCGGAACGGGTGGGCACAACGGACGGCGCCCTTGCCGGCGCCCGAGGCTCATGGGCCTGAACCCGCACCCGTGTGCGCCGCCGCTCGGGTGCGGGTCCAGGCGCGGGACGCGGAGGCGCCGCTGGAGGGCGCCGTCCCGTGTGCCCACCCGTCCCGCCCTGCGGGACGATTGCCCACACGGAGGTGGCGGGGGGGCACCGCCCCGCCGGGCGCGGCGCCCGCACGGCCGGGGGCGCCGGCCAGTAGGTGCGTGTGGGGAGCGGGTCAGCTGCCCGCGGACTGGCGCATGCGGGTCGTGCGGTGCACCGGATCCGTGTCGATCTTCGGAATCACGTGCTCCCCGATCAGCTTGATCGAGTTCATCGTGTCCTCGTACGAGATCCCGATCGGCAGCCCGAAGGACAGCTGGTCGGCGCCCGCCTGCTCCCACCGCTTGCACTGCGCGAGGACCTCCGACGGGTCGCCGCAGATCATCAGCTCCTCCTGGATGAGGAGTTCGATGATCTCGGCGGAGTACTCGGGGAGGAGTTCGGGCCACTCGGGGATGCCCTCGGGCCGCGGGAACGTGTCGTGGTAGCGGAACAACAGGGACTGGAGGTAGTTCAGCCCACCGCCGACCGCGATCTCGACCGCCTTCTCGTGCGTCTCGGCGCAGATCGCGGTCGAGGTGACCATGACGTTGTCGTTGACGAAGTCGCCGACCGCCTTGGCCTCCTTGATCGCGTTCTTGTAGGACTCGACGACCCACTCCATGTCGGAGACCTTCTGGACGCTGAAGCCGAGGACGCCGAGGCCCATCTTCCCGGCCATGGCGTACGAGGAGGGGGAGCCGGCCGCGTACCACATGGCGGGGTGGGACCTCCCGTACGGCTTGGGGAGGACCTTGCGGGGCGGCAGCGACCAGTGCTTGCCCTGGAAACCGGCGTACTCGTCCTGGAGCCACATCTTGGGGAACTCGGCGATGGTCTCCTCCCAGATCTCCTTCGTGTGGTTCATGTCGGTGATGCCCGGCATGAACCCGAGGATCTCGTGGGAGCCCGCCCCGCGCCCGGAGCCGAACTCGAAGCGCCCCCCGGAGAGGTGGTCGAGCATCGCGACCTTCTCGGCGACCTTGACCGGGTGGTTGACGGGGGCGAGGGGGTTGAAGATGCCCGAGCCGAGGTGGATCCGTTCGGTCGCGTGGGCGAGGTAGCCCAGGTAGACGTCGTTGGCGGAGAGGTGCGAGTACTCCTCCAGGAAGTGGTGCTCGGAGGCCCAGGCGTACTTGAAGCCGGACCTGTCGGCCTGGATGACGTACTCGGTCTCCTCCATGAGGGCCTTGTGCTCGGCTTCGGGATCGGCCTCGGCGCGCTTGCCGACGTATCCCTGTACGAAGATCCCGAATTCCAAGGGGGTTCACCGTCCTCGTCGTTTCTGACGATCCGTCAGATTCCTTGATGTGCCCGACTCTCGCACCGGGGCGCAGGTGCGTCAATACCTGACGTGTCGTCAGAAAAGGCTGACGCCCGCCAGCCAGCCGCCGTCGATCACGAACGGCTGGCCCGTGATGTACGCCGAGTCCTCCCCGGTCAGGAAGAGCGCCAGGGCCGCCACCTCCTCCGGCCGGCCGATCCGCCCGAGCGGCACGAGCTTGCGGTACAGCCCGGCCGTGGTCGCCGGGTCCACGCCCTCCGGGTTGCTCATCGGGGTGTCGATCGCGCCCGGGCAGACGGCGTTCACCCGGACGCCCTTCGCGGCCAGCTCCAGGGCCGCGACCCTGGTGAGCCCCAGGACCGCGTGCTTCGTCGCCGCGTAGGCGCCCACCCCGGCCATGCCGGTGAGTCCCGTGTACGAGGCGGTGTTGACGATCGTCCCGCCGCCGGCCGCGGCGATCTCCGGCGCGACCGTGCGGATGCCCAGGAAGCAGCCGGTCTGGTTGACCGAGACGATCGCCAGGAACTCGTCGAGCGGGGTCGACACCAGCTCGTTGAAGCGGAGGATGCCCGCGTTGTTGACGAGACCGTCGATCTTCCCGAAGCGCTCCTTGGCCGCCGTCACGGCCGCCGCCCAGTCGTCCTCGCCCGTCACGTCCAGGTGGACGTACGCGGCCCGGTCCTCCCCCAGCTCCTTGGCCAGCGCCTCGCCGGCATCGTCCAGGACGTCCCCGAGGACCACCTTCGCGCCCTCGGCGGCGAACAGCCGCGCCTCCTGCTCGCCCTGCCCGCGCGCCGCCCCGGTGACGAGGACGACCCTCCCGTCGAGCTTTCCCATGTCCGCACTCCCTGGGTTCCGTCTTTCGGCCCGTGCCGGGCCCACGGGGCCCGGCACTCCGGTTAGCCGCGTCGCCGTCAGCCGGCAACGCTCCGCGTCGACTCCCCCTCCGCCGTGCGATCGCACGGCCCGGGCCCGGTCCGCCCGGTCCGCCTGATCTGCCTGATCCGCCCGGTCCGCCCGGCCGAAAAGCAGGCCCTAGAGGTGGGGAGCGACCTCCGTGCCGAAGGCCGCGATCTGGTCGACGAGTTCGGCCCGGCTCCGGGAGCGGAACCGGACCTGTATCTGGTGCGCGCCCATCTCCCCGTACGCGCGCAGGGAGGCGGCGAGCTCCTCCGGCCGGCCGCTCAGGGTGCGCCGGCCGACCTCCCAGCCGGGCGTGCCGACGTACAGCGCCTCGGTGATCGCGCCGACCGTGATCGGCTCCGCGATCCCGGCCTCCGCGCGCAGCCGCAGCAGCTTCCGGATCTGCCCGGCGAGCTTCTCGCGCGGGTCGCCCTGTGGCAGCCAGCCGTCACCCTTGAGCGCGGCCCGGCGCACGGCGGCCGGGGAGGAGCCGCCCACCCAGAGCGGGACCCGCTCCTGCGCGGGCCGGGGCAGCTGCCCCAGGTCCTTGAAGGCGAACCGCTCCCCCAGGTGCTCCGGGTACTCCTCGGGGCCGAGGGCCGCCCGCAGCGCGTCGACCGTCTCGTCGAGGACGGCGCCCCGGCGGGCGAAGTCCACGCCGAGCGCCTCGAACTCCTCCTGGACGTGCCCGGCGCCGACCCCGAGGACCAGGCGGCCACCGGAGAGGTGGTCGAGCGTCGCGTACGCCTTGGCCGTGACGAGCGGATGGCGCAGGCCGACGACGGCGACGTGCGAGAGGAGCCGGACGCGCTCGGTGGCGGCGGCGAGGAAGGAGAGCGTGGCCACCGGGTCGTACCAGACGGTGCTCATCGGCCCGGCGAGGCGGCGGGGGACGGCGACGTGGTCGCAGCTCGCGAGGTAGTCGAAGCCGTGTGCCTCGGCGGCGCGGGCGACGGCGAGCAGGTCCGCCGGACCCGCGGCCGCCTCCCAGGCCTCGGCGTAGAGGGTGCTCTGCGACTGGACCGGCAGCTGCATGCCGTAGACCACCATGGGAAACCCCCGCATCTGACGGACCGTCACTTAAGTGAGCAGGCCCATGCTCGTACCTGACGGTTCATCAGGCAAGGGGTAGGGGGGTGGGACTCCGGGCAGGGCGGGGCGGGTCGGGTGGGGGGCCGGGCCGAGTGGGCCCGGCCGAGTCAGGCCCGGCCCGGCCCGGCCGTGAAGCGCGTCGTCCGGCCGGTCGGCCCGAAACGCGCCCGCTCGGGCAGCTGAGCTGCCCGAGCGGGGGGAACGGCCTTCTTCTTCGCGCTCCGGTGGGTCAGGTGCTGTCCGCCGCGCCGGTCGCCCTCACGTGGCGCACCAGGGCCGAGCCGGCCAGACAGACGATGCCCACGGCGCTCAGGAGCGCCAGCGCCTTCGCCCAGGCGAAGGTGGTGCCGAGACTGCTGCCCAGCAGGTCGCCGCCGCGTGCGCTCGCGACTCCGTGGAGCGCGATGACGAGGATGGCGAGGCCCGCGGCGGCGGCCCAGACGATCAGGGTGTCCCGGGCCGCGAGCCATACCGCGCACGCCAGGCAGAGCACGGTGACGACCGCGGACACCGCCTCCGGGTCGCCGCCCGAGCGCAGGCCCGCGAGGTCCACCGGCAGATGGAGGAGGCCGCAGGCGAAGAGCGCGAGCGCCGCGGGCCAGCGCAGTGCCGAGCGCAGCGCTGGCGAGGCGGTGTGGCTGCCGGGACCCGAGGCCAGTGCGCCGTCCAGGGCGGACTTCCGCCCCTTGGCGCCCCGGACGCGCTTCGGCGCGGTGGCGGCCGGTGCGGCTTCCCCGCCGGGGCGCGCGTGGTCATCCCCGCCGGGTTCGGCCTGCCGCGTCCCGCCGTCCCCGTTCCCGGCGGACTGCCAGTCGCTGCTGTCGGCGCCGAGGATGCCGACGAGCTGCACCACGTCCTCGACCGGCCGGCCCACCGCCGCGGCACGCAGCGTGGTCTCGGCCTGGTGGAGGTCGTATCCGGACGCGTTCAGGAGCGCGAGCAGCTGGCGCACCTCCTCCAGCGGGCGGGTGACGGCCGCCGCGCGGAGCGCCACGTCCGCGGGACTGGAGAGTGCGCCGGTCGCCTGGAGGCGGGCCACCAGCGCGGCCACCTCCTCCACCGGCCGCTCGGTCGCCGCCGTCCGCAGGAGCGTGTGGACCGCTTCGTCACCGGACTCGTCGTGGGCCTCGTCATGGGCCGCCGCGGGCTCGGGAGCGGTGTGCGGCTGCGGGTCGGTCAGGGCCTCGGAGGCGGCCGGGGACTCGGGCTCGACCGAACCGTCAGGCTCGGCCGGGGACTCCGGATCGGCCGACAGCTCAGAGGCGGTCCGCGTCTCCTCGCCGGCCGGGGACTCCGCAGCGGTCCGCGCCTCCGGGCCGGCCGGCGGCTTCGCGGTGGCCGGGGACTCCCGGCCGGTCGAGGCCTCCGGTTCGACCGAGGACTCCGGTTCGGCCGAGGCCTCCGGTTCGGCCGAGGCCTCCGGTTCGGCCGGGAGCGCCGTCGTGACCGGAACCGCCGGTGTCACCGGAACCTCCGGTGCGAGCGGAACCGGCTGCGTCGGCGGCGCGAGCGGAACCGGCGGTACGGCGAGGGACGCCGTCGGCCGATCGGGGAACGGAGGCGCGCCGAGCGCCGGGGAGGAGGAGACAAGCGGCTGGCGGGACGGACCCGGGCGAGGCTCTGTGGTCGGCTCTATGTCGTCGTCCGCCGGTGGGATGTGCGGGAGGTCGGGGGTCATGTCACAGGCTCCGTTCGTGAACATCCGGAGGGACGTCCACCATGGCTGTCTCGTGATGTGCAAGAAACGCACACTTGACTACTATTTGCCCGCAGTCCATGACGCATCGCCATCAGGGAAGAGCCTTGTTGGGCCGATGGGGCGACAAGCGGCCCGGGCCGGGGTACGGAACGGGGCCCGCACGGGTGCGGCCGGGCCCCCGAGGAGGGCCCGGTCCGCGCCGAAGGAGACGTCCTACGGCCGCCAGAGACCGTCCGGGGTCAGGCCGAGGAGCCCGATCGCGTTGCCGCGGACGATCCGCTCGACGACGTCCGCCGGCAGATGGCCCATCTGTGCCTCGCCGACCTCCTTCGACTTGGGCCAGGTGGAGTCCGAGTGCGGGTAGTCGGTCTCGTACAGGACGTTCCCCGCCCCGATCGCGTCGAGGTTGAGGAGCCCGAAGGCGTCGTCGAAGAAGCAGCCGAAGACGTGGTCCGCGAAGAGCTCGGACGGCGGGCGGGTGACCTTGTCGGCGACGCCGCCCCAGGCGCGGTTCTCCTCCCAGACGACGTCGGCGCGCTCCAGGATGTACGGGATCCAGCCGATCTGCCCCTCCGCGTACATGATCCGCAGGTTCGGGAAGCGCTCGAACTTGCCGCTCATCAGCCAGTCGACCATCGAGAAGCAGCAGTTCGCGAAGGTGATGGTGGAGCCGACGGCCGGCGGCGCGTCGGCGGAGGTCGACGGCATCCGGCTGGAGGAGCCGATGTGCATCGCGATGACCGTGCCGGTCTCGTCGCACGCCCGGAAGAAGGGGTCCCAGTGGTCCGTGTGGACCGAGGGGAGCCCGAGGTGTGGCGGGATCTCCGAGAAGGCGACGGCGCGGACGCCGCGTGCGGCGTTGCGGCGGACCTCGGCGGCGGCGAGGGCCGGGTCCCAGAGCGGGATGAGGGTGAGCGGGATCAGCCGCCCCTGCGCCTCGGGCCCGCACCACTCCTCGACCATCCAGTCGTTGTAGGCGCGGACGCAGAGCAGGCCGAGCTCGCGGTCGCTCGCCTCGGTGAAGGTCTGCCCGCAGAAGCGGGGGAAGGTGGGGAAGCAGAGCGCGGACTGGACGTGGTTGACGTCCATGTCGGCGAGGCGGTCGGGCACGGAGTGGGAGCCGGGCCGCATCTGCTCGTACGTGATGACTTCGAGGCGTATCTCGTCCCGGTCGTAGCCGACGGCGGTGTCCAGCCGGGTGAGGGGTCTGTGCAGATCCTCGTACACCCACCAGTCGCCGATCGGGCCGTCGTCCCCCTCGGCGCCCATGACCGGGGCGAACTTGCCGCCGAGGAAGGTCATTTCCTTGAGGGGGGCGCGGACGATCCGGGGCCCGGTGTCGTGGTACCGGGACGGGAGCCGGTCCCGCCAGACGTGCGGGGGCTCCACGGTGTGGTCGTCCACCGAGATGATCTTCGGGAAGGTCTCCATGGCTTTCACGGTAGCGCTGATCTGACGACCCGTCAGCTAGTGGGGGCCGGAACGACCGGGTTACCGGCTCACAACGGCTTCACAACGACCGACCCGATGCTGACGGACCCCCTCCGGACAAGGCAGACTGTCCTGGGCGAAACCATCGGCAGGAGCAGGGGGAGCGATGGACCGTGAGAACGGGCCGCGAGTTCCGGCGCAGCGGGCTCCGAAGCCGGGACCGGCGGCCCCGGTGGGCGAAGTGACGGCTGCCGAGGGGACCGCGGGCGCCGACGTGCGCCCGGCCGCGGGCACCGGCACCGGTACCGGCACAGTTGCCGGCCATGACACAGGTACAGGTACCGGCACAGGCACCGGCACCGGCACCGGCACGAGCGGGGACTCCCCCGGCTCGCTCCGCTTCGGGGTGCTCGGCCCCGTCCGCGCCTGGCGCGACGGCGAACCCGTCCCCACCGGCTCCCCGCAGCAGCGCGCCCTGCTCGCCGCGCTGCTCCTGCGCGGCGGCCGCACCGCCACCGCGCACGAGCTGATCGACGCGCTCTGGGGCGAGGAGCCCCCCTCCCAGGCGCTCGCCGCGGTCCGCACCTACGCCTCCCGGCTCCGCAAGGTCCTCGACCCGAAGGTCCTGGTCAGCGAGTCCGGCGGCTACGCGCTCCGCACCTCCGCCGACGCGCTCGACGTGACCGCCGCCCAGGAGCTCGCCGCGGAGGCCGAGAAGCTCCGCGCGGCCGGGGACCGGACGGCCGCCCGGGCGCGGCTCGCCGAGGCGCTCGACCTGTGGGACGGCGAGGTGCTGGCGTCCGTACCCGGTCCGTACGCCGAGACCCAGCGGGCCCGCCTGGAGGAGTGGCGGCTCACCCTCCTCGAAACCCGCCTGGACATCGACCTGGAGGTCGGGGCGCACGCGGAGGCCGTCTCCGAGCTGACCGCGCTCACCGCGGCGCACCCCCTGCGGGAGCGCCTGCGCGAGCTCCTCATGCTGGCGCTCTACCGCAGCGGCCGGCAGGCGGAGGCCCTCGCCGTGTACGCGGACACCCGCCGGCTCCTCGCCGACGAACTGGGCGTCGACCCGACCCCCGAGCTCTCCCGGCTCCAGCAGCGCATCCTCCAGGCCGACGCGGAACTCGCCCGCCCGGTGGAGGAGCCGGCGCCCGCAGCCGCGCCCACGGCCCGCCCCGCCCAGCTCCCCGCGACCGTCCCCGACTTCACGGGCCGCGCCGCCTTCGTACGGGAACTCGGCGCCCGGCTCGCCACCGCCGAGGGCCACGTCATGGCGGTCTCGGCGCTCGCGGGCATCGGCGGCGTCGGCAAGACCACGCTCGCCGTGCACGTCGCCCACGAGGCCCGGCCGCACTTCCCGGACGGCCAGCTGTACGTGGACCTCCAGGGCGCGGGCAGCCGCGCCGCCGCGCCCGAAACGGTCCTCGGCTCGTTCCTCCGAGCCCTCGGCACACCGGATTCGGCCATCCCGGACTCGCTCGACGACCGGGCGGCGCTGTACCGCTCGACGCTGGACGGCCGCCGGGTCCTGGTGCTGCTGGACAACGCCCGCGACGCGGCCCAGATCCGGCCCCTGCTCCCCGGTACGGCGGGCTGCGCCGCCCTGGTCACGAGCCGCATCCGCATGGTCGACCTGGCGGGCGCGCACCTGGTCGACCTGGACGTGATGTCCCCGGAGGAGGCACTCCAGCTGTTCACGAGGATCGTGGGCGAGGAGCGGGTGCAGTCGGAGCGCGAGGCGGCCCTGGACGTGGTCGCGGCCTGCGGCTTCCTCCCCCTGGCGATCCGCATCGCGGCGTCCCGTCTGGCGGCGCGCCGGACGTGGACGGTCTCGGTCCTGGCGGCCAAGCTCGCCGACGAGCGGCGCCGCCTCGACGAGCTCCAGGCGGGCGACCTCGCGGTCAAGGCCACCTTCGAACTCGGCTACGGCCAGCTGGAGCCGGCCCAGGCGAGGGCCTTCCGCCTCCTGGGCCTGGCGGACGGCCCGGACATCTCCCTGGCGGCAGCGGCGGCGGTCCTCGACCTCCCCCTCTGGGACACCGAGGACCTCCTCGAAGCCCTCGTCGACACGTCCCTCGTCGAATCGGCGGCCCCCGGCCGCTACCGCTACCACGACCTGGTCCGGCTCTACGCGCGCGCGTGCGCGGACCGCGACGAACAGCCCCCGTCGGAGAAGGAGGCGGCGCTCTCGCGCCTCCTGGACTTCTACCTCTCGACGGCGGCGCGGGTGTACGCGATCGAGCGCCCGGGCGACCGCCTGGTGGACCACCTGGAACCCACGTCCTACGAGGGCCTGACCTTCACGGACCGCCACGAGGCCCAGGACTGGCTCTACGCGGAGGCCAACTGCCTCCTCGCCTGCGTCCGCCAGTCCGCGTCGTCCCCGACGACCCTGCGGCGGGGGGTGGACCTCCTGTGGGCGTCCCTGGACCTGGGCGAGTCCGGGGCGAACTCCAAGGAGTTCGAGGCGACGGGCGTCGTCGTGCGCGATGCGGCCCGAGCCCACGCGGACGCCAGGGCCGAGGGCCGTGCGCTCATGGTCCTCGCGGGCGTCCACCACACGGCGGGCCGCTTCAAGGAGGCGGACCGCGACGCCGAACTCGCACTGCCGCACGCGGACCGGGCCGGCGATCCGGTACCGGCCTGCTGGTCCGCCAACGCCCGGGGCATCATCGCGCTGTACCAGAACCGGTTCGTGGAGGGCGAGCAGTACCTCACCGAGGCGATCGAGCGGTTCCGCGGCATCGGAGACGAGCCCGGGGAAGCCAGCGCGCTCTGCAACCTCTCGCGCATCCACCTGGCGACGGGCCGTACATCGAGCGCCATAGCGCTCGCCCGGCAGGGCACGGACATATACGACGCGATGGGGCACGCGCTCCGGGGCGCCAACGGGCGGTACGCCCTCGGTCTCGCCCTCACCCAGGACAACCAGCTCACCGCCGCGAGCGAACAGCTCCGTGAAGCGCTGGCGGTCTTCGCCGACAGCCGGCAGCGGCTGTGGGAGGGCATGACGCTCTTCCGGCTGTCCGAAGTGGACATCGCCGCCCGCCGGCACGCCCAGGCGGCGTCGAACGCCGAGATGGCCCTCACGGTGCTGCGGGGCATCGGAGGGGAGTGGCGGCGGGGCAACGTCCTCACCGTCCTGGGGCGAGCCCTGTTCGGCATCGGACAGACCGGTCGTGCGCTCGTCTGCTGGCAGGAGGCACTCGGAATCTTCGACGAACTCGACGCCCCGGAAGCCGAAGAGGTCCGTGCGCTGCTGATCCCCGCGACCGCCGCATAGAGCCGCGCGGCCAGTGCGTTCATCGTTCGTTTATCGCCCCCCGGCATGCTTCTCTGCATGACGATCCGCCGCGTCGGGGGGCAGACGGGTCGCCGATGAGGGCCGCAGCCCCTGAGTACTAGGGTGATCGGCCCCGGAGATTCGTCCGGCTGTCCACGGGGGAATGGCTGGGCGAATCTCCTCACATCTCGGACATCACACGCAGGAGTTGACGAGCATGACGGACCCGATCATCAAGCCCATGGACATGCACGCGACCTCGGAGCCGGCTGTCGACGCGATCACCGAAAAGATCACGGGCGGTCACGACGAGACCATCGCCACCAAGGACATGCACGCCACCTCCGGGCCGGCCGACGCCATCGCGGACAAGGTCCTCGGTGACGGAGCCACCACCGACGACATCCACGTCACGTCCGAGCCGGCCAACTAAGCCACTCCCGACGGGGAACGGCACCGGCGGCGACTTCGGGGGAGCTGCCGGGGCCGAACAGGGAGGTCCGGTCGACGGGGGAGCACACGGGCTCGGGGGACACCCGACGGAACCAGGGGGGATCCGTCCGGGGAGAGCCCGTGCGCAACGCGATCGGACCACCGCACCACGGAGGGGCCGGGCATCTGCCCGGCCCCTCCGCCCTTTCCGTCGCGGCTCACGCCCCCTCGGCGCAGCCCTCCCCCGCCGGGGCGACCGCGCCGCGGGAGACGTAGGCGGTCCAGCGGGCCACGGCGGAGTCGGGTTCCTGTTTGGCGTAGCGGGTGTAGCCGTCGCCGTAGGCGGGGTCCTGGGCGTAGCCGACGACGTAGGTGCGGCCGGGGAGGAGGACGGGGTACAGGGGGTCGTGGCTCGTGTAGCGGCCCTGGGGGTCTCGGCCGACGCCCTGGCCGAGGGTGAGGGTGGTGGGGACCTCGCCCTTGAGGGGGTGGAGGACCCGGAGGCGGACGCGCTGGATGCCGCCGGGGCCGCCGTCGGTGTCGGGTTCGTAGCCGACGGACGATTCGACGGCGGCGTAGGCGAGGTGGCTCATGGCGGCCGGCACGTACTCGTCGTGGGAGAGGTCGGGGAGGCAGAGGGCGTGCACGGGGCCCGTGCGGGCGGTGAAGGCCTCCGTCGCGGCCCACCCTGTGGCGCCGAGGACGAGCGTCCCGGCGAGGACGAGGCCGGCGGTCCGGTGTCGGTTCATGGTCACTTCCAGAGCTTGCGGTAGTTCGCCTCGTCGCGGTCCGTGGGCTCGGTCGGCGGGTTGTCGGGGACCTTCGTCCACATCACGGAGGCCCAGGTGTCCGGCTTGTGGCACAGGCCGAGGGCGTGGCCGAGCTCGTGGACGGCCACGTGCCGGCGGGAGTTCCGGTCCTTGTAGCGGCCGTCCAGGTAGTAGGAGTTCAGGTAGATGTAGTCGACCCCCGGTTTGCCCTGCCAGTAGCCCCCGTGGCCGTCGGCCTTGGAGTAGTCGCGCCACTCCAGGTCGTTGACGCTTCCGGCGTCGTCGGGGGCGATCTTCACCAGACCGAGGGACCAGGCCCGGTGGGCCCAGGTCAGCGGATCGTTGTACTTGCTGTCGTCCTCCCAGCGGAGCTCCTTGCCGTCCACGCTGGAGTCCCCTCGGGTCTCGGACTCCCCGGAGACGCACGGCGCGGGGCCGACGGCGGCCCCGGCGGCGTGGGGGCTGAGCAGGAGGGCCGCGGCCAGGACGGCGGCGGCCGTGACGGGACCGGCTGCCTGCATCGGGGGCTCCTCGCGCGATCCGGGACCGGGGTTCGGAGCGTATCCGCAGGTCCCGGGTCCGGAGTGGTGGATGCACCGCGCGTCATCCGGACGGGCGAGCGCCCGCCGGGAGGCACGCGACCGGACGCGCCCCGCGCGCCGAGTCAGCGATCGGCGGGCGGGGTCGTCGTGCTCGTGCGTCAGCGGGCGTAGGAGCCGAGGCCGACGAGGCAGTAGACGTACTCGCTGATGGTGGTGCCGTTCATGGTGTACCGGTGGGAGAAGGCGTACTCCGTCCTGGGGTTGGAGTTGCACCGGTTCATGTCGGAGGTGAACGGGAAGGTCTGGATGACCTTGTAGTGGGCGTCGGACGCCGAGCACGGCACCTCCTCGACGCCGCTGACGCTCTGTGCGGTCTCCGAGTTCGGGAGGGTGCCGTTGAGGCAGGTGCCCTTCTCGTACGGGTCGGGCTCCTCCTCGGTGGGTGTGGGGGCGGGGGTGAGGACGGGGTCGCTGGTGGGCTCGGGCTCGTACGTGTAGGTCGACGAGGGGGCGGGGCCCGCGCTGCCGCGGCTTTCGTCCTCGTCGTTCAGGAGGTACGAGCCGCCGACGAGTGCCCCGATGACCAGGAGCACGACCAGGCAGCCGAGGCCGCCGGACTTCTTGGGGGCCGCCGCGGCCCCGGCGACCGTGATGCGCAGGTACACCGTGCCCTCGCCGAGCCTCGCCGCGACGAGTTCGCCGTGGCGGCAGGGACGGACGGTGAGGTGCGCGGGACCGGACGGCAGCTGGACGGTGAGGATCACGCCCTGTGCGGCCTGCTGCGGAGTGAGCGTGAGGGGAATCTCTTGCGTCGGCACCGGCTGCTCCTGGGACGGGGAGAGGCGAAGGGCTGCTCATATGACGTGTGTGCGAAGGGAGTTGGTTGCAGTCGCCGCTGTCGGATCCCTGTTGCCGGTTCCCCGTTGCCAGTTCCCCGTTGCCGGATCCCGTTGCCGGATCCTGCTGCCGGATCCCGCCGTCAGCTGCCCGACCGCGCCCTCAGCTCCCCCTTCACCACCTTCCCGCTCGCGTTCCGCGGGAGCTCCGCTACGAACTCGACCTCCCTCGGGACCTTGTAGTTCGCCATCTCCCTGCGCGACCAGGCGATGACGTCGTCGGCCGTCAGGGTCGAGCCCGGCCGCCGGACCGCGAAGGCCTTGCCGACCTCGCCGAGGCGGGGGTCCGGGATGCCGATGACGGCGACGTCCGCGATGTCGGGGTGGAGGCCGAGGAGCTGTTCGATCTCGGCCGGGTAGGCGTTGAAGCCGCCGACGATGAACATGTCCTTCAGGCGGTCGGTGATGCGGAGGTTGCCGGCCCCGTCCAGGACGCCGACGTCTCCCGTGTGCAGCCAGCCGTCCGCGTCGATCGCCGCCGCCGTCGCCTCCTCGTCCTCGGAGTAGCCCTTCATCACGTGGTGGCCCCGGACCAGGACCTCGCCGGAGTCGGAGAGCCGCAGTTCCGTGCCCGGGATCGGGCGGCCCGACGTCGTGGCGATCGTCTCGTCCGGGTCGTCGCGCCGGCACATGGTGACGATGCCGCTCGCCTCGGAGAGGCCGTACGCGGTGAGGACCGTGCCCACGCCCAGTTCGGCGCGGAGGCGTTCGACGAGCCGCAGCGGGACCACGGCCGCGCCCGTCACGACGAGGCGGAGGGTGGAGAGGTCGTGCGCGGTGCGGGCCGGGTGGTCCAGGAGGGACTGGTGGAGGGTGGGCGGGCCGGGGAGGACGGTGATGCGCTCGGCGGCGATGTTGGCGAGGACGGTGTCCACGGTGAAGACGGACTGCGGGACGATCACCGCGCCCCGCATGAGGCAGGCGAGGATGCCG
Source organism: Streptomyces sp. NK15101 (assembly GCF_020400725.1). Taxonomy (GTDB): domain Bacteria; phylum Actinomycetota; class Actinomycetes; order Streptomycetales; family Streptomycetaceae; genus Streptomyces. Next base: position 80,930 of record NZ_JAINVG010000012.1, on the reverse strand, counting down.
GCCTTGTAGCCGAAGGTGTGGAAGAAGGGGTTGACCACGAGGTAGCGGTCGCCCTCCCTCAGGCCGGCGAGCTCGGACCAGATCGCGTAGCAGCGCAGGGTCTGGGCGTGGCTGATGACGGCGCCCTTGGGGCGGCCGGTGGTGCCGGAGGTGTAGACGACGTCGGAGGGGGACGCGGGGTCGATGCCGTCGGCGCGGGCGCGGACGCGGGCGGCCGGGACGGTGTCGCCCTCCGCGAGGAAGGCCTTCAGGGTCGTCCAGCCCTCGTCGTCGGGGGCGGTGTCGCCGAGGACCACCACCCGCTCCAGGTCGGGTAGTTCGGCGCCCGAGCGGCGCAGGGAGGCGACGTACGAGGTGCCGAGGAAGGTGCCGGTGACGAAGAGCAGCCGGGCGCGGGAGCGCTGGAGGACGTAGGCGGCCTCGGCGCCCTTGAAGCGGGTGTTCAGGGGGACGAGGACGGCGCCGGCGGTGACGGCGCCGAGGGCGGAGACGATCCAGTCGAGGGTGTTGGGGGCCCAGATCGCGACCCGGTCCCCGCCGCGTATCCCGGCGGCGAGGCAGGCGGCGGCGGCCCGTTCGACGCGCTCGCCGAGTTCGGCGTACGTGACGCGGACGCGGCCGTCGACGACGGCCTCGCGCGGTCCGTGGCGCTCGGCCGCCGCCCGGACGAGTCCGGGGATCGTGCCCCACTCCAGGTCACCGCGCACGTCCCCGTCCGGGTGCGTGTCCACGTCCATGCCCAACCTCCCTGTAGCTGACTATCCGTCAGATTAGTTGTAGCCTGACGCGCTGTCAGCAGTGCTGCCCCATGAGGAGGTTCGGTGCTCAAGGACGCCACGGCCATCGTCGGGATAGGACAGACCGCCTTCGCGAAACAGCTCCACGAGACCGAGAAGACCCTCGCCTGCCGGGCGATCCTCGCCGCTCTCGACGACGCCGGGATCACCCCCGGCGAGGTCGACGCCTTCGCCTCGTACACGATGGAGGAGACCGACGAGGTCGAGGTGGCGAAGGCCATCGGGGCCGGCGACGTCACCTTCTTCAGCAAGGTCGGATACGGCGGCGGCGGCTCCTGCGCCACCGTCGGCCACCTCGCCGCCGCCGTCGCCACCGGGCAGGCGAGCGTCGGCGTCGCCTGGCGGTCCAGGAAGCGGGGCTCCGGCCCCCGCCCCTGGAAGAACACCGCCGTCCAGCTGCCCACCCCCGGCCAGTGGACCCGCCCCTTCGGGCTGCTCCGCCCCGCCGACGAGATCGGCATGCTCGCCCGCCGCTACATGCACGAGTACGGCGCCACCCGCGACCACCTCTTCAACGTCGCCCTGGCCTGCCGCAACCGCGCCAACCAGAACCCCGCCGCGATCATGTACGAGCGGCCGCTGACCCGCGAGATGTACATGACCGCCCGCTGGATCAGCGAACCTCTCTGCCTCTTCGACAACTGCCTGGAGACCGACGGCGCCCTCGCCTGCGTGATCGTCTCCGCCGAACGCGCCCGCGACTGCCGACAGAGACCCGTCTACGTGCACGCCGTCGCCCAGGGCCTGCCCGCCCAGCACCACGGCATGGTCAACTACTGGAACGACGACCCGCTCTCCGGCCCCGCCTGGACCGCCGCCCGCCACCTCTGGAAGCAGGCCGACTTCGGCCCCGCCGACGTGGACGTCGCCCAGATCTACGACGCCTTCACCCCCCTCGTCCCGCTCTCCCTGGAGGGCTACGGCTTCTGCGGACGCGGCGAGGGCGGCGCCTTCACCGAGGGCGGCGCCCTGGAGATCGGCGGCCGGCTGCCGCTCAACACTGGCGGCGGCGGGCTCTCCGAGGCGTACGTGCACGGCTTCAACCTCATCAACGAGGGCGTCAAGCAGCTGCGCGGCACCTCCACCGCCCAGGTCCCCGACGCGGCCACCTGCCTGGTCACGGCGGGCGAGGGCGTCCCCACATCGGCCGTCCTGCTGAGGAGCTGAACCCGAATGCTGACACCGGTCATCGACGAGGACGGCGCGCCCTTCTGGGAGTACGCCGCCCGGGGAGAACTGCGGATCCAGGCCTGCGCCTCCTGCGGCGAGCTCCGCTTCCCGCCCCGCCCCTGCTGCCCGCACTGCCGGTCCTTCGACAGCGAATGGCGGCTCATGTCCGGACGCGGCCGGATCTGGTCGTACGTCCTCCCCCACCCGCCGCTCCTGCCCGAGTACGCCGCCCAGGCGCCGTACAACGCGGTGCTCGTCGAACTCGCCGACGCCCCCCGCATCCGCCTCGCCGGCAACGTCGTCGCCGCCCCCGACGCCCCCCTGAACTCCGTCGACCCGGCCCGGCTGCGCATCGGCGCCCCCGTGCGGGTCGCCTTCACCGAGGTCGACGGCGTCACCGTCCCCCGCTGGCTCCTGGAGCGGACATGAGCGTCCGGGTCGAGCGCGACGAGGAGACCGGGGTCGCGGTCGTCACCCTCGACCGGCCGGAGAAGCACAATGCCGTCACCCTCGACATGGCCCGCGAACTGGGCTCCGTCTGGCGGGGGTTCCGGTACGAGGACGAGGTCCGGGCGATCGTCGTCACCGGGGCCGGCGACCGGGCCTTCTGCACCGGGATCGACCGCGAGGACGCCGGAAGGATCCCGCAGCCCTCCTCCCCGTACACGATCGACGACCCCCTCCTCACCCTCGGCCCCAAGGCCAACGACCTGTGGAAACCGGTGATCGCCGCCGTCGAGGGCATGGCCTGCGGCGGGGCCTTCTACCTGCTCGGCGAGGCGGAGTTCGTCATCGCGGGCGAGGGTGCCACCTTCTTCGACCCGCACACCACCTACGGCATGGTCTCCGCCTTCGAGACCGTCCACATGGCGCGGAAGATGCCGTACGGAGAAGTCGCCCGGATGGCCCTCATGGGCACCGCCGAACGGGTCTCCGCCCGGCGCGCGTACGAGACGGGACTCGTCTCCGAGCTGACCGCGCCGGGCGGCGCGCTCGACGCCGCGCGGTCGGCCGCCGCCGTCATCGCCTCCCACCCGACCGAGGCCGTCCAGGGAACCGTACGGGCGCTGTGGTCGGTCGACGAGGCCGCCCGCGCCCGGGCCCTCGCCCACGCCCCGCACCTGGTGGCGCTCGGGAACCTGCCGCCGGAACGGCAGGCCGGCCTGTTCACGACGAGGGCGAAGGGCTACCGGACGCGGTAGGGGTGGCGGTGGGCGTGGCGGTGACGTCGACCCTGTCCACCGCGTACACCCTGCAGTTCTTCACCTGGCCGACCAGCCCGGGGGTCTTCATCGGAATGTCGTGGATCCTGGCGCCCCCGCTCTCGACGTCGACCCGGGCCTCGGCCAGCTCGACGAGCGAGCCGCCCGCCCCCTCGAACTCCAGCAGGATCCGGAACGTGCCCGTCACCCCGCTCCTCGGCGTGACCCGCACCGTCGCGTCGGTGTCCGCCTTGCGGGCCGGCTTGCCCTTGCGCTTCTTCTCGGCGGGGTCCACGCAGTCGATCACCTCGACCTCGACCTCGGCCTGGGCCTCCGTCGGGGTGCCCCCGGAGGCGGTGGTGTCGCCGTTCGCGCCGCTGTAGTCGTTGTTTCCCTGCTCGTCGCTGGAGCAGCCGCCGCCCGAATCGTCGTCGGAGTCCGAGTGGCTCCGGCTCTTGCCGCTCTTGCTCTTCCCGCCGCCACCGCCGCTGCTGCCGTGGCCGCCCTTGCCGGTGTGGAAACCGGTCAGCGCGAGGACCACCACCGTGAGCGTCGCCGCGAGCTTCAGGCGTGTCCGTACCATCGCCGCCGTCTCCTTCTGCGTGTCGTGTCCGCGCCACCCTAACGTCGCTCCCGCGCCGCGTGGCGGGGCCCCCTCACCCGGCGTAGCGTCGGGAACGAGGGCCGGACCGTCTAGGAGGGCCGCACCGATGATCCGCGACATAGCCGGCTCCGTCCTGGCTCTCGCCGGAGCGACGGCCGCCGTCTGGAGCCCCTTCCGTGCCTGGTACGACGGCCGTCCCGGGCGTGACTACGCCATCGGGGACCTGTTCACCGGCATCACCGACGCGAAGGCCGACGTCCTGGGCTCGATCCTGCTGCCCTTCGCCTTCGCCGCCCTCGTCACCCTCGTCGGCGTACTGCTCCGCTCCCGCCTGCTCGTCGCCCTCGCCGGGCTGGTCGTCCTCGGCTTCACCGTCCTGTGGATGGTGCGGCTCGGCCAGGCGGAGGGAAGCCTCACGATCGGCGCCGACGGCAGGGGACTCGGCGATGGGGTCGCGAACGCCTTCGGCGGCGGGGTCCTGCTGCTCCTCGGCGCGCTCGTCATGCCGGGCCGGCACCACGCCCGCAGGACGAGCCGGGTGGACCGGGCGCCCCGGCACAAGCACCCGCCCCTGGACGGCCCGCCGGCGGACCGGGCCCCGGCGGACGGAACCCAGGCGGACGGGACCCTCGCGGACGGGCACCGGCCGCAGCCGCCCTACGCGGCCCCGACCCAGACCTACGACATGCCGACCTGGGACCGGGACCGGGGCGACGACGGCAGCCCGCCGCCCCCGCCGCCCCCGCGGCGTTAACGCGCCGCGGCGCCCCTGCCCGTCGCCGTGCCCTTGGCCGCGTCGAGCGCGTACACGCAGCGGTCCTTGCTGCACGCGTACACGACCCCGCCCTTCGCCACCGGCGAGCCGGTGATCTCGCCGCCAGTCGCGAGCTTCCAGCGGAGCTGCCCACCGGTCGCGTCCAGGGTGTACAGGACGTGGTCGGCCGAGCCGAAGTGCACCCGGCCGTCGGCGACGACCGGGGAGCCGACCAGCTCGCCGCCCGCCGCGAACCGCCACCGGGGGGTGCCGGTGACCGCGTCGAGCGTGTAGAGCGCGCTGCCGCTGCCCACGTGGACGTTGCCGTCGGCGACGAGCACCGGCTCGGCGGACTGGCGCGGCTCGGTCGCGATCCGCCAGCGGTCCTGGCCGGTGGTGGCGTCGAGCGCGTACACGGTGCCGAGGTGGTCCGAGAGGTACACCCCGCCGCCCGTCACGGCCGGCCCCGGCGCGAAAGCGGGCGGGGAGAGGAAGACCGCCGGCGCCTCGAAGTGCCAGCGGACGTGCCCGCCGGCGATGTCGATCGACAGGACCCTGGTCCCGGCGGAGACGTACACGCAGCCGTCCTCGGCCGGGGCCACCCGGACCGGCACGTTCGCGCAGGAGGCGGCGTCGCCGATCGGGTACGACCAGCGCTCCACGCCCGTGCGGGCGTCGAGGGCCTGGAGCCGGGCGTCCCGCCACACGTACACGGTGTCGCCGTGCACGGCGGGCCCCGCCTCCGGGGTCTCGAAGTCGGTCTGCGCGCCGGTGAGCTCCCACAGCTTGGCGCCGTTGGAGGCCTCCCAGCCCTGCACCCCGCCGCCGCGCGTGCCGGTGACGACCGTGCCCCGGTCGACCTGCAGCGAGTACACCCAGGCGTCCGTGTGCAGCCGCCAGCGCTCGCCGCCGTCGGTGGCGTCGAGGGCGTACAGGGTGGGGCCGTCGGAGGCGTGGATGCGGCCCGAGGCGACGGCCATCGACCAGGCCACGTCCCGGGTCTTGAACTGGCGCCGGCCGCTCCCCGTGTCCAGGGCGTGCACCTCGAAGGAGGTCACGTACAGCAGGTCGCCGTCGACGACCGGGGTGCCCCACACGTCGTTCGACATCCGGAAGCGCCAGGGCCGCCAGTGACCGGGCTCCGGCGGGGGCTGCGGGGCCGCCGTCTGGTCGGTGCCCTGCGAGGGCACCGACACGGGACGGGAACCCTGCTGCGGGGCCTGCTCGGCCCCGCTCGGGCCGCCGCCGGGCGGGCGGATCCAGCCGGTCGCGGGGCCCGCGTCGGCGCCCCGGCCGACGGCGAGCGCCGCCCGGGTGTCGGCGACCCGGGGGCCGGGGCCGATCGGCACGGTCGCGCCGCCGAGGCGCACGGGACCGCCCGCGCCCTCGGCGGGACCGGCGTGCCGGCCGCCGACGGGCGCGTGCTCCGGCGCGCGCTCCGGGAAGCGGGGGTCGGGGCGGGGGCCCGGCGGGTCCGCCGGGGGCCGCGGCGGCGTCACCGGGCCGGGCAGCTGACGGCCGCCGCCGCGGCGCTGCTCGATCATGGCGGTGGCGCTCTGCGGCAGCCAGGCGGAGGCCGTGCCGCTGTCGTCGCTGCCGGGGCCGAAGAGGTGCGGGGCGAGCTGCGCCTGGAGGTCGGCCGGCGTGGGCCGGCGGGTGACGTCCATCTGCATGCAGGACTCGATGAGGGGCCGCAGCTCCTCGGGCAGGCCCTCCAGGTCGGGGCCCTCGCGGAGCAGCATGAAGACGGTCTCGACCGGGTTGGCGCCGTGGAAGGGCGCGTGGCCGGTGGCGGCGAAGACCAGCATCGAGCCCAGCGAGAAGACGTCGCTGGCGCCGGTCACGCTGCGCGAGTCGCGGGCCTGCTCGGGCGACATGTAGGCGGGCGTGCCCACGGCGACGTTGGTCATCGTCAGCCGTGTGTTGGAGACGCCCGACGCGATGCCGAAGTCGATCACCCGGGGGCCGTCCTCGACGACGAGGACGTTGGACGGCTTGAGGTCACGGTGGACCAGCCCCGCGCCGTGGATGGACTGCAGGGCCTCGGCGACACCGGCGGCGAGCCAGCGGACGGCCTGGGCCGGAAGCGGCCCGCACTCGTTCACTATCTCTTCGAGGGAGGGCGCCGGCACGTAGGCGGTGGCCAGCCAGGGCACGGCGGCGCGCGGGTCGGCGTCGACGACGGCCGCCGTGTAGAAGCCGGAGACCGCCCGGGCGGCCTCCACCTCCCGGGTGAAGCGGACCCGGAACAGCTGGTCCTCCGCGAGCTCCGTGCGCACGGTCTTGATCGCCACGCGCCGGCCCGAGGCCGAGCGCGCGAGATAGACCAGGCCCATTCCGCCCGCGCCGAGCCGGCCCAGCACCTCGAAGGGCCCGATACGTCTCGGGTCGTGCTGCGTCAGCTGTTCCACTTGCCTGCCACCTCCCCGTACGGGCCATGAGGGTACGGCCCCGTGGCCCCTGATTCTTCCTGTCCGAGGCCCTGGTTGCGAACCCGGGGGCGGATCGGGGTGTCACAGGTTCGCTTTCCATGAATACGAGTAGGCGTTCGAGGGGTCGCCAGTTCTGGTGCACGCGTGCGGTACCTGCATATTCGTGCGGTTCGGAACGGCATGGTGGACGCCATGAAGCCCACCCCGACCCTGCGGACGATCGAGCCCGCGTTCCTGGTCCCCGGGCCGTCGGGCGTGGCGATCCGCACGCGCCTCAAGGGCCTGGGGCCGACGGACGAGAAGGTCCTGCGGCAGGTGGGCGCGCATCTGGGATCGCTCGCGTCGAGAGATCTCAAGATCCGCTGGCCGCCGCCCAGGCGGACGCGGCTGCCGGTCGCGTCCGTGTGGTGCGCGGCGGAAAACGGCTCGCCCGCTCACGGCACAACCTTGAGACCACCCGTCACGACGCTGCCGCCGTGGCCGTCGGAAGACGCGCCCAAGGACACCCGATGCGTGCCGCCCGGAAGCGGAGAGAACGCGGGCCACCAGAACGCCCAGCACCGTTCGGGCGTTCGGCTGAGCACGAGTCCTGGCAACTGGCAACAGGACCCGCTCCCACTCAGCCTTCAGGAACGGTGTCACAGGTCATGACGGGTCCTGGCGGCACAGCTAGGTAGCGGCCGGTTTCGGCTCCTCGCGGACGGCGAAGCGGGCGCCCTGGTTGTCGTGGAGGACGGCGACGCGGCCGTGCGGGGTGTCGGAGGCCGGGGTGGCGATCCGGCCGCCGAGCCGGACGGTGGTCTCGCATGCCTCGTCGCAGTCGGCGACGGCGAAGTGCACGAGGACGTGGCCGGGCATCTCGGCGGGGAAGTCGTCGGTGATGACGGCCCGCCCGCCGAAGGCGCTTCCGCCGCCGGGCCGGGAGCCGGGCGGGGACCAGACGCGGTAGTCGAAGCCGGCGTCCCCGCCCTCCCGGGGGGCGTCGGCTTGGCGGCCGAGGTAGCCGAAGACGGTGGCGTAGAAGGTGTCGACGGCGTCGGGGCTGCGGGTGTAGACCTCCATCCAGCAGAAGGATCCCGGCTCGCCCGTGACCTCGAAGCCGTCGTCGTCGCCCTCCTGGCGGAGGCCGAAGACCGCGCCGCCGGGGTCGGCGGCGAGCGCGTAGACGCCGAACGGGCCGACGGGGTAGGGCTCCATGACCATCTGGCCGCCGGCGGCCTTGATCCGGGCGGCGAGGGTGCCGGCGTCCTCGGTGGCGAGGTAGAGGGTCCAGGTGGTGGGCATGCGTCCGTCCCTCTTGGGGACGAGCCCGGCGACCCGGCGGCCGTCGAGGAGGGCCTCGTCGCGGTCGGGGTCGAAGGTCCAACCGAAGAGCTCGCCGTAGAAACGCTTGCCCGCCTCGAGGTCGGGAAGCTGTGCGTCCACCCAGCACGGGGTGCCCTCAGTACGTACGGCCATGCCCCCACGCTAGGACGGCGGGGGCGGCCCCGCACGCCCCGGGATGCGAACAAAGGGGCGATTCGTCGGGCCGGAGCCCTTGCGGCGCTTGAGTTGTCCACCGGCGTTGTCCACAGCCTGTCCATAAGCCTATTCGGGTAGGGGACTGCCCGCGCCGCTCCCGCGCCGGCCCCCGCCGCTCCCGGCCGCCGTCGGTACGTCCGGCACCGCGGCCGGCACCGCGGCCGGCACTGGCTCGATACCGCCCCTGCCCCTCGACCCACGCACCCGCACCGACCTCGCAGAACGGGGGCGTGCCGGGGGTGCACCCCATTTGCAGTCGGCCGAATCGCGCGCTGATCCCCCCTCGGTAAGCTGACGGCATGACAGGACAAGTACGCACCGTCGACGGCCGCGTGGCCGGACGACGCGGCCAGGCGACGCGGCAGAAGCTGCTCGACTGCCTCGGTGAGATGCTCAGCTCCTCGCCCTACCGGGACGTCAAGGTCATCGATGTGGCCCGGAAGGCGGGTACTTCACCCGCGACGTTCTATCAGTACTTCCCGGACGTCGAGGGGGCGGTCCTCGAGATCGCGGAGGAAATGGCCAAGGAGGGCGCCGCGTTGACCGAGCTGGTCAGCGGTCGCTCCTGGGTCGGCAAGGCCGGCTGGCAGACCTCGGAGGAACTCGTCGAGGGCTTCCTGGACTTCTGGCGGAAGCACGACGCGATCCTGCGGGTCGTGGACCTCGGCGCCGCCGAGGGCGACAAGCGGTTCTACAAGATCCGCATGAAGATCCTGAACTCGGTCACCAACTCCCTCACGGACGCGGTGAAGGAGCTCCAGGCCAAGGGCAAGGTCGACAAGGACGTCAGTCCCGCCGCGATGGCCGGCTCCCTGGTGGCGATGCTGGCCTCGGTCGCCGGCCACCAGAAGGGCTTCCAGACCTGGGGTGTGAAACAGGCCGAACTCAAGCCGAACCTGGCGCTGTTGGTGCACCTGGGCATCACGGGCAAGAAGCCGACCAGGTAGCGCCGGCCCCCTCCTTCATCCGTCCTGTCGTCGACGCCGACGGCGACCCGCCCCTGCGACAAGGGGCCGGGACCGCCGTCGGCGTCGTCGTGTCCGGGCCCGTCGACGCCCGTCCCGGGCGCGGCGGCGTGCTGGTGCCCGGCGCGGCCAGGAGCGGTCCGGTCCGGCGCGGGCCGGTCGCTATCTGCGCGTGAGGCGGAAGAGCCGGATCTCGCGCTCGATCCGTGCCTGGTACGTGGCGTACGGCGGCCAGAACTCCAGCGCCGCCTTCCAGGCCGCCGCCCGTTCCTCGCCCGTGAGCAGCTCCGCCCGTACGGGCACGTCCTCGCCCCGCCAGTTGACCTCGGCGTCCGGATGGGCGAGCAGGTTCGCTGTCCAGGCCGGGTGGCCCGGCCGGCCGAAGTTGGAGCCGACGAGGAGCCAGCGGCCGTCCCCCTCCGGCATGCAGGCGAGCGGGGTGACGCGTGGCAGCCCGCTCCTCGCGCCCCGGGCGGTGAGGATCACCCCGGGCAGCATCCGTGCGCTGAGCAGCACTTTTCCCCTGCTCAGCCGGTGCACGGCCCGGTCCATGGCCGGGATGACGTGCGGGGCGACCTTGGCGAAGGTCCGGGTGGAGGACACCTTCTGCACGAGCTTCCGTCCGGCGGGCATCTACGCCGCCTCCTCTCCGAGGAGTCCGGTCCGTTCCGCCGCCCGGGCGCGCAGCCGGCGGGCGGGACCGAAGAGCAGTTCGTCGGAGGCGGCCCGTTTGAAGCAGAGGTCTTCCCAGGCGAGCGCCTCGTCGGCGGTGGCGCGCAGCGCCTCCAGGGCGTGGGCGAGGGCGAGCGGCCCGCCGTCGGGTCCGGGGCCGGGTTCCCGGGCCGCGCAGTGGGTCAGCGAGCGGGCCGTGTCGACCTGGACGTGGAGGTCGGCGAGGCGGTGCCGGGAGCCATACCGTCCGCGGGAGCGGATGTGCTCGACCGCGCGGTCGAGGGCGGCTCCGGCGGCGCCGACGGCCTCGGCGGCCAGCATCACGGCGGCGGTGCGGCCGGTGGCGGCGAGGGCGCCGAGGACGTCGGCCGGTTCCTCGCCGAGGAGTTCGGCGCCGGCGTCCCGGAACTGGACGGTGGCCTGGGGCCGGGTGAGGTCGAGGGCGGGCCGCCGGGTCCGCACGAGTCCGGGAGCGTCCGCGGGCACGAGGAAGAGGAGCGTACGGCTGCGGGCGAAGCCGCCGGCGTGGGCGGCGACGAGGAGCAGTCCGGCGCTGTGGCCGTCGAGGACCCGGTCGGCCTCGCCGTAGAGGCGCCAGCCGCCGTCCGCCGTGCGCGCGGCCTGGATGCCGCCGGCCCGGCCGCCGCCCGACCAGTCCCCGCCGGCGTTGTCGCCGGTGAGGCCGAGGGCGAGGGCGAGGCCGGCGGGGACGGCGAGGGCGCAGGTGAGGGTGGCGTCGGCGACGCGCGGGAGGAGTGCGGCGCGCTGGGCGGGGGTGCCGAGGGCGGCGATGAGCGGGGCGGCGAGGACGGTGGTGGCGAGGAGCGGGGAGGGGGCGAGGGCGCGGCCGGTCTCCTCGCAGAGGGGCGCGAGCTCGGCGGGGCCGCGGCCGGCGCCTCCGTACTCCTCGGGGAGGGTGAGTCCGGCGAGGCCGAGGGTGCCGGACAGCTGGGCCCAGAGCGCGGTGTCGTACCCCTCGGGGCCGACGCCCGGGGCCCCGTCCGCCCCGCCGCGCCCGGCGGCGAGCAGCTCCCGCAGGGCGCGGCGGAGTTCCCGCTGCTCCCCGGCGGGCGGCGCGGGCGGCGGCACGGGCGCGGCGGCGAGCGGTCCCGCCGACGGCCGGGCGGACGGTCCCGTCGACGGGGCGGCGGGCGGTTCCGCCGGGGGCGGGCCCGCGGACGGTGCCGCCTTCGGGGCGTCGAGCGCAGCGGAATCGGCGTCCATGGAGCTCCCTCCGTATCTGACGGTGCGTCATGCTAGGCCCGTACGCGGCTTGTTGCCCAGAGGAGTGCCGGTCCCGATTCAGGAAATCTGATGTACCGTCAGATTCATGCCCACCACCACACGCAGCTCCCGCCGCGTCGCCGTCGTCGGCGTCTCCCTCTCCGACTGCGGCCGGGTCGACGAGGCCACCCCCTACGCCCTGCACGCCCAGGCCGCCCGCCGCGCCCTCGCGGACAGCGGCCTCGACCGCTCGCTGGTCGACGGCCTGGCCTCGGCGGGCCTCGGCACGCTCGCCCCGGTCGAGGTCGCCGAGTACCTGGGCCTGCGCCCCCGCTGGGTGGACTCGACCGCCGTCGGCGGCGCCACCTGGGAGGTCATGGCCGCGCACGCCGCCGACGCCATCGCCGCCGGTCGCGCGAACGCGGTCCTGCTGGTGTACGGCTCCACCGCCCGCGCCGATATCAGGGCCCGGCGCCGCACCGCGAACCTCTCCTTCGGCTCGCGCGGCCCGCTCCAGTTCGAGGTCCCGTACGGGCACACCCTGATCGCCAAGTACGCGATGGCCGCCCGCCGCCACATGCACGAGTACGGCACGACCCTGGAGCAGCTCGCGGAGGTGGCCGTCCGGGCACGGGCGAACGCGGCGCTCAACCCGGAGGCGATGTTCCGCGAGCCGATCACCGTCGACGACGTCCTGGGCGGGCCGATGATCGCGGACCCGTTCACCAAGCTGCACTGCTGCATCCGCAGCGACGGCGGCTGCGCGGTGCTGCTCGTGGCCGAGGAGTACGTCCGGGACTGCCGCAAGGCCCCGGTCTGGGTGCTCGGCACGGGCGAGCACGTCTCGCACACCACGATGTCCGAGTGGGAGGACTTCACGGTCTCCCCGGCGGCCGTCAGCGGCCGGCTGGCCTTCGAGCGGGCGGGCGTCCGGCCCGCGGACGTCGACCTAGCCGAGATCTACGACGCCTTCACCTACATGACCTTGGTGACCCTGGAGGACCTGGGCTTCTGCGCGAAGGGCGAGGGCGGCGCGTACGTCCAGGAGAAGGACCGGATGCCGGTGAACACGGACGGCGGCGGGCTGTCGGCCTGCCATCCGGGGATGCGAGGCCTGTTCCTGCTGGTGGAGGCGGTGCGCCAACTGCGCGGCGAGGCGCCGGGGTTGCAGGTGCGCCGGCCGGACGGCTCACTGCCGGAGCTGGCGGTGGCCTCGGGGACGGGGGGCTGGTTCTGCTCCTCGGGGACGGTGGTCCTCGCCCGCGACTGACCGACCACCGAACCGACCACCGCACCGGCCACCGGGCGGCCCGCCGGACCGGCCGCCGGACCGACCACCCGAAGGATCTATACAAGCGTCATAGACAAACGTGTAGGACATCCGTATATTCATGTCCGCGGGCAGGGGAACGGCCCGCAGACACCCGACGAGGAGTCCGACATGCAGCGCACCGCCAAGACCGTCCTGATCTCCGGCGCCTCGATCGCCGGCCCCGCCCTCGCCCTCTGGCTGCACCGCTACGGCTTCGTCCCGACCGTCGTCGAGCGCGCCCCCGAGCTCCGCACCGGCGGCTACAAGGTCGACATCCGCGGCACCGCGATCGAGGTCTGCCGCCGGATGGGCGTCCTCGACGAGATCCGCGCCAACTCCACGGACATGCGCGGAGGTTCGTACGTCGACGACGCCGGCCGCACCATCGGCGAACTGCCCGCCGACATCTTCGGCGGCCGCGTCGAGGGGGATGACGAGATCATGCGCGGCGAGCTCGCCCGCATCCTGTACGACCGGACCCGCGAGGACGTCGAGTACGTCTTCGGCGACTCGATCGCCGAGATCGCGGACGACCCCGCGGACACGGACGGCGTCACCGTCACCTTCGAGAGCGGCACCGTCCGCCGCTTCGATCTGGTCGTCGGCGCCGACGGACTCCACTCGAACACCCGGAGGCTCGCCTTCGGACCGGAGGAGCGGTTCAAGCACCACCTCGGCGCGTACATCTCCATCTTCACGGCCCCCAACCACCTGGACCTGGACCGCTGGGAGACGTACCACGCGCTCCCCGGGAAGCTGGTCTGCGTCTACAGCTCCGCCGGCGAGACCGACGCCAAGAACCTCTTCGTCTTCTCCTCCGCCGAGGCACAGCCCGACCACCGCGACACCGCCGCCCAGAAGCGCTTCCTCACCCGCGCCTTCGAGGGCGACGGCTGGGAGGTCCCCCGGCTCCTCGGCCACGCCGCCGAGGCCGACGACTTCTACCTCGACTCCATGTCCCTCGTGAGGATGGACCGCTGGTCGAAGGGCCGCGTCGTCCTCCTCGGAGACGCCGCCCACTGCGCCTCCCCCGCCTCCGGCCAGGGCACCGGCCTCGCCCTCGTCGGCGCCTACGTCCTGGCGGGCGAACTCGCCCGGGCGGGCGGCGACCACACCGTCGCCTTCGCCCGCTACGAGCGGCACATGCGGCCCGGCGTGGAGCGCAACCAGAAGATGGCCGAGGGCTTCGTCAAGGAGATGGTCGTCGACCGGAAGTGGAAGATCGCCCTGCGCATGTTCATGGTCCGGACCCTGCCGAAGACCCCCTGGAAGAACCTCATCGCGAAGAAGATCCGCGACGAGATCCAGGCGGCGGCCGCCGCGGTCCCGGTCGAGGACTACGCGGCACCGGCCGCCGGCCGCACCGCCGCACGCCCTACCGTGGCCGCATGACCGACTTCCACCGCGCCCTCCGCTCCCTCAGGGTCTGGGACACCGAACTGCCGTCCTTCGACCCGGCGGGCGCCCCGCCCGAGCCGCTGCCCCTCTTCCACGACTGGTTCACGGCGGCGGCCGCGGCCGGCCAGACCGAGCCGCACACCCTCTCCCTGGCCACCGTGGACGAGGACGGCAGGCCCGACGTCCGTACGGTGATGCTGCACGACGCCGACGCCCGCGGCTGGCACTTCGCCTCGCACGCCACCAGCGCCAAGGGCCGCCAGCTCGCCGCCCGCCCCGAGGCCGCGCTCGGCTTCTACTGGCCGGTCCAGGGCCGCCAGGTCCGCGTCCGGGGCCACGTCGTCACCGGCACCCCCGAGGAGGCGCACGAGGACCTCCACGCCCGCACCACCGGCGCCCTGGCCGCGGCGCTCGTCGGCCGGCAGAGCGAGGTCCTCGACTCCCCCGCGACCCTCGCCGAGGCGAGCGAGGCGGCCTGGCACCGGGCCGAGGCGGAACCGGACGCGTCCGCCCCCACCTGGACCCTGTACGTCGTCGAACCGGCCGAGGTCGAGTTCTTCCAGGGCGACGCCCGCCGCCGCCACCTCCGCCTCCGCTACCGCCGCACGGCGGACGGCTGGACCCGCGAACTGCTCTGGCCCTAGGGGACCTCCGGGCCGTACATCTCCTCGATGTCCCGCGCGAAGTCCCGCAGCACGGCCCGTCGCTTGAGCTTCAGGGACGGCGTCAGGTGGCCGGAGGACTCCGAGAACTCGGTGGTCAGGACCCGGAAGGCGCGGATCGACTCGGCCCGCGAGACCAGCCGGTTGGCGTCGTCCACCCCGCGCTGGAGCGCGGCGAGCAGCTCCGGGTCCCGGACCAGCTCCCAGAGCGCCAGGTGGTCCTTGTGCCGCATCCGCCGCCAGTGCGTCAGGCCCTCGTGGTCGAGGGTGATCAGGGCCGTGACGTACGGGCGGTCGTCGCCGAGGACCATGCACTGGGCGACCAGCGGGTGGGCGCGCAGCCAGTCCTCCAGCGGGGCGGGGGCCACGTTCTTGCCGGCCGAGGTGACGATGAGGTCCTTCTTCCGGCCGGTGATCCGGAGGTAGCCGTCCGCGTCGAGCGAGCCCAGGTCCCCGGTGGGGAACCAGCCCTCCTCGGTGTACGGCAGGGCCGTCCCGCGCTGGGCGTCCCAGTAGCCGGCGAAGACGTGACCGCCCTTGAGCCAGACCTCGCCGTCGTCGGCGATCCGGACGGCCGTGCCCGGCAGCGGCCAGCCGACGGTGCCGGTGCGCGGCCGGCGCGGCGGGGTGACCGTGGAGGCGGCGGTGGTCTCCGTCAGGCCGTACCCCTCGAAGACCTCGACGCCGGCGCCGGTGAAGAACTCGGCGAGCCGGGCGCCCAGCGGGGAGCCGCCGCAGATCACGTACTTCACCCGGCCGCCGAGCGCGCTGCGGATCCGCCGGTAGACGAGCGGGTCGTACAGCGCTCGCGCGGCGCGCAGGGAGAGCGAGGGCGAGGCCTCCCGTCCGTACCGGCGGGCGATCCGGGCGGCCCGGTCGAAGACGGCCGCCTTCCCGCCGCGCTCGGCGGTGGCGCGGGCCCGGTCGAAGACCTTCTGCAGGACGTACGGGATGGCGAGGAGGAACGTGGGCCGGAAGCCGGCCAGGTCGGTGAGGAGTTCCTCGCCCTCGACGGAGGGCGCGTGCCCGACCCGGACGCGGGCGCGGACGCAGCCGACGGCGACCATCCGCCCGAAGACGTGGGAGAGCGGCAGGAAGAGCAGGGTGGCGGGGGGATCCTTGCTCTCCGAGACGAAGACGGGGTGGAGGAGCCGGACGGCGTTGTCGACCTCGGCGAAGAAGTTGGCGTGGGTGAGGGCGCAGCCCTTGGGCCGGCCGGTGGTGCCGGAGGTGTAGACGAGGGTGGCGAGGGCGTCCGGGGTGAGCAGCCCCCGGCGGGCGGTGACGGCCTCGTCGGCGACCCGCGCACCTGCCGCGCGGAGGTGGTCGACGGCGCCGGTGCCGAGGACCCAGAGGTGGGCGAGGCCGGGCAGCTGCCGTCGTTCGGCGGAGACGAGCCGCGCCTGTTCGGCGTCCTCGACGACACAGGCGGCGGCGCCGGAGTCCTGGAGGATCCAGCGGGTCTGGAAGGCGGAGGAGGTGGGGTGGACGGGGACGGTGACGAGCCCGGCGGCCCAGGCGGCGAAGTCGATCAGCGTCCACTCGTAGGTGGTGCGGGCCATGAGCGCGAGCCGGTCGCCGGGTCGCAGGCCGGCGGCGATGAGGCCCTTGGCGACGGAGTGCACCTCGGCGGCGAAGCGGGCGGCGCTGACGTCGTACCACTTCCCCTCCGCGTCCTTCCTGGAGAAGAGGACGGCCTCGGGCTCCTGCCGGGCGTTGTCGTAGGGCAGGTCGGCGAGCGAGCCGCGGGCCACCCGGGGAACGAGCGCGGGGACGGACACCTCCCGCACGCGCCCTTCCACCACCACCTTCCGGGGTTCGACCGGCTCTGTCTCGGATGCGGCGGTGACGACGGACACGTGCGGCTCCTCGGTCTGCGCGATGAACTGAGGTCGTGCGTCGGTACGTTGAGCCCTGAGTTGTCCTGACTGCCCGGACTAGCCGGTAACCTTACTGCCCGGTAAGCGCTCACGGGGAGACCAGCGCTCGCTTTTCACGAGGTTTCCGAGCCCCGCCCAGGCGAAGTTCATCAGCGTGGTGGCGGCCTCCTTCGCCGTCACCCCGGGGGTCTCGTTCGCCCAGTCGGCCAGCGACTCGGCGGATCCCGTCAGCGCCTGCGCGAGCGCGTCCACGTCCCGCCCGGTGATGACCACGTCCGCCTCCCGGGCGGCCTCCCCGATCAGCCCCGCCACGAAGCCCACGATCTCGTTCCGCATCCGCGCCACCTCGCCGGCGAACGGCTCCCCCTGCGTCCGCGCCTGCCGGCTGAGCACCACCCACGAGTCCGGATGCCCGGCCGCGTGCGTGAAGAAGGCGAGCAGCCCCGCCCAGAGCCGCTCGTCCGGCGGCACCTCCGGTCCGCCGACCCCGGCGTCCACGGCAGCGAGCAGCGCCCCCGCCTCACGCCGGATGCAGGCGGTGAACAGCTCTTCCTTGGATCCCAGGTACAGATAGACCAAGGGCTTGGAGACCCCGGCGAGCTCGGCGATCTCGTCCATGGACGCCGCCTGGTACCCGTGCCGGGCGAAGCACCGCACGGCCGCGTCCACCATCTGCCGCTCCCGCACCGCCCGCGGCAACCGCCGCGCCTTCGCCCCACCGGCCATGGCGGCCCCACCCCTGCTTCCAAGATCCGCTGGATGCCCCGCGAAAGCGTACGTGCCCCCTGCCCGGTCCGGGCAGGGGGCACGTGTGCGCTTGGCGGGGATCAGGCGGCGGCCGTGACCGCGACCTTCCGGTCGGTGCCGGTGCCCTCGGCCGGGTCGTCGACCGGGGACGCCGTCACGGCGTCGTACTTGTCGAGGTCGAGGATCTTCTCGCGGGCGGAGACGATCACCGGGATCAGGGCCTGGCCCGCCACGTTCGTGGCCGTCCTGACCATGTCCAGGATCGGGTCGATCGCCATGAGGAGGCCGACGCCCTCCAGGGGGAGGCCCAGGGTGGAGAGGGTCAGGGTGAGCATGACGGTCGCGCCGGTGAGGCCGGCGGTGGCCGCCGAGCCGATGACCGAGACGAAGGCGATCAGCAGGTAGTCGCCGACGCCCAGCTGCACGTCGAAGATCTGCGCGATGAAGATCGCGGCGAGCGCCGGGTAGATCGCGGCGCAGCCGTCCATCTTGGTCGTGGCGCCGAACGGGACGGCGAAGGAGGCGTACTCCTTCGGGACGCCGAGGCGCTCGGTGACCTTCTGGGTGACCGGCATGGTGCCGACGGAGGAGCGGGAGACGAAGGCCAGCTGGATGGCGGGCCAGGCGCCCTTGTAGAACCGGAGCGGGTTGACCTTGGCGACCGTGGCGAGCAGCAGCGGGTAGACGCCGAAGAGGACCAGGGCGCAGCCGACGTAGATGTCGGCGGTGAAGGTCGCGTACTTGCCGATCAGGTCCCAGCCGTAGTCGGCGATGGCGAAGCCGATGAGGCCGACGGTGCCGAGCGGGGCGAGGCGGATGACCCACCACAGGGCCTTCTGGAGGAGTTCCAGGACCGACTCGGAGAGGGTGAGGATCGGCTTGGCGCGGTCGCCGAGCTTGAGGGCGGCGATGCCGGCGACGGCGGCCATGAAGACGATCTGGAGGACGTTCAGCTCGGTGAAGGGCGTGATGACGTCCGTGGGGACGATGCCGGTGAGGAAGTCGATCCAGGAGCCCTCGTGCTTGGGGAGCTTGCCGTCCTTCGGCGTGAGGCCGGTGCCGGCGCCCGGGTCGGTGACCAGGCCGATCGCGAGGCCGATGCCGACCGCGACGAGCGAGGTGATCATGAACCAGAGCAGCGTGCGGGTGGCGAGGCGGGCGGCGTTGTTCACCTTCCGCAGGTTGGTGATCGACACCAGGATCGCGAAGAAGACGAGCGGTGCGACGGCCAGCTTGAGCAGCTGGACGAAGATGTCGCCGATCTGGCCGAGGGTCTCCTTCAGCCAGGTGACGTCCTGGCTGCGGGCGACCCAGCCGAGCAGGGCGCCGAGGGCCAGACCGGCGATGATCTGGACCCAGAAGGGGATCTTGGGTATCCGGGGCTTCGTCTCGGGCGTCACGGACGCGGACACGGGCACACTCCACAGGTGCGTATCGGGAAATACGGGGACGGGGGTGCGGCACACACGCGCTGGGCGCGGGCCGCTGCATGATGCCGGATCAGAAGGCGCGGCAACAGACCGCGGACATACAGCGGCAGAGATCGACGTGCAGGCGCGCCACGAGCGGGGTGCTCATGGCATGGGTGGGGCGCGCTGCAGACTTCATGTCGAATACGTTAACACTTGAACTTTGAGAACCTCAAAGCTCTTCTTTGAGCCACGAGGACCCGTTCTACCTCCGAAACGCAGAACACCCCAGGCAGGAGCCTTGGAAGGCCCGGCCCGGGGTGGGGTGCTGTGAGGAAGCTTACGCAGCCTTTACGCGGCCCGCGGCTACAGCGCGTCCTCCTGGGAGCGGTTCGAGTCCAGTCGCCCCTTGACGCGCTCGACCTTCGCGACCACCTCCGCGCTCGCCTCGTCCCGCACCTTGCGCAGGAGCACGAAGCTGAGGGGGGCGGAGACGACGATGGAGAGGACGAGGACCCAGAGCAGGTTCGAGTCGCCCAGACCGCGCGGCAGCGCGCCGACGTAGACGAGACCCCACAGGGCGAGGAAGCACCCGGAGAAGATCCCGAGCCGCATCAGCGTGTAGCGGAGCATGTCAGTCCAGTCTTCCGTTCCGAAAGATCCCGAAGTTTCCCAGCGGGACGAGCGCCTTCCAGTGAAGCACGCGGCGGCGTCAGATCCGGGACCGGGCCTCTTGAGCGCCACGGAGGTAATAGATAAGCTCCTGCCATGACCCTTACGTTCGAGGTGGACCCGGCAGTCGACCCCGCTTTGCGCGACGGCGTGCTCTCCCTCTGGGCCGACGTCTCCAACGCGGGCGGCGCCGTCGGCTTCGTACCCCCCGTGACCCCCGAGGAGATACGCCCCGCGCTGCTCAAGCACCTGGTCGCCATGGCCGAGGGCGGCACCCGCCTCCTCGTCGGCCGCGACGAGGACGGCCGGGTCGCCGCCACCGCCTTCTTCACCTTCAACACCCACCCGCTGATGACCCACTGGGTGTGGCTCTACACGGTGATGGTCCACCCCCGGCACCAGGGCCGGGGATACGGCCTCGACCTCATGGCGGCGGTCGAGCACACCGCCCGCACCGCCGAGGGCTTCGAGGCGATCGAGGCGATCCGGCTGACCTGCCGGGGCGGCACCGGCGTCGACGGCTTCTACGCCAGGTCCGGCTACAAGGAGGTCGGCCGCGTCCCCGACGCGATCCGGGTCGCCCCCGGCGACGACCGGGACGACATCATCATGCTGCTGCCGCTGAAGTGAGCACGGGAAAGGGCCGGCGGGGGATCCCCCGCCGGCCCTTCCGTCGCGTCATGCGTCAGACCCGCATCGGCTGCGGCGACTCGCGCCGGTCCGGGTCCGGGCCCGGGTACTCGCGGATGATCTCGTACCGCGTGTTCCGCTCGACCGGCCGGAAGCCCGCGTCACGGATCAGTTCGAGCAGGTCCTCGCGGCCCAGCTTGTTCGGCGTGCCGTAGTTGTCGGCGTCGTGCGTGATCTTGTACTCGACGACCGAGCCGTCCATGTCGTCGGCGCCGTGCTGGAGCGCCAGCTGCGCCGTCTGGACGCCGTGCATGACCCAGAAGACCTTGACGTGCGGCACGTTGTCGAAGAGCAGCCGGGAGACCGCGAAGGTCTTCAGCGCCTCGGCCCCGGTCGCCATGGTGGTGCGCGCCTGGAGCTTGTTGCGGATCTTGCCGTCCTGCATGTCCACGAAGTCGTGCTGGTAGCGCAGCGGGATGAAGACCTGGAAGCCGCCGGTCTCGTCCTGGAGCTCGCGGAGCCGGAGCACGTGGTCCACGCGGTGGCGCGGCTCCTCGATGTGCCCGTAGAGCATGGTCGAGGGGGTCTTGAGCCCCTTCTCGTGGGCGAGCCGGTGGATCCGGGACCAGTCCTCCCAGTGGGTGCGGTGGTCCACGATGTGCTGCCGGACCTCCCAGTCGAAGATCTCGGCGCCGCCGCCGGTCAGGGACTCCAGGCCGGCCTCGATGAGCTCGTCGAGGATCTCGGAGGCGGAGAGGCCGGAGATCGTCTCGAAGTGGTGGATCTCGGTGGCGGTGAACGCCTTGAGGGAGACGTTCGGCAGGGCCTTCTTGAGCTCGGAGAGGGAGCGCGGGTAGTAGCGCCAGGGCAGGTTGGGGTGGAGCCCGTTGACGATGTGGAGCTCGGTGAGGTTCTCGTTCTCCATCGCCTTCGCGAGGCGCACGGCCTCCTCGATGCGCATGGTGTACGCGTCCTTCTCGCCCGGCTTGCGCTGGAAGGAGCAGTAGGCGCAGGAGGCGGTGCAGACGTTGGTCATGTTCAGATGCCGGTTGACATTGAAGTGGACCACGTCGCCGTTCTTGCGGGTCCGGACCTCGTGGGCCAGACCGCCGAGCCAGGCGAGGTCGTCGGACTCGTACAGGGCGATGCCGTCCTCACGGCTCAGCCGCTCACCGTCCCGGACCTTCTGCTCAAGTTCGCGCTTGAGTCCCGCGTCCATGTACGGCCGCCTCCCTTGTATCTCCGAAATCAAGCTCTGCCCACCGTACTCTCAGCCCTCTTCAGGCAGCTCTCCGACCCGGTTCTCCCACTTGGTGGAGAGCACGATCGTCGTACGGGTGCGGGAGACGCCCTTGGTGCCGGAGAGGCGGCGGATCGTCTTCTCCAGGCCGTCGACGTCGTTGGCGCGCACCTTGAGCATGAAGGAGTCGTCGCCGGCGATGAACCAGCAGTCCTCGATCTCGGCGAGGTCCTTCAGGCGGCGGGCCACGTCCTCGTGGTCGGCGGCGTCGGAGAGGGAGATGCCGATGAGGGCGGTGACGCCGAGGCCGAGCGAGGCGGCGTTCACGGTGGCGCGGTAGCCGGTGATGACGCCGGCCGCCTCCAGCCGGTTGATGCGGTCGGTGACGGAGGGGCCGGAGAGCCCGACGAGCCGGCCGAGCTCGGCGTACGAGGCACGGCCGTTCTCGCGCAGGGCCTGGATGAGCTGCCTGTCCACGGCGTCCATAAAGAGGAACCTTCCATTGTCCAGCGATACCGCGAGTATAGGTATAGAATCTAAGGCACACAGGGGCGACACCCTGTGAATCTTTCAGTAGATCAAAGACGATCTTTCAGGAGTGGTGTTCACCGTGTACACGATCGAGATGGCCTACGCCCGCATGCGTGAGCTGCAGGAGCTGGCCGGCCGCTCGCGTGCCC
The DNA here is from genome assembly GCF_020400725.1 of Streptomyces sp. NK15101. Classification (GTDB taxonomy): domain Bacteria; phylum Actinomycetota; class Actinomycetes; order Streptomycetales; family Streptomycetaceae; genus Streptomyces. Next base: position 58,959 of record NZ_JAINVG010000012.1, on the reverse strand, counting down.
ACCAGCCGTCCGCCGCCTCGAAGCGCGTCCCGAAGAAGGCCGCCAAGAAGCGCTAATCCGTGCGGGAAGCTCCACCGAGCTCTCCCTCCCAACGGCGGTACAGCCGATGCGGCACCCCTGCCGCGTCGAGCACCCGCCCGGCGACGAAGTCCACCAGATCCTGGATGTGCGTCGCCCCCGCGTAGAACGCCGGAGAGGCGGGCAGCACCACGGCGCCCGCCTCGTCCAGCGCCACCATGTGCTTGAGCGTCTGTCCGTTCAGCGGGGTCTCCCGCACCGCGACCACCAGCGGACGCCGCTCCTTCAGCGTCACGCTCGCGACCCGCTGCAGCAGGTCCTTCGAGAGCCCGAGCGCCACTCCCGCCACAGCCGCGGTCGAGGCCGGCACCACCAGCATCCCCTTCGCCGGGTACGAACCGGAGGACGGCCCCGCGGCCAGGTCCCCGGCCGCCCAGTACCGCACGTCGTCCAGCCCGCCCGACACGTCGAAGGCGTCCGGCTTCCCGTCCGCGCCCCGCGCCAGCCAGGCCGCCAGGTCGTCGCGCCAGTGCGCGTCCCGGAAGGCGATCCCCGTCTCGTCGAGCAGCGTCAGCCGCGAGGCCCGCGACACGACGAGGTCGACGCTCTCCCCCGCGGCGAGCAGCCCCCTCAGCACGGCGGCGGCGTACGGCGTACCCGACGCCCCGGAAACCCCCACGATCCAGGGGGTGCGCTTGCCGTCGTTCATGCCGTCGAGCCTATCCGTCGTCACGCCGGGGCTACGGGGTGAGCCCGCGGACCAGCAGGTCGAGGAGGGCGCACACGAACAGGCTGATGCCGATGAAGCCGTTCGTCGTGAAGAACGCCCTGTTCAGCCGGGACAGGTCGTGCGGCTTCACGATCGTGTGCTCGTAGCCGAAGGCGGCGATCACGATCACCAGACCGACCCAGAAGAAGAGGCCCGCGTCCGTCAGCAGGGCGTACCAGACGAGGAGCCCCGTCGTCACGACCGCCGAGGCGCGGGCGCCCCACAGCGCCGCCGGGACGCCGAAGCGGGCCGGCACCGACATCACGCCGTGCGCCCGGTCCGCCTGCACGTCCTGGCAGGCGAAGATCAGGTCGAAGCCGCCGATCCAGACGCCCACCGCGAGGCCCAGGACGACCGCGTCCCAGGACCACTCGCCGGTCACCGCGAGCCACGCGCCGATCGGCCCGATGGACTGGGCGAGGCCCAGGATGGCGTGCGGGAAGTTCGTGAACCGCTTGCCGTACGGATAGACGACCATCGGGATGACGGCCAGCGGCGCGAGCGCCAGACAGAGCGGGTTCAGCAGGGCGGCGGCGCCGAGGAAGACGACGACGGCGATCCCGGCCCCCGTCCACGCGGACCGCACGGACACCGCACCGGTCACGAGCTCCCGGTTCGCGGTCCGCGGATTGCGCGCGTCGATCTCGCGGTCGATGATCCGGTTGCAGGCCATGGCGAAGGTCCGCAGGCCCACCATGCAGACGGTGACGAGGAAGAGCGTCCACCAGTGGATGTTCCGGTCGAGCCGGAACATCGCGGTGAGGGAGGCGATGTAGGCGAAGGGCAGGGCGAAGACCGAGTGCTCGATCATCACGAGCCGCAGGAAGGCCTTCGTACGTCCCGGCTGGGCACCGGGCACGGCCGCGGTGGTCACAGCCCGTACTCCTTCCAGCGGCGGTCCACCAAGGCCGCCGTCGCCGGGTCCGACTCCACCATGTCGGGCCAGCCGCCGTCCCGGGTGTAGCCCTCCTCGGGCAGCTTCTTCGTGGCGTCGATACCGGCCTTGCCGCCCCAGAACTGCTGGTACGAGGCGTGGTCGAGGTGATCGACCGGCCCCTCGACCACGGTCAGGTCACGCGCGTAGTCGGTGTTCCCCAGGGCCCGCCAGGACACCTCGTGCAGATCGTGCACGTCGCAGTCCTTGTCGACGACGATGATCAGCTTGGTCAGCGACATCATGTGCGCGCCCCAGATGGCGTGCATGACCTTCTGCGCGTGCTTCGGGTACTTCTTGTCGATCGAGACGATCGCGCAGTTGTGGAAGCCGCCCGACTCCGGCAGGTGGTAGTCGACGATGTCCGGCACGATGATCTTGAGGAGCGGCAGGAAGAACCGCTCCGTGGCCCGGCCGAGCGGCCCGTCCTCGGTCGGCGGCCGGCCGACGACGATCGACTGGAGCAGCGGGCGCTTGCGCATCGTGACGCAGTCGATCTTCAGCGCGGGGAACGGCTCCTGCGGGGTGTAGAAGCCGGTGTGGTCGCCGAAGGGACCCTCCGGCAGCATCTCGCCCGGCTCCAGCCAGCCCTCGATCACGACCTCGGCCTGCGCAGGGACCTGCAGCGGGACGGTCTTGCAGTCGACCATCTCGATCCGCTTGCCCTGCACGAAGCCGGCGAAGAGGTACTCGTCGATGTCGCCGGGCAGCGGCGCCGTCGAGGCGTACGTGACGGCGGGCGGGCAGCCGAAGGCGATGGCGACCGGCAGCCGCTCGCCCTTCGCCGCCGCCACCGCGTAGTGGTTGCGGCTGTCCTTGTGGATCTGCCAGTGCATGCCGATGGTGCGCTTGTCGTGCCGCTGGAGCCGGTAGAGCCCCAGGTTCCGCACGCCGGTCTCGGGGTGCTTGGTGTGGGTGAGGCCCAGGTTGAAGAAGGACCCGCCGTCCTTCGGCCAGGTGAACAGCGCCGGCAGCCTGTCCAGGTCGACGTCGTCCCCGGTGAGGACGACCTCCTGCACGGGAGCGTCCCCGCTCTTCACCTTCTTCGGCGGCACGTGGACCATCGAGCCCAGCTTCCCGAAGGCCTCGCGGACCCCGACGAAGCCGTGCGGCAGCTCCGGCTTGAGGAGTCCGCCGATCTTCTCGCTGATCTCGCCGTACGACTTCAGGCCGAGCGCCTTGAGCAGCCGGCGGTCCGTCCCGAAGACGTTCATCGCGAGCGGCATGGCGGAGCCCTTGACGTTCTCGAAGAGGAGCGCCGGCCCTCCCGCCTTGTTCACCCGGTCGACGATCTCCCCGACCTCCAGGTACGGGTCGACTTCGGCCTTGATGCGCTTGAGGTCGCCTTCGCGCTCCAGGGCCCTGAGCAGCGAGCGGAGATCGTCGTAAGCCATGGCGCCAAGTATCCCCGAGTACCGCTCGCGCTCCCGCCCCGGGGCCGGGCGGGTCTCGCCGGGGGTCCGGGGTCGTCCCCCGGAACGGCGCAGCCGCCACGGGCTAGGCTTGGCCTGTCACCGGGGCCGCCGAAACGCGCCCCCGCCACCGCTTCCAGGGGGCCGCACCACATGCTCAGGGCACTGATGTACATCCTGCCGCTGGCACTGACGATCTACGCCTTCATCGACTGCCTGAACACTCCCGAGGACGAGGCCAAGCACCTGCCGAAGGTGGTCTGGGTCATCATCATCCTGCTGTTCTGGATCGTGGGCCCGATCGTCTGGTTCGCCGCCGGCAAGATGCGCCACGCGCCCGCCGGAGGCCGTACGCCCTCCGAGTGGCACCGCAACCACCGGCACGAGTGGGTGGCCCCCGACGACAATCCCGAGTTCCTCAAGTCGCTCAGGGAAGAGAACAAGAAGGACGAGTCCCTCCTCAAGGACTGGGAGGCGGACCTGCGCCGCCGCGAGGAGGAGCTGAAGAAGCGCGAGCAGGGCAAGTCCGGCGAGGACACGGGGACCGAGGGCTGAGGGAGCTGCGGCTCCCGGCCGCCTTCGAGGAAGTCGCCGCCTCGCTACGGGCGTGCTGCTGGGTCGCCTCGAGCGCCGCCGCCCGTTCGGGCATCGGCAGGGAAGCCCCCTGGGCTCGTTCCTCGTGACTCCTCCCCCTCATGAACGAGGGGGCTTCTCGCTGTGCCGGTGGGCTTCGCGACGGACCGGTCCGGCCCGTAGAACGTTCGCAGCGCCCACCGTGTCCGCGTGCGCGGTGTGGCCGCACGAGACGCGGTGGAACTTCTCCTGTGTGGGCCGGTTCTCCGCCGAGACGTGCCCGCGTTCGGGGCAGGTCCGGGAGGGGTTGCGGGGGTCCACGGCGATCACCTCCCGTCCGGCGCCGTGGATCGGCTTGTTCAGGCCGCGCCCACCCCGTCTCGAAGCTCTCCGCGTCCGGCGACGTCTCACGGCACGTCCTGGTGAGACCACCCACGGAATACCCACGAGAGAGGCGGAGTTGGCACCGGATACCCCAAGACACCGGAGCAACAGACATGACGCTGGACGCCTCGCACCGCCCGGACCGCTCGTTCCTCTTCGTCCTCGGCAGCTCGCGCGCCGACGGCAACTCCGAGATCCTGGCCCGCGCGGCGGCCGAACACCTGCCCGCCGACGTACCGCGACGCTGGGTGGACCTGAACCGGCTGGTCCTGCCCGACTTCGAGGACGGCCGGCACGAGGACGCCGCCAGGCGGCCCGGGGAGACCGAGGAACTCCTGCGACAGGCGACGCTCGACGCCACCGACGTCGTCATCGTCTCGCCCCTGTACTGGTACAGCCTCTCCGCGCAGGCCAAGCGGTACCTGGACTACTGGTCGGGCTGGCTGAACGTGCCCGGCTCGGACTTCAAGGAGCGGATGGCGGGCGGCACGCTGTGGGGGGTGACGGCGATGGCGCACGACGAGCACGAGGTCGCGGACGGCCTGGTCACGGGCCTGAACCACTCGGCGGCCTACCTGGGGATGCGCTTCGGCGGAGTCCTGACGGGCACGGCCTCCCGCCCGGGCCGGATCCGGGCCGACGAGCGGGCGATGATCCGCGCCAAGACCTTCTTCCAGGGCGAGGCCCCGCTCGCCCTGTTCCCTTACGAGGAGGGGGCCGGCGCCGTCGCGTGAGGCCCGACCGCCCGGGGAGGCCGTCTCCCCGGGCGGGAGACCCGACGCGAGACGTCAGTTGTCGGAGCCGACGGTGTTGTCGTGGCCGGCGTTGAAGACGTCGTCGTGCGCGAACTGGAGCCAGTCGCCGAAGACGACGGTGTACGAGCCCTCCGGCTCGATCTCGACGTTCACATCGGCACTCGCGACGCCGGCGGTGCCGAGGACGACGGCCCCGACGGCGAGGGCGGTCAGCAGGGAGCGCATGGCAGAGACCTCTCGGTGGAACGACAGAACACTCCGCAAGCTAAGGCCTCCTGTCCCCCGTCCTCCCCGACCCGGCCGGTGCGGTCCCGGGCCTCAGCCGATCGGCGGCAGCCCGAAGCGACCACGGGAGGGGCAAAGTGCCGCCGCGGCGTCCGGCGGCACTCAGGGATTCCCCGCGAGCAGGGCGGAGGGCGCCCCGTGGCAGGGGCACTCGCACACCAGATGACGCACCCCCGGTACGCCGCTGTCGCGGGGTGCGTGGTCCCGGCAGCGGTCGTGGCGGCCGACGACGCAGCGCGGCGAGCGGAACTCCGGCTCGGGCGCGGACACGAGGGCGTGCGTCAGCAGGGAGACGGTCACCGCGTCGGCGATCTCCGGCGTCACCCACCAGCCGTCTCCCGCGCGGTCGCGGTGCGGGCCGTCATGGCCGACGGCCAGCACGCAGACCGAGCCGCCCCACACCGGCCGCACGACCTCCGCGACGGCGAACACGGAGCGCCGTGCCCCACAGCGGCTCATCGGGCGGCCCCGGCGTGGATGTTCCGGTGGTCGACGTCCACGCCGACCGTGGCGAGCCACAGCGTCCGGCGGCGCCTGCGCTGCGCGGCCCGGGTGGTCGGGCGGGTTCGGTGCCTTCCGGTGGGCGGGAGGGTCAGCATGAGCAGCCCCAGCAGAACGGGCATCAGCGCCCAGCCCAGTACGCGCGCGATAGGGTTCAGCACGTCGTCAACTCCCTTACGAGTTGGTGGCCATGCCCCGGGGCCGGTAGGACGGCCGCCGGGGTCTTTCGTGCGTCACACCGTAGTGCGTGATGCACCGTGATGCATCACGCTGTAGCTAGAGCCACCCATACGTGTCCTTGTATGACTATCTAGCGTTGAGCCATGAGCCTTGATCCGAAGTCGGGACGCCCGCTGTACATGCAGCTGGCCGACGTGATCGCAGCGAAGATCGCCACCGGGGAGTACGCCCCCGACCGGGTGATCCCCACGCCTGGCCGCCTGGCCGAGGAATACGGCATCGCCGTACTGACCGGCCGGCGGGCCATGCGCGAGCTCCGCGAGCGAGGGCTGATCTACACGGTGCCCGGCAAGGGCTCCTACGTCACGCCCGCTGCCGGATCGGACACCCCCTCGGGGGAGGAGTAGCACCCGTGTGATGTCCCCTCCCCGTCGGGGAAGAGTCCTCCCCATGGACCAGGAACAAGCACACCGGTGGCTCGCCACCGCCCTCGGTGAAGCCCGCGCCGGGCTCGCCGAGGGTGGGATCCCCGTCGGCGCCGCCCTCTACGGCGCCGACGGGGCGCTGCTCGGGCGCGGGCGCAACCGGCGGGTGCAGGACGGGGACCCGTCCATGCACGCGGAGACCGCCGCCTTCCGGGCCGCCGGGCGGCAGCGCTCGTACCGGGGGACGACGATGGTCACGACCCTCTCGCCGTGCTGGTACTGCTCCGGGCTCGTGCGGCAGTTCGGGATCTCGCGGGTGGTCGTCGGGGAGGCGGAGACCTTCCACGGCGGGCACGACTGGCTCGCCGAGCACGGGGTGGAGGTCGTCGTGCTCGACGACCCCGAATGCGCCGCGCTGATGCGGGAGTTCATCGCACAGCGCCCTGCTCTGTGGAACGAGGACATCGGGGATGAGTGAAGCCGACCTTCCCGTCATCGACCTGACCCGCGACCCCGCCCCGCAGCTGCCCGCCGTCGACCGCGCCCTGCGCGAGGCCGGGTTCCTGCTGGTCACCGGGCACGGGGTGGATCCCGGTCTGCGGGCCGCCATCCGCGAGACGGCCCGCGCCTTCTTCCACCTCCCCGCCGCCGTCAAGGAGCGGTACGCCGTGCGGGTCGGCGGGCGCGGGTGGCTCGGGCCGGGCGCGGAGGCCAACGGGTACGCGGAGGGCACGGCGACCCCGCCCGACCTGAAGGAGTCGCTCTCCTTCGCGGCGGAGGAGCCGACCGGGGACCCGGCGGTGGACGCCGAGTGGTTCCTGCCGAACACCTGGCCAGAGGAGGTGCCCGAGCTGAAGCCGCTGGTGGAGGCGTACCTGGCGCAGATGAAGGAGCTGTCGGACCGGGTCCTCGATCTGCTCGGCACCGCGCTCGGCGAGGAGCGGGACTTCTTCACCCGGCACACCGGGCGCCCCACGTTCGGCTTCAACATCAACTGGTACCCGGGGCGGGAGCGGACCGGCGAGCCGGAGCCGGGCCAGTTCCGCATCGGCCCGCACACGGACTTCGGCACGGTCACCGTCCTGGACCGGGAGGCCGGCAAGGGCGGACTCCAGGTGTTCACCGACGCCGGGGGCTGGCAGGACGCTCCGTAAGATCCGACCGCCTTCACCGTCAACATCGGTGACTTGATGGCCGGTTGGACCGGGGGACGGTGGAGGTCGGGGCGCCACCGGGTGCTGCCGCCGCCGGCCGACGTGCCCACCGAGGAGCTGATGTCGCTGGTGTACTTCTACGAGTGCACGCCGGGCACCACGATCCACGGCATCGAGTCGCATTCCTATCTGCGGGCCCAGCTCGACGCCATCGCCACGGACTGAGAACAGGTCCACAACAGAGTCGAAAAGCCGACCGCTTTCCCAACACACCGTCGATATCCTTGAGTTGACTGTGACGGGGGTGGCAGGGGCGTGGACAGGGAGCTGTACGGCCGTGAGGCGGCCTTGGACGAGGGCGGGCTCGTCGCCCGGCTCGTCGGGCTCACCCGGCAGGGGGCCGCGCGCGTCGCGTACGAGCACGGGGACGACCCGCCGGTGACGGTCTTCACCGGCGGGCGCGGCATGGGGAAGACCGCCCTGCTCAAGGAGGTCCGCAACCGCTACAAGGGCCACACGCCGCTCGCCCTCCTCGACTGCGCCCACATCGAACCGCCCGCCGACCACGGCCCCGGCTGGACCCCGGTCACCGGAGCCCTCTCCGAGCTGGCCGTGCAGCTGTCGCCGAAGGTGCTGGGCGCCCGGCCCGTGCGCTTCCCCCGGCTCTCGCTCGGCCTGGTCGCGGTCGCCTCGCTCGCCTGGTCCCAGGAGGACGACGAGCGGGCCCGGCGCGACCTCCAGCGGCTCGGGCCGCTCCTCGCTACCGTCGACGCGACCCGGGGCGCCGCCGCCAACTGGGTCGGCAAGGTCCTCGCCAAGCTCGCCGCCAACTTCGCGGACGCCGCCGCCCCGCTCGCCGGGCTGCTCGCCGAGGCGACCGTGGAGACCGTCCTGGAGGAGGTGTTCGGCCGTCTCCAGCGCACCTCCGAGGGCTGGTACGGCGCTTACCGCAACGCCGGCGGGCGCGCCAAGGCCGGGCTCCAGCAGCTCGCGGTCGACTTCGAGCAGGGCGGCCGGCGCCGCGGCGAGGCCGAGGCCTTCCTCGTCGGCGCCCTCACCGAGGACCTGCGCCACGCCTACACCGGGCTCCAGCGCGGCGCCCGCATCGGCAGGCCCCTGCTCCTCCTCGACAACGCCCACGAGCCGCTCGGCCGACAGCTCGTCGAGCCGGTCCTGCGCGCCCGCGCCGAGGGCCGCCGCGACCGGGTCGTCGTCCTCGCCACCTCCCGGGTCCGCGACCACGAGGGCCTGCGGCAGGCCACCCGCACCCGGCTGCCGGAGACCGCGCACCGGGCGCCCTGCCCGCGCGGGGCGAGCATCGGCTCGGGCATCCTCGCCGTCGAGCTGACGCCGCTCTCCCCCGCCCAGACCCGGTCCGCCTTCGACCACCACGACCCGGCGGGCCGCACCCCCGCCGAACTCGCCCGCGCCGTCCACCGGCTGACCGGCGGCCGGCCGCTCGGCGTGGCCCTCCTCGGCCGGGCCGCCGGCGAGGCCCCCGCAGAGCTGCGGGCCGGCCTCACCCCGGGCCGGCTGCTCGACCTGACGGTGGAGCTGCGCGAGGACGCCCCGCCGGTGCCCGTCGCCCCCGCGCTCCTCGCCGAACTCCTGCCGGTGCGCAGACCGGGGCCGTACGCCGTCCTCGCCGCGACCCACGACGAGGAGTCCGCCCGGATGCTCGCCCATGCCCGGCTCCAGGCGGAGTCCCTGGACGGGGACGTGGCGCTGCGGGTCCGCGACCAGTTACGCGCCGAGGACTGGGGCGAGGGCCCCGGACACTTCGTCGCCGACCCGCTGCTGCGCGCCCTGCTCCTGTACCGGCTGCGCTTCGAGGACGACGACCATCCGCGGTACGCCGCCTGGCACGCCGTCCACGAGACGCTGTACCGGCACTACGGCCCGGGCCCCGGCCCGTACCGCCTCCACCACGCCCTCGCCCTCGGCCGCCCCGAGGAGGCCGTCACGCACCTGCGGGAGACCTTCCCCGAGCGGGACGTCCTCGGCTGGCTCGGCCGGCTCCGGTTCATCGCCGCCGCCCCGTACCCGCGCGAGCGGAACCGGCCGGGTCCCGACCCGCGCCGGGCGGTCGCCCTCGGGCAGGAGCCGCCCGGCGCCCTCCCCGCCGGCCTCGACCCCGACACCACCGAACTCCACCTGTCCGTGCGGCGGCTGCTGCACGCCGTGTGGCTGCTCACCGATCCGCTCGCACTGCCCGACGACGAGGTCGCCGACCGGCTCGCGCACGAGCTGCGCCGGCTGTCCGGCCGCCATCTGACGGGCAGCGGTTCGCTCTGGGACGCGGCGAGCCACTGGCCGCGCGACATCCGTGCCTGGCGGGAGCCGTCGCTGCCGCCGGGCCGTGAGAACGGAGTCTGACGCCATGCCCGATCGACTGGTCCTCCGGCTGCGCCGGCGCGTCCGCACCCCCCGCCAGAAGCTCGTCGCCTCACTGGTCTCCGCCGCCGTCGTCCTCGGTCTCGGCGGCTACGGCATCTCACGGCTGACCACCCCGGAGGACCGTTCCTGCGCCGCCGGCGTGGCCCGTCCCGTCGGCAGCGACGAGTGCGTCGGCGTCAACGGCGACGGCCACGCCTTCGGCGTGCCGGAGCTCGCCGAGGTCGCCGGGGCCATCGGACGCGAGAACGCCACGCTGAAGGCCGGCGAGTACGCGACCGTCGCCGTGCTCCTGCCGCTGACCTCCACCGACGGCGGCATGCGGGAGAAGGTCCTGCGCGAGATCCAGGGCGCGTACGCCTACCAGTACCGGGCCAACCACGAGTCCAACAGCGAGACCCCGAAGATCCGCCTGGTCCTCGCCAACACCGGCAAGGGCAACGCCCACTGGCGCGAGACCGTCGACCGGCTCGTCGCCATGACGGAGGCCCCCGACCGGCTGCGGGCCGTCTCCGGCGTCGCCACCTCCTCCACCGAGGTGCGGGAGTCGGTGGCCGCCCTCACCGCCGCCGGGATCGCCGTCGTCGGCACCACCATCACCGCCGACGACATCGCCAACGGCCCCGGCCACAACCGCTACCCGGGGCTCGCCCGCGTCTCCCCCACCAACACCGACGAGGCCAAGGCCCTCTCGCACTTCGGCCGGGTGGACGCCGCCAAGGCCTTCCTCGTCCAGGACACCCGGACCGGCGACCACTACACCGACACCCTCAAGGCCGCCTTCACCGCCAACCTCAGGGGCGCCCCGCACGAACCGGCGCTCTTCACCTCGCCCGCCGACCCCACCGAGGAGGGCACCACCGCCAACACCTTCCGCCAGATCACCCATCTGATCTGCGACACCCGCGCCGAGACCGTCTTCTTCGCGGGCCGCCACACCCAGCTCCGGCAGTTCATCAACGCCCTCGGCTCACGCGGCTGCACCGACCGCGCCTTCACCGTCCTCACCGGCGACGAGGGCTCCTACCTGGGCGCGGACAAGAAGCTCGACCGCAAGGCGCTGAAGGCGAAGCTGACCGTGCGGTACGCCTCGCTCGCCCATCCGGACGCCTGGAAGCCGGCACCGGGGCGGCAGACTCCGGTGACGGGCGGTTCGGTGGTGGCGTACTCGACGTTCCTGACGGACATCGCCCGCGCCGCGAAGGGGCCGGTGGCGCTCACGGACGGCCAGGCGATCATCGCGTACGACGCCATGGCGACGGCGGTCCACGCGATCCGCCAGGCCACCCCGCAGGGTGCGGCGTACCCGGCGAAGGAGGACGTGGGGACGCAGTGGCCGCAGGTCAAGGGCTCCCTGCGGGTGGAGGGCGCGAGCGGCTGGATCTGCCTGGACAACTACGGCAACCCGTACAACAAGGCGGTCCCGATCGTGGAACTGGCCCAGGACGGCACCCAGCGCTACGTCCAGACGGCCTGGCCGGAGGGCCGGCCACCGACGGAGACGTGCCTGCCGCCGAAGAAGGGGTGAGCGCCCGGGCTCCCCGCCCCTACGGCACCCACTTGGGCCAGGGAGCCTCGTCGCGCTCGTACAGCTCCCGCAGATGCCTCCAGCGGTCCGGCGTCCAGTCCCGCCAGTCCGTGGGGTGGCCGTCCAGCGCGGCCACGAGCCGCTCGAAGTGGTCGTGCCACCCCGCCAGACAGTCCAGCCGGTACTCCCGCGACCCCCGCACCTCGTTGGTGAAACGCAGCACGGTCGACCCGCCGCCGTCGGGCCCCGGCTCCAGGTGGAACCGGATCCGGCCGTGCGGAGGACCGACCGTGTACTCGGCCACGACGTCGGGGTCCCAGGCGGTCACCCGCCCCGAGACCTCGGTGTCGCTGTTGAGCCAGCGGAGGGTGACCCGCCCGCCGAGCCGCGGCTCCAGCGGATCCGCCTCGCAGAGCCAGGCCGGCAGGCCCTCGGGCGAGGCGACGGCCGCCCAGACCGCCGGCATCGGCTGCGGGAGGTTCACGACGAAGTGCAGCAGATGCCGGTCGCCGTCGTGGGTCTCGCTCCTGCCCCGGGAGATCTCGCTCATACCTCCAGCGTCACCCCGGGACAGGTCCCGTGCCAGCTCAGACGCCTGCGTAGGAGTGCTTGCTGCTCACGAAGATGTTGACGCCGTAGTAGTTGAAGAGGAAGCAGCCGAAGGCGATGAGCGCGATGTACGCGGCCTTCCGCCCCTTCCAGCCGGCCGTCGCGCGCGCGTGCAGGTACGCCGCGTAACCGACCCAGGTGATGAAGGACCAGACCTCCTTGGCGTCCCAGCCCCAGTAGCGGCCCCACGCGTCACCGGCCCAGATCGCACCGGCGATGATCGTGAAGGTCCAGAGCGGGAAGATCGCCGCGTTGACCCGGTACGCGAACTTGTCGAGGGTCGCGGCGGCCGGCAGCCGCTCCAGCACGGAGCGGGCGAAGGCGCCGGGCTTGCCGCCGCCGGCGAGCTTGTTCTCGTACGAGTCGCGGAACAGGTACAGCAGGGTGGCGACGGCACCCAGGTAGAGCACAGCGCCGCAGAAGATCGCGGTGGAGACGTGGATCCACAGCCAGTACGAGTCGAGCGCGGGCACCAGCTGGTCGCTCTCGGTGTACAGCATGGTGGTCGCCACGCCCAGGTCGAGCAGGACCGTCGTGACCAGCGGCAGGCCGATCCAGCGCACGTTCTTCCCGGCCACGAGGAAGGCCAGGTAGACGCCGACCGCCACCGTGGAGAAGGTGGTGGAGAACTCGTACATGTTGCCCCAGGGGGCGCGCTGCACGGAGACCGCGCGGGCGATCACCCCGGCCGCCTCGATCGCGAAGGCGAGGACGGTGAGGGAGACGGCGATCCGGCCGTACAGGTCGCCCTTGACGGTGCCGCCGGCCGCTCCCGGGCCGTCGGGCACGTCACGGGTGCCGGCGGTGGAGCGCGTCACGATCTTCGGCTTGTCGAGGACCGCCGTGCCTCCCCCGGCCTGCTTGACCTTGACGGTCACCGCCGGGGTCGCCGCCTGCTCGGTCAGCGCGGCGGCGGTGCGGCCGACCTTGCTGCGGCTGCCGAACACCCATTCGGCGATGTGGGCCAGGAAGGCCAGGGTGTAGACGGCCATCGAGGAGTAGACGAGCGTGTTGCTCATCTGCGCCAGGCCCTCGTTGGTCGTGGCGGCGAGGATCACTTCTCGGCCCCTTCTTCTGCTGCTGCTTCGGCAGGTTCCGGCGCCTGGGGCGCCTGTGCGGTGAGCATGACCGCGAGCTCGGCCAGCTCTTCGGGGAGCTTGGCGGACTCGCTGCGGCCGAGTCCGGCCATCTCGACGACGGTCACGCCGTCCTCACCGCGCGCGGCCCGGACCCAGACCCGGCGGCGCTGGATGAAGAGCGATCCGGTCAGGCCGGCGATCGCGGCGATCGCGCCCGTGAGGGCGAGCCCGTTGCCGGGCTGCTGGGAGATCTGGAAGCTCGCCCACTCCTTGATGTCCTTCTCGAAGGTGATCGAGCCGGCGCCGTCGGGCAGCGTCATGGTCTCGCCCGGCAGAAGGCGGTTGGCCTTGCCGGTGCCGCCCGTGACGGCGAACTGCTTCATCTTGGAGGAATCGAGCTGGTACACGTTCTGCGGCAGACCGGAGTTCACGCGCAGGTCGCCGTGGAAGCCGGTGAGCGCCATGACGGGGAAGTCGAGTGCGGGGAACTGCGAGAACATCGTGCCCTTGCCGGCGCCCGCGAACGTCGGCACGAAGAAGGCCTGGAAACCCAGCTGCTCCTTCTTGCCGTTCTTGTCGCGGTAGCCGTCCATGACCTTGATCGCGCCGGTCGACGTGATGTTGTTGTCGATCGGCAGCAGCGGCACGGCGCCGTGGAAGACGGTCTTGCCGCGGCCGTCCTTGACGGTGACGACGGGCGCGTACCCGTGGGCGATCAGATAGACCTTGGAGTCGCCCACCTTCAGCGGCTCGTTGACCTTGATGACCGCCTTCTTGTCGGCACCGCCCTGCGAGTAGCTGACGGCCGCCTCGAAGGTGCGCGGGGTGCCGCGCTGGGGGCCGTTCTTCTCGTACGTGCCGTTGAAGGAGTTCAGGGTGAAGCTGAACGGCTCCAGCTCGTCGACGCCGAACTGGGAACCGGACTTGAAGTCGTCGTACTGGGTGAGCGTGTTGGAGAAGCCGTCGCCCTCGACGATCAGCTTGCCGCCCTCGGACTTGAAGAGCTGGCCCCAGGCGAAGGCGACGAGCATCACGATCAGGGCGACGTGGAAGGCCAGGTTCCCGACCTCACGGAGGTAGCCCTTCTCGGCGGCGACGGCGTTCCCCGCCGTGTGCGCGCGGAAGCGGCGCCCCTTGAGGACGGCGAGCGCGGCCTCACGGACCTGCTCGGGCTCGGCCTCGGTGCGCCAGGTGGTGTAGGCGGGGAGCCGGTCGAGGCGCCGGGGGGCGCCCGGCGGGCGGCTGCGGAGCTGGCCGACGAACTGCCAGCTGCGCGGCACGATGCAGCCGATGAGGGAGACGAACAGCAGGATGTAGATCGCGGAGAACCACACGGAGCTGTAGACGTCGAAGAACTGCAGCTTCTCGTAGAGCGGGGTGAGGGTCTCGTGGGCGTTCTTGAACGCCTGCACCTTCAGCTCGTCCGCGCTGGTCTGCGGGATGAGGGAGCCGGGGACGGCGCCCAGGGAGAGCATGAACAGCAGGATCAGCGCGACCCGCATGGAGGTCAGCTGCCGCCAGAACCAGCGGATCCAGCCGACGACCCCGAGGGTGGGGCCGCCGATGGCGGTGTCCTCCTGGGGGGCCGTCGACAGCTGGGCGCCGGCCGCCTCGTCGGCGGTACGCCCGGTCTCCGTCGTATCGGTCTTGCTCATGGAATTCAGATCCCCACCGTGAAACCGCTGGACCAGCCCTGCATCGTGGCCACCATGCTGTCCCACGCGCCCGTCAGGAGCAGGACACCGGTGACGATCATCATTCCGCCGCCGATCCGCATGACCCACACATAGTGCTTCTTGACCCAGCCGAACGCGCCGAGCGCCTTGCGGAAGGCGATGGCGGCGAGCACGAACGGCACGCCGAGGCCGAGGCAGTACGCGAAGGCGAGTACCGCCCCGCGGCCGGCGCTGGCCTGCTCCAGGGCGAGGGCGTTGACCGAGGCGAGCGTCGGGCCGATGCACGGGGTCCAGCCGATGCCGAAGAGCGCCCCGAGGAGCGGGGCGCCGATCAGCCCGGCGACGGGCTTCTTGTGGAAGCGGAACTCCCGCTGGGTGAACCAGGGCATCAGGCCGAGGAAGAACACGCCCATGAGGATCATGAGCACGCCGAGGACCGTGGTGAGCGTCTCGCGGTACTCCTGGAGCGTCGATCCGAAGTAGCCGAAGAGCGCGCCGCCGGAGACGAACACGGCGGTGAAGCCGAGGACGAAGAGGACGGCACCGGCGGTCATCCGGCCGCGGCGGCTCTCGGCGAGGTCGGTACCGGTGACGCCGGTCACGTACGAGAGGTAGCCGGGGACGAGCGGGAGCACGCACGGCGAGAAGAAGGAGACGAGCCCGCCGAGGACCGCGAGGGGCAGGGCGAGCAGCAGGGCTCCGCTGGTGACCGTCTCGTTCACGGGCTCACTTCTCCTTGAGGAGGGGCTCGATCATCGACCGGAGCTTCTTCTCGTCGAGCGCCATGAGGGAACGGGCGGCGATCTTGCCCTCCTTGTCGAGGACGACGGTGGAGGGGATGCCCTGGAGGCTGAGGGTGCCCTTGGGGAAGCCGAAGAGGATGAGCTTGCCCTGCGGGTCGTAGAGGCTGGGGTAGGGGATCCCGTAGTCCTCTTCGAACGCGATCGCGGGCTGCTTGTTGGGGTCGCGGGTGTTGAGGCCGACGAACTCGACGCCCTGGCCCTTGAGCTCCTTGGCGACCTTCGCGAAGTGGGGGGCCTCGGCGCGGCAGGGGCTGCACCAGGAGCCCCAGGCGTTGAGGACGACGACCTTGCCCTTGAGGTCGGCGACGTCGAGCCGCTTGCCGTCGAGGGTCTCGCCCGCGAGCTTTCCGGTGGCCGCGCGCTCGCCCTTGGCGGCGGTGGAGATGCCGCCCGTGTTGGTCACGAAGTTGGTGTTGCCACCGCCGCCGGACTTGCCGTTGTCGTCGCCGCCGCAGCCCGAGAGCGCGAGGGCGGCGGCGGACAGCATTCCGACGGCGATCAGGGTGCGCCGGGTGCTTCGGGGGGCACGGCTAAGGCTCATGTGAAAAGTTTCGCATGGGCGTTTGGGGGATCTTGGGCACCCCCCTACGTGCCCGTAAAGCCCCTTGTCAAGATCGCCTAAGCGGTGGGGGTGGAGGAAGGGGTCGCGGGGGTGGGCCTGAGGAAGGCGTTCCAGCCGCCCGCGGGCCTCTGTCCGACTTCCAGCGAGCGCAGTTTCTCCAGGATCTTCGGGTCCTGGACGTCGAGCCAGTCCACGAACTGCTTGAAGGAGACGAGCCGCACGTCCTTCTTTCCGGCCATTCCCTTGAGCGCCTCTTCGACGGCGTCCATGTAGATGCCGCCGTTCCACTGCTCGAAGTGGTTGCCGATGAAGAAGGGCGCGCGATTCGACTCGTACGCGCGCGTGAAGCCGGAAAGGTACGCCTCGGCCGCCTGCTTGCGCCAGCCCGGATAGCGCGAGGGCATGCCCTTGGTCGTGTTCTTCGACTGGTTGGCGAGCATGTTGTAGTCCATGGACAGGACCTCGAAGGAGTGCCCGGGGAAGGGCACGGCCTGGAGGGGGAGGTCCCAGATCCCCTGGCGCTTCGTCGGCCACATCTGCCGGCCGCCGGGCGAGCTGGCGTCGTAGCGCCAGCCCAGGCGCTTGGCGGTGGGGAGCAGGTTGTCCTGGCCGAGGAGGCAGGGGGTGCGGCCGCCGACGAGCTCCTTGGAGTAGTCGAAGGGCAGCGGGTCGAGGTCGGTCCAGCCGCTGTTGGTCTTCCACTCGGTGACGAACTTCATCGCCTGGTCGATCTCGCTCTGCCACTGGGCCGGGGTCCAGTTGCCGACGGAGCCGGAGCCGCCGCAGAAGTGCCCGTTGAAGTGGGTGCCGATCTCGTGGCCTTCGAGCCAGGCCTGCCGGACGTACTTCAGGGTCTCCTTGATGTGATCGTCGGTGAGGTAGCCGATGTCGGAGGCGCCGACGCGGTTGTTCGGCGGGCGGTAGAGGTCCTTCTTCGACTCGGGGAGGAGGTAGATCCCGGAGAGGAAGAAGGTCATGGCCGCGTCGTTGTTCTTCGCGAGTTCGAGGAAGCGCGGGAAGAGGCCGTTGCCGACCTCGCCGGCGCCGTCCCAGGAGAAGATCACGAACTGGGGCGGGGTCTGGCCGGGTTCGAGCGGGACCGGGGCGTCGGGCTGGTGCGGCTGCTTGCCGGTGTCGGCGGTGGAACCGTCGCCGATGAGCCGGGCGTCGTCCTTGGTCGGGGTGGGCGTGCCCGGGTCCGCCGAGACGTCACCCCCCTTGCCGGGGCCGGAACGTCCCGGCTTGTCCTGATTTCCGGTACTGCACGCGGCGAGCCCCATCGCCGCAGCGGCGCCAACGCCCGCTCCGAGCAGCCCCCTTCGACTGATCCCGCTGATCCCGCGCATGACATCCCCATTCGCGCTGACGTGTGACCTGAACGTCATCCAAACCGACAATGAGTGAGATGCCGGGAGGAACACGGAGGTTCCGGAAAATCGCACAAAAATTTCAGGGCGGACGGATGACATGAACATCATCCGACCGCCCTGAACTGTGGCCCCTCGGTACCGCGCTGTCCAGTGGGACCGCACCGCGTCTCACGGGGCTGCGCCCCTGGAGTACGCGGGCCATGCCCTCGGGGCGCGCGGGGCTGCGACCTCGGGCGCGCGGGACTGCGCATCCTCGGTGCGCGCGGGGCTACGCCCCGAAGGCCTTCGACTTCCCCTTGACCGGCTTCGCGCCCGCGAGGAGGTGCGCCGGGACGAGGTCCCGGGCCGGCTCGCTGTACCCGACCGAGACGATCTTGTCGCCGCGGTACGTGAACGAGGTCAGCGAGGCCAGCGTGCACTGCCGACGGCGCGGGTCGTGCCAGAGCCGCCGCTTCTCCACGAAGCTGCGGACGATCCAGATCGGCAGCTGGTGGCTGACGCAGACCGCCTCGTGCCCCCGGGCCGCGTCCTTCGCCGCGTCGAGCGCGCCCATCATGCGCACGACCTGCTCGACGTACGGCTCGCCCCAGGACGGCTGGAACGGGTTGGTGAGGTGCTTCCAGTTGCCGGGCTTGCGCAGGGCCCCGTCACCGACGCCGAAGGTCTTGCCCTCGAAGACGTTCTCCGCCTCGATCAGCCGCTCGTCACTGGCCAGGTCCAGACCGTGCGACTTGGCGATCGGCATCGCCGTCTCCTGCGCCCGCTCCAGCGGGGAGGCGACGACGTACGCGATGTCCCGGCCGGCCAGGTGCTCGGCCACCCGGTCCGCCATCTGCCGGCCCAGCTCGGAGAGGTGGTAGCCGGCGCGGCGGCCGTACAGCACGCCGTCGGGGTTGTGGACCTCGCCGTGGCGCATCAGGTGGACGACGGTGATGTCCTGGTCACGGGTGTTCTCGCTCATGCCGTGGCCTCCGCGGCGGCACGGGCCGCGGCCGGGAGCGCGGCGGCGATCCGCTCGATCGCCCGCTCGTCGTGCGCGGTCGACACGAACCAGGACTCGAACGCGGACGGCGGCAGGTATACGCCGTCGGCCAGCATCGAGTGGAAGAAGGCGTTGAAGCGGAACGCCTCCTGCTTCTTCGCGTCGTCGTAGTTCCGCACCTCGTCGGCGGTGAAGAACACCGAGAACATGTTGGACGCGGTCTGCAGCCGGTGCGCCACGCCCTCCTTCGCCAGCGCGCCCGTGACCAGGCCCTGGATCTCCTCCGAGACCGCGTTCACCTTGTCGTACGCGGCCCCGTCGAGCAGCCGCAGCTGCGCGAGCCCGGCGGCGGTCGCGACCGGGTTCCCGGAGAGGGTGCCCGCCTGGTAGACCGGGCCGGCCGGCGCCAGGTGCCCCATGACGTCCGCGCGGCCACCGAACGCGGCCGCCGGGAAGCCGCCGCCCATGACCTTGCCGAAGGTCATCAGGTCGGGCTTCACGCCGTCGACGCCGTACCAGCCGGCCCGCGAGGTGCGGAAACCGGTCATGACCTCGTCGGAGATGTACAGCGCGCCGTTCTCCCGGCACAGGTCCGCGAGCCCCTGGTTGAAGCCCGGCAGCGGCGGCACGACGCCCATGTTGCCGGGCGAGGCCTCCGTGATCACACAGGCGATCTCGCCCGGGTGCGCGGCGAACGCCTGCCGCACGGCCTCCAGGTCGTTGTACGGCAGCACGATCGTGTCGCCGGCCTGGGCGCCGGTCACGCCGGGCGTGTCCGGCAGGGCGAAGGTGGCCAGACCGGAACCGGCCGCGGCCAGCAGCGCGTCCACGTGGCCGTGGTAGCAGCCCGCGAACTTCACGACCTTGGCACGCCCGGTGAACCCGCGGGCCAGCCGGATCGCGGACATCGTGGCCTCCGTGCCGGAGGAGACCAGCCGCACCTGCTCGACCGGCTCGATCCGCGCGACGATCTCCTCGCCGAGCGCGACTTCGCCCTCGCCGGGCGTACCGAAGGAGGTGCCGCGGGCCACGGCGGCCTGCACGGCGGCCGTCACCTCGGGGTGCGCGTGGCCGAGAATCATCGGTCCCCACGAGCAGACCAGGTCGACGTACTCACGACCGTCCGCGTCGGTGAGGTACGGACCGGAACCGGACACCATGAACCGGGGCGTTCCGCCCACGGCCCGGAAGGCACGCACCGGTGAGTTCACGCCGCCGGGCGTCACGAGGGAAGCGCGGTCGAAAAGCGTCTGTGAGACTGGGGCTTCGTATGAATACGGCACTGTGATCCTGACCTGCGAGAACGACTTCGGGCACGACATCGGGAACGGAGGGACGGCGGTGAGCATCCTGTCTGTTACGCCGAGGCGCTCCCCGTCCGCGTCTGCGAAACTGGGGCGTCATAGGGATGACTCACGGAATCCATGGTGTCAGAGGCCACGGCGTTCTTGCGGACAGGTGTTTCACCGTACGAACGCGGGGGAGGTCACTGACACGATGATCGGGTTGCGCGGCGGGGTCGTGTTGCCGAGAAAAAGCAGTCGGGTGGAGATATGCATCGCGGTGGCGGACCGGGCGAGGGGACGGACGACCTGGGTCCGGAGTCTGCCCGGCGGGGAAGGCACCGGCGCAGGCGAACCGAGGAGCCGACCGCTTCGGAGCACCGGCCGAAGCCGGAGCCCGTGGCGGACTCGGCCCCTACGACCGGGGGCCGGAGCTTGGGGGTGACGTACAAGTACTTCGGCGCGCCCAACAGCGCCACCGCGGCACAGGTCCCGATCTCGATGCGCCCCGAGGAGCTCGGCGGGGACGAGCTCGGCATGGGCGGCATGTTCACCAAGATCAAGCCCGAGACGATAGCGGCCATGGTCCTGACCGGCATCCAGGGCATGCCCCTGCACAAGGTGCCGCCGCTGGAGCTGGTGGTGCTGCACCCGGACTACGCGGTGGTGAAGCTGCCGATGACCGTGGTCGACCCGCTGCGCGGGATCGGCGAGGAGTCGGTCGGCGCCGCCGCCTTCATCTGGTCGACGGTTCCGGACCGAGGGGGCCCGCGCGACGCCTTCGACGTCTACCGGCTCCTCCACGAGTGGCAGGACTTCTCGGTCCGCCTCCACGAGGCGGGACACCAGCCGTACTGCCTGGTCTGGCCGTGAGCCGACCGGCACGCAGGCGTTTCGCCGCACTTCCACCCCTCATAGGTGCTGAAATTAGGACGAATCCTATGGAATGCGCGGAAGTCGCGCCCTGAGGGGAGCCCGTACGTCCTGGCGACTCCCCGTACGAGGAAGGAGCCAGACGCGTGAGCGCAGTACGCATGACCGGCCGGCCCATGCAGATCGGCGAGGTCGCCGCACGGACCGAACTGTCGCTGCGGACCATCAGGCAGTACGAGGACAGCGGCCTGGTCGCCCCGTCCGCGTCCTCGCCGGGCGGCTTCCCCCTCTACACGGACGCGGACGTGTCCCGGCTGATGGTGGTCCGCCGGATGGGCCCGCTCGGATTCACCCTCGACGAGACCCGCGAGCTCCTCGGCGCCGTGGACCGGCTGTCCGCCGACCGACCGGGCACGGACGGCGAACTCGAACCGGACGAGCGGGCCGCCCTGGTGGCCCGCGTCCGCCGCTACGAGGAGGCCGCCGCGGAGCGCGTCGCCGAACTGCGGGCCCAGCTCGCCCGCGCCGAGGAGTTCGCCGCCTCCCTCCGCGCCCGTCTCGTGTAGGACCGGCCAGGGCTGGTGCGCCTATGCGGCCAGGGCCTCGGCGAGGTCGCGGAAGAAGCGGGCGTACGCGGCGGGGCTGGGCGGGGTCTCGGGGTTCCAGGGGGTGCGGCGGACCCCGGAGGGGAGCTCGTACGGCGGGGTCGCGTGCTCCCGGTCGTCGAAGAGGACCAGGTCGGGACGGAGTTCGGCGACTCCGTCCCAGTCACCGGTGAGCCAGTTGGCGCCGGGCCCGGGACCGGGGTCGAGCAGCCGGACGCCCAGCCCGGCGAGGTGCGCCAGCTCGGGCCAGGCCTGCGGCCGGGCGAGGTGCACCTGCTCGGGCCCCGCCCCGGAGAGCGCGAGCACGGCGGCCCCGGACCTGGCGGCGACGTCCCGGAGGACGGCTTCGGCGGCGACGAGCTCGGCGGCGGACTCGTAAGCGGAGCCGGAAGCGGAAGCGGAGCCGGAAGCGGAAGCGGGTCGCGGGGGCTCGGCGGTGAGGCTCGCGGCCAGCGCGGCGAAGCGGTCGAGGATCGCCGGCAGGGCGAGTTCGCCGCTGACGGAGAGCGCGACGAGGGGGACCCCGAGCCGCTCGGCGACCGCCTCGTCGAGCGCGTACGGGCTCTTGCCGTCGTAGGTCACGTCGACGATCACGTCCGGCCGCAGCTCGCCCAGCGCCTCCTCGTCCAGGGCCCGGCCCGGTCCGAGGTACGGCACCCCGGCCGCCCGGAGGCCGCCGGCCTTGGCCGGATCGAGCGCCTCGCCGTCGTGCCCGGAGCCGTACACGGCGACCGGCGTCACCCCCAGGTCGAGCAGCGCCGCACCGGCCCGCACGTACGCGACGAGGCGCAGCGGCACGCGGGCCGCCCCCAGCTCCGTACCCCTGTCGTCCGTGAATCCCCATCCCTCTGTCCCGGACATGCGGCTGCTCCCTCCCCGGCCGGAATCTCCCTCGTCCGTCACCTTGGAGGGGTTCCCCGGCCCGCACAAGAGGGCCTGCCGCCCACCGCCGACGGGCCGGACCGGGACTTCGGTCCCGGTCCCCCCTGCCGAAAGTCCCCCAGGGTGGTGTTAACTGAACGAGTCGGGAGGAAGCAGTAGGAATCACCAGCGCCGTCGTGCACGCGCGCGCCACCTGCCGGGGCGCACCGCATACGGGCGGCCCTCACGCCCTGGAGTGAGCCATGTCCTTGCCCGGCCCGTTCTCGGACCCCCGTGTGATCACGCTCTTCGGTCTGCTCGCCGTCTCGACGGTGGCGTGGCTGACGCTGAACCTGCGGGCCAGGGCCCGCGCCCGCCGCGAGCTTGCCGGCCTCCCCCTGGAGCGGGTCTGGCACCCACAGGAGTCGGTGCCCCTGACGCCCGAGGAGGAGCAGGCCTTCGGCCAGGTCGTCTCCCGTCTCACCCCGGGCCCGGCGGGCCGCCTGCTCTGACCGGCCCTAGCATGCGGGGCATGTCCGCCTCCGCTCCCCGCCCCCGCCGGGACACCCGGGGCATCGTCGACCCCGCCGAACTGCTCTCCCGGGTCCGCTTCCGCCGCCACGTACCGGCGCCGGAACTGCGGCCGTATCTGGAGCACTACTGGCTGATCGACTGGGAGCTGCCGGAGCCGTACGCGAGCCGTCTGGTCCCGCATCCGTCGGTGAACGTCGTCTTCCAGCGGTACGGGCCGCCGGGTGCCCCGGCGACGACGGCGAGCGCGTCGGCCGAGGTGGCGGGGGTGGGCCTGGGCCTGTTCACGCAGAGGCTGGCGGGGACGGGCCGGGTCTGCGGGGTGCAGTTCCGCCCGGGCGGCTTCCGGCCCTTCGCGCCCGCGTGGCCGGTGTCGGCCTGGACGGGCCGGCGGGTGCCGCTGGAGGACGTGTTCCCTGACGAGGACGCGGGCGAGGACGGATACGGAAGCGGGAAGGGGAACGGGACCAGGAACGGGAACGGGATCGCAAGCACCGACCCCCTGACCGCCGTACTGTCCCCCGACGACGACCACGCGCGCGTGGCGGCGCTCGACGCCTTCCTCCTGGCCCGTGGACCGGAGCCCGATCCGGCCGCCGGGCAGGCCATGGAGCTGGTGGACCTGATCCGCTCGGACCGCACGGTCCGCAGGGTCTCCCGGCTGGCCGCCGCGAGCGGCCTGTCGGCGCGCTCGCTCCAGCGCCTCTTCGCCGACCACGTCGGCGTCGGCCCGAAGTGGGTGATCCTGCGCTACCGGTTCCACGAGGCCCTGGAGCGGGCCGAGTCGGCGGGGGCGGCGGACTGGTCCGCGCTCGCCGCCGAGTTGGGCTACAGCGATCAGGCCCATCTCGTACGGGACTTCACGGCGACGATCGGGGTGCCGCCCACCGCGTACGCCCGTGCGGTGTCAGTGCCCTGACCTACCGTGCGGGCATGGATCACGAGACCTCGTCCGTACGCCTGGAAGCCTGGTCCGAGGAGGACGGCGACCTGCTGCGCGCCCTGAACGCACCGGAGTTGACGGACCACCTCGGCGGCCCGGAGACCGAGGAGCAGCTCGTCCGGAGGCACCGGCGGTACGTGAGGCTGAGTGCCGACGACACGGGGGCGGGGCGCATGTTCCGGATCGTGCTGCTGCCGGAGGGGGCCGTGGTGGGCAGCATCGGCTTCTGGGCGCGGACCTGGGACGGCGAGCCCGTGTACGAGACGGGCTGGGCGGTGCTGCCGGGCTTCCAGGGCCGGGGCCTGGCGACGGCCGCCACGCGCGCGGTGGTCGCCGAGGCCCGGGCCGCGGGGCTGCGCCGCCATCTGCACGCGTTCCCGTCCGCGGACAACACCGCGTCGAACGCGGTGTGCCGCAAGGCGGGGTTCGAACTGCTCGGCGAGCGGGACTTCGAGTACCCGCCGGGGAACCCGATGCGCTGCAACGACTGGCGGTTCGACCTCGGTCAGCCGGCGTCGGGGGCGGTGAGCGGCCGGGTGAAGTGGAAGGCCACGATGTCGAAGCGCTCACGCAGGTAGAAGCGGTGGGCGCCGGTGCGGTGGGTGCCGGAGTCGAGGTTGAGCTCGTGGCACCCGGCCGCGCGGGCGTGGTCCTCCAGGTGGGCGACGAGCGCGTGTCCGACGCCGGTGGAGCGGTCGGCGGCGGCGGTCACCAGGTCGTCGACGTAGAGCTTGCGCAGGGAACTGGTGTTGTTGACGATCCGCCAGCCGGCCGCGCCGACGCAGCGGCCGGCGTCCGTGTAGGCGGCGGTGAACCGCAGCCCCTCGGGGTGGCCGGCCTCGTAGACCTCGCGGAAGAGTTCTGGGGTGAGGTGGGGGCGGAGTTCACGGAGGACCGGCAGGAGGTCGCTCTCCAGCCGGGGGTCGCCGGGGGCCAGGTCGATGATCTTCATGGCGGGGACGGTACCCCAGGTTTTCTCAGGGTTGACGGGCAAGGTGCGATCACGGATATTTATCTGTGCAACACAGAGAATGCATCGCGCAGAGAAGCTCGGAGGCCCCTCATGACCGTTCTCGTCACCGGAAGCCGCGGCCGCGTCGCCGCCACCCTGCTCGGCCTGCTGGACGCCGCGGGCGTCAGGACCAGGGCCGGATCCAAGAACCCCGCGGACCTCTCCCCACCCCCGGGCGTCGACACCGTGCGCTGCGACCTCGCCGATCCGGCCACCTTCGACGCCGCCCTGGAAGGCGTCGACTCCGTCTTCCTGTACGCCGAGGCCGCGCACGCCGGCACCTTCGCCGACCGGGCCCGCGCCGCCGGCGTCGAGCACGTCGTCCTGCTCTCCTCCAGCTCCGTCCTCGCGCCGGACGCCGCCGAGAACGCCGTCGCGGCCTCGCACCTCGCGGCCGAGCGCGCCCTGTCGGCCGCCGCGGAGTCCGGCGCCTTCGAGGTCACCCACCTCCAGCCGGGCGCCTTCGCCACCAACGCCCTGCAGTGGGCAGGGGCGCTCAAGGGCGGCCAGGGTCCGGCGCTGCCGTACCCGCACGCGTACGGCGACCCGATCCATGAGCGGGACGTCGCCGAGGCCGCCTTCGCGGTGCTCACCGATCCCCGGCTGCGCGGCTCCTCATACCTGCTGACCGGCCCCGAATCACTGGACTTCACCGATCAGCTGGCGATCCTGGCGGAGGTGACGGGCCGCCCGGCGCGGTACAGGACGGTCACTCCCGAGGAGTGGAAGAGCTCGGTGGCGGCCTTCGTCCCGGAGCCGTTCGCGGACGCCCTGCTCTCCTACTGGGCCTCCCACGACGGCCGCCCGACCCCCCTGACCAGAACGGTCGAAGACCTGACGGGCCACCCCGCCCGCACCTTCACCACCTGGGCCACGGACCACGCGGATGCCTTCCGCCCTTGACCCGCGTTGTGAGCGGTCGTTCCGCCGGGGCGGAACGACCGCCCACGACGGAACGGCGCCCATAGCCGCGCCCAGGCTCCCGCGCCTGAGCCCGCACCCCCTCGCGCGCCGCCCTGGAGGTGCGGGCCCCGACCCAGGGGGCCGAGGCCCTCGGCCCGGCAAGGGCCGAATTCCCTGGCCGCCACCCGAGCCCCGATGCCATCCTGGTCCCCGTGAACGGACCGCAGATCCAGATCAGCTTCGCCCCCGCCCTCCACCTCTTCGTCCCGGCAGACCGCCGCTCGGGCCGCACCCCGCTGACCACCGACGGCACCTCGTCGCTCGGCCACGTCGTGGAGTCCCTGGGCGTGCCGCTCACCGAGGCCGGCCGGCTGCTGGTGGACGGGCGGCCCGTCGACGCCTCGCACGTCCCCGGCACGGGCGAGACCGTCGAGGTGGAGGACGTGGCCCGCCCGCAGCCGGTGCCGGGCGCACCGCTCCGGTTCCTGCTGGACGTGCACCTCGGCACGCTCGCCCGGCGCCTGCGACTGCTCGGCGTGGACGCGGCGTACGAGAGCGAGGACATCGGCGACCCCGCCCTCGCCGCTCTCTCCGCGCGCGAGCGGCGCGTGATGCTCTCGCGGGACCGCGGCCTGCTGCGCCGCCGCGAACTGTGGGCGGGCGCCTACGTCTACAGCGACCGGCCTGACGACCAACTCCGTGACGTACTGGAGCGGTTCGCCCCTCCGCTGGCGCCCTGGACCCGCTGCACGGCGTGCAACGGGGAGCTGAGCGACGCCGACAAGGACACGGTCCGCGAGCGCCTGGAGCAGGGCACCGAGAAGACGTACGACGTGTTCGCGCAGTGCGTGGAGTGCGGCAGGGTCTACTGGCGCGGCGCGCACCACGCGCGCCTGGAGGCGATCGTCTCCGACGCGGTGAGGGAGTTCGGCGGGGCGGCAGCCCACTAGAAGGCACTTGCCGGAAGGCCCCGTCAGCCGAGGTCGCCCCCGCGCAGCCGCTCGATCTGCGCGGCACTGACCTCGACGGTGCGTCGCATGTGGGCGATGAGCAGCGCGACCTCGGCGTCGCTGTAGACGTCGAACATCGTGCCCCAGGTGCCGTTGAGCTTCCGCCAGAGGGCGCCGAGCTCCGCCATCCGCTCGGGGACGAGCGCCACCAGGACCCGGCGCCGGTCCTCGGTGTCGCGCCGGCGGCTCACGTAGCCGGAGCGCTCCAGCCGGTCGACGAGCCGGGTGGCGGAGCCGGTGGTGAGCCCGGTGAGTTCGGCGATGCGTCCGGTGGTGACCGGTCCTTCCTCCAGGCTGAGCAGGTTCAGGCACTGCACGTCGGTCGGGTGGAGCCCCAGGTGGTCGGCTACGGCCTGGTTGAACAGGGCGTAGGCGGCCATGTAGCGGCGGGCTTCCCCGTACAGCTCGGTCATGAGCGCCTCGCGCCGGACGGAACTCTTCTGCGTCATGCAGATATTGTACGGACCGGGCATCCCGGAGTCACGAACCGGGCCGGCCGGAGCGAGGCCCGGCCCCCTCAAGGCGACTCGGCGGTGAGGTACCGCTGCACGGTGGGCGCCAGCCACGCCACGATCTCCTCGGCGGACATCTCGACGGCCGGCGACAGACGCAGCACGTACCGGGCGAGGGCCATGCCGAGGATCTGGGAAGCGACGAGCGCCGCCCGGCGCGGGGCGTCCGCCGGATCGGGGCAGACGCCCCTGGCGACCGGGCCGAGCTGCTGGGCGAAGATCGCCCGCATGCGCGCGGCCCCGGCCTCGTTGGTGACCCCCACCCGCAGCATCGCGGTGAGGACCTCGTCGCTCTCCCAGCGCTCCAGGAAGTGGGCGACCAGGACGGCGCCGACGTGCCGCTCGGGCAGGGCGCCCAGCTCGGGGAGGCCGATGTCGACCTCGGAGGCGGCGGCGAACAGCCCCTCCTTGTTGCCGTAGTAGCGCATCACCATCGACGGGTCGATCCCGGCGTCACGGGCGATGGCACGGATGGTGGCGCGCTCGTACCCGTCGGAGGCGAACCGCTCGCGGGCGGCCTCCAGGATGGCGGCCCGGGTGGCGTCGGAGCGGCGGACGGTCGTCATGCCAACAACTGTAGGCCAACAGGTGTTGACACGCCATTCGGGCCGCCCTAATGTTGCCAACAAGCGTTGACCAACAGTTGTTGGCAAACGATCGTGGGCACCCTGGAGGCAGCCATGAGCACCACGGACACGGACGTACTGGTCATCGGCGCGGGCCCCACCGGGCTCCTGCTCGCCGGAGACCTCGCCGCCGCCGGCATCGACGTCACCCTCGTCGAGCGCCGCCCGCGCGGCCTCGGCAACATGACCCGCGCCTTCGGCGTCCACGCCCGCACCCTGGAGCAGCTCGACGCCCGCGGCCTCGCGGACGAACTCCTCGCCACCGGCACCACCCTGGCCACCGCACGGCTCTTCGGCCGCCTCGACCTGGACCTGACCCGGCTGCCCACCCGCTTCAACCACCTGCTCGTCACCCCGCAGTACGAGGTCGAGCGCCTCCTGGAGCGCCGGGCGGCCGCCGCGGGCGTCACCTTCCGGTACGGGACGGAGCTGCGCGGCCTGCACCAGGACGCCGACGGCGTCACCGCTGAACTCACCGACCCCGACGGCACCCCGCTCGCCCTCCGCGCCCGCTACCTGGTCGGCACGGACGGCGTCCGGAGCTCCGTGCGCACCGCCCTCGGCCTGCCCTTCCCCGGCCACTCCGTGATCCGCTCCATCGTCCTCGCCGACGTGCGCCTGACCGAGGAGCCCGCCGACTCGTTCACCGTCGTCGGCTCCGGAGACACCTTCGCCTTCCTCGCCCCCTTCGGCGACGGCTGGTACCGGGTCATGGGCTGGACCCGCTCCCGCCAGGTCGCCGACAGCGAGCCCGTCGACCTCGACGAGGTCCGCGAGATCGCCCGCAAGGCCTTCGGCACGGACCACGGCATGCACGACGCCCGCTGGATCTCCCGCTTCCACAGCGACGAGCGCCAGGCCCCCGCCTACCGCGTCGGCCGCGCCTTCCTCGCCGGAGACGCCGCCCACGTCCACTCCCCCGCCGGCGGCCAGGGCATGAACACCGGCCTCCAGGACGCCGCCAACCTCTCCTGGAAGCTCACCGCCGCACTCCGCGGCGAGGCTCCCGACCCCGAGGCCCTCCTCGACAGCTACCAGTCCGAGCGCCACCCCGTCGGCGCCATGGTGCTGCGCAGCAGCGGCGCCATCGTCCGCCTCGCGATGGCCCACACCCCGCTCACCCGCGCCGCCCGCTCCCTCGCCGCCCGCTTCCTGAACGCGGTCCCGCCCGCCTCGGCCCGCGCCATGGGCATGCTCAGCGGCATCGGCATCTCCTACGCCCCCGCACCGGACGCCGACCGCCCCTCGGGCCGCCGCGCACCCGACGCCCACCTCCGCGAAGGACGGCTCTACGAGCTGCTCCGACGGGGCGAGTTCGTCCTGATCGCCCCGGAGGGAGCGACCCCGGCACTGCCGGCGACCGCCCCCGTCACCCCCGAGCACCTCGTGCGGGCCACCTGGACGGACCCGGCGAAGAAGGCCGCGGTACTGGTCCGCCCGGACGGATACGTCCACTGGGCGACCCCCTGAACGCCGAGCCCGCCTCAGAAGACATAGGGATCCCCGGTGGCGAGCACCAGAACACGGTGCCGGTCGTTCCGGGGATTCCGGTCGGCCACCCCGTCCCGCCAGGCCGTGGTGATCTCGACCGTCATCTCGTCCGGGAGGGCCGCGGTCCGCAGGTCGAGCGCCAGCTCACCGGTACCGCCCGCGGCCCGCAGCTCACCCGTCCGGCAGGACACCACCCGGTCGCTGCTCCACAGACAGTCCGGAGGCAGCTCCTGGCCACCCGCCATCGGCTGGGAGAAGGCGAGGCGGACCGTCGCCTGGGAGACGTCCGAGGGCCCGTGGTTCTCACTCACCAGCCAGACCCCGACCCTCCCGCCCCAGAGGGAGACATGCCCGTGATGAGACAGATCCGCCTCGGCCCCGCCCACCGCCGGCACCACGGCACCGGCACCGGTACCCACACCCACCACCACGGTCGCGAGAGCGACCCCGAGCACACCTTTCCGCAATCCACGCATGGACCCAAAATAACCACAACTCATCACATATTCTGACAACCCATCAGCCCGCGTGTCCCATGACACGCTGCCCCCATGCCGATCACCCGCTCCATCGCCCTCTTCGCCCTCGCCGCCCTCTTCGAGATCGGCGGCGCCTGGCTCGTCTGGCAAGGCGTACGGGAACACCGCGGCTGGCTCTGGATCGGCGCGGGAGTCATCGCCCTCGGCACCTACGGCTTCGTCGCCACCCTCCAGCCCGACGCCGAGTTCGGCCGCGTCCTCGCCGCCTACGGCGGAGTGTTCGTCGCCGGCTCCCTCGCCTGGGGCATGACCGCCGACGGCTACCGCCCCGACCGCTGGGACGTCACCGGCGCCCTGATCTGCCTCGCCGGCATGGCCGTGATCATGTACGCCCCACGCGGCCGCTGAACCACGCCCCGACCTATCCTGACCAGGCGATCGACGTAATCGACCACCTGCGCGAGGAGCACGTCATGACCGGCCCCGGTACCCCCATCGCCGTCATCACCGGAGCAAGCAGCGGAATCGGCGCCGCCACCGCCCGACAGCTGGCCGCCGCCGGCTACCGAGTGGTCCTCACCGCCCGCCGCAAGGACCGCATCGAAGCCCTCGCCGCCGAGATCAACGAAGCCGGCCACCAGGCCACCGCCTATGCCCTCGACGTCACCGACCGCGCCGCCGTCGACGACTTCGCCACCGCCTTCCGCACCCTCGCCGTCCTCGTCAACAACGCCGGCGGCGCCCTCGGCGCCGACCCCGTCGCCACCGGCGACCCCGAGGACTGGCGCCGGATGTACGAGGTCAACGTCCTCGGCACCCTGAACATGACCCAGGCCCTGCTCCCCGCCCTCACCGCCAGCGGCGACGGCACGGTGGTCGTCCTCTCCTCCACCGCCGGCCACTCCACCTACGAGGGCGGCGCCGGCTACGTCGCCGCCAAGAACGGCGCCCGCGTCCTCGCCGAGACCCTCCGCCTGGAGATCGTCGGCACCCCGGTCCGCGTCATCGAGATCGCCCCCGGCATGGTCAAGACCGACGAGTTCGCCACCACCCGCTTCCGCGGCGACACCGACAAGGCGGCCAAGGTCTACGCGGGCGTCGCCGAACCCCTCACCGCCGACGACGTGGCCGACACCATCACCTGGGCCTGCACCCGCCCCCCGCACGTCAACATCGACCTCCTGGTGGTCCGCCCCCGCGCCCAGGCCTCCAACACCAAGGTCCACCGCGAACTCTGACACGTCCGGGTGAACCCCCTCGATCACCCACACGCCACCCGAAGACGCGCCCTAACGTCGAAACAACTCCATACAGAACGGCCCTCGACCGGGATTGCCGTCCCGGCCGAGGGCCTCACCATCAGGAAGGCAACACTTCCCATGGCTGAACAGGACCCTAGCGCGCCCGCACTGTTCGACATCAGTGCCCTCACACCCGCCGCGCCGTCCTTCATGGACCTGGAGAACCCCGAGTACGCCTACATGTTCGGCTTCCTGCAGGCCGACGGGCACCTGGCCCGCGGCGCGGGCCAGAAGGGCAAGCTGACCGCCGAGATCAACGCGCGGGACATCCACATCCTCCGCGAGTTCCAGCGCCTGACCCCGTACTACAGCTCCGTCACTGAGCGGGTCCGCACCACCAACTTCGCCGAGCAGCACCACTCGGCCACATGGACGCTGTGCGCACTCGAAGCCAGAACCATCATCAACGAGCTCGGAATCCCCTACGGCAAGAAGTCCAGGACCATTCGGCCGCCTCGCGTCGAGTTCTCCCGGCCCGACTACCTGCGCGGCGTCATCGACGCCGACGGGTCGCTCGGCTGGACTGCAGAGGGCATCCCGTTCCTCTCGTTCACGTCGGCCAGTACGGCCGTGGCCGCGTACCTGTGTCACTACACGAAGAAGATCACGGGCGCCGAGCGCATCGCCCGCCGCAACACCCGCGACCAGGTCTACGTCATCACGTACTGGAAGGAGCAGGCCCAGCAGCTTGCCGAGCACCTCTACTACCCCGGCTGCCTCGCCCTGGAGCACAAGAAGGCCAACGCAGCCGCGATCCAGGCCTGGGTGCGTCCGGCAGACATGAAGATCGCACCCCCGCGCCGACGCTGGACCGCAGCAGACGACCGCGAACTGCTGCGACTCGGCGACCCCGCCACCGCAGCCATCGCGCTCGACCGCACCGAGCAGAGCTGCTTCATGCGCCTATGGCGCCTCCGCACCGGCCAGGCACCCATGCCTGCCCAGTAGCCGGCACAAAGCAAGGACGGGGTGCCGTTGACGCGGCACCCCGTCCCATTTCGCTTTCAGCCCTTCACGCAGATGACCTGCTTCAGCTTGGCGACGACCTCCACCAGGTCCCGCTGCTGGTCGATCACCTTCTCGATCGGTTTGTAGGCACCCGGGATCTCGTCCACGACGCCGGAGTCCTTCCGGCACTCCACGCCCCGCGTCTGCTCCTCCAGGTCCCGCGTCGAGAAGCGCCGCTTCGCCGCGCTCCGGCTCATCTTCCGGCCGGCACCGTGCGAGGCGGAGTTGAAGGACGCCGCGTTCCCGAGGCCCTTCACGATGTACGAGCCCGTGCCCATCGAGCCCGGGATGATCCCGAACTCTCCGGAGCCCGCCCTGATCGCGCCCTTCCGCGTTACCAGCAGGTCCATGCCCTCGTACCGCTCCTCCGCCACGTAGTTGTGGTGGCAGGAGATCACCGGATCGAAGGTCACCCTGGCCTTGCGGAACTCCCGCCGGACGACCTCCTGGAAGAGCGCCATCATGATCGCGCGGTTGTACTTGGCGTACTCCTGCGCCCAGAAGAGGTCGTGCCGGTAGGCGGCCATCTGCGGGGTGTCCGCGACGAAGACCGCCAGGTCGCGGTCGACGAGACCCTGGTTGTGCGGAAGCTTCTGCGCCTGGCCGATGTGGTACTCGGCGAGCTCCTTGCCGATGTTCCTGGATCCCGAGTGCAGCATGAGCCACACCGAACCGGACGCATCGACACAAAGCTCCACAAAGTGATTCCCTTGGCCAAGGGTTCCCATTTGCGTAACCGCCCGCTCCCGCCGGAACTTCACCGCGTCAGCGACCCCGTCGAACCGCGACCAGAAGTCATCCCACCCCGCCGTCGGGAACTGGTACAGCCGCTTCGGGTCCACTGCCTCGCGGTGGAGGCCCCGGCCCACCGGGATGGCCTGCTCGATCTTCGAGCGGAGGCGGGACAGGTCGCCCGGCAGGTCGTTCGCCGTCAGGGAGGTCTTGACCGCCGACATCCCGCAGCCGATGTCCACACCGACCGCCGCCGGACAGACCGCACCCTGCATCGCGATCACGGACCCGACCGTCGCACCCTTGCCGTAGTGCACGTCCGGCATCACGGCGAGGCCCTTGATCCACGGCAGCGTCGCCACGTTCTGCAGCTGCTGCATGGCGCCGCCCTCGACCGAGGCGGGGTCGGCCCACATCCTGATCGGTACTTTCGCGCCCGGTACCTCTACGTACGACATACTTCCTCGATTCCCCCGAAAAGTCTGATAACGCAAAAACCGGAGCCAAAGCCCGTACAGGTGACAGGGGAGCGACATCAACGGCTGCGTGTGCGATAGACATTGTGTCCACCAGCCGGGTTCGCGCGGCAAACAGTTTTCGGGAAAGACTTCGGGTGAAGGGAGCCTGGGACCGTGCAGCGAAAGAGGTACGCACCCGGCCGCACCGGGTCCACGGCTCGCACCGCCGTCGTCCTCGCACTCGGCCTGGGCCTGGGGGCCGGCCTCACCGCGTGCTCCGCCGGCACCCCCGCGGACGACGTCGCCGTCGACGCCAAGGCCGGCCAGGCCGCCGCCCCCGTCGCGCCCCCCGGCCGCTACCGCACCCTCTTCGAGCCCTGCGGCGCCGTCCCGCAGGCCACCCTCAAGGTCCTGCTCCCGGGCGCGGCCGCGCTGCCCGACGCCGAGCGCGACAAGGCGTACCGGGGCGTCGCGGCCGTCACGTACGACACCGACCGGCGCGTCGGGTGCACGTGGAAGGCCGATACGGCGGACACCTCGCACTGGCTCTCCCTCGACGTCGAGCGGGTGGTGTCGTACGACGCGGCCGTCAGCGACGACGACCGGGCGCAGGAGGTGTACGTCCGCAAGCAGGTCGCGGCGGGCATCCCGGTGCCCACGGCGCCTCCCACTCCCACGGCGGCTCCGACGGTTCCGGCGACGGGTGCTCCTTCCGCCGCGGGGAAGCCGGCCGCGGGGTCGGCCGCTCTGGCGGGCAAGGCGCCGTCGGCGGGTGCCACTCCCGCCGGTGCGCCCACGGGCGCTCCGGCCGGCAGCCCCAGCGGTGTGCCCACGGGTTCCGCGTCCCCGGGTTCCGGTCCGGCCGCGACCGGTCTGGGGCCCCGGGTCCTGGAGGGTCTGGGGGACGTGGCGTATCTGGACGACGCCCTCAGCGCGGTCGGCGCGAACGGTCATCAGCGTGCTGTCAGCGTGGTCTTCCGCACATCGAACGTGATCGTGACGGTCTGGTACCGGGAGCAGACGACGGGTTCCCCGGAGGCCCCCGACAGCGCGGAACTGCAGGAAAAGGCCCGGTATCTGGCCCGGCAGCTCGCCGAGCGGCTTGAGGAGTAGCCGTTCGCATCCGCTCCGTGAGCGGGTGGCGACCACGTAACGTGTCGGCGTACCCGTGGCCGTGTCCATGGCCGTGTGCCCTGGCTGCGGCCGGTGGGCCGTCGGCCGGACCGTACGACAAGTGACTGAAGGAACCATGCAGCGATCAGCTCCGCGAACGCGACTCACCCGCATACTCGCCTGCGCCGCCGTCCCGGTGATGCTCGTCGCCGCGGGGTGCTCCTCGGACTCCGACGACTCCGGCAAGGCGCAGGGGCAGGGTGGGACGACCGTGTCGGCGTCCGCGACTCCGTCGCCCTCGCAGACGACGAAGGCGGTCGAGCCGGCGAGGTTCGCGAAGCTGCCGGAGGTCTGCAAGGCGATCTCCGCGAAGACGACGGCGTCCTTGGTGCCCAAGGCGAAGACGAAGAACGGCACGCCGGCCGTCTCCAGTGACCTGGCCAGTCGTGGTGGCTGTTCGTGGAACGGGCTGGAGGACAAGGGGGTGAAGGGCTCGCAGTACCGCTGGCTGGACGTGTCCTTCTACCGGTACGAGTCCGATGCCTCGCTGGGCAGTGGTCAGGAGCGGGCGCAGGAGAACCTCGCGAAGGAGCTCGCGAAGGTCGAGGCGACGCCGGGTGCGAAGAACCTGCGGACGGTCGTGGCGACGGGCATCGGGGACGAGGCGAAGACGGTGACGTACCGGCTGCGCAAGACGGACGAGGACTTCGTGTACACGTCGGTCGTGGCGCGTACGGGCAATGTGCTGGTCCTGCTGTCGTACAACGGTGCGGGTTACGCGGGTGCGGACACCCCGTCGGAGAAGACGATCACGAGTGGTGCGGTGAAGGCGGTCAAGGAGGCCGTCGCGGCGGTCGCGGCAGCCAACAAGTAGTCACAAACCAGCGCAGAGTGCCGTGTGAGTGCGGAGCCCGTCCCTCCCCCGGGGGCCGGGCTTCGCTCACATGTGCCACTCTGTGCGCGCGGGATGTCGAAATGACGGGAGGGGTCGCGGGTGGCCGCGATGCAGCTGACACGCACACACCGAATACTCATCGGCCTCGTCATCGGCGGTGCGCTGATCATCGCGGGGATCGGTTTCGCGGGTTCGTACGCCGCTGTGCGCGAGCTCGCCCTGCAGAAGGGCTTCGGCACCTTCTCGTACTTCTTCCCGATCGGCATCGACGCGGGCATCTGTGTGCTGCTCGCTCTGGATCTGCTGCTGACCTGGTTGCGGATCCCCTTCCCGTTGCTGCGTCAGACCGCGTGGGTGCTGACGGCGGCGACGATCGCGTTCAACGGTGCGGCCGCCTGGCCTGATCCGCTGGGTGTGGGCATGCACGCGGTGATCCCGGTGCTGTTCGTGGTGGCCGTGGAGGCGGCGCGGCACGCGGTGGGCCGGATCGCGGACATCACGGCCGACAAGCACATGGAGGGCGTGCGGATCACCCGTTGGTTGCTGTCGCCGGTGCCGACGTTCCGGTTGTGGCGTCGGATGAAGCTGTGGGAGCTGCGCTCGTACGAGCAGGTCATCAAGCTGGAGCAGGAGCGGCTGATCTATCAGGCCCGGTTGCAGGCGCGTTTCGGGCGGGGTTGGCGGCGCAAGGCTCCGGTGGAGGCGTTGATGCCGCTGCGGCTGGCCCGGTACGGGGTGCCGTTGGCGGAGACGGCTCCGGCGGGGCTCGCCGCGGCCGGCATCGAGCCGGCGGTGCTGCCTCCGGGGTCTCCTCAGCCGGTGCCGGTGTCGGCGCAGGCGCAGGCGGTGGCGCTCGCGCAGCCTCAGCAGCCGGTGGCGCTGGGGGCTGCGGTTCCGGCGCAGGCCCAGGGCCCGGAGGACCAGGTGCCGGGGCCGGCGCAGGTGCCGGGTCAGGCGCAGGTGCCGGGTGGGCCGGTGAATCACGAGAGTCCGTGGTTCGATGCCCCGCAGGTCTCTCCCGAGGCGTACGAGGGCACGTACAACCCGCAGATCGTGGAGGGGCTCGAGCCCATGCCGGTCCCGGTGCCGCAGGGGCCGGAGGACGTGCCCCCGCCGGGTCCGGAGGAGTTCGTGCCGTATCCCGAGTACGTCGAGGAGCCGCAGCCTCCGGTGAACGATTTCGAGGAGGACGTCTTCAAGATCATGTGGACGTACGTCCAGGACCACGACCAGTTCCCGGCGGATGCGGAGCTGGCGCAGCTGGTGGCGGCGCACTACGGCCTCCAGGAGTTCCCCGCCTCGGACATGGACCTGCTGTACCAGCTGATCCCGGGGGTTCAGAAGCGGGTCGCGGAGGGCATGGCGGAGCACGACACGCCCTGACCACGCCTTGTACGCGGAGGGGCCGCCACCGGGAGGATCCGGGTGGCGGCCCTTTCGCGTGCGTCAGGTCGCGCGCTCAGGTCGCGCGTCCGCGTTCGCTCACGCGCCGAGCAGCTTGCGCACCCGCTCCGCGCCCACCGCGAGCAGCAGCGTGGGCAGGCGCGGGCCGGTCTCGCGGCTGACGAGGAGCTTGTAGAGCAGGGCGAAGAAGGCGCGCTGGGCGAGCTTCAGTTCCGGGGTCGGCTTGGCTTCGGGGTCGAGGCCGGCCATGACCTTCGGGACGCCGTAGACGAGGGTGGTGAGTCCGTCGAGCGACCAGTGGGTGTCGAGGCCCTCCAGGAGGAGGCGGAGCGATTCGCGGCCCTCGTCGTCCAGGGAGCCGAGGAGCTCGGTGTCGGGCTCTTCGCGGACGACGGTGCGCTGGTCGGCCGGGACCTGGTTGGTGATCCAGTTCTCGGCGCGGTCGAGGCGCGGGCGGACCTCGTCGAGGGAGGTGACCGGGTTCTCGGGGTCGAGTTCGGTGAGGATCCGCAGGGTCTGCTCGTCGTGGCCCGCGGTGATGTCCATGACGGAGGCGAGGGTGCGGTACGGGAGCGGGCGCGGGGTGCGCGGCAGCTCGCCGGCGGCCGTGCGGGTGGCGCGGGAGTGGGCGGCGGCGTCGGCGGGCAGGACGGAGCCGTCGGCGACCTTGGCCTCCAGCTTGTCCCACTCGTCGTAGAGCCGCTGGATCTCCTGGTCGAAGGCGATCTTGAAGGACTGGTTGGGCCTGCGGCGGGCGTAGAGCCAGCGCAGGATCTGGGGCTCCATGATCTTCAGGGCGTCGGCCGCGGTGGGCACGCCGCCCTTGGAGGAGGACATCTTGGCCATGCCGCTGATGCCGACGAAGGCGTACATGGGGCCGATGGGCTGGACGCCGTCGAAGATGCGGACGATCTGGCCGCCGACCTGGAAGGAGGAGCCGGGCGAGGAGTGGTCGACGCCGGAGGGCTCGAAGATGACGCCCTCGTAGGCCCAGCGCATGGGCCAGTCGACCTTCCAGACCAGCTTGCCGCGGTTGAACTCGCTGAGCTTGACGGTCTCGGAGAAGCCGCAGCTGGTGCAGGTGTAGGCGAGCTCGGTGGTGTCGTCGTCGTAGGACGTGACGGTGGTGAGGTCCTTCTCGCACTGTCCGCAGTAGGGCTTGTACGGGAAGTAGCCGGAGGCGCCGCCGGAGCCGTCGTCCTCGGCGGCGGCGCCGGAGCCCTCCTCGGCTTCCAGCTCGGCCTCGTCGACGGGCTTCTGGGACTGCTTCTTCGGGGCCTTCTTCGTCCGGTACTGGTCGAGGATGGCGTCGATGTCGCCGCGGTGCTTCATCGCGTGCAGGATCTGCTCGCGGTACGCGCCGGCGGTGTACTGCTCGGTCTGGCTGATCGGGTCGTACTCGACGCCCAGCTCGGCGAGGGACTCGACCATGGCGGCCTTGAAGTGCTCGGCCCAGTTGGGGTGGGGCGAGCCGGCGGGGGCCGGGACGGAGGTCAGCGGCTTGCCGATGTGCTCGGCCCAGGAGGCGTCGATGCCCTCGATGCCGCCCGGCACCTTGCGGTAGCGGTCGTAGTCGTCCCAGGAGATGAGGTGCCGGACCTCGTACCCGCGGCGGCGGATCTCGTCGGCGACCAGGTGCGGGGTCATGACCTCGCGGAGGTTGCCGAGGTGGATCGGGCCGGACGGGGAGAGGCCGGAGGCGACGACGACCGGTTTGCCAGGCGCACGTCGCTCCGACTCGGCGATGACCTCGTCCGCGAAACGGGAGACCCAGTCGGTCTCGGTGCTGCTCTGAGCCACGGTCGTACGTCCTTCTTTCTTGAAGCGTCAAAGCCTTACAGCTCTACGTCTGTCATTGTCCCAGACGGAACGACGCGCTCCGAAGTTGTCCACAGGGGGAGAAAACACGTTGCTCTCCCATGGGACACTTGACAAGCGAAATAGACCACCGGACTCCTCTGGACCCCTCCACTGGACTCCTCCGACGGAACGGAAGCTCATGGCCTCGGTCCCTTCCCTCGCTTCGACCGTGCAGCAGCGCCTCGCGGACGGCCTCTCGGCGGCTCTGCCGGACGCCGCGTCCGCCGACCCGCTGCTGCGACGAAGCGACCGGGCCGACTTCCAGGCCAACGGCATCCTGGCGCTGGCCAAGCAGCTCAAGGGCAATCCGCGTGAGCTGGCGACGAAGGTCGTCGAGGCGATCCCGGCGAACGACGTCCTGAAGGAGATCGAGGTCTCGGGCCCCGGCTTCCTGAACATCACGGTGACGGACGCGGCGATCGTCGACACCCTCGCGGCCCGTGCGGCGGACGCGCGTCTCGGCGTGCCGTTCAACGAGTCGGCGGGCACGACGGTCATCGACTACGCCCAGCCGAACGTGGCCAAGGAGATGCACGTCGGCCACCTGCGGTCGGCCGTGATCGGCGCGGCGATGGTCGAGATCCTGGAGTTCACCGGCGAGACGGTGGTCCGGCGCCACCACATCGGCGACTGGGGCACCCAGTTCGGCATGCTCATCCAGTACCTGATCGAGCACCCGCACGAGCTGGACCACTCGTCGGAGGCGGAGGTCTCCGGCGAGGAGGCCATGTCGAACCTGAACCGGCTGTACAAGGCCTCGCGGGCCCTGTTCGACTCGGACGAGGAGTTCAAGACGCGGGCGCGTGCCCGGGTCGTGGACCTCCAGGCCGGCGACGAGGAGACCCTGGCCCTCTGGCAGCGGTTCGTCGACGAGTCGAAGATCTACTTCTACTCGGTCTTCGACAAGCTGGACATGGACATCCGGGACGGGGACGTCGTCGGCGAGTCCGGGTACAACGACATGCTGGTGGAGACCTGCCGCATCCTGGAGGAGTCGGGCGTCGCGGTCCGCTCCGAGGGCGCGCTGTGCGTGTTCTTCGACGACGTGAAGGGCCCGGACGGCAATCCGACGCCGCTGATCGTGCAGAAGTCCGACGGCGGCTTCGGCTACGCGGCGACGGACCTGTCGGCGATCCGGGACCGGGTGCAGAACCTGAAGGCGACCTCCCTGCTGTACGTGGTGGACGCCCGTCAGTCGCTGCACTTCAAGATGGTCTTCGAGACGGCCCGCCGGGCCGGCTGGCTGAACGACGAGGTGAAGGCCGTCCAGCTGGCCTTCGGCACGGTCCTGGGCAAGGACGGCAAGCCGTTCAAGACCCGTGAGGGCGAGACGGTGCGGCTGGTGGACCTGCTGGACGAGGCGGTGGACCGGGCGACGGCGGTCGTCCGCGAGAAGGCCGAGAAGGTGGGCCTGACCGAGACGGAGATCGTCGAGAACGGCCAGTTCGTCGGCATCGGCGCGGTGAAGTACGCGGACCTGTCGACGTCCGCGGCGCGGGACTACAAGTTCGACCTGGACCAGATGGTGTCGCTGAACGGCGACACGTCGGTGTACCTGCAGTACGCGTACGCCCGTATCAGGTCGATCTTCGGCAAGGCCGGTGACCGTACCCCCGTCGCCCACCCGGAGCTGGAGCTCGCTCCGGCCGAGCGTGCGCTCGGCCTGCACCTGGACCAGTTCGCCGAGACGGTGTCCGAGGCGGCCGCGGAGTACGCGCCGCACAAGCTCACCGCCTACCTGTACCAGCTCGCCTCGCTGTACACGACGTTCTACGACCAGTGCCCGGTCATCAAGCCGGAGCCGGCGAAGGAGGTCGCGGAGAACCGCCTCTTCCTCTGTGACCTGACGGCCCGCACGCTGCACCAGGGCATGGCCCTGCTGGGCATCCGGACGCCCGAGCGCCTCTGACACGTCCGGAACGAAGCCCCCGGTGCGGAACGCCGTACCGGGGGCTTCGTCGTCAACGGATGGTGTGCGAGGTCCGGCCGGACACCTCGTCGATCTCCTTGTGGGCCTTCTGGAGGAGCTGTGAGGCGAGGTCCATGAGGGCGCGGGCGCCGGCGATCTCCTCGCCCACCCGCAGCTGTTCCGGATCGGACGGGTGCCGGTTCGCGGTGCCGTGGGCCCGGAACTCGGTGCCGTCGCCGAGCCGGACCATGGCCGCGGCCCGTGTCCGGTCGCCTTCCTCCTGGAACTCCATCTCCACATGCCATCCGACAAGCGTGTGCATCATGAGGACCACCTCCACCGAGGTACCTGTCGGCTACCACTCCAGGGTGCGCCGCCCGGTGCCGCCCCACCACTCGCCCCGTTGTCAGTGGCTGCCCCTAGCTTCTGATCATGGCGATGATCCCGAACCAGCTGCCCAGGCTCGTGTCCGATCCGACCGGACGTTCCCTCGGCCTCGACCTGCCGCCCGGTGCCCTGACGGGCCCGGCGGACGCTCCGTACCTCTGGTCGGGGCACGGCGCGGCGGGACCCGCCGCCTGGGCGGCGCTGCGCCCGGCGGCGCGGACGGCGGGGCTGCTGCCGGTGCTGCTGGGCGGTGAGTGGGGCCTGGACAGGTGGGGGCTGGAGCCGGGGCGGATGAGCGACCCGGCGGACCATGACGCGGACGGGGTCCTCGCGGAGTTCTGGGGCCACTACGCGGCCGACGAGATACCGGAGGAGGAGCGGGACCCCGCGGTGGCCGCCTCCGTGGAGGAGCTGTTCGGCGAGCAGCCCGGGTACGAGGGGGTCGTGGCTCCGTTCGCCGCGGGCTGGCCGGGCCTGGCTCCGGCCCGGCCCCTGACCACGGACCCCGACCGGGCGGCGGCCACCGTCGCGGAGATGCTGACGGAGCCGGGCTTCTGGCTGGACGACGCCCGCCCGGCGCTGGTCCCGGCTCGGCGGAGCGCCGACATACCGGCGGTCATCGGCTGGAGCGGGCCGCTGAACCACGAGAACGACGTGGCCCGTCTGTGCGCGGTGCTGCGCTCCTGGGAGGACCGTTTCGGCGCCCGTGTCGTCGCGCTCACCTTCGACCAGCTGGTGGTCTCGGTGGCCGCCCCGCCCCGGACCGTGGAGGAGGCCGAGGCGGTGGCGGCGGAGCACTTCGCGTTCTGCCCGGACAACATCACGCAGGGGAACCATGACGGCCTGCGCGAGTACGCCCGGGAGGCGCTGGTGGACGCCCCGGTGTGGAGCTTCTGGTGGGACTAGGTCCCGGCTATCGGCGTCCGGCGGACAGGTTCCGGGCGGCCTCGGTGGCCCAGTAGGTGAGGATCATCCGGGCGCCGGCGCGGCGGATGCCGGTGAGGGTCTCCATGATCGCCTTGTCGCGGTCGATCCAGCCCTTCTCGGCGGCGGCCTCGACCATCGCGTACTCGCCGCTGATCTGGTAGGCGGCGACGGGCACGTCGACCGCGTCGGCGACCTTGG
This sequence comes from Streptomyces sp. NK15101, assembly GCF_020400725.1. GTDB lineage: Bacteria > Actinomycetota > Actinomycetes > Streptomycetales > Streptomycetaceae > Streptomyces. The sequence goes on along the minus strand of NZ_JAINVG010000012.1, from coordinate 17,245 downwards.
CGAGCACGTCGAGGTAGGGGCCGGCCGGCTTGACCATGACCATGTCGGCGCCCTCCTCCAGGTCGAGGGCGAGCTCGCGCATCGACTCGCGGAGGTTGGCGGGGTCCTGCTGGTAGGTCTTGCGGTCGCCCTTGAGGGAGGAGCCGACGGCCTCGCGGAAGGGCCCGTAGAAGGCGGACGAGTACTTGGCCGTATAGGCCAGGATCGCCACGTCCTCCTTGCCGATGGTGTCCAGGGCGTCGCGGACGACCCCGACCTGGCCGTCCATCATCCCGGAGGGGCCGACGACGTGGACGCCGGCGTCGGCCTGGACCTGGGCCATCTCGGCGTAACGTTCCAGCGTGGCGTCGTTGTCGACCCGTCCCCGGGCGTCCAGGACGCCGCAGTGGCCGTGGTCGGTGAACTCGTCCAGGCACAGGTCCGACATGATGACCAGGTCGTCGCCGACCTCGGCCTTCACGTCCCGGATGGCGACCTGCAGGATCCCGTCGGGGTCCGTGCCGGCCGTCCCGGCGCCGTCCTTCTTCGCGTCCTCGGGCACGCCGAAGAGCATGATGCCGGAGACCCCGGCCTCCAGCGCCTCCACGGCGGCCTTGCGCAGGGTGTCCCGGGTGTGCTGCACGACCCCGGGCATGGCCTGGATCGGCACGGGCTCGGTGATCCCCTCGCGCACGAACGCGGGCAGGATCAGGTCGGCGGGATGCAGCCGCGTCTCGGCCACCATCCGGCGCATGACGGGCGTCGTCCGCAGCCGCCGCGGGCGCGCCCCGGGAAAGGATCCGTACGAGTTCATGAATCCGAGGCTACGCCCGCGCGCGCCGTGCCCTTACCGACGCGTTGTGGGCATACGCCCACCCCCGTCGTGGGCAGTCGTTCCGCTGGGGCAAGGGGGTCCCCCCTGCTCGAGCGGGACGACTGCCCACACGGAGGTGCGGGGGGCACCGCCCAGCAGGGCGCGGCCACACGGCAAGTGGCGGGCGTACCGACCCGGAAACGCTCAGGGTGCGGGTCCGGAAGCCGGACCCGCACCCCACAACCCCGTTACGTCGTGCGACGCCGCCGCGCCCCCGGTCGCCGCTCGCTCGGCCGTGTCACCGGATCCCCCGCCTCCAGCGCGGACTCCCGGCGCCGCAGGCCGAAGTCCGCGAGGGCCTCGGCGAGCTTGTGGACGGACGGCTCGGGCGAGAGCACGTCGACCCGGAGCCCGTGCTCCTCGGCGGTCTTGGCCGTGGCGGGCCCGATGCACGCGATCACGGTCACGTTGTGCGGCTTGCCGGCGATGCCGACGAGGTTCCGCACGGTCGAGGACGACGTGAAGAGCACGGCGTCGAAGCCGCCGCCCTTGATCGCCTCCCGCGTGTCCGCCGGCGGCGGCGAGGCCCGGACGGTCCGGTAGGCGGTGACGTCGTCGACCTCCCACCCGAGTTCGATCAGGCCCGCGACCAGCGTCTCGGTCGCGATGTCGGCGCGCGGCAGGAAGACGCGGTCGATCGGGTCGAAGACGGGGTCGTACGGCGGCCAGTCCTCCAGCAGCCCGGCCGCGGACTGCTCGCCGCTCGGCACGAGGTCCGGCTTCACGCCGAAGTCCACCAGGGCCGCCGCGGTCTGCTCGCCCACCGCCGCGACCTTGATGCCGGCGAAGGCGCGGGCGTCGAGCCCGTACTCCTCGAACTTCTCCCGCACGGCCTTGACGGCGTTCACGGAGGTGAAGGCGATCCACTCGTACCGGCCGGTGACGAGTCCCTTGACCGCCCGCTCCATCTGCTGCGGGGTGCGCGGCGGCTCGACGGCGATGGTCGGCACCTCGTGCGGCACGGCGCCGTACGAACGCAGCTGGTCGGAGAGCGACGCGGCCTGCTCCTTGGTGCGCGGCACGAGGACCCGCCACCCGAAGAGCGGCTTCGACTCGAACCACGACAGCTGGTCCCGCTGCGCCGGGGCGCTGCGCTCGCCGACCACGGCTATGACGGGCCGGTGTCCCTCGGGGGAGGGGAGGACCTTGCCCTGCTTGAAGACCTGGGCGATCGTCCCGAGGGTGGCGTTCCAGGTCCGCTGGCGGGTGGTGGTGCCGGCGATGGTGACGGTGAGCGGGGTGTCCGGCTTACGGCCTGCCGCCACCAGCTCGCCGGCCGCCGCGGCGACCGAGTCCAGGGACGTGGAGACGACGACGGTCCCGTCGGAGGCGCCGACCTCGGCCCAGCACCGCTCGTCGGCGGTCCGGGCGTCGACGAAGCGCACGTCGGTGCCCTGTGCGTCGCGCAGCGGCACACCGGCGTAGGCGGGCACGCCGACGGCCGTGGCGACGCCGGGGACGACCTCGAAGGGGATGCCCTCGGCGGCGCAGGCGAGCATCTCGGCGCCCGCGTTCCCGTCGAGTCCGGGGTCGCCGGTCACCGCACGGACGACCCGCCTGCCGCCCCGCGCGGCCTCCATGACAAGATTGGCGGCATCCCTCAACACGGGGACACCGGCGGTTGTTGACGTCTCGTCAATGACCGTCAGCTCAGGCGTGCTCACCCCCACGCGCGCATGGCCGCGAACGACCTCGAGCACCTCCGGCTCGGCGATCAGGACATCCGCTCCGGCGAGGGCCTCCACGGCCCTGAGGGTCAGGAGACCGGGGTCGCCGGGTCCTGCGCCGAGGAATGTGACGTGCCCGTGGCCCGCGAGGGCCGGGGACAGCGGGCTGGTGGTCGGGCTGGTGGGGTTCAAAGTGCTCGCTCCCCCATAAGACCGGCCGCACCCTTGGCGAGCATCTCGTCCGCGAGTTCGCGTCCGAGCGCCAGGGCCTCGTCGTGCGAGGTGGGTACGGGTCCGGTGGTGGACAGCTGCACCAGCGTCGAGCCGTCGGTGGTGCCGACGACGCCGCGCAGGCGCATTTCGGTGACAACCTGCCCGTGACCGGGGTCGTCGGCCAGCAGGTCGGCCAGCGCACCCACGGGTGCGGAGCAGCCGGCCTCCAGGGCGGCGAGCAGGGATCGCTCGGCGGTCACGGCGGCCCGCGTGTGCGGGTCGTCGAGCGGCGCGAGCGCGGCGACGAGTTCGGTGTTCGACGCCAGGCATTCGACGGCCAGGGCCCCCTGGCCGGGGGCGGGCAGGACGGTGTCGACGGCCAGCGGCTCGGCGGAGAGGCCGTCGAGGAGTTCGTCGGTCCCGCCGATGCGGTTGAGTCCGGCGGCGGCCAGGACGACCGCGTCGAGCTCGCCCTTGCGGACGTAGCCGACGCGGGTGTCGACGTTGCCGCGGATGGGGACGCAGGTGATGTCCAGGCCGTGGCCCCGCGCGTGGGCGTGGAGCTGTGCCATCCGCCGCGGGGAGCCGGTGCCGACCCGGGCGCCCCGGGGCAGCCGGTCCAGCGTGAGGCCCTCGCGGGCGATCAGTACGTCGCGCGGGTCCTCGCGGCGGGGGATCGCGGCCAGCACCAGGTCGGGGTGCTGGGCGGTCGGCAGGTCCTTCAGGGAGTGCACGGCGAAGTCCACCTCGCCGGCGAGCAGCGCGTCGCGCAGGGCGGCGACGAAGACGCCGGTGCCGCCGATCTGCGCGAGGTGCTCCCGGGAGGTGTCCCCGTACGTCGTGATCTCCACGAGCTCGACGGGCCGGCCGGTCAGCTGCCGGACGGCGTCGGCCACGTGCCCGGACTGGGCCATGGCGAGCTTGCTGCGCCTGGTCCCGAGCCTCAGTGCCCTCTCGGTCATACTCGCCCTCGGTTCTTGACGTCGGCGTCATTCAGGTCGGCCCGGCTGACAGAAGCCACCGTCTCCGGGTCGAGGTCGAAGAGTGTCCGCAGCGCGTCCGCGTACCCGGCGCCGCCGGGCTCGCTGGCCAGCTGCTTGACCCGCACGGTCGGCGCGTGCAGGAGCTTGTCGACGACGCGGCGCACGGTCTGGGTGATCTCGGCGCGCTGCTTGTCGTCGAGGCCGGGGAGGCGGCCTTCCAGGCGGGCGACCTCGCTGGCCACCACGTCGGCGGCCATGGTGCGCAGGGCGACCACGGTCGGGGTGATGTGGGCGGCGCGCTGGGCGGCGCCGAAGGCGGCGACCTCGTCGGAGACGATGCCGCGCACCTGGTCGACGTCGGCGGCCATGGGCGCGTCGGCGGAGGCCTCGGCGAGCGACTCGATGTCGACGAGCCGGACGCCGGGGACCCGGTGGGCGGCGGCGTCGATGTCGCGGGGCATGGCGAGGTCGAGCAGGAAGAGCGGGGCCGTGCGTGTCCGCGCGGCGGCCTCGACGGCCTCGCCGGTGAGGACGAGGCCGGTGGCGCCGGTGCAGGAGACGACGATGTCGGCACGTGTCAGTTCGTCGCCGACGGCAACCATCTCGACCGCGTGTGCGGCGACTCCCGTGCCGCCGGGCTCGGTCAGGATCTGCGCGAGCCGCTCGGCGCGGGCCAGGGTGCGGTTGGCGATGACGATCTCGGAGACGCCGGAGCGCGCGAGCGTGGCGGCGGCGAGCGAGGACATCGACCCGGCGCCGATGACGAGGGCCTTCTTGCCCTTGGCCCAGGTCTCGACCTCCGTGTCCTGGGCGAGCTGCTCCAGGCCGAAGGTGACGAGCGACTGTCCGGCGCGATCGATCCCGGTCTCGCTGTGGGCGCGCTTGCCGACCCTCAGGGCCTGCTGGAACAGGTCGTTGAGGAGCCGGCCCGCGGTGTGGAGGTCCTGGCCGAGGGCGAGGGTGTCCTTGATCTGGCCGAGGATCTGGCCCTCGCCGACGACCATGGAGTCGAGGCCGCAGGCCACCGAGAAGAGGTGGTGGACGGCCCGGTCCTCGTAGTGCACATAGAGATAAGGAGTGAGCTCGTCCAGGCCGACGCCGCTGTGCTGCGCGAGGAGCGTGGACAGCTCGGCGACACCGGCGTGGAACTTGTCCACGTCGGCGTAGAGCTCGATGCGGTTGCAGGTGGCCAGGACGGTGGCCTCGGCGGCCGGTTCGGCGGCGAGGGTGTCCTGGAGCAGCTTGGCCTGGGTGTCCGCCGACAGCGAGGCCCGCTCCAGGATGGAGACGGGGGCGCTGCGGTGGCTCAGTCCGACGACGAGGAGGCTCATGCCGGCATCACCGCGGGGACGTCCCCGTCGGGTCCCTTGTGGCCGGTGTCGCCCGCGGCGCCGCGGGGGGCCGGCGGCACGACGGCCGTGGCGGCCTCGGGCTCGGCGCCCGTGTCGGGGCCCTCCTCGGTGCTCGTCTCCTCGCCGGCCTTGCGCTGCTCGTGGAAGGCGAGGATCTGCAGCTCGATGGAGAGGTCGACCTTGCGGACGTCCACGCCGTCGGGCACGGAGAGCACGGTGGGGGCGAAGTTCAGGATGGAGGTGACTCCGGCGGCCACGAGCCGGTCGCAGACCTGCTGGGCGACGCCGGCCGGGGTCGCGATGACGCCGATGGAGACGCCGTCCTCGCTGATGATCTTCTCGAGGTCGTCGCTGTGCTGGACGGGGATCCCGGCGACCGGCTTGCCGGTCATGGCGGGGTCGGCGTCGATGAGCGCGGCGACGCGGAAGCCGCGGGAGGCGAAGCCGCCGTAGCCGGCGAGGGCGGCGCCGAGGTTGCCGATGCCGACGATCACGACGGGCCAGTCCTGGGTCAGGCCGAGCTCGCGGGAGATCTGGTAGACGAGGTACTCGACGTCGTAGCCGACACCGCGGGTGCCGTACGAGCCGAGGTAGCTGAAGTCCTTGCGCAGCTTCGCGGAGTTGACCCCCGCCGCCGCCGCGAGCTCCTCGGAGGAGACCGTGGGTACGGAGCGCTCCGAGAGCGCGGTCAGTGCGCGCAGATACAGCGGAAGCCGGGCGACGGTGGCCTCGGGAATTCCTCGGCTACGGGTCGCCGGTCGGTGAGTTCGGCCAGTTGCCACGGTGCTCCTGCGGGATGAGCGGGGCTGCAGGCGGCCATACGTCCCAAGACCGCCCCGTCGAATGCAGGCTATGTCTTTGTGAACGCGTGCACAAAGATGGTGTCCGTTTTGTCCGCCCAAAGTGACCGGGGTCACGCGGCCGGTTCGTATCGTCGCGGAACCGCGGAGCGCGTCAGAGCGTTGAGAACCCGAAGGGGGCAAAGCCGCACACTCTCCTCACGACGCCGCCCCCGAAACCCAACAAAACGTCCACGATGGTAACCGCCTTCCGGTCACGCACCCAGTTCGCGCCGGAGCCGTCCGGCGTCCACGCGCCAGAAGGTGTGCTGCTCGCCGTCGATCAGGACGACGGGGATCTGCTCCCAGTACGCCCGGTGGAGCTCCTCGTCCCGGGTGATGTCCTTCTCCTCCCAGGATGCTCCGGTCTCCGCGCAGACGGCCTCGATCACTACGCGGGCGTCGTCGCAGAGGTGACACCCCGGCTTGCCGATCAGCGTCACCACCCGCGAGGCGGCGTCCTTCTTCTTCGTACGTCCGAACATGGCGTCCATTCTGCGGGGCCCGGCAGCCCCCCGTAACACCGTCGGCGCCGACTGTTCACACCCCGGCATCCTCACAAGTCGGGAAGTACCGAACAGACTGGCTATGCTCAACGGCATGGCCGCTCTGGGATGGCTCACCCCCCGTAGGCGCTCCGCCACCGCGCGCAGCGTCCTGGCAGGCGAGGCCGCCGCCGAGGCGGCGCGCAAGTCCTCGCTCCAGCTGGAACAGGAGCGCGAGGAGGCCGCCGCCACCGAACCCGCGACCGCCGAGCCCGAGTTCCCGGTCGTCGGCGACGTGCGCGCGGCGGCCTTCTTCGACCTCGACAACACCGTGATGCAGGGCGCCGCGATCTTCCACTTCGGCCGCGGCCTGTACAAGCGGAAGTTCTTCCAGCGCCGCGAACTCGCGCGCTTCGCCTGGCAGCAGGCCTGGTTCCGGCTCGCCGGCGTCGAGGACCCCGAGCACATGCAGGACGCCCGCGACAGCGCCCTGTCCATCGTCAAGGGCCACCGCGTCTCCGAACTGATGTCGATCGGCGAGGAGATCTACGACGAGTACATGGCCGACCGCATCTGGCCCGGCACCCGCTCCCTCGCCCAGGCGCACCTGGACGCGGGGCAGAAGGTCTGGCTGGTGACGGCCGCCCCGGTCGAGACGGCCACGATCATCGCCCGCCGGCTCGGCCTGACCGGCGCGCTGGGCACGGTCGCCGAGTCGATCGACGGCGTCTACACGGGCAAGCTGGTCGGCGAGCCCCTGCACGGACCGGCCAAGGCCGAGGCGGTGCGGGCCCTCGCCGCCGCCGAGGGCCTCGACCTGAGCCGCTGCGCGGCGTACAGCGACTCGCACAACGACATCCCGATGCTGTCGCTGGTGGGGCATCCGTACGCGATCAACCCGGACACCAAGCTCCGCAAGCACGCGAAGGACCGGGACTGGCGGCTGCGCGACTACCGGACCGGCCGGAAGGCCGCGAAGGTCGGCATCCCCGCCGCCGCGGGCCTGGGCGCGCTGGCCGGGGGCACCGCCGCCGCGGTCGCCCTGCACCGCCGCCGCCACTGACGCTCCCCGCGAGGTCGCGCCCCGGCCCGCCGGGCCGGTCTGCCGATACGTTTCGGCTGCGATCATCTGCGACAACCCCGGACCAGGCGCGCTCACCCGTCCGTGGTCGAACAGCACCGCACAGGTCGACTCCCGGGCATTCCCGCTTCCTTACCCCGCAGCGGCCCGGTTCACTCACGCCTCCCGGACTTGAGCACAACGCATCGCCGGCGCAGTCACACTCGGAAGCTAAGTGATCAACAAACGGTCACGAACTGCGACTTGATGCGACTACAAGCAGTAACAGATACGTCGGAACCGGTGATTTGAGCAACTGGGTGTAGCGCTGCCTGTACGAAGCGTTATTCTCCTCAGACGCACAAAGGACCCCTCACGTCGCCACGACGGGTGAACGGTCCCGCACTGCACGTGATGGAAGCTCTGCCTCTGGGAGTCTCGTGTACCCACACGTCGGGGTTGACACCTCGGGCCTGGCTACGCTGCGCGCAACGGTCCTCGACCACTTGCGCGGCTTCGTCCCCACCGCGTACGCCGGCCCTGTCCCCGCCTTCGCCTTCGCCGCACCGGCACCCGCCGGACCTTGCTACGCCCTGGCCGACGGCGGCGCCGCCGTGGGCAGACGGGGCGCCCGCTCCGGAGCCTCGACCACCGCCCGCCGCCCCACCGCGGACAGTGACAGCGCCCGCATGATGGACCTGGTCGAGCGCGCCCAGGCCGGCGAGGCCGAGGCCTTCGGCCGCCTGTACGACCAGTACAGCGACACCGTCTACCGCTACATCTACTACCGCGTCGGCGGGAAGGCGACGGCGGAGGACCTCACCAGCGAGACCTTCCTGCGCGCCCTGCGCCGGATCTCCACCTTCACCTGGCAGGGCCGCGACTTCGGCGCCTGGCTCGTCACCATCGCCCGGAACCTGGTCGCCGACCACTTCAAGTCCAGCCGCTTCCGCCTGGAAGTCACCACCGGCGAGATGCTCGACGCCAACGAGGTCGAGCGCAGCCCCGAGGACTCCGTCCTGGAGTCCCTGTCGAACGCCGCCCTGCTCGACGCCGTCCGCCGCCTCAACCCCCAGCAGCAGGAGTGCGTGACGCTCCGCTTCCTGCAGGGCCTCTCGGTCGCCGAGACCGCCCGGGTCATGGGCAAGAACGAGGGTGCGATCAAGACCCTCCAGTACCGGGCCGTCCGCACCCTGGCCCGCCTCCTTCCGGACGACGCCCGCTGACCGCTCCGCGCCCCCCATACGCACCCCCCTGCCCCGGTCCGCGCCCCCACGCCCGCACCTCCCCCCACATCCCCACGACCCCCGCCCAACTCACAGTCGGTGACGCCCCGATGACGCACTGGTCCGATCATCTTTCGCGCGTAACCCAAGTGCCGCGCCGCTCGTTGTGCGGGATGCAGGCTCCCTGTGGTCACGCCATGTCCACAGCCACTCACTCTTTCGTGTGGATGTGCTCAAGGTGTGCAACCTTCCGGACACCCCGGGGAGTCGACCGTCATGACGAGAGGAGGTGCCGCCAGTGATCGCGAACGTATCGGCGCACCGGCGGGCGAACGCCTTCGCCCAGGCCCTGGAGGACCGGGCGTCCGAGGACGCGGCGGCCGAGCAGCCCGAGGCCCCGGCGGAGCCGGCCGAACCCGCCGAACAGGGGCGGCTGTTGACCTTGGCGAACGGCCTCGGAGAGCTGCCCAAGCCACAGCTCGACCCCGAGGTCAAGGTGGTGCAGCGAGCCCAGCTCGTCGCCGCCATGGAGGCGATGCTCCTGGAGGGGAGCGCCGCCGCGGGCCCTACGGTGCCGGAGCAGCGGACGTCCACCGGCAAGGGAGTCCACCGGGCGTCCCCTCTGAGGAAACTGCGCCCCCGGTCCCGCTGGACCAAGGGCCTCGCCGCCGGCGGCCTCACGGTCGGTGTGGCGGCGGGCGCCTTCGGCGGAGTGGCCGCTGCCAGCTCCGACGCCCTCCCGGGTGACTCGCTCTACGGACTCAAGCGGGGCATGGAGGACATCAAGCTGGGCATGGCGGACGACGACGCGGACCGCGGCGGCATCTACCTCGACCAGGCCTCCACCCGCCTCAGCGAGGCCCGTCGGCTCATGGAGCGCGGCCGCGCCGGGGAGCTCGACCACGAGTCCCTCGCAGAGATCCGCCGCGTCCTGGGCGGCATGAAGCACGACGCCGCCGAGGGCCACCGGCTGCTCCGCGCGGCGTACGAGCGGGACGGCGAGATCGGCCCGATGGCCCGGCTCAACTCCTTCGCCCAGGCCCACCGGAGCACCTGGAACGGCCTCCGCGACCGGCTCCCCGTCCAACTGGCGGACGTCGGCAGCGAGGTGACGGACGTCTTCGACGCCATAGACGAAGACGTCGAGCCGCTCCAGTCGGTGCTGCCCCGCACCCCCGAGAAGGGCGCGATCGGCTCGGAAGGGCCGCGAAGCAGCCCCACCGTGCCCCAGGGCACCCAGGGCACGGACAGCCACCGGACGCCCACCGGCCAGGAGACGTCCCCCTCGTCGGGCAGCCACTCCGCCTCGCCCCGCCCGTCCGGGTCCAGCGCGGGAGCCACCCCGAGCACGGGCGGCGGCACCGGCTCGACCGAGGACGACGGCCTCCTCGGCGGCGGAGCCGGCGGACTGCTCAACCCCTCCCCGACGGGCACGCCGACGGCCCCCACGGAGGAGCAGTCGACCCCGGACGTGCCGGACGTGACCCTTCCGCCACTTCTGCCGGGTCTCCTTCCGGGCCTCGGCATCGACAGCGAGGACGCTCGCTAGCAAGGAGAAGGGGCGCCCCCACGGACGGGGGCGCCCCTTCTTCCTGCCTCGAAAGCACCGGTCGAAGCACCGGCCGAAAGCACCGGTCAGAGCACCGGCCGAAGCACCGGTCAGAAGAACACCGACCGCCGCTCCACCAGCAACTTGTAGAGCGTGTGCTGGATCTGCTCCCGCACCTGGTCCGTCAGGTTGAACATCAGCATCGGGTCCTCCGCCGCCTCCGGCGCGTACGAGTCCGTCTCGATCGGCTCGCCGAACTGGATCGTCCACTTCGTCGGCAGCGGCAGCGCCCCGAGCGGCCCCAGCCAGGGGAAGGTCGGGGTGAGCGGGAAGTACGGGAAGCCGAGCACCCGCGCCAGGGTCTTGGCGTTCCCGAGCATCGGGTATATCTCCTCCGCCCCCACGATCGAGCACGGCACGATCGGCACCCCGGCCCGCAGCGCCGTCGAGACGAAGCCGCCCCGCCCGAACCGCTGGAGCTTGTACCGCTCCCCGAAGGGCTTCCCGATCCCCTTGAAGCCCTCCGGCATCACCCCGACGATCTCGCCGGCGCGCAGCAGCCGCTCCGCGTCCTCCGCACAGGCCAGCGTGTGCCCCGCCTTGCGGGCCAGCTCGTTGACGACGGGCAGGACGAAGACCAGGTCCGCCGCCAGCAGCCGCAGGTGCCGCCCGGCCGGATGGTGATCGTGGACGGCGACCTGCATCATCAGCCCGTCCAGCGGCACCGTCCCGGAGTGGTTGGCGACGATCAGCGCCCCGCCCTCGGCCGGGATGTTCTCGACGCCCTTCACCTCCACCCGGAAGTACTTCTCGTACAGCGGGCGCAGCAGCGACATCAGGACCTGGTCGGTGAGCTCCTCGTCGTAGCCGAACTCGTCGACCTCGTACTCGCCGGTGACCCGTCGCCGCAGGAACGCGAGCCCGCTCGCGAGCCTCCGCTCCCAGCCGCTCCCGCCGGCAGCGGCCCGCTCCGGCTCCGGGGCCGGCTCCGGCCCGGCCCCGGAGAGCCGCTCGGCCTCCCCCTGCTCCCCGGCCTCCTCAGGCGCCTGCTGGGGCCCCGGCAGGGCCCGCACGGCCGCCGCCTCGCCCTCGGCCCTGACAGGCCGCCGACGGGCCCGTGAGCGGTCGTCGTCGAACGGAATGACCTTGGCGTCCGCCATCGCAGTCGGGTCTCCTCAGGCGCCGTGGTGAAGGGTGGAAGCTTCGGTGGAGGGAGCGGCCGACGGAGCCAGCCGTCCGGCGAGCCGGTCGACCGCCCCGGCGAGCAGCTCGGGCGGCAGCAGCCCCGGCCCCCGGCCCCGCGCGAAGTCGGCGAGCGCCTCCGCCGTCGAGTAGCGCGGCACGAAGCCGAGGACCTCGCGCGTGTGGGCCGTCGAGACGACCCGGCCGTGCGTGAGGAGCCGGATCTGCTCGGGCGCGAAGTCGGTGATCCCGACCGTGCGCAGCGCGGTGCCCACCCAGGTGACCGCCGGCAGCAGCACCGGCACCGTCGGCCGTCCGAGCCGCCGCGCGCACTGGGAGAGCAGCAGCACCCCGTCCCCGGCCACGTTGAACGTGCCGCTGTTCTGGGTCGCCCTGCGGGGCTCGTGCGCCGCCAGGCGCAGGACGTCGATCACGTCGTCCTCGTGGACGAACTGCAGCCGCGGGTCGTAGCCGAGGACGGTCGGCAGCACCGGCAGCGCCAGGTACTCGGTGAGCGGGGAGTCGATCCGGGGCCCGAGGATGTTCGCGAACCGCAGCACGCACACCGCCACGTCCGGCCGGCGGCGGGCGAAGCCCCGGACGTACCCCTCGACCTCGACGGCGTCCTTCGCGAACCCGCCGCTCGGCAGGGACTTCGCGGACGTCGTCTCGGTGAAGACGGCCGGGTCCCGGGGCGCGGAGCCGTAGACGCTCGTACTGGACTTGATCACCAGCCGCCGGATCCGCGGCGACTTCTGGCAGGCGCCGAGGAGCTGCATGGTGCCGATGACGTTGGTCTCCTTGACCGACGTCCGGCCGCCGCCGCCGAGCGCCGTGCCGGTGACGTCGAGGTGGACCACCGTGTCGACGTCGTGCTCGGCGAGGACCTTGGCGATCTCGGGCCGGCGGATGTCCGCCCGTACGAACTCGGCGGCGCCGAGCTGGTGCGCGGGATCGACCGCGTCCACGGCGATCACCCGCTCCACTTCCGGGTCCCGCTGGATGCGCCGCACGAAGCGGCCGCCCAGATGCCGGGCGGCACCGGTGACGAGCACGACCTTGCCCAAGATCAGCGCCTTCCGTCCGTCTTCCGTCGGTCGCTTCCGTCCGTCTCTGTCGGTCGCTTCCGTTGGTCGACACCGTAGCGCCTCGACATTTCCGCGGGATAAAAGCGTGGCCCTATCAAAGAGGCGTGGCCCCCCACCGCGAACGGTGAAGGGCCACGCCTGACGCACAACGCTGCGAAGCAGCTGTCGCCTTACTTCTTGTTGCGACGCTGAACGCGCGTGCGCTTGAGCAGCTTGCGGTGCTTCTTCTTCGCCATCCGCTTGCGCCGCTTCTTGATAACAGAGCCCACGACTACCCTCGCTCACTTCTCGGAACATCCCCGCCTCGGCGGGGATCGGTGCGGGGCGTCTGGGCCCACACGACCTACGTCGGCCTAGCCTACCGTCCCGAGGACCACGCTTGTAATCCGAGGGCCATACAGAGCTCTCCCGGCGTTACGGCCGCGCGCTCGCTACGCGGTCCCCACCCCCACGAAGGACTCCCTCAGGTACTCGTGAACGGCCTGTTCCGGAACCCGGAAGGACCTGCCCACCCGGATCGCCGGCAGATGACCGCTGTGCACCAAGCGGTACACGGTCATCTTCGACACGCGCATCACCGAGGCGACTTCCGCCACGGTCAGAAACTTGACCTCGTTGAGAGGTCGATCGCCAGCAGCCATGACCCACCTGTACCTTCCGCCGCGACGCCCACCGGCTTCCCCTCCGGTGACTCTTCGTCGCCGAGCGCTCACTCTCCAGACTAGGGGCGGGTGGTACGAGTGGGGAAGAGGAGCTGCCATCGGCCGTTTACCGTGACAGACACGCTCGATTGAGTACATAGCGCGTCAGCGGGAGGTACGAGGCGGAGCACACCCCGTCGTCAAGCGGTACGGCCACCGACACCTGCCCCTCGGCCTCCCCGACGAACAGAGCAGGATCATCCGTATCGGCGAGACCGATGGCCTCGATACCCAGCTGACCTGCCCCGCAGACCCATCCGTGGTCCCCCACCACGAGCTCCGGCAGCGGCCCGCCGTCCTCGGCCGCGGTCTCCAGAGCGGCCCTGACCGGCAGCGGCGAGTGGGAATGCGCCCCCGGCACGCGCCCGTCCACGGGGGGCCCCGGTTCCCGTACCAGCGCGACCCCGCGTACGTAGTCGAGGAGGTACGTGCGTACGCCGAACCGGGTCGTTATGTCGACACATCGCCCCTGCGCCGGTGTGAGGACAAGACATCCCGCCGCCGACAAAGCGTCTGCGAGAGCGACGTAGAAACCGAGCAGACGGTGCGGATGACCCGTCCCGAAGAGCACCGGAACCCGCCGCGCGGCCGCCGCGCCCAAGCGCGCGGCGAAGGCGTCGAGCCCCCGCACCGTACGCTCCGGATCGATGGCGTCCGGCCCCGACCGGTGCGCCGGATCCCCCGACACCCCGCACTTGTCGGCCATCAGCCGCAGCAGTCCCGCCTCGTCCCACCCCCAGTCGGGGTCGAGCCCGAGCAGCACCCGCGGATCGCGCGCGGCGAAGAGCCGATAGCTCCGCAGGTTCTCCTCCCGCGAGGTCGCCACCGTGCCGGCCAACCCCGACGCCAACAGATGCGCCCGCAGCGCCCCGGTACTCAACACCCGTCCGATGCTGCCGGAACACCCCCGCCCGGGGACCCGAACCTCCCGGACACCCCACCGTCGGCGTAACGCCCAGGAGAACGTTCTAGATCGCCTAGGCGAGCAGCCCCCGCAGCGGGAAGGCCGCCTTCCGCGTCGCCAGCACCGCTTGGTCGAGCCGGTCCGCCGGGTCGTACCCCTCGGCCCAGTCCCGGAAGCCCACCGGCCACCGCCCGTCCGTCATCCGCAGCGGTCCCGGCTGCCGGGTCCGCGCGTACGCCTCGTCCCGCCAGGACGCCGGGATCACCGACTCCGGGTCCACCGGAGCGTGCGCCGCGATCCCCACCAGATGCGTCCACGACCGCGGCACGACGTCCACCACCGCGTACCCGCCACCGCCCAGGGCCAGCCAGCGCCCCTCCGCGTGCGCGTGCGCGAGCTCGTGACAGACCTCCTGCACCGCCCGCTGCGCGTCCAGCGACACCGCCAGATGCGCCAGCGGATCCTCGAAGTGCGTGTCCGCCCCGTGCTGCGTCACCAGCACCTGCGGCCGGAAGTCCGCGAGCAGCTCCGGCACGACCGCGTGGAAGGCCCGCAGCCACCCCGCGTCCCCCGTCCCGGCCGGCAGCGCCACGTTCACGGCCCCGCCCTCGCCGGCCCCCGCCCCGCCGGTCTCCTCCGGCCAGCCCGTCTGCGGGAACAGCGTCCGCGGATGCTCGTGCAGCGAGACCGTCAGGACCCGCGGATCGTCCCAGAACGCCGCCTGCACCCCGTCCCCGTGGTGCACGTCCACGTCCACGTACGCGACCCGCTCGGCGCCCAGTTCGAGCAACCGGGCGATGGCGAGCGAGGCGTCGTTGTAGATGCAGAACCCGGATGCGCCGCCCGGCATCGCGTGGTGCAGGCCGCCCGCGAAGTTCACCGCGTGCGCGGCCTCCCCGCGCCAGATCGCCTCCGCCGCGCCCACCGACTGCCCGGCGATCAGCGCCGACACCTCGTGCATCCCGGCGAACGCCGGATCGTCGACCGTGCCGAGCCCGTACGCCTGGTCGGCCCGGCGCGGGTCCGCCGACGCCGCCCGCACCGCCGCCACGTAGTCCTCGCGGTGCACGAGCCGCAGCGTCGACTCCCCGGCCGGGCTCGCCGCCACCACGTCCACCGCCCGGTCGAGCCCGTAGGCCCGCACCAGCGACATCGTCAGCGCGAGCCGTACCGGATCCATCGGATGCTCGGACCCGAAGTCGTACTGCGTGACAGCTTCATCCCACATCAACAGTGCGCGGCCGCTCATGCCCGCCACCGTATCGGGCCTCTCGCAAACCGAACGACGTGGCGTACACCACCGTCACCAGGACCAGCACCATCGGCACCGCCATGGCCCCCCGATAGCTCCACGCGTCCCCGAGCGCCCCCACCAGGGGGGACCCGACGAGGAAACCGACGTAGTTGAAGACGTTGAGCCGCGCGACCGCCGCGTCACTGGCTGCCGGGAACAGCCGTCCCGCCGCGGCGAAGGTCTGCGGCACGATCACGCTCAGCCCGAACCCCAGCACCGTGAACCCGGCGATCCCCGCCCAGGCGCCCGGAGCCAGCGCGACCAGCGCGAACCCGAGGCCCGCCAGCACCGTCCCCGCCCGGACGACCGCGACGGCCCCCAGCCGCCGGACCCCGAGGTCCCCGACGGTCCGCCCGAGCAGCGTCGTCACCATGTACGCGTTGTACGGCACGGTCGCCAGCTCCTCGGAACTGCCGAGCACGTCCTGGAGGTACTTGGCACTCCAGTTGGAGACGGTCGAGTCCCCGATGTACGCGAAGGTCATCACGAGACAGAGCGGCAGCAGCACCTTGAAGGCGACACCGCTCCCCTCCCCCGCCCCGGCCGGCACGGACCCCTCACCGGCCACGTACCACCGGCTGCCGACGAACGCGACGGGCAGCAGCACGGCCACCACCGGCAGGTAGGAGACGAACAACGACAGGTGCCAGTGCGCCCCCGCCCAGGCCAGCGAGGCCCCCGCGATCCCGCCGAGGCTGTACGAGGCGTGGAAGCCGAGCATGATGCTCCGGCCGTACGCCCGCTGGAGGCTCACCCCCAACATGTTCATGGACGCGTCGAGCGCACCGACCGCGATCCCGAAGAGCCCCAGCGCGACCGCCGCGTGCCAGAGCTCGGAACCGAGCCCCACGGCGAGGAGGGCCAGCAGCACGAAGGGCTGCGCCCACCGCAGGACCACCGCGGGCCCCACCCTGGCGACGGCCTTCTCGGTCGCCACGCTCGCCACCCCGGCCAGGATCGGCACGGCGGCGAGGAAGGCCGGCAGCAGCCCGTCCGAGATCCCGTACTGGTCCTGGATAGCCGGTATTCGGGTCACGAGCAGGGCGAAGGTGACCCCCTGCACGAAGAAGCTGACCGCCAGGGACCCCCGCCCACGCCGCAAGCGCGCATCTGTCATGGCGGCACAGCGTAGGGCCGGAACCTACCGCTGGGTAGATGGATCACGTCCCCAAAATCGCGGGGAGCTCGTCCATGCTCCCGAAGAAGCCCTTGGCCCCGGTCAGCTTCTCCTCGGGCGTCATCGCGGTGAACCCGTACACGTCCATGCCGGCGGCCAGGGCGGCCTGGACGCCGGGCCCGCTGTCCTCGACGACCACGCACCGCTCGGGAGCGACCCCCATCCGCTCGGCGGCGTGCAGGAACAGATCGGGCCAGGGCTTGCCCCGGCCGACGTCCTCGGCACTGAACACGATCTCGTCCCGGAACCAGGCGTCGAGCCCGGTCTTCCGGTGACCGACCCGGATCCGCTCATGGCTCCCCGAGGAGGCCACACAGTACGGCACGCCGGCGGCGACCAGCCCCTTGAGCACGTCGGCTGCCCCGACCACGGCCTCCAACTCCGCCTGGAAGGCGGCGAAGACCCGGGCGTGGAACGTCTCGTCGAAGTCCGCGGGCAGCCGCTGCCCGCTCCGCTCCTCGACCAGCTCATGAATGCGATGCATGGCGGAACCCATGTAGTCCCGCACCGACTCCTCGTACGTGGTGGGATGCCCGAGCTCCGTCAGATAGCCGGCCAACAGGGTGTTGGAGATCGGCTCGCTGTCCACCAGCACACCGTCGTTGTCGAAGATGACCAAGTCGTATCGCATGGCCACAGCCTAGAACGCAAAAATGCCTCAACCCCCGGACA
>NZ_JAINVG010000119.1 GCF_020400725.1 Streptomyces sp. NK15101 | reverse complement strand
ACAGCGGCAGCGCCTCGCCATCGCGCGGACGCTCGTGCAGCGGCCGGAGATCTACCTCTTCGACGACTCCTTCTCCGCGCTCGACTACGAGACGGACGCCCTGCTCCGGGCCGCGCTGGCCCGGGAGACGGCGGACTCGACCGTGGTGATCGTCGCCCAGCGCGTGTCGACCATCCGGGACGCCGACCGGATCGTCGTCCTCGACGAGGGCCGTGTCGTGGGCACCGGACGGCACCGTGAGCTGATGGCGGAGAACGAGACGTACCGGGAGATCGTGCTCTCCCAGCTGACCGAGGCGGAGGCAGCCTGATGGCCGGTCCTGGCGGACGCATGATGATGGGCCAGTCCGGTGAGCGGTCCATGGACTTCAAGGGCTCGGGCAAGCGGCTGCTGAGGCAGCTGGCGCCCGAGCGCGGCACGCTCTGGCTGATGCTGGTCGCCGGCGTGCTGTCGGTGGCGGCCTCCGTGGTCGGGCCGAAGATCCTCGGCAGGGCGACGGACCTGATCTTCGCGGGTGTCGTCGGGCGGAACATGCCCGAGGGCGTCACGAAGGCGCAGGCCCTGGAGAAGCTCCGCGCGGACGGCGACAGCGGCATGGCCGACATGCTGTCCGGGGTCGACTTCACCCCCGGTCAGGGGATCGACTTCGGCGCGGTCGGCGGGGTCCTGCTGTGGGTCCTGGCGATCTACGTGGCGGCGGGCCTGCTGATGCTGGTCTCCACCCGCATGTCGATCAAGGTGATCAACCGGACGGTCTACCGGATGCGGGAGGACGTCCAGACGAAGCTGGCGCGGCTCCCCCTCTCGTACTTCGACAAGGCGAAGCGCGGCGAGGTGCTGTCCCGGGCGACCAACGACATCGACAACATCTCGCAGACGCTCCAGCAGTCGATGGGCCAGCTGATCAACTCGCTGCTCACGATCGTCGGCGTGCTCGGGATGATGTTCTGGATCTCGCCGCTGCTGGCGCTGGTGGCGCTGGTGACGGTGCCGGTCTCGGTGTTCGTCGCGGCGAGGATCGGCAAACGCTCGCAGCCGCACTTCGTGCAGCAGTGGAAGTCCACGGGCGCGCTCAACGCGCACGTGGAGGAGATGTACACCGGGCACGGCCTGGTGAAGGTCTTCGGCCGGCAGGAGGAGTCCGCGAGGGACTTCCGCGAGCAGAACGAGGCGCTGTACGAGGCCGGGTTCAGGGCGCAGTTCAACAGCGGTGTGATGCAGCCGGTGATGTTCTTCGTCTCGAACATCAACTACGTCCTGGTGGCCGTGGTCGGCGGCCTGCGGGTGGCGACCGGCAACCTGTCCATCGGTGACGTGCAGGCCTTCATCCAGTACTCGCGCCAGTTCTCGATGCCGCTGACGCAGGTCGCGTCGATGGCGAACCTGGTGCAGTCCGGTGTCGCCTCGGCGGAGCGGATCTTCGAGCTGCTCGACGCGGAGGAGCAGGAGCCGGACGCGCCCACGAGCGAGAAGCCGGTGGACCTCAAGGGCAAGGTGGCCCTGGAGGACGTCTCCTTCCGTTACGAGGAGGACAAGCCGCTCATCGAGGGCCTGTCGCTCGCGGTGGATCCGGGGCAGACGGTCGCGATCGTCGGCCCGACCGGTGCCGGCAAGACGACCCTGGTGAACCTGCTGATGCGGTTCTACGAGGTGACGGGCGGCCGGATCACCCTGGACGGGGTGGACATCGCGAAGATGTCCCGCGAGGAGCTGCGGAAGGGCATCGGCATGGTCCTCCAGGACACCTGGCTCTTCGGCGGCACCATCGCGGACAACATCGCGTACGGCGCCACGCGGCCGGTGACCCGGGCCGAGGTCGAGGAGGCGGCGCGCGCCGCGCACGCCGACCGGTTCATCCGGACCCTGCCCGAGGGGTACGACACGGTGATCGAGGACGACGGGGCGGGGGTCAGCGCGGGCGAGAAGCAGCTGATCACCATCGCGCGGGCGTTCCTGTCCGACCCGGTGATCCTCGTCCTGGACGAGGCGACCAGCTCGGTCGACACCCGCACCGAGGTCCTCATCCAGAAGGCGATGGCCCGGCTCGCGGCCGGCCGGACCTCGTTCGTGATCGCCCACCGGCTCTCCACGATCCGGGACGCGGACGTGATCCTGGTGATGGAGAACGGCTCGATCGTCGAGCAGGGCACGCACGAGGAGCTGTTGTCGTCCGGCGGGGCCTACGCCCGGCTGTACGCGGCGCAGTTCGCGCAGGCGGTCGCCGAGGTCGACTGACCCGTCGACCGGCCTCGCCGTGGCCCGTGTCGCGTCACGTGCGGCACGGGCCGCTTCGCGTGGAGTCCCTAGTCCAGGTAGCCGCGCAGCTGGTCCGCGTAGGCGTGGTCCCGCAGTTTGTTGAGGGTCTTGGACTCGATCTGGCGGATGCGTTCGCGCGTCACGCCGAAGATGCGGCCTATCTCCTCCAGGGTGCGGGGCCTGCCGTCGTCGAGGCCGTAGCGGAGCTGGACGACCTTGCGTTCGCGTTCGCCGAGGGTGGAGAGGACGTCCTCCAGGTGGCGGCGGAGCAGCAGGAAGGCGGCGGACTCGACGGGTGAGGCGGCGTCGCCGTCCTCGATGAGGTCGCCGAGGGCGACGTCCTCCTCCTCGCCGACGGGGGCGTGCAGGGAGACGGGTTCCTGGGCGAGGCGGAGGACCTCGCCGACCCGTTCGGGAGCCAGGTCCAGCTGGGCGGCGACCTCTTCGGCGGTGGGTTCGTAGCCGCGCTCCTGGAGCATCCGGCGCTGGACGCGGATGACGCGGTTGATGAGCTCGACGACGTGCACGGGGACGCGGATGGTCCGGGCCTGGTCGGCGAGGGCCCGGGACATGGCCTGGCGGATCCACCAGGTGGCGTACGTGGAGAACTTGTAGCCGCGTGCGTAGTCGAACTTCTCGACGGCCCTGATGAGGCCGAGGTTTCCCTCCTGGACGAGGTCGAGCATGGTGAGGCCGCGGCCCACGTACCGTTTGGCGACGGAGACGACGAGGCGGAGGTTGGCCTCGATGAGCCTGCGCTTGGCGATCCGGCCGAGGACGACGAGCCGGTCCAGGTCGATCGCCAACTGCGTGTCCAGATCGGGGGTGTTGGCGAGTTTCTCCTCGGCGAAGAGCCCGGCCTCGACGCGGCGGGCGAGTTCGACCTCCTCCTCGGCGCTGAGCAGCGGGATGCGGCCGATCTCGCGCAGGTACTGGCGGAAGAGGTCGGAGGAGGGGCCGTTGCCGCCGAGGTCGCCGGTGCGGCGGCGCTGGACGGGTATCTCCGGCAGCTCGTCCGGCTCGCCGGGGGACGGTTCCTGCGACACGGTCCGGGTCTCGGTCTGCACGGCGGGCGACCTCCAGGAGGGGCGGAACGACACCGTCACCCAGTGTGGGGTACGACACATCGCCGCCACGAGGGGCGTGCGGTGACTTTTTGAGACCGGGGCGTGACCGAACGTGTGTCAGAGGGCCGCGGCGCCGTTGTTCCGGAGGGACTGCCCGTACTGGGTGAGGACCCACAGCTCGTTCTGCACGGCGGCGAGCCGCTCGGGGTCGCCGTTCGGGCCGAGCCGGGCCAGGGTGCCCTGGACCTCGCGGATGCGGCGGTCGACGGCGCGGAGCCGGACGGTGACGAGCTGGTCGCCGGCGTAGGCCTCGTCGACGGTCTTGGCGAAGATCGTCTCGACGGCGAGTTCGGTGACGAGGGCGCGGACCGAGTCGTTGGGGGCGGCCTCGCGGACGGCGTCGAGGTAGTCGGAGGGGGCGCCGGTGGCGCCGCCCGCGTCCTGGATGCACTGCCGGACGGCGGCGTAGGGCGGGGCGGTGAACTCGTCGACGCCGTACGCGTCGAAGGCCGGGGAGACCAGTTCGGGCCGCTGGAGGGCGAG
This sequence comes from Streptomyces sp. NK15101, assembly GCF_020400725.1. GTDB lineage: Bacteria > Actinomycetota > Actinomycetes > Streptomycetales > Streptomycetaceae > Streptomyces. The sequence continues at coordinate 13,604 of NZ_JAINVG010000119.1, read as the reverse complement.
CTTGAGGAGCTCCCGCTCGGTGCGGTGGGCGGGGCTGCGCAGGTTGAGCGCGGGGCCCGGGGCGGCGGCCGCCGGGGCGGGGGTGTCGTACGTCCGCTGGGGCTGCTGCCGGCCGGGGCCGCGCTCGCCGCCCTGCCGCTGCCAGCGGGCGATCTGGGCGACCCGCCGGACCACGAACTGGGTGTCGAGGATGCCGAGCATGCCGGCGAGCTGGACGGCGACCTCGTGCTGGGAGGCGATGTTCTTGATCTTCGCGACGACGGGTGCGGCCTCGTCGAGGGCGGCGGCGCGTCCCGCCGGGGTCTCCAGGTCGTACCGCGTCACGATCTGGCGGAGGGCGAACTCGAAGAGCGGGGTGCGGGGCTGGACGAGGTCGACGACGGCCTCGTCTCCCTTGGCGAGGCGGAGGTCGCAGGGGTCCATGCCGTCGGGGGCGATGGCGATGTACGTCTCGGCGGCGAACTTCTGGTCGTCCTCGAAGGCGCGCAGGGCGGCCTTCTGGCCGGCGGCGTCGCCGTCGAAGGTGAAGATGACGCGAGCCGAGCCGTTGTCCATGAGGAGCCGGCGGAGGATCTTGATGTGGTCGCCGCCGAAGGCGGTGCCGCAGGTGGCGATGGCGGTGGTGACGCCGGCGAGGTGGCAGGCCATGACGTCGGTGTAGCCCTCGACGACGACGGCCCGGCTGATCTTGGCGATGTCCTTCTTGGCCAGGTCGATGCCGTAGAGCACCTGGGACTTCTTGTAGATCGGCGTCTCGGGCGTGTTGAGGTACTTGGGCCCGTTGTCGTCGTCGCGGAGCCTGCGCGCGCCGAAGCCGACGATCTCGCCGCCGACGTCCTTGATCGGCCACATCAGGCGGCCGCGGAAGCGGTCGATGGGGCCGCGGCGGCCGTCCTGGGAGAGGCCGGAGAGGATCAGTTCCTTGTCGGAGAAGCCCTTGCCGCGCAGGAAGCGGGTGAGGTGGTCCCAGCCGGCCGGGGAGTAGCCGACGCCGAAGTGCTCGGCGGCGGCCTGGTCGAAGCCGCGCTCGGCGAGGAACTTCCGGCCGATCTCGGCCTCGGGCGAGCCGAGTTGGTCGGCGTAGAACTGGGCGGCGACCTTGTGGGCCTCGATCAGGCGGATGCGTTCGCCGCGCTGGTGGCCGGGGTTGTAGCCGCCTTCCTCGTACCGCAGGGTGATGCCCGCCTTCGCGGCGAGGCGCTCGACCGTCTCCGAGAAGGAGAGGTGGTCGATCTTCATCACGAAGGCGATGGTGTCGCCGCCTTCCTGGCAGCCGAAGCAGTGGAAGAGGCCCTTGCTGGGGCTGACCTGGAAGGAGGGCGACTTCTCGTCGTGGAAGGGGCAGAGGCCCTTGAGGTTGCCGCCGCCCGCGTTGCGCAGCTGGAGGTACTCGGACACGACGGCATCGATCGGGACCGCGTCCCGTACCGCCTTCACGTCGTCATCGTTGATCCTGCCTGCCACGCATGAAGTCTACGTGGGGGCGGGGGTGATCAGATCAGGCTCTCCAGGGGTACGGAGGGGTCGGCGAGGGCCTCCGGGTCCACGGCCTTGCGGGTGCGGATGAGGTCCTGGATCGGGCCTGTGACGTCCCACACATTCACGTTCATCCCGGCGAGGACCCGGCCCTCCTTGAGCCAGAAGGCGATGAACTCGCGCTTGCCGGTGTCGCCGCGGACCACGACCTGGTCGTACGTGCCGGGCGGCGCCCAGCCGGAGTACTCCATGCCCAGGTCGTACTGGTCGGTGAAGAAGTAGGGCACCCGGTCGTACGAGACGTGCCGGCCGAGCATGGCGCGGGCGGCGGCCGGGCCGCCGTTGAGGGCGTTGGCCCAGTGCTCGACGCGGAGCCGGGTGTGCAGCAGCGGGTGGTGGGCGGCGGCCACGTCGCCGGCGGCGTGGATGTCGGGGTCGGAGGTGCGCAGGGACTCGTCGACGGCGATGCCACCGCCGTCGGCCCGGTCGACGAGGGCGAGTCCCGAGTTCTCGGCGAGGGCGGTACGGGGTGCGGCGCCGATCGCGGCGAGGACGGCGTGCGCCGGGTGCTCCTCGCCGTCGTCGGTGCGGACGGCGAGGACCATCCCGTCCTGGCCGACGATCTCGGTGAGCCGGGCGCCGAAGTGGAAGCGGACGCCGTGGTCGGTGTGCAGGTCGGCGAAGAGCTGGCCGAGCTCGGGGCCGAGGACCCGGTGCAGCGGGGTGGGGTCGGCCTCGACGACGGTGACCTCGGCGCCGTAGCCGCGGGCGGCGGCGGCGACCTCCAGGCCGATCCAGCCGGCGCCGGCGATCACCAGGTGGCCGTTGTCCCGGCCGAGGCCGGCGAGGACCTGGCGGAGCCGGTCGGCGTGGGCGAGCCGGCGCAGGTGGTGGACGCCGGCGAGCTCGGTGCCTGGGATGTCGAGGCGGCGCGGCTCGGCGCCGGTGGCGAGGAGCAGCTTGTCGTAGCGGATGACCGTGCCGTCGCCGAGGCGGACGGTGCGGGCCCCCCGGTCGACGGCGGTGACGGCCTGGCCGAGGTGGAGCTCGACGTCGTTCGCCGCGTACCAGGCGGCCTCGTGGACGAAGACGCTGTCGCGCTCCTTGGCGCCGGTGAGGTAGCCCTTGGAGAGCGGTGGGCGCTCGTAGGGGTGGTCGCGTTCGTCGCCGATGAGGATCACCCGGCCGTTGAACCCCTCGGCGCGGAGGGTCTCCGCCGCTTTGGCCCCTGCCAGGCCCCCGCCGACGATGACAAAGGTCTGATCTGCGTCGACCACGTCGTTTCCTCCTCGTTGCGACCGGTTCCAACCTACGCCCCCGGGCGTTCGTCCCGTCGTACCTCTCCGGGCCGTGCCTGCGAGGGTCCCGTACGGAGAGAGGTGACGGAAGAGGGCCTGTGGCCCTAGCGGGGGCTGCGGAGGCGGGCGTGGAGGGCTCGGGCGGAGGCGTCCGTGAGGTTGGCGATCTGGTCGACGAGGACGCGCTTGCGGGCCCGGTCGTCGCGGGCCGCGTCGAACGCGGCCCGGAACTGCGGTTCGAGGCCGTCGGGGGCGCGGGCGACGAGGGCCTCGGCGAGTTCGGCGACGACGATGCGCTGGTCGGCGCGGAGCGCCTCCTGCTCGGCGCGCTGCATCACGTACCGGTCGGCGACGGCCTTCAGGACCGCGCACTCGTTGCGGGTCTCGCGCGGGACGACGAGTTCGGCGCCGTAGCGGGTGAGGCGGCCGGAGCCGTGGGCCTGGCGGGTGGCGCCCTCGGCGGCGAGGCAGAAGCGGCCGATGAGCTGGCTGGTGGCGTCCTTGAGGCGGGCCTGGGCGACGGCCGAGCCGTCGTAGCCGTGCGGCCACCACTCCTGGTCGACGAGCCGGTCGAGGGCCTCGGCGAGCTCCTGCGGTTCGGTGTCCTCCGGTACGTAGCGGCCGACGGCGACCGCCCAGATGTCGGCGCGCTCGGGCTCGGCGAGGAGCATGTTCGGGTCGATGTGCCCGGCGTGCAGTCCGTCCTCGAAGTCGTGGACCGAGTAGGCCACGTCGTCGGACCAGTCCATGACCTGGGCCTCGAAGCACTTGCGGTGGGCGGGGGCGCCCTGCCGGATCCACTCGAAGACGGGCAGGTCGTCCTCGTACACGCCGAACTTCGGCGAACCGGGGTCCTCGGGGTGACCGCCGCGCGCCCAGGGGTACTTGGTGGCGGCGTCGAGGGCGGCACGGGTGAGGTTGAGCCCGACGCTGACGAGCTCCCCGTCGGCGTCCTTCACGAAGCGCTTCGGCTCGATGCGGGTGAGGAGCCGGAGCGACTGGGCGTTCCCCTCGAAGCCGCCGCAGTCCTTGGCGACGTCGTTGAGCGCCTGCTCGCCGTTGTGTCCGAAGGGCGGGTGGCCCATGTCGTGCGAGAGGCAGGCGGCCTCCACGAGATCGGGATCGCAGCCGAGGGCGGCGCCCAGTTCCCGGCCGACCTGGGCGCACTCCAGGGAGTGCGTGAGGCGGGTGCGGGGGCTGGCGTCCCAGGCGTGGCTCCTGGTGCCGGGGGTGACGACCTGCGTCTTGCCGGCGAGCCGGCGGAGCGCGGCGGAGTGCAGCACGCGGGCGCGGTCGCGCTGGAAGGCGGTGCGCCCGGGGCGCTTGTCGGGCTCGGCCGCCCAGCGCTGGGTCGCGGTCTCGTCGTATCCGGGGGTGTCGGTGATGTCTGCGCTGTCCTTGGTGTCCTCGATGCCTGCCATGCGTCGAAGGTAACCGGAGGGACCGACAGAAGAGCTCAGACGGCGGCGAGTTCCCGCAGGCGGGCCTTCTCGTAGCGGTGCAGGACCAGGCGCGCGAGGGCCGGGTGGGCGCCGAGCGGGTCCGACGCGATCCAGGGGGCGTCGGCGGCGGCGCGGGACGCGAACAGGCCGGGGGCGGTGAAGCAGGACGCGACGGCGACCCGGTGACGGCCCCGGGCGGCGAGCGCGCGGAGGGCCTCGGGGACGGTGGGCGCGGCGGCGGAGGCGTACGCGGGGACGACGGGGACGCCGCCGAGGCGCTCGCCGAGGAGGGCGGCGATCCGGTGGAGCACGGCGCGGGACCTGGGGTCGCGGGACCCGGCGGAGGCGAGGACGACGCCGTCCCCGGGGCCGGAGTCCCAGCCGCCCTCGACGAGCCGGCCGACGAGGGCCTCGACGAGGAGGGGGTGGGCGCCGAGCGGCTCCGCCACCCGTGCCCGGAGCGCGGGTGCGGCGGCGACGGCCGTCGGGAGGTCGTGGGTGACGTGGTGGCCGGGGGCGAAGAGGAGGGGGACGAGGACGACGTCCCGTCCTTCGGCGGCGAGTTCGGCGAGCGTGTCGTCGAGCAGCGGGGCGTTCAGCTCGATGTGCGCGAGGCGCACGTCGAGCCCGGGGCGCAGCTCGCGGACCCGGTCGAGGAGACCGGCGAGGGTGGCCCGGGCGCGGGGGTCACGACTGCCGTGGCCCACGGCGACGAGGGTGGGGGCGGGGGCGGCCGGAACGGGGGCGGCGGTGGCGGGCACGGCGCGGTTCTGTCCGGCGAGGGCGGGAACGTTCATCGGTGGGCATACCTCCTCGTCGTGCTTCCGCTGCCGACGGCCGTACGGACGCACCTGGGCCAGTTGGGCCCCGAGCTGTCCGGCGATCCTCACGAGCAGCCCGGCGGTGCTGGCGAACGTGCTGTCCGGCTCCGTCATGCGCCGATCCTGACGGGGGTGCGTTGCCTCGTCGTTTCCGGCGCGTGACGTGCCTTCGCCGCCCTCCTCACGTCCGCCCGGCCCCGTCTGTCGGCCTGTCGGCGCGGCCGCCTGGCCGGGCGTCCCGCCGGCGCCGATGTGGCACCCCCCGGGGAGGTCGCCGAGAATGGGAGGGCCGGACGGGGTGTGCGAGGCCGCCCGCCGATCCGGCAGGGACCCAGGTGATCACACATGTGCCGATGGCTCGCGTACCGGGGAACGCCGGTGCTGCTCGACGCCCTCCTGTACAGGCCGGCCCACTCCCTGATCGACCAGAGCCTGCACTCCAGACTCGGTGTGGAGACCACCAACGGTGACGGGTTCGGCGTCGGCTGGTACTCGGAGCACGACGACACCCCGGCGCTGATGAGGGACGTCGGCCCCGCCTGGAACAACCGGAACCTGCGGGAGCTGGCGGACCACGTCCGCTCCCCGCTGTTCTTCGCCCACATCCGGGCGTCGACCGGGACGGCCGTGCAGCAGTCGAACTGCCACCCGTTCCGGCACGGCCGCTGGATGTTCATGCACAACGGCGCCATCGCCGGGTTCCACCTCATGCGCCGCGAGCTCACCCTGCTCGTCGATCCCGAGCTCTACGACGGCATCGAGGGCACGACGGACTCCGAGGTGATGTTCTACCTGGCCCTCACCTTCGGCCTGGACCAGGACCCGCCCGCCGCCGTGGCGCGCATGGCGGGCGTCGTGGAACGGGTCGGCCGTGAGCACGGGGTGGAGTTCCCCCTCCAGATGACGCTCGCCCTCACCGACGGCGAGCGCCTCTGGGCCTTCCGCTACTCCAGCGCGCACGCCTCCCGCTCGCTGTTCTACAGCAGTCAGGTGGAGGCCCTGCGCAGGCTCCACCCCGACGTGGCCTTCCTCCGGGACATATCCGAGGAGACCCGCCTCGTCGTCTCCGAGCCCCTCGGCGACCTGCCGGGCGCCTGGAACGAGGTGCCGGAGAACAGTTACGGCGTCGTCCAGCCCGGCGCCGACGAGCTGCACCGTTTCGTGCCGGCGGCGGCGTGACGACGGGGAGGGGGGCCGGTCAGCCGGCCAGCCAGACGCGGAGGGGGGCGAGCTCCTCGAAGCCCGTGGCGAGGGCGGGTGTCAGGTCGTCGCCCGATTCGTAGCCGACGGCCGGGCGGTCGGCGGGGATCAGGCCCAGGGTGCCGGCCCACACGTGCGCCGGGTCCGTGCCGTCCGCGGCGAAGAGGTTCGAGACCCCCGTCACGCGGGTGCTCGTGCCGAGGACCGCTCCCCCGAGGATCCGGCCGTCCGGGCCGTGGCCCGCGATCACGGTCACCGTCGGGTCGGCGAGGAGCTCCGGGCGGAAGAGCGCCGCCTCGTCCGCGTCGCCGTCGCTCCAGGCGAGGGCCCAGGCCGCGAGCTCCTCCGGGGTGCGGACCGGGCGCCAGTCGCCGGTGGCGGCGGGGACCGGGAGTCCGGCCGGACGGTGGATCCAGCTCGCTTCGAAGAGGAGGCGGAAGCCCTCGGACGCCAGGTCGAGGCGGGCGTGGCTGTCCTTGACGGAGGCTCCCGGGGCGGAGCGGTCGATTCCGGTCAGGACGTCCCCGACGGTGGCGTCCGCCGTCAGTGTCACGGCGTCCGGGTAGTAGAGCGGGGTGCGGACGGCGCTGGTCCAGGCGCGGGGGCCGAAGGTGCCGGTGAGTCCGTGGGCGCGGCACATGGCCTGGCACCAGTCGGCGTTGTCGCGGACCGCGTCCCCGAGGACGTCGTCGATGATCATGCGCGGATCGTACGGGGCCTCACCCCCGCCCTCCCCTCTTTTTTCCTTCCGAATCACGGAATATCTTTTCCGTTATGAGAATGTCCCCGCCCGCGCTCCCCCGGCGCGCCGCAGCCGAGTTCATCGGCACCGCCGCCCTCGTCGCCGTCGTCGTCGGCTCCGGCATCCGCGCCGACTCCCTGAGCCAGGACACCGGCGTCCGGCTGCTCGCCAACGCCGCCGCGTCCGCCCTCGGCCTCGGCCTGCTGATCGCCCTCATCGGCCCGCTCTCCGGCGCCCACTTCAACCCCGTCGTGACGCTCTCCGAGTGGTGGTCGCGGCGCCACGAGGGCAAGGGGCGCGAGGTCCTCGCCTACATCGCCGCCCAGCTCTCCGGGGCCGTCACCGGCGCCCTGCTCGCCGAGGCGATGTTCGGGCGGACGCCCGGCTCCTGGGCCACCGAGCCGCGCGCGGCGCTCCACCTCCTCCTCGGCGAGGCCGTCGCCACCGCCGGGCTCGTCCTCGTCGTCCAGGGCCTGCGCCACATCGGCCGCCCCGCCCTCGCGCCCGTCGCGGTCGCCGGCTACATCGGCGCGGCGATCTGGTTCACCTCCTCCGGCTCCTTCGCCAATCCGGCGGCCACGCTGGGCCGCGCCTTCTCGGACTCCTTCACCGGCATCGCCCCCGCCTCCGTGCCCGCCTTCGCCGCCGCGCAGCTGCTCGGCATGCTGCTCGGGATGGGCCTCGCCGGTGTGCTGTACGGAACAAACAGGGCGTCCGGTGAACCGAACCCGGCCGGTGCGCGTCGGACGGGGTGACAGACCGCCACCGACTCCACGCCCCGGAGGTTCCCGCATGCCGGCACGGCTCACCCGGTTGATCCCCCGCACCACCCGGGCCCGCCGCCGCACCGTCCAGGCCGTGGTGCTGGGCGCCGTCCTCGCGCTCGCCCCGGCCACCTGGATGCAGACGGTCGCCGAGCCCCGGCTCCGTACCGTCGCCGACGTGCCCGCCCGGGACGTCGCCGTCGTCTTCGGCGCCGGCCTGTGGAAGGGGCGTCCGACCCCGTACCTCGCGCACCGCCTCGACACCGCCGCCGAGCTGTACCGGGCGGGCAAGGTCCGGGTCCTCCTCGTCACCGGCGACAACAGCCGGACCGCGTACGACGAGCCGAGCGCCATGCGCGCGTACCTCACCGCGCGCGGGGTGCCGGACGGGCGGATCGTCAGCGACTACGCGGGCTTCGACACCTGGGACTCCTGCGTCCGCGCCCGGAAGGTCTTCGGCGTCGACCGGGCCGTCCTCGTCACCCAGGACTTCCACATCAAGCGGGCCGTCGCGCTCTGCGGCCGGGCGGGCGTCGACGTGTACGGGGTCGGGGTCGCCGAACCCCACGACAGCACCTGGTACTACGGCACCACCCGCGAGCTCTTCGCGGCGGGCAAGGCCGCCCTCGACGCCGGCCTGCGCCCCGACCCGCGCTTCCTGGGCCCGGAGGAGAAGGGCGTGACGGAGGCACTGGCCTCGGCCACGGGCACGCGCTGACGAGGCCCCGGCCGGCACCCCCGCCCCGCTCCGCCCGGGACCCCCGCCTCACCCTCCGCGGGACGGCCCGCGGAGGGCATCGCACCGCGGCCGTAATACGCCACGCCGCCCCGCGTAACACGCCGGACGCATGCTGGCCGCATGTCCGACGCCGCCACCGTCCCCACCCACTGCCCCTACTGCGCCCTGCAGTGCGGCATGTCGCTCCGCCCCACCGGCGCCCCGGAGCTGCCCGCCGAGGTGGTCGAGCGGACCGACTTCCCCGTCAACCGGGGCGCGCTGTGCGGCAAGGGCCGCACCGCCCCCTCCGTACTCTCCTCCCGGGTCCGGCTCACCGAGCCCCTGGTCCGATGCCCTGACACAGGGGTCCTGGAGCCCGCTTCCTGGGAGGAGGCACTCGCCGCCGTCGCCGACGGGCTGCGCCGGACCCGCGCCGACCACGGTCCCGATGCCGTGGGGGTCTTCGGCGGCGGCGGCCTCACCAACGAGAAGGCGTACACGCTGGGCAAGTTCGCCCGGCTCGTCCTCGGCACCTCGCAGATCGACTACAACGGCCGCTTCTGCATGTCCTCGGCCGCCGCCGCGCACCAGCGGGCCTTCGGTCTCGACCGGGGGCTCCCCTTCCCGCTGGAGGACATCCCGAGGACGGGCTGCGTGATCCTCGTCGGCTCCAACCTCGCCGAGACCATGCCGCCCGCCCTGCGCTACCTCACGGAGCTGAAGGAGAACGGCGGCAGGCTGATCGTCGTCGACCCGCGCCGCACCCGCACCGCCGAGCAGGCCGACCTGCACCTCGCGCCGCGCCCCGGCACCGACCTCGCGCTCGCCCTCGGCATGCTGCACCTGGTGGTGGCCGAGGGGCGGGTGGACGAGGCGTTCGTCGAGGAGCGCACCGACGGCTGGGCGGAGGCGCGCGCCGGGGCCATGTCCCACTGGCCCGAGCAGGTCGAGCGGATCACCGGGGTGTCCGTGCCGCAGCTGCGGGAGGCCGTCGCCATGTTCTGCGACGCCGAGAACGCCATGGTGCTGACCGCGCGCGGCCCCGAGCAGCAGTCCAAGGGCACCGACACCGTCGGCGCCTGGATCAACCTCTGCCTCGCCACCGGCCGGGCCGGCCGGCCGCTGAGCGGCTACGGCTGCCTCACCGGCCAGGGCAACGGCCAGGGCGGCCGCGAGCACGGGCAGAAGGCCGACCAGCTGCCCGGCTACCGCAAGCTCGACGACCCGGCCGCCCGCGCGCACGTCGCCGGGGTGTGGGGCGTCTCGCCGGAGTCGCTGCCGGGACCCGGGCGGAGCGCGTACGAGCTGCTCGACGCGCTCGGCGGGGACGTCAGGGCCCTGCTCCTCATGGGCTCCAACCCGGTGGTGTCGGCGCCGCGCGCCGCGCACGTCGAGGAGCGGCTGCGGTCGCTCGACTTCCTCGCCGTCGCGGACGTGGTGCTCTCCGAGACCGCCGAACTCGCCGACGTCGTCCTGCCCGTGACGCAGTGGGCGGAGGAGACCGGCACCATGACCAACCTGGAGGGCAGGGTGCTGCTGCGCCGCCGCGCCCTCACCCCGCCCGGGGGCGTCCGCAGCGACCTGGAGGTGCTGCACGCCCTGGCCGGGCTGCTCGGCTGGGAGAAGGGCTTCCCGACCGACCCGGAGGAGGTCTTCGAGGAGCTGCGCCGCGCCTCGGCAGGCGGGCCCGCCGACTACGCGGGCATCAGCTACCGGCGGATCGAGGAGGAGCGGGGCGTCTTCTGGCCCTGCCCGGACGAGGAGCACGCGGGCACTCCGCGCCTCTTCCTCGACCGGTTCGCGACGGCGGACGGGCGGGCCCGGTTCGTGCCGGTGGTGCACCGGGCGGCGGCCGAGGAGACGGACGCCGACTACCCGGTCGTGCTGACCACCGGCCGGGTCGTGTCCCAGTACCAGTCGGGGGCGCAGACCCGGCGGGTCGAGGAGCTGAACGCGGCGGCGCCCGGCCCCTTCGTGGAGCTCCACCCCCGGCTCGCCGAGCGGCTCGGGGTCGCCGAGGGCGAGGCGCTGGCGGTGGTCTCGCGGCGCGGGCGGGCCGTCGCCCCGGCGCGGATCACGGCGTCGATCCGGCCGGACACCGTCTTCATGCCGTTCCACTGGTACGGGGAGGGGCGGGCCAACACGCTGGTGAACCCGGCGCTCGACCCGGTCTCGCGGATGCCCGAGTTCAAGGTGTGCGCGGTGCGCCTGGAGCGGGTCGCCGCCGCGGGGCTCGGGGCCTGACCCTACGGCCGGTCGAACCAGTCGCCGCTCTCGATGACCGGGCCGAGGGGCGCGTCCGGGGCCGCCAGGAACACCCAGGCGGACACCCGCGCCCCGTCCCGTACCCGTACGACGTCCATGGCCACCCGCTCGTATCCGACGGGCAGCTCCAGGCGGTCGAGCAGGCCGAACAGTTCGCCGTAGTCGCCGGGCGAGGGCGTCAGGAGCGTGCCGACGACCTTGCCGCCGTCCGCCGGGACGACGTACGGATAACCGGGTCCGTCGTGCAGGACCGCCCCGTGCAGCACGGCGTCCGCCTCGGTGCCGATGCGGCCGGCGAGGAAGCGGTCGTGGTTGTACGCGCCCGGGCGCAGCGTCCCGTACACGAAGAACGGCCGCTCCTCGGGCGCCGGGGCCTCGATCTCCGCGGCCGCCGAGGTCTCCTCCTCGACCCAGCGGGCGTAGCGCTCGTTGACCCGGGTCACGCGGGTGGCGAGGATCTCGGGCGTCTCGTAGTCGTGGGCGGCGCGGAGGTGCGCCTCCAGGGCCTGGTAGCGGGCCTCGGTGGTCTTGAACACCACCTCCCACTCCTCGGAGGTCTCGATCGCGCCCCGCCAGTGGAAGACGGAGGTGACGGGTCCCGAGATCTGCGCGCAGGCGGCGAGCCGGGCCTCGACGGCGCCGCGCGCCAGGGCGTCGGCCTTCGCGCGCGCGTCGGTGGTGGTGCGGACGGTGACGATCACGTCTCCACCGTACGGGCGAACTGGGCGGCGTGCAGCCGGGCGTAGGCCCCGCCGGTGGCGAGGAGTTCCTCGTGGGTGCCCTGTTCGGCGATCGAGCCGCCCTCCATCACCAGGATGGTGTCGGCGTCCCGGATCGTGGAGAGCCGGTGGGCGACGACGAAGCTGGTGCGGCCCGCGCGCAGGGAGGCCATGGCCTGCTGGACGAGGAGCTCGGTGCGGGTGTCGACGGAGCTGGTGGCCTCGTCGAGGACGAGGATCACCGGGTCGGCGAGGAAGGCGCGGGCGAGGGTGATCAGCTGCTTCTCGCCGGCGCTGAGGCCGCCGCCGTCCTCGTCGAGGACGGTGTCGTACCCGGCGGGCAGGGTGCGGACGAACCGGTCGGCGCGGGCGGCCTCCGCGGCGGCGACGATCCGCTCGCGGGAGACCTCCCCGGGGGCTCCGTAGGCGATGTTGTCGGCGATGGTGCCGCCGAAGAGCCAGGTGTCCTGGAGGACCATGCCGGTGGCGGAGCGCAGTTCCTCCCGGGTCATCGCGGCGGTGTCGACGCCGTCGAGGGTGATCCGGCCTCCCGTCACCTCGTGGAAGCGCATGAGCAGGTTGACCAGGGTCGTCTTGCCGGCGCCGGTGGGGCCGACGATGGCGACGGTCTGTCCCGGCTCCACCGTGAGCGACAGGTCCTCGATGAGCGGCTTGTCCTCCTCGTAGCGGAAGGCGACCTTCTCGAAGGAGACCCGGCCGCGGAGTTCGGCGGGTCTGCGGGGCGTGGTGGGCTCCGGGGACTCCTCCTCGGCGTCGAGGAGGTCGAAGACCCTCTCGGCGGAGGCCACTCCGGACTGGAGGAGGTTGGCCATGGCGGCGACCTGGGTGATCGGGCCGTTGAAGTCGTAGGAGTACTGGATGAAGGCCTGCACGTCGCCGACGGACAGGGTGCCGCTCGCCACCCGCAGGCCGCCGACCACGGCGATGGCGACGTAGTTCAGGTTGCCGACGAGGGTCAGCGCGGGCTGGATGAAGCCGGAGACGAACTGGGCGCGGAAGCTCGCCCGATAGAGCTCCTCGCCGAGCTCGTCGAAGCGGGCCACGGCCTCGGCGCGGCGGCCGAAGGCGACGACCTCGGTGTGGCCGGTGATCATCTCCTCGACGTGGCCGCCGAGCCGGCCGGTGACGGCCCACTGCTTCACGAACTGGGGCTGGGCGCGCTTGCCGACGAAGGCGGCGACGGCGATCGAGACGGGCACGGTGGCGAGGGCGACGAGGGCGAGCACAGGGGAGATCCAGAACATCATCACGAGGACGCCGGTCAGGGTGAGCAGGGCGCGCGTCATCTGGCTGAAGGCCTGCTGGAGGGTCTGGGTGATGTTGTCGATGTCGTTCGTGGTGCGGGAGAGGACCTCGCCGCGCGGCTGTCCGTCGAGGTGGGCGAGGGGCAGCCTGGCCAGTTTGTGCTGGGCCCGTTCGCGGAGCCGGTGCCCGGCCCGCTGGACGACGGTGGTGGCGGTCCGCAGCTGGACCCAGGTGAGGGCGGACGAGCCGGTGACGACGGCGACGGAGAGGGCGAGGATCCGGCCGACGGCCGCGAAGTCGACGCCGGCGGGGCCGGTGGCTCCGGTGATCACGAGGTCGGTGGCGCGGCCGAGGAGGAGGGGGCCGAGGACGGAGAGGGAGACGGCGGCGGCGCCCGCGGCGAGGACGGCGAGGAGGAGGGCCCGGTCGGGGGCGAGGGTGCGCAGCAGACGGAGGCCGGAGGAGCGGAAGGAGAGGGAGCGTTCGAGGGAGGGGGTGGCGAGGCCGGGGCCGCGCTGGGGCGGGGGGCCGGTGCGGACGGGGACCTTCGGGGTGGCGGGGGCGCGGGTCGCGGTCGCCGTGCTCATGCGGCTTCCTCCTCGGTGAGCTGGGAGAGGACGATCTCCCGGTAGGTGGGGTTGTCCCGCATGAGGGACGTGTGGGTGCCGGTGCCGACGGTCCGGCCCCGGTCGAGGACGACGATCCGGTCGGCGTGCCGGATGGTGGAGACGCGCTGGGCGACGATGACGACGGTCGCGTCGGCGGTCTCCGCGCGCAGGGCGGTGCGGAGCCGGGCGTCGGTGCGCGGGTCGAGGGCGGAGAAGGAGTCGTCGAAGAGGTAGAGGCGGGGGCGGGCGACGAGCACGCGGGCGATGGCGAGGCGCTGCCGCTGC
>NZ_JAINVG010000118.1 GCF_020400725.1 Streptomyces sp. NK15101 | reverse complement strand
CCCAGACCCCTGTGGACGAGTCCACGTACGGCGAGGGCACGGTCCTGGAGCAGTACCCGCCGGCCGGCGAGGACATCACGGCCGAGGACGCCGAGTTCACCCTGAAGATCTCGACGGGCAACCCGCCGCAGTAGCCGACGGGTCACCCGCCGCAGTAGTCGACGGGCCGCCCGCCACGGCGGCCGCGGAGCCCGCCGTACGCCTCCCGCCCCGTCCCGGATGCCGGAACGAATCGGGCATGTCTACGCTGAATCGACCATATCGGCGGCTCGGTACGGGAGGGGGTCACCCGGTGGCTCCAGCACTCCGCAGGGCACGCGCGCGGGCCCTGCGCCCCGCGCTCACCTGCGCGTTCGCCTGCGCCTGCGCCCTGTACGTCACGCCCCTCGCGTACGCGGCGCAGGCCCCCGGCACCTCGATGGGCAGCGCGGCCCCGACGCCGGTGGCGACCCCGTCCTCCGCCACGCCCTCCTCGACCGCGCCGCCGGGCTCCCCCTCCCCGTCCGTCTCCCCGTCCGCCTCTGCGCCCCCGGCGGGTGACGGGGGCACCCGCGCGCCCGTCTCCCCGGCGCCCGCGCCCACCGGGACGGGGGCGTCCTCACCGCCCGCCCCGAGCGCCGAGCCCTCCGACGCCCCCACGCCCAGCCGTTCCGCCTCCCTCGCGGGGCGGCCCGAGGGCGAGGGAAGACCCCGCCCCGGGCGCTCCGAGCCCGCCGTGCCCTCCGCCTCCGCCGCGGCAAGCGCCCAGCCTCCTTCCCGTCCCTCCCGCCCCTCTCGTACCGAAACTGCTACAACCTCACGCGGGCACGAGGCCGCCGAGGAGGCGGGCGAGCCGGTACGCGAGGGGGACCCGCTGCCGCCCGAGGCGGCGCCCGCCAGCCTGCCCGCCGCCGCCCCCGGACTGGCGGGCGAGGCCGCGCCCACCTTCGTCGACCAGCGGATTCCCGTCCTCACCCTGGGCGTGGGGCTGACCCTGATGGGGTGCGGGATCGGTTTCCTCGGGCTCCGGATGCGCCGCCGCTGACCCCGCCGGGGACACCCGGGTCCCCCTTGAGTCGGACCCTCCGCTTCCCTCTCAGGACGGTTGTCCGCCGTGGCATACCCGGTATACATACTGAGTATGTCGATCCGCCACGGGCTCCTCGCCCTCCTCGAACGCGGCCCTCGCTACGGCTCCCAGCTCCGTACGGAGTTCGAGTCCCGCACCGGCTCCACCTGGCCGCTCAACGTCGGCCAGGTCTACACGACCCTCAACCGGCTCGAACGCGACGGCATGGTCGCCCAGGGCGGCGAGGACGCGGCCGGGCACACGCTCTACGCGATCACCGACAGCGGCCGCGCCGAGCTCAGGACCTGGTTCGAGAAGCCGGTGGACCGCACCAGCCCCGCCCGCGACGAGCTGGCCATCAAGCTCGCCATGGCCGTGGGCGCGCCCGGCGTCGACATCCGCGACGTCATCCAGTCCCAGCGCCGGCACACCGTGAAGGCCATGCAGGACTACACCCGGCTCAAGGCGCGGGCCCTGCTCGCCGTCGAGGGCGGCGGGGCCCGGGAGCGGGACGACGTGGCCTGGCTGCTCGTCCTGGAACAGCTGATCTTCCAGACCGAGGCGGAGGCCCGCTGGCTGGACCACTGCGAGTCCCGGCTGATCCGCCTGTCGGCGACGGCCGCCGCGGAGAGCCCGGCGACCGGACCCGTGGGACCGGCGGCACCGGGCTCCCCCGTCGGCCCGGCCGTCCCCGCCGTCTCGAACGCCCCGGCCGGTCATGCGACTTCGAGCCCGGGCGGCCCGGGTACTTCGAGCCCGGGCACTCCGGCGGCTTCGAGCCCGGGCGCTCCGGCCTCTTAGCGCCCATCGACCACCGGTACACCCGGGGTGCTCCGACCGCACCTCCGCGCCCCGCCCGTACCTCCGACGCACCACCTTCCACCGCACGCTCCCGTACCCGGCCCGATCGCCGCGTACGGCCAACGGGGGGACCCCTCCATGTCGACACAGCAGCCCGTGCTGCAACTGCAGAACCTGACCCGCGTCCACGGCGCGGGCGCCACCGAGGTGCACGCCCTGCGCGGCATCGACCTCGCCGTGTACCCCGGTGAACTCGTCGCCGTCATGGGCCCGTCGGGCTCCGGCAAATCCACGCTGCTCACCATCGCCGGCGGCCTGGACACCCCCAGCTCGGGCCGGGTGATCGTCGAGGACACCGACATCACCACCGCGAGCGTCAAGGAACTCGCGGCCCTGCGCCGCCGCAGCATCGGTTACGTCTTCCAGGACTACAACCTCATCCCGGCCCTGACCGCCGCCGAGAACGTCGCCCTGCCCCGCGAGCTGGACGGGACCTCGGCCCGCAAGGCGCGCGTCGAGGCCGTCGCCGCCCTGGAGGAGATGGGGCTCGGCCACCTCGCCGACCGCTTCCCCGACGAGATGTCCGGCGGCCAGCAGCAGCGCGTGGCCATCGCCCGCGCCCTCGTCGGCGACCGCCGGCTCGTCCTCGCCGACGAGCCGACCGGCGCCCTGGACTCCGAGACCGGCGAGTCCGTGCTCGCCCTGCTCCGCTCCCGCTGCGACGCGGGCGCCGCCGGTGTCCTCGTCACCCACGAGCCGAGGTTCGCCGCCTGGGCCGACCGGGTCGTGTTCCTGCGGGACGGCTCCATCGTCGACCAGACCGTGCGCAGCGAGGCCGATTCGCTCCTCTCGGGTCAGGCGGCCGACGCGTGAAGACCTGGTTCCACTCCTGGCGGGCCGCGATCCGCATAGCCCGCCGCGACGCCTGGCGTTCCAAGGGCCGCAGTGCCCTCGTCCTCGCGATGATCGCGCTGCCCATCCTGGGCGTCAGCGCCCTCGACCTGACCTACCGCAGTTCCGAACTGTCCCCCGCCGAGCGGCTGGAGCGGACGATCGGCGCGGCCGACGCGCGCTTCAGGGACGCCCAGGTCGGTGGTGTCCCGATCTTCCAGGACCCCACCGGCGAGATGCACACGACGGCCAAGGACTACGGGGACGAGCCGTGGCCGAGCGGCCCCACCGACGTCGCCAAGGTCATACCGGCGGGCTCCACCGTCCTCACGGACGCCGTCGGTGCGGCCAAGCTGACGACGGCCCACGGTCTGCTCGGGACCGAGGTGCGTGAGCTCAAGGCGTCCGATCCGGTCGCCCGGGGCATCATGACGCTTCTGGAGGGGCGTTTCCCGGAGAAGAACGACGAGGTCATGGCGACCTCGCACTTCCTGGAGACGAGCGGTCTGTCGATCGGCTCGACCCTTTCCGCCCGCAATTTCGATCGCCCGTACCGGATCGTCGGCTCCTACGAACTTCCCGATTCCCTCGACACGGACCAGGTGAACGCGCTGCCCGGCGCCTTCCTCGCCCCGTACGCGAAGGCGGCCGAGAAGGCCGGTCTGCCCGCTCCCGAGACCTCCGTCTCGTATCTGGTGCGCAAGTCCGGTGGTTTCACGTGGAACAGCGTCAAGGAGATCAACGCCGAGGGCGTCGCCGTCGTCTCGCGCGCCGTGGTGCTCGACCCGCCGGCCGCGTCCGAGGTCCCGCTCAACCAGAAGGAAGGATGGGGCGGTTACGAGTCCAGCCCGGCGGCCGACACCGCCGAACTCGCCTCCCTCGCCACCGTCGTGGGCCTGGCGATGCTGGAGATCTGCCTCCTCGCCGGGCCCGCCTTCGCGGTCGGCGCCCGCCGCTCGCGCCGTCAGCTCGGTCTGGTCGGCGCCAACGGCGGTGCCCGCAGCCACATCCGGGCCATCGTGCTGAGCGGCGGTCTGGTCATCGGCGTCGCGGCCGCCGTCATCGGCACCGTCCTCGCCGTGGTCCTGACCCTGGTGTTGCAGCCGGTCCTCGAGGACGCCATGGGCCAGCGTTTCGGTGCCTTCGACATCCGGCCGCTCGAACTGCTCGGCATCGCGCTGCTCGCGGTCCTGACCGGTCTGCTCGCCGCGATCGTCCCGGCCGTCACCGCCTCCCGGCAGACCGTCCTCGCCTCGCTCACCGGCCGGCGCGGAATCCGCCGCAGCAGCCGCGTACTTCCCCTGATCGGCCTGGCGGCGCTCCTCGTCGGCGGCGCGATCGCCCTCTTCGGCTCGATGGTCTCCGAGCAGGTCGCCCTCGTGGCGGCCGGGTCCGCCCTCGCCGAGCTCGGTGTCGTCGCCATGACCCCCGCGCTGGTGGGCCTGTTCGGGCGGACCGGCCGCTGGCTCCCGCTCTCCCCGCGCCTCGCGCTGCGGGACGCCGTCCGCAACCGGGGCCGCACGGCACCCGCCGTGGCCGCCGTCCTCGCCGCCGTCGCCGGCACGGTCGCCGTCACCACGTACATGGCCGGCCGCGAGGCCCAGAACAGGGCCGAGTACGAGGCCACGCTGCCGTACGGCGTCGCCTCCGCCTTCGTCCAGGAAGAGGGCGGCCGGGACGTCCCCGCCGTCCGCGAGGCCGTCCAGCGCAACTTCCCCGTCGACGTCCGCGCCGACGTCGGACGCGTCTCGGTCGGCAAGCCCGGCTGCCCGCCCTGGGGCCAGGGCGAGGGCTGCGGCCGCTACGAGGTCGTCGTCCCCCCGGCGAACGAGTGCCCGCTGTACGCCCCCGTCCCGGGCGGCGGCGACCCCTCGGAGAAGTACACGCCCGAGCAGCGCCGGAAGCTGCTCACGGAGGACTGGCGCTGCAAGGACTCAGCCGGCAGCGGGATGTACGTCTCCGACGGCGGCCTGCTCATCGGCGACGCCAAGCTGCTCCAGGTCCTCGGCGTCGACGACCCCGCGACCGTGAAGGCCCTCGCCGACGGCAGGATCGTCAGCTTCAACCGCGCCCTGGTCGGCGAGGACGGCACCGTCGGGATCAAGCAGATCACCGACATCGCCGCCGCCGACAAGGCCTCCGAGCAGGGCCGTCCCGCCCCCGGCAAGGTCAGCTCCCTGCCCGCCTACCTGGTGCCCGGCGACAAGAAGTCCTACGGCCTCCAGGCCCTCATGACACCGGCCACCGCCAAGGCCGCCGGCCTCTCCACCGTGCCGCTGGGCGTGTACGTCAGCACCGACCGGCTGCCGGACTCCGAGCAGCGCCAGAAGCTCGACAGCGACCTCGCCAAGCTCGGCAGCGACGTCGAAGTCCACCTGGAAGAAGGGTTCGTCAACGAATACGGCATCATCCTGCTCTCGTTGGCCGTCTTCGCGGGCCTGGTCACCATCGGCGCCGCCGGCATCGCCACCGGACTCGCCCAGGCCGACGCGGAGGCCGACCTGAAGACGCTCGCCGCCGTGGGCGCCCCGCCCCGGGTCCGTCGCACGCTCAGCGGGTTCCAGTGCGGAGTCGTCGCCGCGATGGGCGTGGTCCTCGGCTCGGCCGCCGGACTGCTCCCCGCCATCGGGCTCCGGCTCACCGAGGAGCGCGAACAGATCCGGTACTACGAGCAGAACCTCGCCGAGGGCTGGAGCGGCGACCTGACCCCGCCCGAGGTGCCGATCGTCATCCCCTGGGAGACGCTGGCCGGCCTGATCGTCGCCGTCCCGCTCGGCGCCGCCCTCCTCGCCGCCCTGGTGACCCGTTCGCGCGGTGCGCTGGCCCGGCGCGCGGCGACCTGACGGTCTTCGTTCTCGTCCTGTGCCCCTGTACGAGGGTGGATCACCCCCGTACAGGGGCACACCGTGTGGTGAGGCATGCGTACGAGAGAATGGCGGCATGGAGATGCCGAGGAATGACAGGTCGCAGGAGAGCCCCCAGGTCCTCATCGTGGGACAGGACGGGATGGCGCTCGGCGGCACTCAGGGCGACGACGAACCCCGCGAGGTCCCGGTGACGGAAATGGTCGAGCAGCCTGCAAAGGTCATGCGGATCGGCAGCATGATCAAGCAGCTCCTGGAGGAAGTACGGGCGGCCCCTCTCGACGAGGCGAGCCGGGTCAGGCTCAAGGACATCCACGCCAGCTCCGTGAAGGAACTGGAAGACGGGCTCGCGCCCGAACTCGTCGAGGAACTGGAGCGGCTCTCCCTGCCGTTCACGGACGAGGCCATCCCCTCCGAGGCGGAGCTGCGCATCGCGCAGGCGCAGCTGGTGGGCTGGCTCGAGGGCCTGTTCCACGGCATCCAGACGGCGCTGTTCGCCCAGCAGATGGCGGCCCGCGCGCAGCTGGAGCAGATGCGCCGCGCGCTGCCTGCGGGCGCGTCCCACGACGATGACGACGACCACGGCCACGGCCACGCGGTGCGCTCGGGACCGTACCTGTAGGTCACGTCCGTACGCGGGAGGGGCCCGGCACACCTCGTGTGCCGGGCCCCTCCTTCCGTACGCGGGTCAGGCGCGCGGTGCGAGCAGCAGCACCTTGCCGACGTGACCGCTCTCCTCCAGCGCCCGGTGCCCCTCGGCGGCCTCCGGCATCGGCAGCGTCCGGTCGACGACCGGCCGGACCGTGCCCGCGCCGATCAGCGGCCAGACGTGCTCCCGTACGGCCGCGACGATCGCCGCCTTCTCCTGCGCCGGACGGGACCGCAGCGTCGTCGCCAGGACGGCGGCGCGCTTCGCGAGCAGCGCCCCGAGGTTCAGCTCGCCCTTCACCCCGCCCTGGAGGCCGATGACGACCAGCCGTCCGTTCACGGCCAGCGCCTTCACGTTCCGTTCCAGGTACTTGGCGCCCACGATGTCCAGGATGACGTCCGCGCCCGCGCCGTCCGTCGCCTTCGCCAGTTCCTCGACGAAGTCCTGCTCGCGGTAGTCGATGAGGATGTCCGCGCCCAGCTCGGCGCAGCGCGCCAGCTTCTCGGGGCCTCCCGCGGTGACCGCGACCCGCGCGCCGACCGCCTTCGCCAGCTGGATCGCCATCGTGCCGATGCCGCTCGCGCCGCCGTGCACGAGCAGCGTCTCGCCGGGCCGCAGGTGCGCCAGCATGAAGATGTTGGACCAGACCGTGCAGGTGACCTCGGGGAGCGCGGCCGCCGTGACCAGGTCGACGCCCTCCGGCACCGGCAGCAGCTGGCCGGCCGGGACCACGACCTTCTCCGCGTAGCCGCCGCCGACGAGCAGCGCGCACACCTCGTCGCCGACGGCCCAGCCGGACACTCCGGGACCGAGCGCGGCGACCCGGCCCGCGCACTCCAGGCCGGGGTACGGGGAGCTGCCGGGCGGCGGGTCGTAGAAGCCCTGGCGCTGGAGCAGATCGGCGCGGTTGACCGCGCTGGCCACCACCTCGACGAGCACCTCGCCCTCGCCGGGTACGGGATCGGGCACCTCGGCCCAGACGAGCGCCTCGGGGCCGCCGGGTTCCGGAATCGTGATCGCATGCATGGCGGCGAGGCTACTCGTCCGGCGGACCGGTCCTCCGGTGAGCCGGTGCTCCGGCGGGTCAGTCCTCCGGCGGCGTGGAGAGGGGGGTCACCGGCGCGGCGCGCACGATGGTGATCACCCGGTCGGTGAGCTGGAGCGGGCTGGCCGCGGGATCGTCGTAACCGAGGAGCCGGTGGCCGCGGAGCACGCTCACCACCAGGTCGCCGGTCTCCCGCACGCTCTTGCCGACCTCGCTCTTGGTCACCGGCCGTTCCACGAGGTCGAGGCCCGAGCCCTGCTGGATGAGGTCCTCCATCACCGTGCCGGCGCTGGGGCTCAGCACGGAGAGGCCGAGGAGGCGTCCGGCGGCGCTGGCACTGGTGATGACCGCGTCCGCCCCGGACTGGCGGAGCAGCGGCGCGTTCTCCTCCTCGCGGACCGCCGCGACGATCTTCGCGCCCCGGTTGAGCTGGCGTGCCGTGAGGGTGACCAGGACCGCCGTGTCGTCGCGCTGGGTGGCGATGACGATCTGCCGGGCGCGCTGCACCTCGGCGCGGAGCAGCACGTCACTGCGAGTCGCGTCGCCGATGACGCCGACGAACCCGTCCGCGTTCGCCGTCTCGATCACCTTCGTGGAGGGGTCGACGATGACGATCTGGTCCTTGCGGAGTCCGGTCGCGCAGAGCGTCTGGATCGCGGACCGCCCCTTCGTCCCGAAACCGACGATGACGGTGTGCTCGCGCAAGGTGGACCTCCAGCGGTTCAGCCGGAACTCCTCCCGGGTCCGTTCGGTGAGGACCTCGAGAGTGGTGCCGACCAGGATGATCAGGAAGAGCACGCGCAGGGGCGTGACCAGCAGGATGTTGGCGAGCCGCGCCGAGTCGCTGTACGGGACGATGTCGCCGTATCCCGTGGTGGAGAGCGTCACGGTCGCGTAGTAGACGCTGTCGAGGAAGTCGAGCGTCTCGTCGGAGTTGTCGTGGTAGCCCTCGCGGTCGAGGTAGACAATGAGAACCGTCACGATCAGCACGCCGAGCGCCATGAGCAGCCGTTTCCCGACCTGACGCAGCGGCCTCTCGACGATCCTGCGGGGCAGTTGGATCCGTGGACCCGAGACCCGTTCGTCCGCCTGGCGGGCCATCACGTCACGACTGGGAAGTTTCACGTGAAACACGCTCCTTGGGCCGGTACGGCGCCCGACGTCGGCGACCAGGGAAGGTCGAGGACGTCCAGCTCCTGGCCGGACCGGGCGCCACCGGGCGGGACGACGGCCATGCCGTCCGCGACGGCGATGCCCCTGAGCATCGCCGGCCCGTTGTAGCGCAGGGGAACGAGCTGCTCGCCCCGGCGGACGACCGGGACGAGCCGGGTGTCGTGGGGGTGCCCGTGCACCTCGTCCAGGACGGGGGCACGGCCCTCGGCGAGGGGGGTGCCGCCCAGGGCGGCGAGGAGCGGCTCGGCGAGGGTGAGGAGCCCGGAGACGGCGGCGAGCGGGTTGCCGGGCAGGCCGACGAGGTGGCGGCCGCCGCCCAGGGCCGCGAGGAGCATCGGATGGCCGGGGCGGACCTTCACCCCGTCGACCAGGAGCGCGGCGCCCGCCTTGTCGAGGACGCGGTGCAGGTGGTCGACGGGTCCGGCGGCGGTGCCCCCGGTGGTGACGACCAGGTCGGCGGCGGAGCCCGTGACGGCCGCGTACAGCTCCTCGGCGTCGTCGCCGATCCGCCGGGTGGCGAGCACCTCGGCGCCGAGCGCCGCGAGCCAGGGGCCGAGCATCGGGCCGAGGGCGTCACGGATGAGCCCCTCGTGGGGGAGACCGGCCGTGAGCAGCTCGTCGCCGAGGACAAGGACCTCGACCCGGGGGCGTGGTGGCACGGGGAGCTCGTCGTATCCGGCGGCAGCGGCCAGGCCCAGCACGACGGGGGTCACGGCGGTGCCCACGGGCAGCAGCTCGTCGCCGGACCGGCATTCCTGGCCCCGGGGCCTGATGTCCTGGCCGGAGACCACGTCACGCAGCGCGTGCAGCAGCGGCCCCGGCCCGGGAAGGGCCCCGGCCCGTTCCGTACGGGAGTGCTCGGTACGGATGACTGCGGTGGTCCCGGGCGGGACCGGGGCGCCGGTGGCGATCCGTACGGCCTCGCCACTGGTCAGGGCGGCGACGGGCGCGTGACCGGCGAGGACGGGGGTCTCCGCCCGGACGGTCCAGGGGCCCGGGCCCGCGACGGCCCAGCCGTCCATGGCGGAGGTGTCGAAGGAGGGCAGGTCGGTGAGGGCGAGGAGCGGCTCGGCCAGGACCTGGCCGAGCGCCCGCCCGAGCGGAAGGCGCCGAGGCTCACGGCCGGCCCGCGCGGCGCTCCCGGCACGGGCGGCGGCGGCGCGGGCCTCGGGCCAGGGGGCGGCCCTGTGCGGCGGCCCGGCCTTCGCGCCGGTGGCGGTTCCGGGGGCCACGGGGAGGAGTTCCTTCGGAGTCATCCGGCCTTGTCCTGCTCGGCGTTCTGCTCGGCGCCTTGTACGGCGTCCTGTTCGGCGGCCCAGCGCTGGGCGAGCGCCGCGGCCTTGCGGGCGCCCGCGGCGACGGCCTCCGGCCCGCCCTCGGCACCCGCGCGGCCGGCCGCGTAGCCGACCAGGAAGGTGGTCAGGGGCGCGGCGGGGCGTGCCACGCCGTGGGCGGCGTCACGGGCGAGGTCGAGCAGCACGCCGGTGTCGACGTCCAGTTCGATACCCAGTTCGTCCTTGACTGCGGTGATCCATTCATTCAGCACGTTCCCATGCTCCCTGATGCGCGTCCGGGCCGTGGCGATGTCCTCCCAGGTGTCGCAGTCAAAGGAGGCGAGGGGGTCCGCGGCGACCCGGGTGAGGCTCAGTCCCCCGGTGAGGAGACGCAGGGGGCCGCCGTCGAGGGTGCCTCGCCGGCCGGTGATGAGAGCCAGCTCACGCAGGAGCGGGGCGCGGCGGTAGGCGGCGACGAGCGGCTGGTCCCGCCCCTCGGCGTCGGTGAGGAGGGCGGCCTCGGCCCCGGGGGTCGCGTCGAGCGCGTCGAGGAGGCGACGGACGACGGCTCCGTCCAGGAAGGGCAGATCGGCGGAGAGGACGAGGAGGACGTCGGCGCCGGTCTCCCGGACGCCTGCGTCGAGCGCGGCCAGCGGGCCGCCGCCGGGCGGGTCCTCCCTGGCCCAGCGGACGGGGCGGACGGTCGGGCGGGGGGCCGCGACGACCACGGTCCGGTCGGCGTCGGGACAGGCCGCGAGCACCCGGTCGAGGAGGGCCCGGCCCCCGACCCGTATCCCTGGTTTGTCGGAGCCGCCGAGGCGCCGGGCGGCGCCCCCGGCGAGCACGACGGCGTCGTATGCGGTGGTCACCCCAGCAGTATGGGCCGCACGGGCCCACCGCCGACGGGCCCGTCTCCCTTGCTGAGACGGGGCCGCACGGTAGACGGGGCCGCACGGGCGGCCGGCCGCACCGGGTGGGGGTCCGGTACGGCCGGCCGTTCCCCGTCAGACCGTGCGGAGCAGGACGGCAGGCTGCTCGACGCAGTCCGCCACGTACCGCAGGAAGCCGCCCGCCGTGCCGCCGTCGCAGACACGGTGGTCGAAGGTGAGGGAGAGCTGCACCACCTGACGGACCGCCAGTTCGCCCTGGTGGACCCAGGGCTTGGGGATGATCCGGCCGACACCGAGCATGGCGGCCTCGGGGTGGTTGATGATCGGCGTGGAGCCGTCGACCCCGAACACCCCGTAGTTGTTCAGGGTGAACGTGCCGCCGGTCAGATCGGCCGGGGTGATCGCCCCCTGCCGGGCCGCCTCGGTCAGCCGGGCGAACTCCGCCGTCAGCGACTCGGCCGTCCTGGTCCCCGCGTCCTTGACCACGGGGACGACGAGCCCGCGCGGGGTCTGGGCGGCGAAGCCGAGGTGCACGGACGGCAGCCGGACGATCTCCCGGGCGGCCGTGTCCACCGTGGAGTTGAGCTCGGGGAAGCGGGCCAGGGCGTGGACGCAGATGCGCGCGAGGAGCGCGAGCAGCGAGATCTTCGGCCCGCCGGCCGCGTTCATCGCCGTCCGTGCCGCCATCAGCTCGGTCGCGTCGGCGTCGACCCAGCAGGTCGCGTCCGGGATCTCCGTACGGCTGCGGGACAGCTTGTCCGCCACCGCGCCGCGGACCCCGCGCAGCGGAACCCGCTCGCCGGCCGTCGCGACGGAGGCCACGGCGGGGCTCGGGGCGGTCACCGGCGCGGCGGCCGGCTGCTCCAGGGCCGCGAGGGCCCGCTCCACGTCGGCCCGCAGGATCAGCCCCTCGGGCCCGGATCCGCGCACCTCCCGCAGATCGAGGCCCCCGTCCCGGGCCAGCTTCCGCACGAGCGGGGAGATGACGGGCACCGGACCCGTGTGCCCGCCGGCCGCCGGAGCGGCCGGAGCGGCCGGAGCGGCCACAGGAGTACGGGCGGCGGCCGGCGCCTGGGCGGCTGCCGGGTTCGTGTGCCGCACCCGGCGACGGCGGGCGGCGGGCCCGGCCGTGCCGTAGCCGACGAGCACGTTGCCCGAGTACTCCGAGGAGACGGCCGCATCGGCGTCGCCCCGGCCCTTCGTGGGGGCCGCTTCCGGAGCCGCCTCCGCGAGCTCCTCCGGCGCGCCCGTGCCTCCGACGGCAACCGTCAGGAGCGGTGCGCCGACGGGCAGTTCGGTGCCCTCCTCGCCGTACCGGGCGGTGACGACACCGCCGTACGGGCAGGGAACCTCGACCATGGCCTTGGCCGTCTCGACCTCGACGACCGGCTGGTCGATGGCGACGACGTCGCCGACGGCGACCAGCCAGCGCACGATCTCGGCCTCGGTGAGTCCCTCACCGAGGTCGGGCAGCTTGAACTCGAGGACCTGTGCCATCAGCTGCCCGCCTCCCACTGCAGTCGCGCCACCGCGTCCAGGACCCGGTCCACGCCCGGCAGATGGTGCCGCTCCAGCATCGGCGGCGGGTACGGGATGTCGAAGCCCGCGACCCGCAGCACCGGGGCCTCCAGGTGGTGGAAGCACCGCTCGGTCACGCGCGCGGCGATCTCCGCGCCGGGGCCGCCGAAGCCGGTCGACTCGTGGACCACGACCGCACGGCCGGTGCGTCGCACCGAGGCACAGACGGTCTCGTCGTCGAACGGCACGAGCGAGCGCAGGTCGACGACCTCCAGGTCCCAGCCCTCGGCCTGCGCGGCCTCCGCCGCCTCCAGACAGACCGGCAGCGAGGGACCGTAGGTGATCAGGGTGGCCCCGGTGCCCCGGCGCCGCACGACGGCCTTGCCGATCGGCTCGACGGGCGCGGGCGCCTCGGGGGACCAGTCGGCCTTGGACCAGTAGAGCCGCTTGGGCTCCAGGAAGACCACCGGGTCGTCGGAGGCGATGGCCGCGCGCAGCAGCCCGTAGGCGTCCTCGACGGTGGCCGGGGTGACGACGTGCAGCCCCGGGGTGGCCGTGTAGTAGGCCTCGGAGGAGTCGCTGTGGTGCTCGACGCCGCCGATCCCGCCGCCGTACGGGACGCGGATGACGATCGGCATCGGCATCGCGCCACGGGTGCGGTTCCGCATCTTCGCCACGTGGGAGAGCAGCTGCTCGAACGCCGGGTAGGCGAACGCGTCGAACTGCATCTCCACGACCGGTCGCAGGCCGTACATGGCCATGCCGACGGCCGCGCCGAGGATGCCCGCCTCCGCCAGCGGGGTGTCCGTACACCGGTCCTCGCCGAACTCCTTGGCGAGCCCGTCGGTGACCCGGAAGACGCCGCCGAGGGTGCCGACGTCCTCGCCCATCACATGGACGGTCGGGTCCTCGGCCATCGCGTCGCGCATGGCGCGCTGGAGCGCCTGCGCCATCGTCGCGGGCTTCGGCTTGGCGGCGTCGCCGCCGGCCTTGGCCGCAGCGGGGCCGGTCGTCGCGGTCGTCATCACGCCTCACCCTCGGCTTCGAGCTCGGCGCGCAGCTGCGCCGCCTGTTCGCGCAGCTGTGTCGTCTGCTCCGCGTAGACGTGGGAGAAGAGCTCCATCGGGTCGAGAACCGGATCGGCGTTCATCCGTTCGCGCAGCTCCGCCGCCATCGTCTCGGCGGCCTCGGCCGCCGCGCGCCTGCCGTCCTCGTCGAGCAGTCCACGCTCCGTCAGTTCCCGTTCCAGGATGAGGATCGGGTCGTGTGCCCGCCAGGCCTCGACCTCGTCTGCCGTGCGGTAGCGGGTCGCGTCGTCGGCGTTGGTGTGGGCGTCGATCCGGTAGGTGACCGCCTCGACGAGCGTGGGGCCGCCGCCGCGCCGCGCGCGGGCCACGGCCTCGGTGAGCACCTGGTGGACGGCGACCGCGTCGTTGCCGTCGACGAGCCGGCCCGGCATGCCGTATCCGACGGCCTTGTGGGCGAGGGAGGGCGCCGCGGTCTGCTTGGCGAGCGGCACGGAGATCGCGAAGCCGTTGTTCTGCACGAGGAAGACCACGGGGGCCTGCCAGACGGCGGCGAAGTTCAGCGCCTCGTGGAAGTCGCCCTCGCTGGTGCCGCCGTCGCCGACCATGGCCAGGGCCACGACGTCGTCGCCCTTGAGGCGGGCGGCGTGGGCGAGGCCCACGGCGTGCGGGAGCTGGGTGGCGAGGGGCGTGCAGAGCGGCGCGACGCGGTACTCGTGCGGGTCGTACCCGGTGTGCCAGTCGCCGCGCAGCAGGGTGAGGGCCTGGACGGGGTCGAGGCCCCGGGCGACGGCCGCCAGGGTGTCGCGGTACGAGGGGAAGAGCCAGTCCCGCTCCTCCAGGGCGAGGGCGGCGGCGATCTCGCACGCCTCCTGGCCGGTGGTGGACGGGTACACGGCGAGCCGGCCCTGCTTGGTGAGGGCGGTGGCCTGTGTGTTGTACCGGCGGCCGCGGATCAGCTCCGCGTAGAGCCGGAGCAGCAGCGCGGGGTCGGCGTCGGCCATGGCGTCCGTGCCGAGCACGCGCAGCGGCTCGGCCTCCGGCAGCAGCGGGGCGGGGTCCGTACGCGGCTGCCACGTCGGCGGGGCGTGCCGGTCAGCGGGGACGGCACCGGGCGGCTCTTGGACTGTCGAACTGCGCTGTTGCAACGAGTCCACCTCCTCATGGGAGCGGGCATAAGACCCGAAGGCGGGTGGCGCGAGTGTGGCGCGCCTCACCTACCGATTGTTCGGTCGTGGAGGCATTTTGGCTACAGGCACCTCCAGCCTGTGGACAAACGGTTCTCCACAGCCTGGGATAAGGGCAGGTCGTCCACCGGAGAGAGGCGGGGGCACATGGCGGATGAACAAATGGCCGACGACTGGGAGCAGGTCGTCGCCCCGTCGCCGACGGCAGGGCCCACGGGGGCTCCGGCGCGCCCGCTGGACGCCATCGACCGCGACATCCTCCGCATCCTGCAGACGGACGGCCGCGCCTCGATCCGCTCCGTGGCCGAGCGGGTGCACGTCTCCCGGGCCAACGCGTACGCGCGGATCAACCGGCTCATCGACGACGGGGTGATCCGCGGCTTCAGCGCCCGCGTCAACCACGAGCGGGCGGGGCACGGCGCCTCCGCCTACATCACGCTCAAGATCGTCCAGAACTCCTGGCGGACCGTGCGCGAACAGCTCCAGGCCCTGCCGGGGGCCGCGCACATCGCCCTGGTCAGCGGCGATTTCGACGTCCTGCTGCTCGTCCACACCCCCGACAACCGGACCCTGCGCGAGCTGGTGCTCACCAAGCTCCAGTCGATCCCGGAGGTGCTCTCGACCCGGACCCTGCTGGTCTTCGAGGAGACGGACCTCGACCCGGACCACCGCCTCCCGGGCCGCTGACCCCACCCATCGGGCCCGCGATGGGCCGTACGGGGGATCAGCGGCCCCCAGGGGCGGTGGGGCCGTACGAGAGGGGCAGCGGGCCGTACGAGAGGACGACGAAGCCCCGAGGGGACGACGAAGCCCCGCGGCCGCTTGTGCGCGGCCTGCGGGGCTCCGTCGTGCGCCTCAGCGGGGCATACGCCTCAGCGGGCCGTCCGCAGCCCGTCGAAGGCCAGGTGGGCGACGGTCTCGGCGAGCTGCTCCCGCTCCGCCGCCGCGTCCGGATGCGGCCGGTACCACTCCACCAGCGAGTTGATCATGCCGAAGAGGAGCCGGGTCGCGAGCCGGATGTCCACGTCGGCCCGCAGGTCGCCCTCGGCGGCGGCGGCCTTCAGCAGTTCGGCCACCTTGTGGTCGAACTCCCGGCGGCGCTCCATCGCCCACCGCTCGGTGGCGGTGTTCCCCCGCACCCGCAGCAGCAGCGTCACGTACGGCAGCTCGGCTATCAGCACCTCGACGGTGCGGCGCGTGACGTACTCGACCCGCTCGACGGCCCGGCCGCGCCCGGCGCCCGGCTCGTCGAGGATCGCGAAGAGCCCGTCGAGCGCCCGGCTGACCGCGCGCCGCAGCAGCTCCTCCTTGCCGGCCACGTGGTGGTAGATCGAGGACTTCGAGATCCCGGCCGCCTTGGACAGGTGCTCCATCGACGTGCCGTCGTAACCGCGCTCGTTGAAGACCCGCACCGCGACCGACAGCAGCGTCTCGGGGGTGTACGTGTCGCGCTTGGCCGTGGTCATCGGGAGTCCCGCCCTTCCTCGGCGTATCCCCGGCGGGCGGTGGCCAGGCTGGGGGCGTACCGCCCCGTCGGGTAGCGCGTGTGCAGCTCCATGAGCAGGTCCCGAACGCGCTCGTGCCCCACCTTCCCGGCCCACTCCAGCGGGCCGACGGGGTAGTTGACCCCGAGGCGCATCGCCGTGTCGACGTCCTCGGCGGTGGCGACGCCCCGGTCGACCGCGTCGGCCGCGAGGTCGGCGAGCATCGCGACCGTACGGGCGACGATCATGCCGGGCACGTCGCCGATCACGGACACCTGCTTGCCGAGCGCCTGGAAGAGGCCCACGGCCTCGGCGAGGGACCCGTCCGAGGTGTGCTCGCCGGTCGACAGGACGATCCGGCTCGCGCGCGCGTAGTCCAGCGCGAGGTCGAAGTGGACGATCTCCTCGTCGTGGTGCTCGAAGGCGGTCTCTCCGTCGGCGAGGCCGAGCCGGGCGCCGCCGGGCAGCTGGACGTACCCGTCGCCGTCCTCGCGCCGGACCTCGACCCCGGCCTCCTCGAAGAGCCCGACCAGCGGCTCGGCGGGCCCCAGGTCGCCGCGCACGGTGATCCGCGCGGGCGCCTCGGCCGGCGGGGCGGTGTGCGGCGCGGGCCGCTCGGCGCCCTCCGCGTACGGGAACCAGCCGTGTCCCGACTTGCGGCCGAGGCGGCCCGACTCGACGAGCCGGCGCTGCGCGAGCGAGGGGGTGAACTTGGGGTCCTGGTAGAAGGACTCCCACACCGACCGGGTGACGGCCTCGTTCACGTCCTGGCCGATGAGGTCGGTCAGCTCGAAGGGCCCCATGCGGAAGCCGCCGCACTCGCGCAGGGCCGCGTCGATGGTGGCGGGATCGGCCCCGCCCTCCTCGAACACCCGGAACGCCTCGGCGTAGAAGGGGCGGGCGACCCGGTTCACGATGAAGCCGGGGGTGTCCGCGCAGCGCACCGGCGCCTTGCCCCAGCCCTTGACCGTCTCGTACGCGCGCGTGGCGACGTCCGCGTCGGTGGCGAAGCCGCTGACGACCTCGACGAGGGGGAGCAGCGGCGCCGGGTTGAAGAAGTGCAGTCCGACGAACCGGCCGGGCAGCCGCAGCCCTCCCGCGATGGCGGTGACGGAGAGGGAGGAGGTGTTCGTGGCGAGGACGGTGTCGTCGCCGACGATCTTCTCCAGGTCGGCGAAGAGGCGCTGCTTGACCGAGAGGTCCTCGACGATCGCCTCGATCACCAGGGCGGCGTCCGCGAGCTCGGCGGGGTCCTCGGCCGCGTGCAGCCGGCCGACGGCGGCCTCCCGCGCGGCGGCGTCGAGGCGCCCCTTCTCCACGAGCCGGTCCAGTCGTGCGGTGAGGGCGGCGACGGCCCCGGCGGCCCGGCCGGGGGCGCTGTCGTAGAGGCGCACGGGATGGCCGGCGACCAGCGCGACCTGCGCGATGCCCTGGCCCATGGTGCCGGTGCCGACGACGGCGACGGCACGGTCCCTTCCGATGGCGGCGGTGTGGTCCTGCTCCACGGCGGCGGTCACGTCGTCGCTCCCCCTGACGGTCACGTTGGCGCTCATAGGAGTGATCCTCCCCGATGGGTTTTCCACAGGATCGACGGACCCCCTTGTCCCGACCGATCGTTCGGTTACTCTAACTCCGTACGCGTCTCCCTGCCCAGCTCGACGAGGAGTTGGTCCATCGATGGCCACCGCTCAGCTGACCACCGACCGTCTGGCCGAGAAGCACCGGTCCACACTCGACCAGGCGCTCGCCACCATCCGCACCCGCGCCTACTGGTCGCCGTACCCCGAGCATCCGAAGGCGTACGGCGCGGACGGCTCGCTCGACGCCGCGGCGGGCCTCGCCGCCCACCAGTCCGCGCTGAACACCCGCTTCGAGCTCGACCAGCCCGGCACGGACGGCTGGACCGGAGGCGAGGTCTCGCCGTACGGCCCATCGCTCGGCATCGAGTACCCGCACGCAGACCTCGACGTGCTGCTCCCCGCGATGCGCGCCGGCATGGGTGCCTGGCGGGACGCCGGC
>NZ_JAINVG010000117.1 GCF_020400725.1 Streptomyces sp. NK15101 | reverse complement strand
TCCGGACGAGGGTCGGGATGTCCGCCCACGCCTTGGTGGTCACCTCACCGGCGACGTGCACCAGACCGGTGGTGATCAGCGTCTCGACGGCGACGCGCGAGGTGGGGTCCTCGCGCAGCAGCGCGTCGAGAATGGTGTCGCTGATCTGGTCAGCGATCTTGTCGGGGTGGCCCTCGGTGACGGACTCCGAGGTGAACAGACGACGGGACACAACGCTCCCTGGGGTTGCAGCGGCTGCTGGCTACTCGTGACGCGGACCGGCAGGGGGCTGCGCCCCGCGACGTTCCACGAACAGTCTATCGGTCGTGGTCGTGCAATGGACCAGGTGTCTCGCCTGGCGAATGCCGGTGAACGGGCGGAACCGGCCTCCGGCATGGCAGACCTGCCCACCGGCGTGGGGCGCAAATCACTCGTCAGGCGGTGTTTCGCACCTCCCCCGGAGGCGGTCCGCGCCCCCGGGGCGAGGTCGTCCCGGCCCCCGAAGTCCGCCGCGGGGGCGGCCGGGATGCGTCAGGTCGCGGGGCGCAGCCGCGGCAGGACCAGGTCCCAGACCGTCTCGGCGAGCGCTTCCTTCGGCCCGTACGGCACGGGGGTCTCGGCGCCGTCCGACGCGAGGACGACGGCCTCGTTCTCCTCGGAGCCGAAGGTCTTCCGCTCCCCGACCTCGTTGACGACGAGGAGGTCGCAGCCCTTCCGGTGGAGCTTCGCGCGCCCGTTGGCGAGGACGTCGTCGGTCTCGGCGGCGAAACCGACGACCACCTGGCCGGGCAGGGCGCGGTCGGCGGACAGCTCGGCGAGGATGTCGGGATTGCGGACGAGTTCGATCGTGGGCGCGCCCCCGTCGTCCGTCTTCTTGATCTTCCCGGGGGCGTAGACGGCCGGGCGGAAGTCGGCGACGGCGGCGGCCATCACGACCGCGTCGGCGTCGGCGGCGGCCTTGAGGACGGCCTCGCGGAGCTGGACGGCGGTGCCGACGTGGACCACGTCGACGCCGGCGGGATCGGGGATGCCGGTGTTCGCCTCGACGAGGGTGACGCGGGCACCGCGGGCGGCGGCGGCCTTGGCGAGGGCGTAGCCCTGCTTCCCCGAAGAGCGGTTGCCGAGGTAGCGGACCGGGTCGAGGGGCTCGCGGGTGCCGCCCGCGCTGACCACGACGTGGCGTCCGGCGAGGTCGGGCGCCGCGGTGCCGCGGGCCAGGATCCGCTTGCAGACCTCGAAGATCTCCCCCGGCTCCGGGAGCCGGCCCTTGCCGGTGTCGACGCCGGTGAGGCGGCCGACGGCGGGCTCGATGACGACGGCGCCGCGGCGGCGCAGGGTGGCCACGTTCTCCTGGGTCGCCGGGTGCTCCCACATCTCGGTGTGCATGGCGGGGGCGAAGACGACCGGACAGCGCGCGGTGAGCAGCGTGTTGGTGAGCAGGTCGTCCGCGAGGCCGTGGGCGGCCTTGGCGAGCATGTCGGCGGTGGCGGGGGCGACGACGACGAGGTCGGCGGCCTGGCCGATCCGCACGTGCGGGACCTCGTGGACGGACTCCCACACCTCGGTGGAGACCGGGTTGCCGGAGAGCGCGGACCAAGTGGCGGCGCCGACGAAGTGGAGGGCGGAGTCGGTGGGCACGACGCGCACGTCGTGACCCGACTCGGTCAGCCGGCGCAGCAGCTCGCACGCCTTGTAGGCGGCGATGCCGCCGCTCACGCCCAGGACGACCTTCGGCTTGGCCACCACGCTCACTGTTGCTCCCCGCACTCGGATGCGTACGACTCCATGAGACACCACAGGCCCGGCGGATGTTCCGCCGGGCCTGTGGTGACAAGCGTTACAAGCGCTGTGTGCTTACTGCGCGGGGCCCTCGATGGCCTCGGACGTCAGCAGACCCGCGTTGATCTCGCGCAGGGCGATCGAGAGCGGCTTCTCGTGGACGTGGGTGTCGACGAGCGGACCCACGTACTCCAGCAGGCCCTCGCCGAGCTGGGAGTAGTACGCGTTGATCTGACGCGCGCGCTTGGCCGCGTAGATCACGAGGCTGTACTTCGAGTCCGTGGCCTCGAGCAGCTCGTCGATCGGCGGGTTGATGATGCCCTCGGGCGCGGTGATGGAAGAGGACACGCTCTACCTTCCGAAGATGGAAAAAAGATCAGACAACGTGCATCAACGTTAGCAGCTCGCGTGCGACGTCCTCGACGGAGGTGTTGACGAGGGTGGTGTCGAACTCCGACTCGGCGGCCAGTTCGACCTTCGCGGCCTCCAGCCGGCGCTCGATGACCTCCGGCGACTCGGTGCCGCGGCCGGTGAGCCGGCGGACCAGCTCCTCCCAGCTCGGCGGGGCGAGGAAGACCAGCTGGGACTCCGGCATGGAGTCCTTCACCTGGCGGGCGCCCTGGAGGTCGATCTCCAGGAGCACGGGCTCGCCGGCGTCCAGTCGTTCGAGTACGGCCCCGCGGGGGGTGCCGTAGCGGTTGCCCGCGAACTCGGCCCACTCGAGGAGCTCGCCGTTGGCGATCAGCTTGTCGAACTCGTCGTCCGCGACGAAGAAGTAGTGGACGCCGTGCTTCTCGCCGGGGCGGGGCTTCCGGGTCGTCGCCGACACCGAGAGCCAGACCTCGGGGTGGACCTTGCGCATATGAGCGACGACCGTGCTCTTGCCCACCCCTGAGGGGCCGGAGAGCACGGTCAACCGCGGACGTACCTCTGCTGCCATGCAGCGATTATTCCAGCTTCACCGGCATGCCCGGGACGCCCGTCCCGGATCGCAGGCCGGACCGGTCGCCGGATCAGGCGCCGGTGCTGCCGAACTCGCGCTCCAGGGAGGCGATCTGGTTGGAGCCGAGACCACGGACGCGACGGCTCTCGGAGATGCCGAGGCGCTCCATGATCTGCTTGGCGCGGACCTTGCCGACGCCGGGCAGCGACTCGAGCAGCGCGGAGACCTTCATCTTGCCGATGACGTCGTTCTCCTGGCCGCTCTTGATGACCTCGTGGAGGGAGGCGCCGGAGTGCTTGAGTCGATTCTTGACCTCGGCCCGCTCCCGGCGAGCCGCGGCGGCCTTTTCGAGCGCGGCTGCGCGCTGTTCAGGGGTAAGGGGCGGAAGAGCCACGCCTACGTCACCTCGGATGTCGATCTGTCGGATACGGACCGGTGAGGAACCTAAGTCGCCCCACACCAGTGGAGCAACGATCAACGGAGTGGTCGTTGAACGCCTGCTCTGCCCCGGAGACTAGCGGCCGAGACCGCTCCAGTCAGCGAGAACAGCGGAAAAGTCCTGGTCAGCATCGACCGACCAGGACTTTTCCGGCATATAGACCCGCTTTTGAGCCAAGTTTTCGTCAAGGAGTGAGACGACTCACCGCCGGGCACCCCGTCCGCTCCGACCTGCGGATTGTCCGGGAGACGCGTCAGCGGGCGACGGCCGCGCGGATCTCGTCCGCGTAGCGGTGCGCCGAGTCCCGCAGGGCGGCCACGTCCGGGCCGTTGCGCAGGACGCCGCGGCTGACGTTCGGGACGACGTTGCCGACCGCCGCGCCGAAGACGGCCGGCAGGTCGGCGGGGGTCGCGCCCTGGGCGCCGATGCCGGGGGCGAGGAGCGGCCCGTTGATGTCCAGGTCGAAGGAGGACAGGTCGCCGAGGGTGGCGCCGACGACCGCGCCGAAGGAGCCCATCGGGGTCTCCCCCGCGTTCTCCTCGGCGAGGTGGGCGAGCATGGTCGCGCCGATGGTGCGGCCGTCCTCGCGGACCGCCCGCTGGACCTCGGCGCCCTCCGGGTTGGAGGTGAGGGCCAGCACGAAGAGACCGGCGCCGGACTCCCGGGCCAGGTCGACGGCGGGCTTGAGGGCGCCGTAGCCGAGGTACGGGGAGACCGTCAGCGCGTCGGAGAAGAGCGGGGAGTCCTTGCGCAGGAAGGTCTCCGCGTACGCGGCCATGGTGGAGCCGATGTCGCCGCGCTTGGCGTCCATGACGACCAGGCCGCCCGCCGCGCGCAGATCGGCGGTGGCGCGCTCCAGGACGGCGATGCCGCGCGAGCCGAAGCGCTCGAAGAAGGCGGACTGCGGCTTGAAGACGGCCACGGTCTCGGCGAGGGCCTCGACGACGGTGAAGGTGAAGCGCTCCAGGCCGGCGATGTCGTCGGTCAGGCCCCAGGAGTCGAGCAGGGCGGCGTGCGGGTCGATGCCGACGCAGAGCGGGCCGCGCTCGTCCATGGCGGAGCGGAGACGGCTGCCGAAGGTCGGGGGCCGCCCGGAGGGCGTCGATGAGGGGCGGTGGTCGGGCGACGGGTTGGGCGTCACTGGGTGGCGGCCTTTCGGTTGTCGGCGCCGACGGCCTCGGCGAGGGTGGCGTACGGGGAGGCCGCGAGGCGCGCCGCGAGGCCCTTGTGGATCGCGCGGGCGTAGAACGGGCCCTCGTAGATGAAGGCGCTGTAGCCCTGGACGAGGGTGGCGCCGGCGAGGATGCGCTGCCAGGCGTCCTCGGCGTTCTCGATGCCGCCGACGCCGACCAGGACCAGGCGGTCGCCCACGCGCGCGTGGAGGCGGCGCAGGACGGCCAGGGAGCGCTCCTTGACGGGCGCGCCGGACAGGCCGCCGGTCTCCTTGATCAGCGCGGGGTCGGACTTCAGGCCCAGGCCCTCGCGCGCGATGGTGGTGTTGGTGGCGATGATGCCGTCGAGGCCGAGCTCCAGGGCGAGGTCGGCGACCGCGTCGACGTCCTCGTCGGCCAGGTCGGGGGCGATCTTGACCAGGAGGGGGACCCGGCGGTCGGTGACCGTGCGGTCGGCCGCCTCGCGGACGGCGGTGAGCAGCGGGCGCAGGGACTCGGTGGCCTGGAGGTTGCGCAGCCCGGGGGTGTTGGGCGAGGAGACGTTGACGACGAGGTAGTCGGCGTGGGCGGCGAGGCGCTCGGTGGACTTCACGTAGTCGGCGGCGGCCTCGGCCTCGGGGACGACCTTGGTCTTGCCGATGTTGACGCCGACGACGGTCCTGAAGACCGGGTTGCGGGCGGCGAGGCGGGCGGCGACGGCGGCGGAGCCCTCGTTGTTGAAGCCCATGCGGTTGATCAGGGCGCGGTCCGGGACGAGCCGGAAGAGGCGCTTCTTGGGGTTGCCGGGCTGGGCCTCGCCGGTGACGGTGCCGATCTCGACGTGGTCGAAGCCGAGCATCGACATGCCGTCGATGGCGACGGCGTTCTTGTCGAAGCCGGCGGCGAGCCCGAAGGGGCCGTGCATGCGGAGGCCCAGGGCCTCGACGCGCAGCGACTTGTGGCGGGGGTCGAGGACGGCTGCGACGAGAGTGCGCAGGACGGGGGTCCGGGCGGCGAGGCGGATCCAGCGGAAGGCCATGTAGTGGGCCTTCTCGGGGTCCATGCGCTTGAAGACCAGGTCGAAGAAGAACTTGTACATGCTGTGGCTCCAGGTCATGACGAGGGGGACACCGCAGGTCCTGCCGGTGTCCCCCTCCTCGTACGGGCTGCTAGTCGCGGGCCGCGGTCAGGTGCTCCGCGTGCTCCTGGAGCGAGCGGACGCCCACGTCGCCGTGGTTCAGCGCGTCGATGCCCTGGACGGCCGCGGCGAGCGCCTGGACCGTGGTGAGGCAGGGGACGCTGCGCGCCACCGCGGCCGTACGGATCTCGTAGCCGTCGAGGCGGCCGCCGGTGCCGTACGGGGTGTTGACGATCAGGTCGACCTGGCCGTCGTGGATGAGCTGGACGATGGTCTTCTCGCCGTTCGGGCCCTCGCCCTCGCTGAGCTTGCGGACGACCGTGGCGTTGATGCCGTTCCGCTTGAGGACCTCGGCGGTGCCGGAGGTGGCGAGCAGCTCGAAGCCGTGGGCGACGAGCTCGCGGGCCGGGAAGATCATCGAGCGCTTGTCGCGGTTGGCGACCGAGATGAACGCTCGGCCCTTGGTGGGCAGCGGGCCGTAGGCGCCGGCCTGCGACTTGGCGTAGGCCGTGCCGAAGACCGCGTCGATGCCCATGACCTCGCCGGTGGAGCGCATCTCCGGGCCGAGGACGGTGTCGACGCCGCGGCCGTGCACGTCGCGGAAGCGCGACCACGGCATCACGGCCTCCTTGACGGAGATCGGCGCGTCGAGCGGCAGGGTGCCGCCGTCGCCGTTCTTCGGCAGCAGGCCCTCGGCGCGCAGCTCGGCGATGGTGGCGCCGAGCGAGATGCGGGCGGCGGCCTTCGCGAGCGGCACGGCGGTCGCCTTCGAGGTGAAGGGGACGGTCCGGGAGGCGCGCGGGTTGGCCTCCAGGACGTAGAGGATGTCGCCGGCCATGGCGAACTGGATGTTGATCAGGCCGCGGACGCCGACGCCCTTGGCGATGGCCTCGGTGGAGGCGCGCAGGCGCTTGATGTCGAAGCCGCCGAGGGTGATCGGGGGCAGGGCGCAGGCCGAGTCGCCGGAGTGGATGCCGGCTTCCTCGATGTGCTCCATGACGCCGCCGAGGTAGAGCTCCTCGCCGTCGTAGAGCGCGTCGACGTCGATCTCGATGGCGTCGTCGAGGAAGCGGTCGACCAGGACCGGCCGGGTGGGGCTGATCTCGGTGGACTCGGCGATGTACGACTCCAGGCGGGCCTCGTCGTACACGATCTCCATGCCGCGGCCGCCGAGCACGTACGAGGGGCGTACGAGGACGGGGTAGCCGATCTCGTCGGCGATGGCCTTGGCGCCGGCGAAGGTGGTCGCGGTGCCGTGCTTCGGCGCGGGGAGCCCGGCCTCGGCGAGGACGCGGCCGAAGGCGCCGCGGTCCTCGGCGGCGTGGATGGCCTCCGGGGAGGTGCCGACGACCGGCACGCCGTTGTCCTTGAGCGCCTGCGACAGGCCCAGCGGGGTCTGGCCGCCGAGCTGGACGACGACACCGGCGACGGGGCCGGCGAGGGTCTCGGCGTGGACGATCTCCAGCACGTCTTCCAGCGTCAGCGGCTCGAAGTACAGGCGGTCGGAGGTGTCGTAGTCCGTCGAGACGGTCTCCGGGTTGCAGTTGACCATCACGGTCTCGTAGCCGGCGTCGCTCAGGGCGAAGGAGGCGTGGACGCAGGAGTAGTCGAACTCGATGCCCTGGCCGATGCGGTTCGGGCCGGAGCCCAGGATGATCACCGCGGGCTTCTCTCGCGGGGCGACCTCGGACTCCTCGTCGTAGGACGAGTAGAAGTACGGGGTCTTGGCGGCGAACTCGGCGGCGCAGGTGTCGACCGTCTTGTAGACCGGGCGGACGCCGAGCGCGTGCCGGACCTCGCGGACGACGTCCTCGCGCAGGCCGCGGATCTCGGCGATCTGGGCGTCGGAGAAGCCGTGGCGCTTGGCCTCGGCGAGCAGCTCGGGCTCGAGCTTCTCGGCGGCGGCCAGGTCGTCGGCGATCTCCTTGATCAGGAAGAGCTGGTCGACGAACCAGGGGTCGATCTTGGTGGCGTCGAAGACCTCCTGCGGGGTGGCTCCGGCGCGGATGGCCTGCATGACCGTGTTGATGCGGCCGTCGGTCGGGCGGACCGCCTCGCGGAGCAGTTCGGCCTTGTCGCCGGGCTCACCGGTGAAGGTGAACTGCGAGCCCTTCTTCTCCAGGGAGCGCAGGGCCTTCTGGAGGGCCTCGGTGAAGTTGCGGCCGATGGCCATGGCCTCGCCGACCGACTTCATGGTGGTGGTGAGGGTGGAGTCGGCCTGCGGGAACTTCTCGAAGGCGAAGCGCGGGGCCTTGACGACGACGTAGTCGAGCGTGGGCTCGAAGGACGCCGGGGTCTTCTCCGTGATGTCGTTCGGGATCTCGTCCAGCGTGTAGCCGACGGCGAGACGGGCCGCGATCTTGGCGATCGGGAAGCCGGTCGCCTTGGAGGCGAGCGCCGAGGAGCGGGAGACGCGCGGGTTCATCTCGATGACGATGATCCGGCCGTCGTCCGGGTTGACGGCGAACTGGATGTTGCAGCCGCCGGTGTCGACGCCGACCTCGCGGATGATCGCGATGCCGATGTCGCGCAGGCGCTGGTACTCGCGGTCGGTGAGCGTCATCGCCGGGGCGACGGTGATCGAGTCGCCGGTGTGGACGCCCATCGGGTCGAAGTTCTCGATGGAGCAGACGACCACGACGTTGTCGTTCTTGTCGCGCATCAGCTCCAGCTCGTACTCCTTCCAGCCGAGGATGGACTCCTCCAGGAGCACCTCGGTGGTCGGGGAGAGCGTCAGGCCCTGGCCGGCGATGCGGCGCAGCTCCTCCTCGTCGTGGGCGAAGCCGGAGCCGGCGCCGCCCATGGTGAAGGAGGGGCGGACGACGACGGGGTAGCCGCCGAGCGTCTCGACGCCCTTGAGGACGTCGTCCATGGAGTGGCAGATGACGGAGCGGGCGGACTCGCCGTATCCGATCTTGGCCTTGACGGCCTCGACGACGCCCTTGAAGAGGTCGCGGTCCTCGCCCTTGTGGATGGCCTCGACGTTGGCGCCGATGAGCTCGACGCCGTACTTCTCGAGGACGCCCTGCTCGTGCATGGAGATCGCGGTGTTGAGCGCGGTCTGGCCGCCGAGGGTGGGCAGGAGGGCGTCGGGGCGCTCCTTGGCGATGATCTTCTCGACGAACTCGGGGGTGATCGGCTCGACGTACGTGGCGTCGGCGATCTCCGGGTCGGTCATGATCGTCGCCGGGTTGGAGTTGACCAGGATGACCCGCAGGCCCTCGGCCTTGAGGATGCGGCAGGCCTGGGTGCCGGAGTAGTCGAACTCTGCGGCCTGGCCGATGACGATCGGGCCGGAGCCGATGACCAGGACGGACTGGATATCGGTGCGCTTAGGCACGCTCGGCCTCCATCAGGGATACGAAGCGGTCGAAGAGGTACGCGGCGTCGTGCGGGCCCGCGGCCGCCTCGGGGTGGTACTGGACGGAGAAGGCCGGCTGGTCGAGCAGCTGGAGGCCTTCCACGACGTTGTCGTTCAGGCAGACGTGGGAGACCTCGGTACGCCCGTAGGGGGTGTCGGAGACCTTGTCGAGGGGCGCGTCGACGGCGAAGCCGTGGTTGTGCGCGGTGACCTCGACCTTGCCGGTGGTGCGGTCCTGCACCGGCTGGTTGATGCCCCGGTGGCCGTACTTCAGCTTGTAGGTGCCGAAGCCGAGGGCGCGGCCGAGGATCTGGTTGCCGAAGCAGATGCCGAAGAGCGGCGTCTTGCGCTCCAGGACGGCCTGCATGACGGCGACGGGGCCGTCGGCGGTGGCCGGGTCGCCCGGGCCGTTGGAGAAGAAGACCCCGTCGGGCTGGACGGCGTAGACGTCCTCGGCGGTGGCGGTGGCGGGGAGGACGTGGACCTCGATGCCGCGCTCGGCCATCCGGTGCGGGGTCATGCCCTTGATGCCGAGGTCGACGGCGGCGACGGTGAACTTCTTCTCGCCGATCGCGGGGACGACGTACGCCTCCTTGGTGGCGACCTCGGCGGAGAGGTTCGCGCCCTTCATCTCGGGCTGCTGGCGGACCTCGGCGAGCAT
Source organism: Streptomyces sp. NK15101 (assembly GCF_020400725.1). Classification (GTDB taxonomy): domain Bacteria; phylum Actinomycetota; class Actinomycetes; order Streptomycetales; family Streptomycetaceae; genus Streptomyces. The sequence continues at coordinate 8,736 of NZ_JAINVG010000117.1, read as the reverse complement.
GGTGCCCTCGTCGGGGAGCGCGCTGCCGGAGAAGATGCCGACGCGCATGGCGCCGCTCTCGCGCAGGTGGCGGGTGAGGGCGCGGGTGTCGACGCCCTGGATGCCGACGACGCCCTGGCTGCGCAGCTCCTCGTCCAGCGAGCGCCGGGAGCGCCAGTTGGAGGAGACGCGGGCGGGGTCGCGGACGACGTAGCCGGAGACCCAGATGCGGCCGGACTCGGGGTCCTCGTCGTTGACGCCGGTGTTTCCGACGTGGGGGGCGGTCATGACCACGACCTGCCGGTGGTACGACGGGTCCGTGAGGGTCTCCTGGTAGCCGGTCATGCCGGTGGAGAACACGGCCTCGCCGAAGGTCTCCCCCACGGCCCCGTAGGCGCGGCCGCGGAAGATGCGGCCGTCCTCCAGGACGAGTACGGCGGGAACCTTGGCGGCTCCCCTGGTGGAGGTCGTCATCGTGCGATGCCTTCCGTCGTGGTGGTTACGGCGTTCATGGAGTTGAGGGCCTCGACCCAGGCCGTGTGCTCGGCGGCCCGGTCGGAGCGGAAGCCGGAGTCGAGCAGCTTGCCGCCGTGCTCCCAGGTGATGATCAGGAGTCCGTCCTCGGCGAGGACCTTGCCTGCGATGCCCTTGTCGAGGCGGGCCCCGCGCAGGACGGCGGCCGGCAGGAAGAAGTCGTTCGCCCCGGGGCGGACGACCTCGATCCCGGCGTCGGTGAGCGTGAGCTCGACGCGGCTGCGGGTGCCGAGGCCGTGGGCGACGATCCGGTCGAGCCACTGCCCGGCGGTCGTGGACCCGTGGTAGCGCCCGCTGAGAGTCAGTCTGGCCTCACCGGGCGCCGGGGGCGCGGTGGGAAGCCCGGGCAGGTCCGACTGGAGGCTGCCGCGCCACTTCCATCCCTGGCGCATGAGCCAGTACACGAAGGCGACGAAGAGCAGCAGTCCGACGACCCAGCCGAGCCGCCCGGCCCAGTCGGTCACCTCCGCCGACCTCTGTTCGGCGGCCTCTGCGGCGATTGCGATGAGTGGTGTCACGCCAGCTTCCCGTCCACGACCGTTGCCCGGCCCCGCAGGAAGGTGTGGGTGACGCGTCCCGGCAGCTCACGGCCCTCGTAGGGGGTGTTGCGGCTGCGGGAGGCGAAGTCCGCGGGGTCCACGACACCACGGTAAGCCGGATCGACCAGCGTCAGGTTCGCGGGCTCACCTGCCGAGACGGGGCGTCCGTGGCCCTGGGCCCGCCCGATGCGGGCGGGCGCGAAGGACATCCGGTCGGCGACGCCGGCCCAGTCGAGGAGGCCGGTCTCGACCATCGTCTGCTGGACGACGGAGAGGGCGGTCTCCAGGCCGACCATGCCCATGGCGGCCGCGGCCCACTCGCAGTCCTTGTCCTCGTGCGGGTGCGGGGCGTGGTCGGTGGCGACGATGTCGATCGTGCCGTCGGCCAGCGCCTCGCGCAGGGCGAGGACGTCCTTCTCGGTGCGCAGCGGCGGGTTGACCTTGTAGACCGGGTTGTACGAGCGGACCAGCTCGTCCGTGAGGAGGAGGTGGTGCGGGGTGACCTCGGCGGTGACGTCGATGCCGCGGGACTTGGCCCAGCGGACGATCTCGACGGAGCCGGCGGTGGAGAGGTGGCAGATGTGGACGCGGGAGCCGACGTGCTCGGCGAGGAGGACGTCGCGGGCGATGATCGACTCCTCGGCGACGGCGGGCCAGCCGCCGAGGCCGAGCTCCGCGGAGACGACGCCCTCGTTCATCTGGGCGCCCTCGGTGAGGCGGGGCTCCTGGGCGTGCTGGGCGACGACGCCGCCGAAGGCCTTCACGTACTCCAGGGCGCGGCGCATGATCACGGCGTCGTCGACGCACTTGCCGTCGTCGGAGAAGACGGTGACGCCGGCGGCGGAGTCGTGCATGGCGCCGAGCTCGGCGAGCTTCTTGCCCTCCAGGCCGACGGTGACGGCGCCGATGGGCTGGACGTCGCAGTAGCCGGACTCCTTGCCGAGGCGGTAGACCTGCTCGACGACGCCGGCGGTGTCGGCGACCGGGTGGGTGTTGGCCATGGCGAAGACGGCGGTGTAGCCGCCGGAGGCGGCGGCGCGGGTGCCGGTGAGGACGGTCTCGGAGTCCTCGCGGCCGGGCTCGCGCAGGTGGGTGTGGAGGTCGACCAGGCCGGGCAGCAGGATCCGGCCGTCGGCCTCGATCACGGTCGCGCCGTCGGCGGAGAGGCCCGTGCCGAGCTCGGCGATGGTCTCGCCGTCGATGAGGACGTCCTGGACGTCGCCGCCGAGGACCTTCGCACCGCGGATAAGGGTCTTGCTCATGGTCACTTGCTCTCCTCGGTACGGGCGGGGGTGGTGGCGGACTCGTTGCCGCCCAGAAGCAGGTAGAGGACGGCCATCCGGACGGAGACGCCGTTGGCGACCTGCTCGACGACCGTGCAGCGGTCGGAGTCGGCGACCTCGGCGGTGATCTCCATGCCGCGGACCATGGGGCCGGGGTGCATGACGATGGCGTGCTCGGGCATCTTCGCCATCCGCTCGCCGTCGAGCCCGTAGCGGCGCGAGTACTCGCGCTCTGTCGGGAAGAAGGCGGCGTTCATCCGCTCGCGCTGCACACGCAGCATCATCACCGCGTCGGACTTCGGCAGCACGCCGTCGAGGTCGTACGAGACGTCGCAGGGCCAGGTCTCGACGCCGACGGGGACCAGGGTGGGCGGGGCCACCAGGGTGACCTCGGCACCGAGGGTGTGGAGCAGGTCGACGTTGGAGCGGGCGACCCGGCTGTGCAGGACGTCGCCCACCAGGGTGATGCGCTTGCCGGCGAGGTCCTGGCCGAGGCCGGCGTCGCGGCCGACGAGGCGGCGGCGCATGGTGAAGGCGTCGAGGAGGGCCTGGGTGGGGTGCTGGTGGGTGCCGTCGCCGGCGTTGATGACGGGGGCGTCGATCCAGCCGGAGGTGGCGAGCCGGTACGGGGCACCGGAGGCGCTGTGCCGGATGACGACCGCGTCGACGCCCATGGCCTCCAGGGTCTGCGCGGTGTCCTTGAGGGACTCGCCCTTGGAGACGCTGGAGCCCTTGGCCGCGAAGTTGATGACGTCGGCGGAGAGCCGCTTCTCGGCGGCCTCGAAGGAGATCCGGGTCCGGGTGGAGTCCTCGAAGAAGAGGTTGCAGACGGTCCGGCCGCGCAGGGTCGGCAGCTTCTTGATGGGCCGGTCGGCCACCCGGGCCATCTCCTCGGCGGTGTCGAGGATCTGGACGGCGTCGTCGCGGGTGAGGTCGGCGGCCGAGATGAGGTGACGCATCATCGGGGTTTCGCTCCGTGGTGGGAGGGTGAGGGCATGCGGGTGCGCAGGGCTGTGCCCCGGCCCCGTCGGGGGTGCCGGTCCGGTCAGGAGGCGGGCTTGCTGCCGAGCAGGACGGTGTCGCGACCGTCTTCCTCGGCGAGCTGGACCTTGACCGTCTCCCGCAGCGACGTGGGGAGGTTCTTTCCGACGTAGTCGGCGCGGATCGGAAGTTCGCGGTGGCCGCGGTCGACGAGGACCGCGAGCTGGACGGCGCGCGGGCGGCCGATGTCGCCCAGGGCGTCGAGGGCGGCGCGGATGGTGCGGCCGGAGAAGAGGACGTCGTCGACGAGGACGACGAGGCGGCCGTCGACGCCGTCACCGGGGATCTCGGTGCGACCGATGGCGCGGGCGGGCTTCATCCGCAGGTCGTCCCGGTACATGGTGATGTCGAGGGAGCCGACCGGGATCTTGGTGCCGGTGATCGATTCGAGCTTCTCGGCGAGCCGGCGGGCGAGGAAGACGCCACGGGTGGGGATGCCGAGGAGGACCACGTCGTCGGCGCCCTTGGCGCGCTCGACGATCTCGTGGGCGATGCGGGTCAGGACCCGCGCGATGTCCGGGCCTTCGAGAACGGGCCGCGCGTCGTCGCCGTACTGCTGGGTGTCCATGGAGAACGGACCTCCTTCTCCGCCTCACGGGACGGCTCTTAAAGGACGTCGGATTTGCGCCGTTCACTCTACCAGGGGTAGGAGCCCCGTTTCTCGCGCACCCCTGCCGCCCCTCCGGGCGCCGTCCCCCGGGAGGGGGCGGTACGGACCATTCGGCTTGACGGGTGGGTGTAACGCTGCGTAACCTCACAGTGAGTTACCAGCCGCGCGGCGCAGCCGCATGTCGTCACAGCGTCCGGGAGCGTTATGTCCAGCGAATACGCAAAGCAGCTCGGGGCCAAACTCCGCGCCATCCGCACCCAGCAGGGTCTCTCGCTCCACGGGGTGGAGGAGAAGTCCCAGGGCCGCTGGAAGGCGGTCGTGGTCGGCTCGTACGAGCGCGGGGACCGCGCGGTGACCGTGCAGCGTCTTGCCGAGCTGGCGGACTTCTACGGGGTGCCGGTGCAGGAGCTCCTGCCGGGCACGACCCCGGGCGGCGCCGCCGAGCCGCCGCCGAAGCTGGTCCTCGACCTGGAGCGCCTGGCCCACGTCCCGCAGGAGAAGGCGGGCCCGCTCCAGCGCTACGCGGCGACGATCCAGTCGCAGCGCGGCGACTACAACGGCAAGGTGCTGTCGATCCGCCAGGACGACCTGCGCACGCTCGCCGTCATCTACGACCAGTCCCCCTCGGTCCTCACCGAGCAGCTGATCAGCTGGGGCGTCCTGGACGCGGACGCGCGCCGCGCGGTCGCCCACGAGGAGAACTGACCCCTTACGAGGGCGCAGCAGAAACGTACCGCCGCCGGGCCCGTGGACGTCATCCGACGTCCACGGGCCCGGCGCTTTTCCCCGGGACCCGACCGGAGACCCGAGGGGTACGCGAAGGGGCCCGCAGCATTCGATGCTGCGGGCCCCTTCGCGTGCCGTACGGGACTAGACGTCCGCGTCCCGGCGCAGGCGCGGCTTCAGGTCCTTGAAGCGCCCCAGCAGACCGTTGACGAAGGTCGGGGACTCGTCGGTGGAGAACTCCTTGGCGAGCTGCACCGCCTCGTCGATCGCGACCGCGTCGGGCGTCTCGTCCTCCCAGATCAGCTCGTACGCGCCGAGGCGCACGATGTTCCGGTCGGCGACGGGCATCCGGTCGAGGTCCCAGTCCACCGCGTAGGTCGCGATGAGCTCGTCGATCCGCGCCACGTGGGCCGCGTATCCCTCGACCAGCTGCATGGTGAAGTCGTTCACCGGAGGCTGGCGGTCGTCCGACCGCGCGTGCCGGACCTGGTCCGCGAGAACCTCCTGGACGGAGGCACCACGCTGGTCCGCCTCGAAGAGGATCTGGAAGGCGCGCTTGCGGGCCTTGCTCCGAGCGGCCACGGTTACTTGTTCACCCGGCCGAGGTAGTCGCTGGTGCGGGTGTCGACCTTGATCTTCTCACCGGTGGTGATGAAGAGCGGGACCTGGATCTCGTGACCGGTCTCCAGCGTGGCGGGCTTGGTGCCACCGGTGGAGCGGTCGCCCTGGACGCCCGGGTCGGTGTGCTGGATGGTGAGCTCGACGGCGGCCGGGAGCTCGACGGAGAGCACCTCACCCTCGTGCTGCGAAACGGAGGCCTCGAAGCCCTCGATCAGGAAGTTGGCGGTGTCGCCGACGGTCTTGCGGTCGACGTGCAGCTGGTCGTAGGTCTCCATGTCCATGAAGACGAAGTAGTCGCCGTCCATGTAGGAGAACTGCATGTCACGGCGGTCGATGGTGGCCGTCTCGACCTTCGTGCCGGCGTTGAAGGTCTTGTCGACGACCTTGCCGGAGAGCACGTGCTTGAGCTTGGTGCGCACGAAGGCCGGGCCCTTGCCGGGCTTGACGTGCTGGAACTCGACGACGGACCAGAGCTGGCCGCCTTCGAGCTTGAGCACCATGCCGTTCTTGAGGTCGTTCGTGGAAGCCACGGTTGCGGAATCTCCTGGACTGACGTGGGACCTGGGAGGCGTACGCGCCTCACAGCGCGAGCAGCTCCTTGGTCGTGATGGTGAGTAGCTCGGGTCCGCCGTCCGCCTCCTGGCGTACGACGAGCGTGTCATCGATCCGGACTCCGCCCCGGCCCGGGAGGTGGACCCCCGGTTCGACGGTGACCGGCACACAAGCGTCCAGTTTACCCATGGCGGAGGGTGAGAGCTGCGGGTCCTCGTCGATTTCGAGCCCCACTCCGTGCCCGGTGAGGGGCACGGCGGCCTCCGTGTGCCCCGCGGCGTCCAGGATCTGGCGGGCCGCCCGGTCCACGTCCCGGTACTCGGCGCCGGGCGCGAGGGACTCGCGCCCGGCCCGCTGAGCGGCGAAGACGAGCTCGTACAGCTCGATCTGCCAGTCGGCGGGGGCGGTGCCGATGACGAAGGTGCGGCCGATCTCGCACCGGTAGCCGCGGTAGTCCGCGCCCAGGCAGACGGAGAGGAAATCGCCCTCCTCGACCCGGCGGTCGGTGGGCCGGTGCCCGCGGCGCCCGGAGTGCGGGCCGGTCCCCACCGAGGTGGGGAACGCGGCCCCGTCGGCGCCGTGGTCGACGAGCCGCCGCTCCAGTTCCAGGGCGAGGTGGCGCTCGGTCCGCCCCACCAGGATCGACTCCAGGAGCTCGCCGAGGGCCTGGTCGGCGATCTCCGCCGCGATCCGCAGGCAGGCGATCTCGTCCTCGTCCTTGACGATCCTGAGCTGTTCCACGGCGCAGGCGAGGTCGGCGAGGTGCAGGGCGGGGGCGACGGAGCCCATGGCCCGGTGCCGGGCCACCGTCAGGTGGTGCTCCTCGACCGCCAGCGCGTCGGCGCCGGCCCGGCGGGCGAGGTCGACGGCGGTGACCGCCGGATCGCCTCCTCCGGCGGGCATGACCTGCTGCCGGAGGAGCTCGTCGAGCCGTCCGTCGGCCGGTTCGCCACCGGGCGCGACGGGACAGAGCAGGACGTCCGTCTCCGGTTCCGGCCCGACGAGCAGGACGGCGCCGGGCGGTGAACCACCCGCGAGATAGCGGACGTTGGCGGGGCGGGAGACCAGGGCCGCCGGGCTGCCCGCGGCCGCGCACCGGTCGCGCAGCCGTACACGGCGGTCCGCATACACCTCTGACATGCTTCCGAGCCTACGAGCACGGCGCCGGGGCGTCCTGTTCAGAACAGCCGTCCGAGCGGGGTCACCAGGTGGGCGGGCTCGCGATCGCGCGGGCGAGGACGTCGTCGAGGACGCGCGCGGTGGTCTCGACGTCGTACGTGGAGTTGTCGATGATCGGCAGGCCGGAGCCGTACCAGCCGGCCATCCGGCCGTGGATGGCGGCGACCTCCTCGTCCGAGAGCCGCCGGTTGCCGCTGCGCTCGGCGTTGCGCTCCAGGACGATCTCCAGGCCGGGCAGGAGGACGACGGGCAGCAGGCCGGGGCCGACGTGGCGCTTCCAGCCGCCGAGCCCGACGACGGGCCGGTCCGGGAAGACGGCGTCGTCGACGATGCAGGAGATGCCGTTGGCGAGGAAGTTGCGCGCGGCGAAGCCGCAGGTGCGACGGGCGAGCCGGTACTGCGCCTCGGAGTGCTCGTTCCAGCCGGACTGCGGGTCGGCGAAGCCGGAGCAGACCCACTCGCGGACGTCGTCGAGGCTGATGTGCGCGGTGGGCACGCGGCGGCGCTGCGCCCAGTGCCGGGCGACGGTCGTCTTGCCCGCGCCCGCGGGGCCGATGAGCAGGACGGCGAGGGTGGCCGTGCCGGTCCCGGCGCCGTGCTCGACGGGCGTCGCGGGGGGCGCGCTCACGGGCGGGAGCGGCACGTGCCCGGTCAGGTCCGCGCGCGGCGGGGCGGAGGAGGGGTGCTGCGGCCCGGCGGCGGGATGCTGCGGGGCCCCCGGGTGCGGCGCGCCGGCCTGGTGGGGAGCCGCGGGGTGCTGGGGGGCCGGCGGGTGCTGCGGTATGCCTCCGGGGCCGCCCCAGCCCGCTCCCGGCCCGGCGGGCGGCGGGGCGTGCGGGGGCCGGGGGGCGCCTGCCTGGACGGTCGGGTGCACGCCGAGCCGGGGCCCGGACGCCGGCCCCGGGTACGGGGTGCCCGGCGGGACCGGCGGAGGAACGGGCGGCTGTCCGCCGAGGTCCCCGCCGGCGGCCCCGGGGCCCGGTGCGGAACCGGGCGCGGGTCCCGGTCCGGGGCCGGTCGTCCGGTCCGACCGCTCGGGCGGTGGCAGCGGACCCCCCACTGCGTGCTGCATCCGGTGCCACTCCGTCTCGTACGGCCTGTCGGATCCCCGGACCGGTGTGTCCGTGGACGGCGGAACGTTACCGCCCCCGGCCCCCACAGGGGGAACGGCCGGGGACGTCTCCTGGTGCCCTGTCAGCCGGCGATCTCCTCGGCGAGCGCCCGCAGCGCCAGCCGGTAGGAGCCGATCCCGAACCCGGCGATCGTGCCGGTCGCCACGGCCGAGATGACCGAGGTGTGCCGGAACTGCTCACGGGTGTACGGGTTGGAGATGTGCACCTCGATCAGCGGGGCGGTCCGCTGCGCGGCGGCGTCCCGCATCCCGTACGAGTAGTGCGTGAAGGCACCGGGGTTGATCACCACGGGGATCGAGCCGTCCGCGGCCTCGTGGAGCCAGCGGATCATCTCGCCCTCGTCGTTGGTCTCCCGCACCTCGACGTCGAAGCCGAGCTCCGCGCCGAGGCCCTGGCAGGACTCCACGAGCCCCTTGTAGGAGGTGGCGCCGTAGATGTCGGGCTCGCGGGAGCCGAGACGGCCCAGGTTGGGGCCGTTGAGGACCAGAACCGGACGCGCCTCGCTCATGCCGACACCTCGCCGTACGCCGCGATCAGGA
>NZ_JAINVG010000116.1 GCF_020400725.1 Streptomyces sp. NK15101 | reverse complement strand
ACGGGGGCCGGGGAGGCAGGCTTGGGCAGGGCCAGCCTCTCGCGGGAGGCGACGGCTCCCTGGCCTTGTCGGCCGGTGAAGAGCCTGCCCAGTGCACCGGCCGAGGTCGCCGCCACGACTGTCACAGCAGCCGTGGTGAGAAAGCCACGCCGACTCCACCCGGCGGCACCGTCCTCCCCGCCCGTGCCAGCCGGGGCAGGGGTCTGTATGGCTTTTGTCGCAAGGAGGTAGAGAGCGAGGGCGCCGGCAAGGGCTCCGGCGGCAGAGGGGAGTACGTCGCCGATGCCGGTGGAGTCGGGGCGGCTGAGGGCGGCTGCCGCCCCGACGATCCCGAACAGCAGCACTCCTGCGGCTCCTGCTCGCCGATGTGACAGGGCGAGGATGCCCAGGGCGAGGGCGATGAGGGCGAGAATCGAGAGGATCCCGAGCTGCAGGACGGTCTTGTCGTTCTCTCCGAAGGTGCGGATCGCGAAGTCCTTCACCGGGGCCGGAGTGCGGTCGATCACCGCGCCGCCCACGACGGTCACCGGACCTGCCGCGGGGCGCAGCAGTCCGGCCACCAGTTCGGCCACGGCCAGCGCCGTGAAGGCGGCCAGGAGCCCGGCGAGGGCGCCGAGTGCGGCGCGGACGAGTTTGCTGCGGAAGCTGCTCACACCCGGCATTCGGCGGCCGCCGCCCGGCGGATTGGTCCGCCCTTCGAAAGAGTGAAACCGGGTCGTTCGTGTTGCCGTCAGGTTGCGGCGGCAGCGGTGCGGCCGGGGTCCGGGGTGTGTGGGGTTCGGCTGGTGCCGGGGCGGGTGCGGTCACCGGGGAGGCGGCTGGGCCACCAGGTGCGCCGGTCGAGGTCGAGGACAAGGGCGGGAATGAGGAAGAGGCGGACGAGGAGGCTGTCGATGAGGACGCCGACGGCGACGATGCAGCCGATCTGGGCGAGGTAGACCAGCGGCATCACGATGAGCGCGGTGAAGGTGGCGGCCAGGATGAGTCCGGCGGCGCTGATGACGCCGCTTGTGGTCTGCAGTCCCCGCTGCACCCCGGTCGCCGTGCCGTGTCGGAGGGCCTCGCCGCGGATCCGGTGGACGAGGAAGATGTTGTAGTCCACTCCGAGCGCGACGAGGAAGACGAAGGAGAACAGCACCACGGCCGGCTCGGTCGCGGCGCTGTCGGCGACAAGCCTGAAGAGGAGGGCGGCGGCGCCGAAGGCGGTGAACAGGCTGAGCCAGGCGGCCGCGACCAGAAGCAGCGGCAGCAGCAGGCAGCGCAGCAGAATGATCAGGACGGCCAGGACCACGACCAGCACCAGAGGCATGATCAGCCGGTGGCCGCGCACGGAGGCTTGGTACAGGTCGGTGAGCTGCGCGCTCTGACCACCCACCAGCGCCCCCGTCCCGGTCAGCGAGGCACGCAATCGGTCGACCGTGTCCCGGGCGCGGGCGCTGTCCGGTGGGTCCGTCTGCGTCACAAGGATCTGCACCTTCCCCTCCGGCCCGGACGAGGCCACGGTGGACTCCGCCACACCAGGGGTCGCGACGATCTGGTCGCGCACATCGCTTGCCCGGGCGGCAGGGGCGACGATGACCAGGGGACTGGCAATGCCGGCAGGAAAGTGGCGAGCCAGGACCTCGTGCCCGGCAACCGAAGACGCGCGTGCCGGCAAGGCCTGATGCAGGGGGACCCCGGTCTGGGACAGCAGCGGGGCACAGGCGGCCCCCACGGCGAGCAGGGCCAGGCAGCCGAGCCACACCCGGCGGGGCCGGTGTCCGATCGCCCGGGCGGTCTTCGCCCACCGGCCGTCCGTCTCCCGCGCGGCACGGGGCCGCAGTGCCCGGTGGTCACACAGGACGAGGACGGCCGGCAGAAAGGTCAGTGACACGGCGGCGCAACAGGCCATGGCGATCGCGACCGCCGGTCCCAGAGCCTGTTCGGCCGGGAGGTCGCTGAACGTGAGCGTCATCATGGCGAAGGCGATGGTCACGGCGCTGGCCAGGACCGGTGGTGCCGTGGCACGGCACGCGGCTGCCATCGCCCGCGCGGCGTTTGGTTGTTGGGCGAGTTCTTCGCGATGTCGGGCCGCCAGCAGGAGGGCGTAGTCGGTGCTCGCGCCGATGACCAGGACGAACACGATGCCCTGGGCTTGTCCGTCGATCGGCAGCCAGCCGGAGCGGGCCAGCATGTACAGGACGGCGCAAGCCACGGCCAAAGCCAGCAGTGCGCCCGTGATCACCAGCAGTGGCATCAGCACACTGCGGTAGACGAGCAGCAGGATCACCAGGACGCCGCCGAGGGCGACGGCCAGCAGGGTGCCGTCGATCTCCGCGAACGCGCCGTCGAGGTCGGCTTGAGCGGCTGCCGGGCCCGCCAGGTCCACGCGCGTTCCGCCGACCGTGCCGGCCGCCTTGCTGATGGCCGCGAGTCGGTCGGGCAGGTCTTCCGGCCGGGCGGCGATCACCACCGTCAGCGCTCGCCCGTCCGCGGCAAGGATGGGGGCGGCAGCGGGACCGGCCAGACGGAGGGCGACCTGGCGGACAGCCTTCTGCTGGCCCGCGCTGATCTGCTCGCCCTCCGCGCGTGGGGTCCAGATCACTGCGAGGGGCAGCGGCTCGTCCCGCACGGCGGGGTTGAGCAGGCGTGCCACCCGAGCAGACTCAGACCCGGCAGGCAGCTGTGCCTCCTGATCGGCCCGCCCCACCTCACCGAGACGGACGGTGTAGGGGACGGCGACGACAGCCAGAACCAGCCACAGCAAAAGCACGCCGAGCGACCCTGCCCGATGGAACCTCCACAGCACAACGGACGCCTTCCGATCGTGGCGGCCAGTGCCGCACGGCGGCCGGAGGCAGCCCGCGGACACCGCCGGGATGGATGTACTCGCTGGATTCGAGGCCAGGGCACGGCCTGGATTGGGGCTATGCCCTGATATCACCCGACTGGGGGCTCTTGTGGACAGGCACTTGAAGCAATCCATGACGTGATTCGTCACGAATTAATCACATGAGGTCTTCATTCCATCGATGCGCAATCGGCAAGATCAAGGAGGTGGCTGTGATGACCACGTCCCTGAGCTTGCGGGGGTTGCCGACCTCGGCGGCATCGGCCAGACCGCTGGCCGGTGCTCCATGTCCGGTGCTCCGTGTCCGGCATCTCTGCCAGGGCGAGTGCGGGCCGCCGCCGTCCTCGATGGTCACGGCCCGCTTGGAATGGAATTGGCACCAGGGCGGATCGCCAAGCGAAGTGTCACGTGGGCAAGCGGCTGCTGGAAGCAGCTCTGGGTTACCGGTCACTGCATCAACCACGGGATTCCCGGCCATTGGGGCTGCCGCCACGTGTTGGCCGCCATGAGGCCGTCATGGTTCCGGCATTACCCGAGCATCACCTCCGCCCCTCCGGCCGGTCCCGGGTCCTGAAGGGCCACCCACTGCCAGGAGTGATCATGGACACTGGCCTCACGTCCTGCGGGCGTCCTGTCACGGTGCACATCCAGCTTCCGCCCGGTGCCCAGGCCGCCGGGCACGCCCGCCAAGCCGCGGCACGCATGCTGGCCCCGGAGCCGGCCCTCTGCCCTGGCCCTGTCGCCGAAGACCTGGTGCTCATCGTCTCCGAACTGGTCACCAACGCCGTCAGACACGCCAAGGGGCCTTACGCGCTCACGGTCAGCATGGAGAAGGGACGGGTGGGCATCGCGGTCAGCGACGGATCCGTCGACCTGCCCGGCCGCCGGCACGCCACGGAGGAGACCGCCGAAAGCGAGCGTGGCCTGAAGATCGTCCGAGCGCTGGGCGCCGATCTCTTCGTCAGTCCCTCTGACATTGGCAAGCAGGTCATCGCGGTCGTCACCTGGTAGCCCGCGCGGAGGTGGAAGGTGCTGCGGGAGGCTGTGCCGACAGCCACCCGCAGCAGACCCGCCCGGCCCGGGAACACGTTCAGCGCGTATCGGGCCGGGGGGTGACCGGTCCGCGCCACCCGTCTTATCGGCGGCGGACCGGGGCTCTTGCCTGCGGCAGTCGGTCAGGCGTTGACGCAGGTGTTGCCGAAGGACGGGTTCAGCAGTCCGATGACGCCGACGGTGTTGCCGCAGGCATTGACCGGGATGTGGATGGGCACCTGGATGAGGTTGCCCGAGCCGACCCCCGGCGAGTACGCGGCCACGCCCTGCGCGCCCGCGTCGGCGGACGCCACCGAGCCTCCGGCCACCACGACCGCGCCAGCGGCAAGGGCAACGGCCAGACCTCGTCGCACACGAACCATGTCTTGCACCTTCCGTGAGGATGGCGGCCGCGCGGAGGTCCCGCGCGGCCGATGAGGATCTCCCTTGAACGTCTTCGGGAGCCCTCACGCGTGGTCTTCGCGACCGTTCTCCCGCCGGTTTGGCGCCAGCGCTCCACTTCCCTCGAACGAGTTATCCGAAGGTGGTGCCGGTGACGAAGAGCCCTCCCATCCGAAGGGCCGTCCGCTACGAAGAACGGGCGACACACGAACAGATTCCCCACAGCGGACCGTCTCCGGGGACGGTCCGGCACCGCACGAGCCACGACACGAGGAGCGGCATGCGATGGACGCCCCGCCCCCCGACGGCCGACCCAGGCCGTCCCTTCGTCTTCTCCCCACGGACGGAGGGGTGAAGGTGAACCAACCGATCCTCTTCGGTACCGGCCGTCCCGCCGATGCCGGCCGAGACGATCTCAGCGACGTCATGCAGCAGGTCGCCCACGGCGACAAACAGGCCTTCTCCGTCCTCTACGACGCCCTCGCACCGATGGTGTTCGGCATCGTGATCAAAGTCGTGTGCGATCGGGCGCAGTCCGAGGAGGTCGCCCAGGAGGTCATGATCGATCTGTGGCGCCAGGCCGCCCGCTACCGGCCCGAAGCCGGCACGGTGACCTCGTGGGCCGCGACCATCGCCCACCGCCGGGCCGTCGATCGGGTCCGCTCCGCCCAGGCCGCCACGGACCGCGAACACGCCCAGGCCGCCCGCGAGCACACCACCGCCTTCGACGAGGTCGCCGAACAGGTCGAGACCCGGCTGGAGTCCGAACAGGTCCGCCGCTGCATGCGCGGCCTGACCGAACTGCAGCGGCAGGCGGTGACCCTGGCCTACTACCAGGGGCTGACCTACCGTGAAGTCGCCGAAGCCCTGCGCACGCCTCTTCCCACCATCAAGACACGCATGCGCGACGGGCTCATCCGGCTCCGCGACTGCATGGGGGTGACCACATGAACCACCACGCCACCGACGCCCACACCCTCGCCGCCGCCTATGCCCTGGGCGCACTCGACGACGACGAGCGCAAGGACTTCGACGCCCACCTCCAGACGTGTGAGGCATGCCGGCAGGAAGCAGCCGAGTTCGCGGCCACCACGGCACGCCTCGCCGCGGCGGTCGCCCAGGCTCCCCCGGCCGCAGCCAAAGCACAGGTCATGGCCGCCATCGACGGCGTGCGCCAGCTCCCGCCACGCATCCCCGCCCCGGCCTCCGCGCCCGCCTTCGGTGGCGTGCTGCGCCGCAGGGCCCTGCCGCTGGCTCTGGCCGCCAGTGTGGCCGCGGCCGTACTCGGCGGCGTCGCGGTGTGGCAGACGCAGCACGCGCAGGACCTCGAGCAGCAGGCCGGCCAGGCCCAGCAGCGACTCGACGAGGTCAGCGCCGTCCTGGCCGCACCCGACGCCCGCACCGTCCACGGCAAGGCCGCCAACGGAGCCCTGACCACCGTCGTCGCCTCCGAGCGGCAGAACAGGGCCGTCTTCACCGCCGCCAACCTGCCCGCGCCCGGTGCCGGGAAGACTTACCAGCTCTGGCTCGACCACGACGGCACGATGCGCCCGGCCGGACTGATCGACCACGACGGCACCGTGATCCTCGCCGGAAACCCCGCCGACGCAGGCGCCGTCGGCCTCACCCTCGAACCCGCCGGAGGCTCCCCCCAGCCCACCACCACCCCCCTACTCCTGATGGCCCTTCCCACCTGACCGGGCGCCCGCACCGACGCAGAGAGGTCGCTCATGCCCGGCATCCCGCAGATCGGGGGCACCGTCGGCGACTTCCGCCTGCCCGGCGGGCACCTGGACGGGGACACCTTCCACCGGCGCGACTACACCCTGTGTGAACAGCGCGGCAAACCCCTCGTCCTCGCCTTCTACCCCGGCGACGACACCCCCGTGTGCACCGCGCAACTGTGCTCCCACTCCGGCAGGCTGGACCAGCTCCAGTCCGCCGGCGCCACCGTGTGGGGCATCGCCCCCAAGGAATCGACAGCCACGAACAGTTCGCCCGCAACCGGGGCCTGCGCATGCCCCTGCTGTATGACGAGGGGCGCACGGTGGCGAAGCCATTCGGGATCACCCCACTCCTGATCGGCCTGCGCCGGGCCGTCTTCATCATCGACCGACACGGGCGCCTCCACTGGAAACACGTCACCGCCGTCGGTACCGCCTACCCGCCCGCCGACGGCTCGCGGCTTCACCGGGATCCGCATGCAGGGTCGAGCACTGCGCGCAGCAACGGGCCGTCCACCCGCATGCGTGGTCCGAATACCTGCCGAGAGCCCAGCTCCGCGGGAGAGGCGGTCACCATGATCACGTTGGCCTTGACCGGGGTGCTGGGAGGGCTGATCACCGCGGTGTCGCCCTGCATCCTGCCCGTACTGCCCGTCGTCTTCCTGGCCGGCGGGCCCGGCACGGATATCCCCGCCCCGCGCCGGCCCGCACTCGTCGGCACAAGTGGTGCCCCAGCCGATGCCACGGCCGCCGGCGAGCTGTCGGCCCCCGCCCGGCCCGCGCGCAACCGCCGCTCCTACGCCGTCGTCGCCGGACTCGCCCTGAGCTTCGCCTTCTTCACGCTGCTCGGCGTGACGATCGTCTCCGCGCTCGGCCTGTCCCAGGACATCCTGCGCTACGTCGGACTGGTCCCGCTCGTCCTGATCGGCCCGGGTCTGATCTTCCCACCCGTGGAACGGATCCTGGAGAAGCCGTTCGCGCGCATCTCGCAGCGGCAGCTCGACAGGGAGGGCAGCGCCTTCGTCCTCGGCCTCGGACTCGGTCTGCTGTACGTGCCGTGCGCAGGACCGGTCCTCGCCGCGATCACCGTCGCGGGCGCGCGCGGTGAGACCAGCGCGGACATCGTCGTCCTTGCGGTGGCGTTCGCCATCGGCACCGCGATCCCGCTGCTGGTCTTCGCCCTGGCTTTCGACGTCACCGCCGCACTGCAACGCGCACTGCCCGACTACGCCGCTGCTGCCCAGCGCACCGTGGAGGACAGCGACACAGCCCGGCAGAAACTCTCGGGGCTGTACGACGACTCCGACAAGGAGCTCTCGCGCTGCGAGGACGGCGTCAACGAATTCCGCTCCTGCGGCCAGACCCCACCGCTCGCAAGAATCTCGACCTGGATCAACACCCCGGGCGGCAGGCCTGTCGACCTGACCGAGGGCCTCATCCGAGAGCCGCTCCGGCAGGCCGACCCGACGGTCGTCCTCCCACCGCCCGCCGACCAAACCGACGACCAGCTGACAGCCGGCCGCACGCCCGAGACGTACCTGAGCGCCCACCGCAGGCGAAGGCACGATGAC
Organism: Streptomyces sp. NK15101; assembly: GCF_020400725.1. Classification (GTDB taxonomy): domain Bacteria; phylum Actinomycetota; class Actinomycetes; order Streptomycetales; family Streptomycetaceae; genus Streptomyces. The sequence continues at coordinate 11,071 of NZ_JAINVG010000116.1, read as the reverse complement.
CGCCTTCGTCGACGGCGCACGCACCCGGACGATCGAGGTCCACGGAACGCCGACCCTGTACCGGCTCACCGACCACGACAAGGCCCACGAAGCATGCCTCGAACTCCAATTCGCACCCGGACTCCAGGCATTCGCCATCACCTACGGCTGACAAACGCTCTCACACCCCACACCATCGAAGGCGCGCGTGTGCACGGCTCACTCCGCCCCGGAGCCGACGGAGCGTCGACTTATCGCCCGGCCGGCGGCTGATCCATCGCCGCATTCGGCGCCCCTTGAAACAGGTCCCCATCCAACAGGCCGTCCGCTGCGAAGTACGGGTGAAGCGCAGCAGTCGGGCGGCGTGTCGAGTGGCGGGAGCGATTGTGGTCGAACAGCGGAAGGCGGCGGTCGTAGGCGCCGGCGTGGCGGGCCTGACGGCCGCCTACGTCTTGGCGTCCTCGTACGAGGTCACCCTGTACGAGGCGGACGGTCGACTCGGCGGTCACGCCCACACCCGCGAGCTTCCCGGCCCCGGTGGGCAGGCTCTCGCCGTGGACTCGGGGTTCATCGTCCACAACGAGCGCACCTACCCCACCCTGCTGAGGTTGTTCCGGGAGCTGGACATCAGCACGCAGGACGCCGAGATGAGCATGTCGGTCCGGTGCGACGGGTGCGGTCTGGAGTACGCGGGCGCCCGGGGCGCGGCGGGAGTGTTCGCCTCCCGGGCCGCCCTGCGGGCCCGGTACCTCCGGCTCCTGACAGAGGTACCTGTCTTCCACCGAAGTGCCCGGCGGCTGCTGGCGCGCGGGACTCATGCGGGTGTCACCTTCGGGGACTTCCTGCGCGAGGGCGGGTTCTCCTCCTACTTCGTCAGCCACTTCGCCCTGCCGCTCGTCGCCGCCGTGTGGTCCTGCCCGGCCCGCACCGCACTGTCGTATCCGGCCGCCTATCTGTTCGCCTTCCTGGATCACCACGGCCTGCTGTCGATCACCGGATCCCCGCAGTGGAAGACCGTCACCGGCGGTTCGTCCGCCTACGTCACCGCCGCCGCCAAACGCGTCCAGCGCATCCGCAGCTCCAGCCCGGTCGACGCCGTCCGGCGCACGGGCCGGGGCGCTCTCGTCACCACCGGCGACGGCGCCACCGACGCGTACGACGCCGTCGTCATCGCCACGCACCCGGACCAGGCGCTCCGCCTGCTCGCGGACCCCACCGCGGACGAAACGCGGCTCCTGGGATCCTTCACGTACTCGCACAACCCCACGGTGCTGCACACCGACGCCTCCCTCCTGCCCCGCTCCCCCAGGGCACGCGCGAGCTGGAACTACCGCATGACCGGCTGCGAGCCCTCCACCGCACCCGTACACGTCAGTTACGACATGGAGCGCCTCCAGCGTCTGCCCGCAGGCTCCGGCTACGTCGTCACGCTGGGCGGTGACGACGGCATCGCCGCGGACCGGGTGGTGGAGCGGATGGTCTACGAGCACCCGGTCTACACGCCCACATCGGTCGCGGCGCAGAAGGAACTGCCCCGTCTCAACACCGGCGTGACGGCGTACGCCGGAGCCTGGCAGGGCTGGGGCTTCCACGAGGACGGCTGCCGCTCGGGCGTCGAGGCGGCCCGGTCCCTGGGGGTGGACTGGTGACCCGCGCCGAAGGAAACGTCGCATCCGCAGGTCCCCGGGGCACGGAGCCCGTCGCGGCGCTGTACGACTGCGTGATCACGCACGTCCGCCGTACGCCCCTGCGCCACACGCTGCGGCACCGCACCTATCTGTGGTGCGTGGACCTCGACCGGCTGCCGGTACTGCCCCGGCCGGTGCGTCCGCTCGCCCGTTTCGACGCCCGCGACCACTTCGGCGGAGGGGCCGGGTCCCTTCGTGCCGGACTCGATGCCTTCCTGGCCGGCCACGGCATCGACCTGGGAGGCGGGCGCGTGGTGATGCTGGCGCACGCCCGGGTGTTCGGGTTCGTCTTCAACCCGCTCAGCGTGTTCTGGTGCCACAACTTCTCCGGCGCCCTGGTGTGCGTCGTCGCGGAGGTCCACAACACCTACGGGCAGCGCCACTGCTACCTGCTGCGGACGGACGAAATCGACGAGGCAGAGGTGGACAAGACGTTCTACGTCTCACCGTTCTTCGCCGTCGAAGGCCGCTACCGGATGCGCCTGCCGCTGCCCGGCGAACTCCTGCACCTGAGCATCCACCTGGAGAACAACGACGGCAGAGCGTTCACCGCGGTCGTCCGGGGCCGCCGCCGGCCCGCCACCACCCCCGCCCTGCTGTCCGCGGCCGTGCGCAGGCCCTGGCCCACCGCCGCGGTCTGGGCCGGCATCCGCCGCCACGGCATCCACCTGCTGCTGCGCGGCCTGCCCGTGAACCCCCGTGTCCGCTCCACCCCGCAGAAAGGCATGCTGCCGTGACCCCTCCCGCCCTCATCTCCCAGGGCCGCTCCCGACCCACCGGCCGAGGAGTCGGGATCCCCCCGCAGACGAGGGACACGAGTCCCTCGGTCACCGCGCCCGCCGTTCGCCGCGCGGACATCGACGCCGGCCGCTGGCCGGACGTGGCCGGGCTGCCGTCGGCGGCACCCGCCCGCACCGCCATCGCCAGGCACTTCGTGAGCCGGGCCCTGGACCGGCTGGCCCTGACCGGGCCCGCAACCGGCGCCCGCCCATCAGCCGCCGACCCGCACCTGACGCTCCACGACCCGGACGCCTTCCACCGCCGGATCGGCCGCCACGGGCTGATCGGCTTCGGCGAGTCCTACATGGCCGGCGAATGGGACAGTGACGACCTGGCCGGTCTACTGACCGTCCTGGCGCGGCACGTCGACGAACTGGTCCCCGCTCCGCTGCGCCGACTCCGCGGACTGTGGGTCTCCGCCCGTCCCACCGCCGACCGGAACACCCGTGCCGGTGCACGCGACAACATCCAGCGCCATTACGACCTGTCCAACGACCTGTTCTCCGCGTTCCTGGACCCCACCCTCACCTACTCCTCCGCCGTCTTCACCGCGTTCCCCGCCCGCTTCGAGTCCCTCGCCTCCGCCCAACACCGCAAGATCGACCGGCTCCTGGACCTCGCCGGCGTCAGCGAGGGCACACGGCTGCTGGAGATCGGCACCGGTTGGGGCGAACTCGCCCTGCGGGCCGCCGCGCGCGGCGCCCGGGTCACCACCCTGACCCTCTCCGCCGAACAGGCCGCCCTGGCCCGCGAGCGGATCGCTGCCGCCGGACTCTCCGACCGGGTCGACGTCCAACTGCGCGACTACCGCGACATCGAGGGCCGCCACGACGCCGTCGTCAGCGTCGAGATGATCGAAGCGGTCGGCTCCGAGTACTGGCCCTCCTACTTCACGTCCCTGCGCCGCGCGCTCGCGCCCGGCGGCAGGATCGCCCTGCAGGCCATCACCATGGGCCACCGGCATATGCTCCACACCGCCGCCACCCACACCTTCATCAGCAAGTACGTCTTCCCCGGCGGACTGATCCCCTCCCGAGAAGCCGTCGCCGAGCACTCCGCCGCCGCCGGGCTGACCACCACCGCCGACGACGGCTTCGGCGAGCACTACGCCGAGACGCTGCGCCTGTGGCGGGAACGGTTCACCGCCCACCGCCCCGACGTCGCCGGCCTCGGCTTCGACCCGGTCTTCCAGCGCATGTGGGAGTTCTACCTCGCCTACTCGGAAGCCGGATTCCGCTCCCGCTACCTCGACGTCCGCCAGCTCCTCCTCACCGAAGGGACCTCCCGATGAGCCCCGCCGCCGACCGTCTCGCGCAACTCCTCGGCCGCTTCCTCCCGGGGCCGCTCCCGGTGCGCCTGCGGGCCTGGGACGGCAGCCAGGCAGGCCCGCCGGACGCACCCCTGGTCGTGCTCCGCTCGCCCGACGCCCTGCGCCGCCTGGTGTGGCAGCCGGGCGAGCTCGGCCTCGCCGAGGCCTACGTCACCGGTGACCTGGACGTAGAGGGCGACCTGGCCGACGCCCTCTCCCAGGCCGGCCGAAACGTCCGTGACCGGCCCTCGGCACGTCCCGGACCGGCGGGCATGGCCGCGGCCACCGCCCTGGCGGTACGCCTCGGTGCCGTCGGTCCACCCCCGAAGCGCCCCGACGGGCGGGCGCGACTGACCGGTGGCCTGCACAGCGTCTCGCGGGACCGTGCGGGAATCAGCCACCACTACGACCTCTCCAACGACTTCTACGCCCTCCTCCTCGACGAGACGATGGCGTACTCCTGCGCCTACTGGACCCGGCCCGAGGATCCCGCGTACACGCTGGCCGACGCGCAGCGCGACAAACTCGACCTGATCTGCCGCAAGCTCGGCCTGCGTCCTGGGGACCGGTTGCTCGACGTCGGCTGCGGCTGGGGATCCCTCACCGTCCATGCAGCCCGCGCGCACAAGGCCCGCGTCACCGCCGTCACCCTGTCCCGCGCCCAGCACGAGTTCGTCAGCGCGCGGGCCGTCCGCGAGGGAGTGGCCGACCTCGTGGACGTACAGCTGCGGCACTGGCGGGACATCGACGGCGGCGGCTACGACGCCGCAGCCGCCGTCGAGATGGGCGAGCACGTCGGCGACGCCGAGTACCCCGCCTTCGCCGTCAAGTTGCACGGCACGCTGCGCCCCGAGGGCCGCCTCCTGATCCAGCAGATGTCCCGCGGCGCCCACGCGCCCGGCGGAGGCGCCTTCATCGAGACGTACATCGCCCCCGACATGCACATGCGCCCCGTGGGCCGGACCGTGGACCTGCTGGAGGGTGCCGGCCTGGAGGCCCGCTCCGTCGAATCGCTCCGCGAGCACTACACGACCACCATCGACGCCTGGCGCTCCACCCTCGAACGGCGCTGGGGCGACATCGAGGACCTCGTCGGAACGACCACCGCCCGGGTCTGGCGCCTCTACCTGGCAGGAGCGTCGCTCGCGTTCGCCGAACGCCGCATGGGCGTCGACCAGATCCTCGCCGTCCGCCCCACCCGGGAAGGGGCGTCGGCCATGCCGGCCACCCCCGCCGACTGGTACGTCTCGGCGACCATGTCGTGAACGGCACCGACTGGGGCACCCTCACCTCCAACCTCGCAGCCTGCGCGGCCACGGCGGCGGCGGTGCTCCTCGCCGCCTTCTCCGTCGCCGTACGCCGCGGGCTGCACCGGATCGTCGACATCGCCTGGGGTCTTGCCTTCAGCGCCGTCGCCGCCGTCACCTGGCTGCTCTCAGCCGGCCACGGCGACGACGGCCGGCGCCTGGTCGTCGCCACGGCGACGATCGTCTGGGGGCTACGCCTGGCGGGTCACATCGCACGGCGCTCCCGCGGCCACGGCGAGGACCCGCGCTACACCGCTCTCCTCGACAAGGCCCCCGGCAACCGGACCCTCTACGCGCTGCGCACCGTCTACCTCGGCCAGGCGGCCCTCGTCTGGCTGATCTCCCTGCCCGTCCAGGTGGCCTCCTACAGCTCCGCGCCCCTAGACCTCCTGGCCTTGTTCGGGATCGCGGTGTGGGCGCTCGGGCTCACCTTCGAGGCCGTCGGCGACCGCCAGTTGGCGCGGTTCAAGGAAGATCCGGCCAACCGCGGCCGGATCATGGACCAGGGCCTGTGGGCCTGGACACGTCACCCCAACTACTTCGGCGACAGCCTGGTCTGGTGGGGTCTGTACCTGCTCGCCTGCACCGCATGGCAGCCGGCCCTGGCCGTCCTCGTATCCCCGGTCCTGATGACCCTGCTGCTCACCGTCGGCAGCGGCAAACGCCTCCTGGAGAAGCACATGGCCGCGCGTCCTGGGTACCCCGCATACGCCGCCCGCACCAGCGGCTTCCTCCCTCGACCGCCCCGCCGGAACGCTCCGCGGCCCGGGAGGTAGCCAGTGCCAAAGTCAGCAGCGAACGCGCATCGGGTGCCACGACCGGCTCTGCTGCCCCTCTTCACCGGAACGCCGCCCTCCCAGGCGAAGGCGGCGGTTCTCGTCCTGCACGGCGGCCGTGCGGACGACCTGCGGCCACTCCCCCCGGTGAACCTGCCCGCGTGGCGGATGCGGCCCTTCGCCACCGCGATCGCACGCACCACAGCACATGACGGAGTCCTCGTCGCCCATGTCCGCTACCAGTACCGCGGCTGGAACGGCCATCACGCTCACCCGGTCACCGACGCGCTCAGGGCCCTGGACGAACTGCGGGCGCTCACCGGTTCCGTACCCGTCGTCATGGTCGGCCATTCCCTCGGCGGACGGGCCGCGCTGCGCGCCGCCGCCGGCCCCGATGTCAAGGGCGTCGTCGCACTCGCCCCCTGGTGTCCGCCGGGCGATCCCACAGCGCACCTGTACAACCGTACGGTCATCGCGCTCCACGACGAGGCCGACCGGGTCACTTCCGCCGCGGACACTTGGGCTTTCCTCGCCCGCGCCCGCACCGCAGGGGCCCGCGTTTCAGGCATCGCGATGCCCAGAGGTGGCCACGTCATGATCCGTGACGCCCGCCAGTGGCACCGCTTCACAGCAGAAGCGGTGGCGGCTCTCCTCGGACTCGCTCCCTTCCCCGAAGCACCGACGGACAGCGCTGAAGTGTTCGCCCGTCCTGGCGGCCCTGGAGACCGCCCCTGACTGTCACACCCGTCCGCAGGCCGCGATCGCCCTGTGAGAGGACACGGGTTCCGTCTTCCGCACCTGAGCCATACCCTTGAGTAACTTACTGTGCTCGTAGGGCACCGCCATCGACAAGAGACGAGACATGCCCCCTTCCACGACATCCGCCCGGCTCCTCAGCGGCATGCTGATCGGTGCCGGAGTGGCACACTTCGTCGCTCCCCGGCAGTTCGACGCCATCGTGCCCCGAAGCCTGCCCGGCTCGCCTCGGACATGGACCCACCTGAGCGGTGTCGCGGAGCTCGCCATCGGTGCGGCGATCGCCGCACCGCGCACACGACGCGCGGGCGCGCTGGCCGCGGCCGGACTGTTCGCCGCCGTGTTCCCGGCGAACGTGAAGATGGCATACGACTGGCGCCACCGCCCCGCCCCGCTCCGGGCGGCGGCGCTGGCCAGGCTCCCCCTCCAGGCGCCGCTCGTGCTCTGGGCCCTACGCGTCCGCCGGGCCGGGCGACCCGACAGCTGACGGATCACCCGCGCACTTCGGCAGGACGAATCCCACGACCCTCTCTCCCCGAAACTCGAGCGCCCTGACCGCGATCGCGGCCTCGGCCGGGTCGGCGGTCAGCCCAGGCACGGCACCTACCGCAACCAGGCGCCTCGCCTCGTGGTCGTCTCCCGGCCCGCCGGCAAGCGACACCTCTCAGCCCCAAGCACGGCGCGCCGCAGATCCTCAGGCCGCTCTGGAAGCGGGGGCTTCGGACTGTCAGATGGATCCGGGTGTGCAGCCGACGGGGTACGAGGAGAACCTCGACAGGAGGGAGCATCACGGGGGACATGCGTGCCAGTACGCCGCCGGAGTTCGTCCCGCGGACGATCCGGAGGGTGAAGGAGAGGTCCAGAATCCGTCCGCGGCGCGTCATACGGCAGCGGGACCGCATGCCTCCGGGATGGGGGAGCAACCGGCCTGGACAACCCGGCGTACGGCCCTGTCGTCCAGCGCACACCCGGGGCCACGAGGCGTAGACGCCGAGGCGCCCGCCAGGGCAGCTGCGCCATCAGCAGGCCCAACGCATTCAAGTGCGCGCGATGTCATGGCCCGCCGTCCGGACCTTCCTCGTACCGGGTCGAGGTGTGCTCGGTTCGCTCGTGGCTCAGGTGCTGATGGAGATGATGCCGAGGGGTTCGGTGGTCGGTTGGGCGGAGCCGCCCGCGGGTTCGACGGTGATACCGACGGCGACCGCGTTGCCCAGAGGACCTTCGAGGACACGTGTCGCACGGTCGCCGGTGTCGTCCAGAAGGCCCGCGGGGCGCAGGTCGCCGGCCCTGTCTGCGTACCAGAGCTCGTACGCCTTGCCGCTCGGCAGCGTCGGGAGGTCGCGGGCGGTGAACGCAGCCCGGGCCTGCTCGCGGGAGACGACGACCGCCGCCTTGGCTCCGTCGGAGAGTTCACCGGCGTGCACGGTGGCGTCGGGGGCGGTGAGAATGTCCGCGAAGGTTCCGCCCGCCGCACGGGCCTGTGCCGCCTGGGCGCGTGCCTCCTCGGCGTCCGTGTGCTCCAGGGCGGCGACGGCACCGAGCGCGGCCGCCGCCACGATGCTCGCGGCGAGCGCAAGACGCAAGCCGGTCCCGCCGCGGGAGCCGTCACGGGGTCGGGCGGTGTGACGGCGCCGGTCCTGAGGAGTGTGGGAGACCTGCTCCAGGACGCGCGCACGCAGCCCCTCGGGTACCGGGGCGGTCTCGGCGGAGGCGAGCCGGGCGACGGTGCTCTCGAACTCGGCGACGTCCTGGCGGCAGGTCTCGCAGCCGGCGAGATGATTCTCGAAGGCGGCTTCCTCCGCGGGTGGCAGAGCGTGCAGGACGTATGCCGCGGCGCCGAGGTGCGGATCTTCCGGCGTTGTCATGATCCGGCCTCCAGGCAGGCGCGTAGCTGTTCGAGGCCCTTGCGCATGCGCGACTTCACCGTTCCCTCGGGGGTGGACAGGGATCGTGCCACCTCCAGGTAGGTCAGGCCCTGGTAGTAGGCGAGCACCAGGGGCACGCGCTGGAGGCGTTCCAGGGCCGCCAGGCAGTCCTGGACGCGGCGCCGCTCGTCGCCGCTTTCGACAGTCTCGGCGACCTGGTCGAAGTCCCGATCGGGCGACAACATCCCGGCACGTACTTCGCGGTCCCTGCTCGCCTGGACGGTGCGTACCCGGTCCACGGCGCGCCGGTGGGCGAGGGTGAGGACCCATGCCTTCGCCGTCCCGAGGTCAGGCCGGAAGCGGTCTGCTGTCCGCCACACCTCGATCATGACGTCTTGTGTGACTTCTTCCGCCTGGCTGGCATCCCGCAGGATCCGACAGACGAGCCCCATCACCGGCTGGGCCAGTGCGTCGTAGACGTGGGCGAACGCCTCTCGGTCGCCGTCGGCCGCCCGGAGCAGGAGCGTGTCGAGGCGGGCGTTCGGTTCGGCTGGGTGAGGCAATGGTCGTCCCCCGTCCTCGTGCCTCTGATAGTCAGTCGCCCGGGTATGCGACGGAGCCGCCCTGCTCAGGCGGCGCGGCTTGTTCGACTCTGCCGTCTTTGGCGGGGTCGTGCAGCGTGGCCGCTCCGGCCGGGTGAGTCAGGGGCCGGAGGCCATCACGGTGGCCTTCGGCCGTCAGGTGCCGGCGCGCGGACCCGCAATGCGACGTGGATGGTCTTGCCGCCGATGCGGGGGACCACCCTGAGGGAATCTCCCAGGTGGCGCATGATCTCCAGGCCGAATCCGCCGCGCTGGTCGCCATCTGCGGGACGGTGGACGTCGGGGAGGTCCTCACTGTGGTCGCTGACCGCGATGTCCAAGGACCCGTTGCGCTCGGCCAGGGTCAGGAGGCACGGGCCGCGGGTGTGGCGGACGGCGTTGGTGACGAGCTCCGACACGATCAGGACGGCGTCGGCCGTCCGGGTGCATTCGGCCGCTTCCAGCCATCCGGCCGCGATGCGGCGGGCCGCGGCCGGGCTTCGCAGCCCTCCGGGCAGGGCCACGACAAGGCACGTCGCGCTGGACGTCAAGGGTGGTGCGGTGACGGTCATGACCGCTCCCTGGAGGCGAGGGGTTCCTGTGTCAGGGGTTCGTAGCCGCTTCGAGCACGGATGACGGATCGGACATGCGGGCGCTCCGCACCACAGCCCGTTCGTCCCGACCTCGGCGGCGTCCCTGCGCCGGGGCCTCACCCGCCCCGGCCCGTCACCGTCCCCCGCTCGCCGGCCTCGGCCCTTCTCCGGCCCTGATCCGTGGTCCGACCCCACGGGGATTTTTCCGCACCGCGACTGTTCGACCCCGATGAAGATGTTTTCGGGCGCTTCTTCATCTGCCGGCGGGGCGGCTCCGAATCCCTCATGACCCCGCACGGCGAAGCAGCCGTTCGAACCGCACGGCAGGTGCTCGACGTGCTCCGACAGTCGATCAATCGAGGGAGGTGCGTCCGATGAACGCGTCCATGCGCGCCCGTCGTCTGGTGGCAAGCACCGCAGCGGCGGGACTGCTGGCCGGTGGCGCCGCGCTCGGCATGTCCGGCACGGCCACCGCGGCACCCGCGCCCACATCCGTCTCGACCGTCGTGACTGGTGACCGTCACGACCACCACGACCGGTGCGAGTGGAAGAAGGGGCACTGGGAGAAGAAGTGGGTGAAGGGCCACTGGGAGAAGAAGCGGACCCACCACAAGACGTGGCACCCGGCCTATCACGACAAGCACGGCAACTGGCACCCGGGCTACTGGAACTACGACCACTCCTACAAGTGGGTCTACATCCCCGCCCACTGGGATCACTACTGGGTGAAGGGCCACTGGGACTGCCACCACCGGTGAACAGCGGACCCCGAACCCCCCACCACTGAGGACCAGGCCTCCGAGCCTGGTCCTCGGTCCCGTCCACGAACGGCAGCAGAACTGCCATCACACCAGCGCGGAGCCCCGCTCAGGTCGACGATGCGTCGGCCGTCGTGGGCATGGCCCCGGCACGGTACACGCGCACCCCGATCGCCAAAATGACGGCCCATCTGCGACGCCCGGCCGATATCGAACTCTCCGACATCGTCATCCACCGCCGGTCCAACCGACACAGCCGCGCCCATCGCTGAGGAAGAAGGGCGTGGTAGCCGTGCCTCCTCGCAGGCCGACATTCATCGGTCGGCCGGCGTCCTGCCCTTATCCGCGAAGGCCGGCAGCATGAGTATGCAGATGAGCTGCTCATGCTGCCGCTGGAACAGACCACGGCGGATCGGCCGGAGCAGCGAACCTCCGAGCGGAACCGAACAATCGACATCCCCCGCTTTCATACCCCGAAGGCCCTCTGGGTTGTGAAGCGATCGTCCTCGTACCCGATCACCTGCGATGTGAGAACCCAGGCCGTGATTGCTCTGCGCATGGGCGTGGCGACAGGACTTTTACGGGCCGTCCGAGGGGTTGTGAGCTGCGGTACCGATCCCCGGCACATGGGGTGTCGAAGGATCCGCAGACCCGCGCCGTCAAGGTGCGGGCGCCGATC
>NZ_JAINVG010000115.1 GCF_020400725.1 Streptomyces sp. NK15101 | reverse complement strand
GGTCTCCATGGCGTACCAGACCCAGCCGTAGCCCCCGGCCATCAGGAGCGCGCCCGCGACCGGGACGTACCGGCCGAGCCTGACGGCGAGCGGTTCGGCGGCCGGGGCCGTGAGGAAGCCGCCCGCCGAGAAGGCGGCCATCAGGACGCCCGCCTGGGTGGGGGTGTATCCCTGGCCGCCCTGCAGCCAGATCGCGAGGACCAGGAAGAAGCCCTGCATGCCGAAGGCGAAGAGGAGCTGGACGGCCAGGCCGTAGGAGAAGGCCGGGACGGTGAAGACGCGCGGGGGCAGCACCGAGCCGCGTACGGCGACCGCGGCGACCGTGAGGGCGCCGGCCGCGAGGAGGCCCCAGCCCCAGGGCGGCCAGCCCCAGCCGCGGCCCTGGACGAGCGGCAGGACGACGGCGACGAGTCCGGCGGCGAGGACGAGGCTGCCGAGCACCGGGGGCCGGGCGGCGGCGCGCTCCCGGGTTTCGGGGACGAGGACGACGGCGGCGGCGAGGGTGAGGGCGGCGACGGGCACGTTGACCAGGAAGACGCTGCGCCAGCCGAGCCCGAAGAGGTCGGCGTCGGTGAGGACCCCGCCGAGCAGCAGCCCGATCGCGGAGGCGAAGCCGGCCACCGCCCCGTACATCCCGAAGACCTTGCCGCGGTCCTTGCCCCGGAAGAGGCTCTGGAAGGAGCCGAGGACCTGGGGCATGAGCACGGCGGCGGTGACGCCCTGGGCGGCGCGGGCCGCGATCAGCTGGCCGGGGCTCTGGGCGACGCCGCAGGCGAGGCTCGCGAGGCCGAAGCCGGCGGTGCCGGCCAGGAAGAGCGCCTTGCGGCCGTACCGGTCGCCGAGCCGCCCGGCGACGACGAGGGTCGCGGCGAAGCCCAGGAGGTAGGCGGAGACGGTCCACTGGAGGGCGCTCTCGGAGGCGCCGAGCCCGTGCCCGAGGGAGGGCAGGGCGACGTTGACGATGGTGACGTCCACGAGGTCCATCAGGGCGGCGACCATCATGACGACGGCGGCGGCCCAGCGGCGCGGGTGGACGGTGAACGGGTCGCCGGTGGCGGCGGTCGTGACGGTCGTGGACATCTCCACCCTCCATTTATTTCGTTCGGGCGAACGAAATAAAAGTGGCACGCCCTCCCCCGTGATCGCAAGTGTTTCGTTCGGTCGAACGAAATGAATTTTGCTACGCTGCCGCCATGAGCGAGCGGGGCCAGGGAAGCGGGCAGGACCGGGAAAGCGGGCAGGGCCGGGAAAGCGGGCAGGGCCGGGAGCGGGACGCGGTCATCGCCGCCCTCACCGCCGCCGGCCGGGACTCCAGCGCCGCCTCCGTCGCCTTCCACTCGGCGATCGCGGCCCAGCAGGACCTGGGCGCCACCGAGACCAAGACGCTCGACCTGCTCGAACGGCACGGCCCCCTCACCGCCAAGGAGCTGGCCGAGCACTCGGGCCTGGCCCCCGCCTCCGTCACCGGGCTCGTCGACCGCCTGGAGCGCAAGGGCTTCGTGCGCAGGGTGAAGCACCCGACGGACAAGCGCCGGGTGCTCGTCGAGCCCCGCCCCGAGAAGCTGGCCGAGCTCGCCCCGCTCTTCGACGACTGGGCACGCGAGGTGCACGAGCTCTACGAGGAGTTCACGACCGAGGAACTGGCGACGATCACCCGCTTCCTGACGGGCGCGACCGAACGCCAGCGCGCCGCGACCAAGCGCCTCGCGGAGTAGCGGCGGCCCGGACGCCCGGGCACCTCGCCGCGCGGGCCCGCACACCCGGGTCCGCACACCCCTCCCCTTCGGGCCTCCCGGCTGCTACCTTCCTCGCCAGCAAGTCACCTAACTAACGTTAGGTGGAGGAGCGGCTCCGCGGGCCCGTCCGCCCACGGCTGTCCCCCCGAGTCCGTCAGCCGTACGGCCACCGTCCGTACGTCCGTCAGTCCGCAAGGGAGCCCAGCCATGCCCCTGTCCCGACGTGCCCTGCTCACCACCACCGGTGCGGCGCTGCTCCTCGGCGCCGCACCGCCCGCCCTCGCCCGCCCCCGCTCCACGGCCGCCGGCACGATCCGGCAGATCCCGCTCCAGGGCGCGGTCAACGTCCGCGACCTCGGGGGGTACGTCACCTACGACGGCGCCCGGGTCCGGCACGGCCTCGCCTACCGGGGCGACCACCTCGCCAAGCTCACCGACGCCGACCTCGTCACCCTCGCCGGACTCGGCCTCGGCACCGTCGTCGACCTGCGGATCCCCATGGAGGTCGGGCACGACGGCGCCGACCGGCTGCCCGCGGGCGCGGTCCCGGTCGCCCGGCCCGTCACCGACAACGGCCTCTTCGGGCAGCTGATGGCGGCGATCGGCTCCCGCGACCCGGTGCGGCAGGAGGAGATGCTCGGCGACGGCCGGGCCGCCGCCTTCATGCGCGAGGTGTACCGCACCTTCGTCACCGACCCCGCGAACCGGGCCGCCCTCGCCGCCACCCTGCGGGACCTGGCCGATCCCCGCCGGGGGCCGCTGCTCCTGCACTGCACCTCCGGCAAGGACCGCACCGGCTGGACGAGCTGGCTCCTGCTCACCCTGCTCGGGGTGCCCGAGACCTCCGCCCGCGCGGACTACCTGGCCTCCAACACCTTCCGCGCCGCGTACGACGCGCGCGTGCGGGAGGGACTGAAGCAGAGCGGGCTCATGCAGAACCCGGAGCTGATCGTGCCGCTGCAGGAGGTGCGGGCCGAGTACCTGGACACCGCCCTCGACCAGGTCCGCGCCTCCTACGGCAGCCTCTTCCGTTACGTGTCGGTCGGCCTCGGCCTGGAGCTGCGCGAGCTGGCGGCGCTCCGCGAGCGGCTGGTGCCCGACGCCTGACGTCCGCTCCGGCCGGCGCCGGCCGTCGCACCGCGCCCGGCGCCCGCCCCGGAACCGGCACCCCGGCCCGCGCCCGAGCCGCGTCCCGCACCGGCCGCCGCCCGTCCGGAGCCGCCCGTGCCGCCCGTGCCCCGGCCCGTCGGCGCCCCGGAACCGGAGCCCCGGACCGTGGTGGCGGAGCCGGACGCCCGCCCGGTGGACGGGCCGGAAGCGCGACCCGAGCCCGCCGCGCCCGTGCCCGTACCGCCGCTCGGAGCACCGGCGGAGGAGGGACGGCGGCGACGGCGGGAGCCGCCCGCGCCGGCGGCTCCCGCCGCCTTGCGCGGCGGGGTCGGCTGCGGGACCTCGATGACGACGGGGACGCCCGAGGGCTCCCGGGCGCCGGTGAGCTCGGCGAGCTCCTCGTCGCTGGACTTGATCTGCGCCGTGCGGGGGCTGATGCCCGCGTTCGACATCAGCCGGCCCATGTCCCGCTTCTGCTCGGGCAGGACCAGCGTGAAGACGCTGCCGGACTCGCCGGCGCGGGCGGTGCGGCCGCCCCGGTGCAGATAGTCCTTGTGGTCGATCGGCGGGTCGACGTTCACGACCATGTCGAGGTCGTCCACGTGGATGCCTCGGGCCGCCACGTTCGTCGCGACCAGCGTGGTGACCTGACCGGTCTTGAACTGGTCCAGGGTCCGGTTGCGCTGCGGCTGCGAACGGCCGCCGTGCAGCCCGGAGGCCCGGACGCCGTTGGCGAGCAGCCGCTTGACCAGCCGGTCCACGGACCGCTTGGTGTCCAGGAAGAGGATCGTCCGGCCGTCGCGGGCCGCGATCCGCAGCGTGACGGCCTTCTTGTCGGTCTCGTCCTGCACGTAGAGCAGGTGGTGCTCCATCGTGGTCACCGCGCCGGCCGAGGGGTCGACGGAGTGCACGACCGGGTCGTCGAGGAACATCTTGACGAGCTTGTCGATGTTCCGGTCGAGGGTCGCGGAGAACAGCAGCCGCTGCCCGCCCGGCTCGACCTGCTTCAGCAGCTTCGTGACCTGCGGCAGGAAGCCCATGTCGGCCATCTGGTCGGCCTCGTCGAGGACGGTGACGGCGACCTGGTCCAGGCGGCAGTCGCCCCGCTCGATGAGGTCGTGGAGCCGGCCCGGCGTGGCGATGAGGACCTCCGCGCCGCGCCGGAGGGACGAGGACTGCCGGGAGATCGACATGCCGCCGACGACCGTGGTGATCCGCAGCCGCAGCGCGGAGGCGTACGGCGTGAGGGCGTCGGTCACCTGCTGGGCGAGCTCACGGGTCGGCACCAGGACCAGCGCCAGGGGCGCGGTCGGCTCGGCGCGGCGGCCGGCGGTGCGGGCGAGGAGCGCGAGGCCGAAGGCGAGGGTCTTGCCGGAGCCGGTGCGCCCCCGGCCGAGGACGTCGCGCCCGGCGATCGAGTTCGGCAGGGTCGCGGCCTGGATCGGGAAGGGCTCGGTGACGCCCTGCTCGGTGAGCGTCCGCAGCAGCGCGGCCGGCATGTCCAGGTCCTCGAAGGAGGCCACGGGCGGCAGCGCGGGCGTCACCGTCTCCGGCGGAGTGAACTCCTGCGGCGGCGGGGGCGCGGCGGGACGACGGCCGCCGCGGGGGCCCTTCGGCTGGGACGTGGACTTCGCCTGGGCGGTGCGGGGGCCGCGCTTGCGGGGGCGTTCGGAGCGGGTCATTCGTGCCTTCCTGGCCGGTGCGCGGCACAGCCGGGGCCCGCACCTGCGCGATGCGGGCCCCGGCTGTACCGCCCGGAACACGAGATACGGGCCCCGGCTGTCTGTTCCGGGACTCGCGACACGAGCCCCGGCTGTCTCTCCCGGGACTCGCGATACAGGTCCCGGATGTCTACAGGAACAATAGTGCGCCTCAGGACCTTCCCGCCCCTGCCCCCCGGTCCCCGGCCCCCTCGGGACCGCGTACGGCGATTCCGTCCAGGACCATCGACAGGTACTGGCGGGCGATCTCCTCCGGGCTGTGCTGTCCGCCCGGCCGGTACCAGGACGCGGCGACCCAGACGGTGTCGCGCACGAAGCGGTAGGTCAGGCGGACGTCGAGGTCGGCGCGGAAGACCCCCTCCGCGACGCCGCGCTCCAGGGTCCCGAGCCAGGCCTCCTCGAACCTGCGCTGCGAGTCGACGAGGTAGCCGAAGCGGGGCTGGTCGACGAGGTGCAGGGACTCCTTCTGGTAGATGGCGACGGCGGCGCGGTGCCGGTCGATCTCCCGGAAGGACTCGGTGACGAGGGCCTCGATGGTCTCGCGGGGGCCGAGCCCGGCGCCGAGGACGGCGTCGTACCCCTCCCACAGCTCGTTCAGGAAGGTGGAGAGGATCTCGTCGAGCATCGACTCCTTGGAGTCGAAGTGGTAGTAGAGGCTGCCGGCGAGCATCCCGGCGGCGTCCGCGATCTTGCGGACGGTGGTGGCGTTGTACCCCTGGGCGGCGAACACCTCGGCCGCCGTGTCGAGGAGTTCACGGCGCCGCTCGGGCCCCCCGCTCACTTGGGTCTTCTTCTTGCTTGCAGTGTTCGGCACGTGCCCATTCTGGCCCCCGCCCGCCGGCTCGCCCCCGCATCAGGGGTCCTGCCGCGGCGGGCTGTCGTCGTTGCCGCGCCGGAGCGTCCGCGTCGGGCGTCCCGGCGCCCAGCTGCGGAAGCAGATCTCCTCGCCGTCCACCCAGGTCCGTACGACCTCGGTCGGCTCCACCCGGAAGAGGTGGAAGGGCTGCGGCGCGCCCGCCTCGGCCGCGTACCGGTCCAGGGCCTCCCGGTCGGTGACCTCGACCGCCCGACCGGAGATCCGGACGTCCCCGCCGCCCATGTCGGTGCCGGGACCCGGGTTGGCGAGCAGCGCGAACCGGGGGTCGCGGCGCAGGTCCAGCGCCTTGCGGGAGTTCGGCATCATCCCGAGCCAGAGCTCCCCGCCGCGGAAGTCGGCCTCGATGCCGCTGAGGCGCGGCGAGCCGTCCCTGCGGACGGTGGCGAGGGCGTGGTGGGCGTACTGCCCGAAGCGCTCCCGCACGGTCGCGGCGAGTTCGGGGTCGGCGGCCTCGAAGGCCGGCCAGGTGGTTCCGGTGTCTCCCACGGCTGTGTCTCCCATGGCTGTGTCTCCCATGGATCCAGGAAACACCGGGTACCCGACAACCACTGTCCGGATTGCTCCGGACCCGCTCATGGGTTCAGGAGGTCGCCGCGCGCTCCGCCTTGCTGCGCTCCACGCAGAACTCGTTGCCCTCCGGGTCCCTCAGCGTCGCCCAGCCGGTGCCGTCCGGGTTCCGGTGGTCCTCGAAGAGCGTGGCGCCGAGGGCGAGCAGCCGCTCGACCTCCTCGTCACGGGTGCGGTCCTGCGGCTGGAGGTCGAGGTGGACGCGGTTCTTCACCGTCTTCCCCTCGGGGACCTGGATGAAGAGGAGGTTCGCGCCGGGGGACTCGACGAGCGCCTCCGGGTCGCCGGGCTTGTCGTCGTCGGAGACCCGGGAGTCGAGGGCCTTCGCCCAGAAGCTCGCCAGGGCATAGGCGTCGGCGCAGTCGATGGTCGTGTGTCGCACGAGAGAGCTCATGGACGCCATGGTCGCCCGCGCCCGCGCCCCGGAGCCACCGGATTTCACGGCTCCCGGTCCGTGCCGGCGAGTCGTCTCCCCTCCGTCGCCGCCACGAGCGCGGCGAGCGAGGAGCGGGCGCCCTGGAGATCGTGGATCTTCTCGTCGATGGCGTCGAGCTGTGCGACGAGCAGCGGGCTGAGGCAGGGCTCGATCTCCGCCTCGCTGCCGCAGACGCAGTCGAGGACCTCGGCGATGATCCGGGTCGGCAGTCCGGCGCCGAGAAGGGCCCGGATGCGGCGTACGACGGCGGGGGCGTCGGGGCCGTAGACCCGCTGTCCGCCGGGGGTGCGCTCCGAGTCGAGGAGACCCTGCTCCTCGTAGTAGCGGAGCAGCCGGACGCTCACCCCGGTCTCGCGCGCCAGCTCACCGATCTTCATGTGACCCCCCTCACATCCGCCCGTCCGCGCTTGAACCTCACATCCGTGCGAGCTCCTACGGTCCCGGGCATGACGAACACCACGAACCCCTCCATCGACACGAAGATATTCCGGCTCGGCGGCGACCTCCCGGTCCGGCGTGTCGGGTACGGCACGATGCGACTCGCCGACGGCCCCGGCGACCCGACCGGCCCGGAGGCGCGCATCTGGACGCCGCCGGCCGACCGGGCGGCGGCGGTGCGGCTGCTGCGGACGGCCGCCGAGGCGGGCGTCACCCTCTTCGACACCGCCGACGCGTACGCCCTGGGGGCCGGCGAGGAGCTGCTCGCCGAGGCGCTGCACCCGTACGGCGACGGGGTCGCGGTGGCCACCAAGGTCGGCGTGGTCCGGCCCTCCCCCACCGAGTGGGTGCCGCTCGGTCACCCCGCCTATCTGCGCCAGCAGGCCGAGTTGAGCCTGCGCCGGCTGCGCACGGAGCGGATCGACCTGCTCCATCTGCACCGCCTCGACGAGAACTTCCCGGTGGCCGAGCAGGTGGGGGCCCTGAAGCGGCTCCAGGAGGAGGGCAAGGTCCGGCACATCGGGCTCTCGGAGGTGACGGTCGCCCAGCTGGAGGAGGCCGAGGCGGTCGCCCCGGTCGCGGCCGTGCAGAACCTCTACAACCTGGCGAACCGCGACCACGAGGCCGTCGTCGAGCACACCGCGGGGCGCGGGATCGCGTTCGTCCCGTTCTTCCCGGTCGCCATGGGCGGGCACGCGGGTCCGGACGGACCGGTCGCCCGGGTCGCCCGCGAGATCGGCGCGACCCCGTCCCAGACGGCCCTGGCCTGGCTCCTGCACCGGGCCCCGCACGTCCTCCCGATCCCGGGCACGTCCTCGGCGGCGCACCTGGTGGAGAACCTGGGCGCGCTCGACGTCGCCCTCACCGAGGAGCAGTTCGCCCGCCTCGGCAGCGGGACCGGGGCCTCATGACCGGACGACGCCCTGGGCCCGGGCGGCGGCGAGCCAGGCGGGGAACTCGGAGACGAGCCGGTCGTACAGCTCCGCGTCCGGGACCCGGCTCGGGTCCTGGCCCGCGTGGAAGAAGCCGGCGTTGTCCAGGGGCCGCTTCCCCGGCACGTCCAGTTCGTCGAGCCTGCGCAGGAACTCGAACTGCCGGCTGCCGGGGTCGCCGAAGCCGATGAACTGCCAGAAGATCGGCAGCCGGGCCGCCTTGCAGACGTACCTCTCGGCGGCGAGCTTGTTGATCGGCCCTCCGTCGGTCTGGAAGACGACGAGCGCGGGCGCGGTGGAGCCGCTGTCCAGGTAGTGGTCGATGACGGCGTCCATGGCGAGGTGGTAGCTCGTCTTCCCCATGTGGCCGAGCCCGGCGACGATCCGGTCGATCCGGCCGGCGTGGTCGTCGAGCCGGATGTCGGTCTCCGCGTCGATGTCGGTGGAGAAGAAGACCACCGGCACCCGTCCGTCGTCGTCGAGGTGCGCGGAGAGCCCGAGGACCCGGTCGGCGAGGGCCTGCACGGTGCCGTTGGCGTAGTACGGCTTCATGGAGCCCGAGTAGTCGACGACGAGGTAGACGGCGACCCGCTGTCCGTTGATCCCGTGCCGCTGCAGTGAGGCTCCGGCCTCCTTGTAGAGACTCACCAGCGCGGGTGCGGTCTCCTCGACCTTCCGCAGGCTCAGTGCCATGGCCGTTCCCCCTCCAACTCCTCGATGTCCGCGAGCATGGCGTCGGCCAGGTCGCGCTCGGCTGTGTAGTACCGCTCGGCCCACTTGAGGGTGAGCCGCGGGTACGCCCACGCCTCGTCCGCCCCCGCGTCCGCGACGTCCGCCTCGGCGCGCGCCCGCATCCGCTCGGCGTACTCCCGGTGCCCGGCCAGGATCTCCCGCATCCGCTCGGGTTCGAGGAGGTGGCCGAGCCAGAGCCGCAGCATCGGGCCGTGCTTCAGGACGGGCGGGTCGAGGGGGGCGGTGCGGGCCCAGGCGCGGACGGCGGCGAGGCCCTCGTCGGTGATGCGGTAGACGCGCTTGTCGCGGGTGCCGGCCTCGGGGGCGACGAGCCGCGAGGTGGCGTAGCCGCTGTTCTCCAGGCGCTTCAGCTCGCTGTAGACCTGGCTGAAGGACGGGCTCCAGTAGAAGAGGCCGAGGGACCGGTCGGCCCACTTCTTGACGTCGTAGCCGGACAACTCCCGTCCGTGGGACAGCAGTCCGAGTACGGCCCAGCTGGTCGCGGGAAGCCCCGGCACGCTCTCTTGGTCCACCACGGACGGCAGTCTACGGCCCTTCCTTCCTCCCCCTGTGCCTGCTAGAAGTATTTCTATTAGGCATAGAGAAGGCCTGCCCCCGGGGAGGAGCGCCCGTGAAGTTCTCCATGATCTTCGAAGCCCAGCTCGTCGACCCGACCCCCGACCGCGAGCGCCAGGTCCTCCACGACTGCGTCGAACAGGCCGTCCTGGCCGAGGAGATGGGCTTCGACCGGATCTGGGCGGTCGAGCACCACTCCCTCGTCCGGTACGCCCACATGACCGCGTCCGAGATCTTCCTGGCCTGGGTCGCCGCCCGCACCCGGACCATCCGCGTCGGCCACGGCGTGGTCACCATGCCCTTCGGCTACCAGCACCCGGTCCGGGTCGCCGAACGCGCCGCCATGCTCGACGTGCTCTCCGGGGGCCGGGTCGACGTGGGCGCCGGCCGGGGTGCGACCCGCCAGGAGACCCGGATGTTCGGGGTGCGCCCGGAGGACACCCGTCCGCAGACCGAGGAGGCCCTGCAGATCTTCGCCGCGGCCTGGCGGGAGCCGGAGTTCGAGTGGCACGGCACCCTCGACATCGGCCCCGGCGCGGTCCTGCCCCGCCCCGTGCAGACGCCCCACCCGCCGCTCTTCATGGCCTGCTCCCGGCACGAGTCGCTCCGGCAGGCCGCCGAACTCGGCATCGGCGCCCTGGTGATGGGCTTCGCCGGCGCCGACGACGTCCGGGCGATGCGCGCGGTGTACGACGAGGCGATCGGCGCGCGGGACGGGTCCCGGTTCGTCTCCACCGAGGTCAACGACCACTTCTCCGTCCTCTGCCCGACGATCGTCCTCGACGACGCCTCCCGCGCCCTCCGGCTCGGCACCCGGGGCCAGCGCTTCTTCGCCGAGTCGATCGCGCACTGGTACGGCGGGGCCCCCGCCCCCACGGGCTACGCGGAGGACGAGGACCACACGGGCGCGCTCGACGAGAAGCGGCGGCGACTGATCGCCCGGCTGCACGAGGCGGACGTCCCCGTCCGTCCGGTCGACACGGGCACGTACAACACGGACCACGCCTACGGGGACGCGGCCACCGCGGTCGCCCACGTCGAACGGCTCCGGGAGATCGGCGTCGACGAGGTGATGTGCCTCATCCAGATGGGCACGGTGCCGCAGGAGGTCTGCCTGGAGACGATCCGCCAGTGGGGCGCGAGGGTCATCCCCCGCTTCCGCGCCCTCTGACCACACGCACCGCAGCGCCCGCCCAGGTCGTCCGGTCGGGGACAGGAAGGGCGAGCGCTGCGCTCAGTTCCGCACGCCGTTGTACGGGACGTTCGGGGGATCCGGCGGGATCAGACCGTCAGGGCACGGTCCGTCGGGCGGATCGGGGCCGGCAGGGAGCTGGCGCCGGTCAGGTAGCGGTCCACGCCGCGGGCGGCGGAACGGCCCTCGGCGATGGCCCAGACGATGAGGGACTGGCCGCGGCCGGCGTCACCGGCGACGAACACGCCGTCGACGTTGGTGGCGAAGTCCGCGTCACGGGCGATGTTGCCCCGCTCGTCCAGCTCCAGGCCGAACTGCGCGACCAGGCCGTTCTCCACGTCCGTGCCGGTGAAGCCCATCGCGAGCGTGACCAACTGGGCGGGGATCTTCCGCTCCGTGCCCGGCTTCTGGGTCAGCTTGCCGTCGACGAACTCGACCTCGACGAGGTGGAGGAACTGGACGTTGCCGTCCTCGTCGCCCTCGAAGTGGGTGGTGGAGACGGAGTAGACCCGCTCGCCGCCCTCCTCGTGCGCCGAGGTGACCTTGTAGAGCATGGGGAAGGTCGGCCAGGGCTGGCCGGCGCTGCGCTCCTCGCCCGGCTTCGGCATGATCTCCAGCTGCGTGACCGAGGCCGCGCCCTGGCGGTGCGCCGTACCGACGCAGTCCGCGCCGGTGTCGCCGCCGCCGATGACGACGACGTGCTTGCCCTCGGCGGTGATCGGCGGGGCCACGAAGTCGCCCTCGACGACCTTGTTGGCGAGCGGCAGGTACTCCATCGCCTGGTGGATGCCGTTCAGCTCCCGGCCCGGGACGGGCAGGTCGCGGGCGGTGGTGGCACCGGCGGCGATGACGACCGCGTCGTACCGGTTGCGCAGCGCCGTCGCCGGCATGTCGCGGCCGATCTCGACGCCCGTGCGGAACTTGGTGCCCTCCGCGCGCATCTGCTCGATGCGGCGGTTGATGTGCCGCTTCTCCATCTTGAACTCGGGGATGCCGTACCGGAGGAGGCCGCCGATGCGGTCCGCGCGCTCGTAGACGGCGACGGTGTGGCCGGCCCGGGTCAGCTGCTGGGCGGCGGCGAGACCGGCCGGGCCGGAGCCGATGACGGCGACGGTCTTGCCGGAGAGGCGCTCGGGCGCCTGCGGCTTGACGTCGCCTCCGTCCCAGGCCTTGTCGATGATGGAGACTTCGACGTTCTTGATGGTGACGGCCGGCTGGTTGATGCCGAGCACGCACGCGGACTCGCACGGAGCCGGGCACAGGCGGCCGGTGAACTCCGGGAAGTTGTTGGTGGCGTGCAGCCGCTCCTGCGCCGCCGACCAGTCCTCGCGGTACGCGTAGTCGTTCCACTCGGGGATCAGGTTCCCGAGGGGACAGCCGTTGTGGCAGAACGGGATGCCGCAGTCCATGCAGCGGCCGGCCTGCTTGCTGATGATCGGCAGCAGGGAGCCGGGGACGTAGACCTCGTTCCAGTCCCTGACGCGCTCGCCCACCGGTCGGGTCTGGGCGACTTCGCGCCCGGTGGTCAGGAAGCCCTTGGGGTCAGCCATGGGACGCAGCCTCCATCATCTTCTCGGTGGTCTCGGTCTCGGAGAGACCGGCGAGCTCAGCGGCGTCCTTGGCGGCGAGCACGGCCTTGTACGTGGTGGGGATGATCTTGCTGAACCGGGCCGCCGCGGCGTCCCAGTCGGCGAGGAGCTTCTCGGCGACCGTGGAGCCGGTCTCCTCGAAGTGGCGGCGCACGACGTCGTGCAGCCACGCCTTGTCGGTGTCGGACAGGGCCTCGATCGCCTCCAGGTTCCCGGAGTTGACGTTTTCCCGGTCGAGGTCGATCACGTAGGCGACACCGCCCGACATGCCGGCCGCGAAGTTGCGGCCGGTCTCGCCGAGGACGACCGCCGTGCCGCCGGTCATGTACTCGCAGCCGTGGTCGCCCACGCCCTCCGAGACGACCAGGGCTCCGGAGTTGCGGACGCAGAAGCGCTCGCCGGTGCGGCCGCGGAGGAACAGCTCGCCGCCGGTCGCGCCGTAGCCGATGGTGTTGCCCGCGATGGTCGAGTACTCGGCCAGGTGGTCGGCGCCCCGGTCCGGGCGGACGATCACACGGCCGCCGGAGAGGCCCTTGCCGACGTAGTCGTTGGCGTCGCCCTCCAGGCGGAGGGTGACGCCGGCCGGCAGGAAGGCCCCGAAGGACTGGCCGGCGGAGCCGGTGAAGGTGATGTCGATGGTGTCGGCGGGGAGGCCGGCGCCGCCGAACTTCTTCGTCACCTCGTGGCCGAGCATGGTGCCGACCGTGCGGTTGATGTTGCGGATCGCGACCTGGGCGCGGACCGGCTGGGCCTCCTCGGCGGAGGGCGCGTTCAGGGCCTCGGCGGCGAGCTGGATCAGCTCGTTGTCGAGGGCCTTCTCCAGGCCGTGGTCCTGCTCGACCCGGGCGTGGCGGACCGCGCCCTCGGGCAGCTCCGGCACGAAGAAGAGCGGCTCCAGGTCGAGGCCCTGCGCCTTCCAGTGCCTGACCGCGCGGCTGGTGTCGAGCAGCTCGGCGTGGCCGACGGCCTCTTCGAGGGTGCGGAAGCCCAGCTCGGCGAGGAGCTCGCGGACCTCCTCGGCGATGAACTCGAAGAAGTTGACGACGAACTCGGCCTTGCCGGAGAAGCGGTCGCGCAGGACCGGGTTCTGGGTGGCGATGCCGACCGGGCAGGTGTCGAGGTGGCAGACGCGCATCATGACGCAGCCGGAGACGACGAGCGGCGCGGTCGCGAAACCGAACTCCTCGGCGCCGAGCAGCGCGGCGATGACCACGTCACGGCCGGTCTTCAGCTGACCGTCGGTCTGGACGACGATCCGGTCGCGCAGGCCGTTGAGCAGCAGCGTCTGCTGGGTCTCGGCGAGGCCGAGCTCCCAGGGGCCGCCCGCGTGCTTCAGCGAGGTCAGCGGGGAGGCGCCCGTTCCGCCGTCGTGGCCGGAGATGAGGACGACGTCCGCGTGGGCCTTGGAGACACCTGCGGCGACCGTGCCGACGCCGACCTCGGAGACCAGCTTCACGTGGATGCGGGCGACCGGGTTGGCGTTCTTGAGGTCGTGGATCAGCTGGGCCAGGTCCTCGATGGAGTAGATGTCGTGGTGCGGCGGCGGCGAGATGAGGCCGACGCCGGGCGTCGAGTGACGCGTCTTGGCGACCCACGGGTAGACCTTGTGGCCGGGCAGCTGGCCGCCCTCGCCGGGCTTGGCGCCCTGGGCCATCTTGATCTGGATGTCGTCCGCGTTGACCAGGTACTCGCTGGTGACGCCGAAGCGGCCGGAGGCGACCTGCTTGATCGCGGAGCGGCGCTCGGGGTCGTACAGGCGCTCCGGGTCCTCGCCGCCCTCACCGGTGTTGGACTTGGCGCCCAGCCGGTTCATGGCGACGGCCAGCGTCTCGTGCGCCTCCTGGGAGATGGAGCCGTACGACATGGCGCCGGTGGAGAAGCGCTTGACGATCTCGGAGACCGGCTCGACCTCGTCGATGGGGATCGAGGGGCGGTCCGAGGAGAAGCCGAAGAGGCCGCGGAGCGTCATGAGGCGCTCGGACTGCTCGTTCACCCGCTCCGTGTACTTCTTGAAGATGTCGTACCGCTTGGTGCGCGTGGCGTGCTGCAGGCGGAAGACGGTCTCCGGGTCGAACAGGTGCGGCTCGCCCTCACGGCGCCACTGGTACTCGCCGCCGATCTCCAGGGCGCGGTGCGCCGAGGGGACGCCGGAGACGGGGTACGCCTTGGCGTGGCGGGCGGCGACCTCCTTGGCGATGACCTCGAGACCGGCGCCGCCGATCTTGGTGGCCGTGCCGTTGAAGTACGTGGCGACGAAGGTCTCGTCGAGGCCGACGGCCTCGAAGACCTGGGCGCCGCGGTAGGAGGCGACGGTGGAGATGCCCATCTTGGACATGACCTTGAGGACGCCCTTGCCGAGGGCGTAGATCAGGTTCCGGATGGCCTGCTCGGGCTCCAGGCCCTCGATGAAGGTGCCGGCGCGGACCAGGTCCTCGACGGACTCCATGGCGAGGTACGGGTTGACCGCCGCGGCGCCGTAGCCGATGAGCAGGGCGACGTGGTGGACCTCGCGGACGTCACCGGCCTCGACGAGCAGACCCACCTTGGTGCGCTGCTTGGTGCGGATGAGGTGGTGGTGGACGGCCGCGGTGAGCAGCAGCGAGGGGATCGGCGCGTGCTCGGCGTCGGAGTGCCGGTCGGAGAGCACGATGAGGCGGGCGCCGCCCTCGATGGCGGTGTCGGCCTCGGCGCAGATCTCCTCGATGCGGGCGGCGAGGGCGTCGCCGCCGCCGGAGACCCGGTAGAGGCCGGAGAGGGTCGCGGCCTTCATGCCGGGCATGTCGCCGTCGGCGTTGATGTGGATGAGCTTGGCCAGCTCGTCGTTGTCGATCACCGGGAAGGGCAGGGTGACGCTGCGGCACGACGAGGCGGTGGGCTCCAGCAGGTTGCTGCCGGGGCCGAGCGAGGAGCGCAGCGAGGTCACGAGCTCTTCGCGGATGGCGTCCAGCGGCGGGTTCGTGACCTGCGCGAAGAGCTGGGTGAAGTAGTCGAAGAGCAGCCGCGGGCGGGCCGAGAGGGCCGCGATGGGCGAGTCCGTGCCCATCGAGCCGAGCGGCTCGCCGCCCGTGCGGGCCATCGGCGCGAGGATGACGCGGAGCTCTTCCTCGGTGTAGCCGAAGGTCTGCTGGCGGCGGGTGACCGAGGCGTGGGTGTGCACGATGTGCTCGCGCTCGGGGAGGTCGGAGAGCTCGATCTCGCCGGTCTCCAGCCACTCCGCGTAGGGGTGCTCGGCGGCGAGGGCGGCCTTGATCTCGTCGTCCTCGACGATGCGGTGCTCGGCGGTGTCGACGAGGAACATCTTGCCGGGCTGGAGGCGGCCCTTGCGGACGACCTTGGCGGGGTCGATGTCGAGGACGCCGACCTCGGAGGAGAGGACGACGAGGCCCTCGTCGGTGACCCAGTAGCGGCCGGGGCGCAGACCGTTGCGGTCGAGGACCGCGCCGACCTGGACGCCGTCGGTGAAGGTGACGCAGGCCGGGCCGTCCCAGGGCTCCATCAGCGTGGAGTGGTACTGGTAGAAGGCGCGGCGGTCCGGGTCCATGGTCTCGTGGTTCTCCCACGCCTCCGGGACCATCATCAGGACCGCGTGCGGCAGGGAGCGGCCGCCGAGGTGGAGGAGCTCCAGGACCTCGTCGAAGGAGGCCGAGTCGGAGGCGTCCGGGGTGCAGATCGGGAAGATCCGCTCCAGCGAGCCCTCGCCGAAGGCCGTGGAGTCGAGCTGTGCCTCGCGGGCGGTCATCCAGTTCCGGTTGCCCTTGACGGTGTTGATCTCACCGTTGTGGGCGACGAAGCGGTACGGGTGGGCCAGCGGCCAGCTCGGGAAGGTGTTGGTGGAGAACCGGGAGTGGACCAGGGCCACGGCGGTGGCGCAGCGGCGGTCCGACAGGTCCGGGAAGAAGGGCTCCAGCTGGCCGGTGGTCAGCATGCCCTTGTAGACGAGGGTGCGGGCGGAGAGCGACGGGAAGTACGTCGCTGCCTCGCGCTCGGCGCGCTTGCGCAGGACGAAGGCCTTGCGGTCGAGCGCGATGCCGGTGCTGCGGCCGTCGGCGACGAAGAGCTGGCGGAAGACCGGCATGGTGGCGCGGGCGGAGGCGCCGAGCAGCTCGGGGGCGACGGGGACCTCGCGCCAGCCGAGGACGTCCAGGCCCTCTTCGGCGGCGATCGCCTCGATCCTGGCGACGGTCTCGTCGGTGCCGTCCTCGGGGAGGAAGGCGGTGCCGACGGCGTACGCGCCGGCCTCGGGGAGCTCGAATCCGGCGACCTCGCGGAGGAAGGCGTCCGGGACCTGGAGCAGGATGCCGGCGCCGTCGCCGGAGTCGGGCTCGGAGCCGGTGGCGCCTCGGTGCTCGAGGTTGCGCAGTACGGTCAGCGCCTGCTCGACCAGCGCATGGCTGGCCACACCGGTGAGGGTGGCCACGAACCCGACACCGCAGGCGTCGTGTTCGTTACGGGGGTCGTACATCCCCTGAGCAGCGGGGCGACCGTCCATGGGCGACCAGGCGTCGGAACGCATCGGCTCTCCCGTCGTCGTCGTGGCATATGGAGCTGCCGAGGGACGACGTTGGCCCTCCGCGAAATTTCGTGCAGGTTACATGATGGCTGGCTTCTCGCGAAGTGGATAGCTCATTCCAGCATGCGGACACCGCCGATACGCAGCGGTGGTGTGGGTTCACCTGTGGGGTGCGGCGACAGGGACTGTCCCGCGGGGGACGGATCGGGGGTCCGGGGGTTCTTCGGGACTCCGGCGAGCCGCCGCTGGGAGTGGGCTTCGTTGCCCGGTGGCGCTCAGGCCTCTTTCCCGTTGGTCACGGGTTCGAAACCGCCGAGTAACCGGCTACATATGTGGCGTCCTGCATAGTGTCTCATCGCCCCGGCGGATCGGACCAGGGATATACGTCACAGCCGTTCGGGGAGCGTATGTCCCGAAAAGGTGCCACGAAAAGACCGAGAGGCCCCTTAGGGGAACCTCTCGGCCTTCTGTGTGGGTACGGAATCCGCACCGGCCTCCGGGGGCTACAACGCGGCCCCGAAGAGCATGCCGAGCCCGTAGGTGACGGCCGCGGCGGCCCCGCCCAGGGCGAGCTGGCGCATGCCGCTGAAGAGCCAGCCGCGGGCGGTCACCCGGGCCACCAGGGCGCCGCAGGCGAAGAGCCCGAGGAGCGCGAGCAGCACGGCCGGCCAGAGCGCGGTCGCCCCGAGCAGGTACGGCAGGACGGGGAGGAGCGCGCCGAGCGCGAAGGAGCCGAAGGACGACACGGCGGCGACCATCGGCGACGGCAGGTCGTCCGGGTCGATGCCGAGCTCCTCGCGGGCGTGGATCTCCAGGGCCTGGTCCGGGTCCTTCGACAGCTGCATCGCGACCTCGCGGGCGAGCGCGGGCTCGACGCCACGGGAGACGTAGAGCGCGGCGAGCTCCTCCATCTCGTCGACCGGGTGCTTGCGCAACTGGCGGCGCTCGACGTCCAGTTCCGCCTGGACGAGCTCGCGCTGCGAGGCGACGGAGGTGTACTCGCCGGCCGCCATGGAGAAGGCGCCGGCCGCGAGGCCCGCGAGGCCGGTGACGGCGACGGTCCCGGAGGAGACCGCGCCGCCGGCGACACCGGTCATCAGGGCGAGGTTGGAGACGAGTCCGTCCATCGCGCCGAACACCGCCGGGCGCAGCCAACCGCCGTTCACGTCGCGGTGCGTGTGGTTGTCGCGGTGGGCCTCGTGCAGTGGTGCCTGGGCTTCGATGATGGACATGGCTCTCCCCTCGTTCCGGCGGATCGGGACGCACCCGCCGCCAACACGTCGAAAATACGCCCGATGTAAGGGGCTCGCCAGCAAGGCAGGCCGTACTTACTAAGGCCCGCCTCAGTGCGGGCGACCTCACCTGGCGAGGTGTCAGCCGGGTGACAGAGACGTTTCTTCGGCGAGTTCGCGGCCCGTGGTGGCACAGATCCAGGCATCGGGGCACCGCTGTCGGCGCCCCATCGAGGAAGGGGCGCGAGATGGTGACCAGCACGGCCTGCGACACGCGTGAACGGGCGAGAGGAGCGCTCCTCGGCCTCGCCGTCGGCGACGCGCTCGGCGCGCCCGCCGAGAACCTGCGGCCCTCCGAGATCCGCCGCCGCTGGGGCCGCATCGAAGGCTTCGTGACGGACAGCCCGGCCGGCACCGACGACACGGAGTACGCCATCTTCTCGGCACTGCTCCTCGCCCGGCACGGCTCCGCCCTCACCGTCCAGCACGTCGAACGGGCCTGGCACCATTGGATCGCCGACCTCGACGAGGGACCCTTCCGCGGCGCGGGCTTCTCCGAGCGCGGCACCCTGGAGAACCTCCGCCGGGGCCTGGCGGCCCCCATCTCCGCCCAGCACCGCCACGCCTGGTCGGACGGACTGGCCATGCGGGCCGCCCCCTTCGGGGTCTTCGCGGCCGGACGCCCGGCGGAGGCGGCCCGGCTCGTCGCGATCGACGGCAGCGTCAGCCACGACGGCGAGGGCATCTACGGCGGCCAGGCGGTGGCGGCGGGCGTGGCGGCGGCCATGACGGGGGCGACGGTGACGTCGGTGATCGCGGCGGCCCTGTCCGTGGTCCCCATGGACTCGTGGACGGCCCGCTCGCTGCGCCGCGCGGTCGTCGCGGCCCAGCGCGTCCAGCCGGACCCGCTCACCCGCGAGCGCCAGGTCCGCTCGGCCGTCGTCATCGGCGGCTACCCCTGGACGGACCTGGCCCCGGAGGCGGTGGGCCTGGCGTTCGGCGCCTTCGCCGCCGCCCGCGGGGACTTCCGTACGGCGGTCCTGACCGCGGTCAACATGGGCCGCGACGCCGACACGACGGCGGCGGTGGCGGGTACGAAGCAG
>NZ_JAINVG010000114.1 GCF_020400725.1 Streptomyces sp. NK15101 | reverse complement strand
CACCGGCTCCCCTCCCGGGGGGCCGCCGACGAGTCCGGCGCCTTCCGCCCCACCCCGTGCGGTCAGGAAGGCGCCGGCCACCAGGGCGGCCGTGAGCAGCGGCACGAGCGGCACGCCGAACCAGCGGGCGCACCGCGCCGCCGGTCCCGGCCGGGCCGCACCGAGCCGCACGAAGCGGGCCGACCACGCGGGCTCGGCACCCGTCGCGAGGGGGGCGACCGTGAACGGCTCTGCCGGAGGACCCTCGGCGGAGCCGGAGGCGGTGGATCCGGCAGTGATCGATACGGGGGTGGTCGATCCCGCTGCGGTGGATCCGGCTGTGATCGATACGGGGGTGGTCGATCCCGCTGTGGTGGATCCGGCTGTGGTCGGTCCGGTCGGGTTCGGGCTCGTCGAAGGGTCCGTGTCGGTGGGAGTCGAAGAGCACGGACCGGTGGGGATGGGATCGGACGGGCCCGGGCGGCCCGGGTCGGGCGGCGGAGTGGCGGTCGGCGGGTGGGACACGGGGACCAGGTTCGCCGTTCGGCGACGGCGCGGCCGGCTTTCACCGGCCGCCGGGCTCGACCTGTACAGAATCGTGACGATCGCCGACCGCGCGCGCTCGCGCCCCCGTCGCTCCCCCGTCACCGCCGCCGCCCCGTCACAACCGTTTACAGACCGAGCTGGCGCTCCGCGCCCTCGACCGTCTGGGCGAGGAGCACGGCGATGGTCATGGGGCCGACACCGCCCGGGACCGGGGTGATGAGGGAGGCACGCTCGGCGGCCGACGCGAAGTCGACGTCGCCGATGTTGCCCGGGTTGTAGCCGGCGTCGATGACGACGGCGCCCGGCTTGATGTCCTCGCCCTTGATGAAGTTCGGCTTGCCGACGGCGGCGACGAGGACGTCGGCCTCACGGACGACCGAGGAGAGGTCCTTGGTGCGGGAGTGGCAGTAGGTGACGGTGGCGTCGCGGCCGAGGAGGAGCAGTCCGGCCGGCTTGCCCAGGATGGCGCTGCGGCCCACGACGACGGCGCGCTTGCCGCTGAGTTCGACGTCGTAGGCGTCGAGGAGGCGCATGATGCCGCCGGGCGTGCAGGAGACGAAGCCGGGCAGGCCGAAGCCCATGGCGGCGAAGGAGGCCATGGTGACGCCGTCGACGTCCTTCTCGGGGGCGATGGCCTCGAAGGCGGCGCGCTCGTCGATGTGGGGGCCGACCGGGTGCTGGAGCAGGATGCCGTGGACCTCGGGGTCCTCGGACAGGGCGGTGATGGCGGCGACGAGCTCCTCGGTCGTCGTCTCGGCGGGCAGTTCGACGTGCTTGGAGCGGATTCCGGCCTTCGCGCAGCGGTTCTGCTTCATCTTCACGTACGTGACGGAGGCCGGGTCCGCGCCGACCAGGACGGTCGCGAGGCACGGCGTGACGCCGGTGCGGCGGGTGATCTCGGCGGCTCGGGCGGCGGTCTCCTCGACCGTACGGCGGGCGAGGGCCGTGCCGTCCATGAGGGTGGCGGTGCTGGTGGACATGGCAACTCCTGGGCGTCGTCTCTGACCGGTGGTTCGCCCAGGCGCACGGCATCGGCACGGTCGCGCCGCTGCGGCACGCTCCGCCGGGCCGCTCCCCGGTGGTGATCCACCTCAAGCGCCAGTCACGGCCCGGGCCCCACTCTACGTGAGCGGTCGGGGGCCGGTCCCGGACAGGGTGCGCATGCCGTGGTGCGCGGTGGCTTGTCGGGCGCCCGCGGGCGCACCACGATGAGCGCGACGGGCCGGGACGACCTCGACGAGGAGGCCGAGTTGAGCGATGCGTGGATGGCCGCGGGACCACGGCGGGAGCGGGCGCGGGCGACGGACCCGGGAGGGCCGGACCTGGGCACGGACGCCGCCCCGCACGCCCGGGAGGCCCGCCCGCTGGTGGCCGCGTCCTGGCGCCGGTCCGTACGCGCGCGCGTGAGCCCCGACGGGTCGGCGCGGGTGGAGCTGGACGAGGACGAGCTCTCCGCGTACCGGGAGGCCCATCCCCTCTCCGCGGCGATGCCGGTGATCCGGGAGCTGATGGGGGCGTACGCGACGGACGGCGAGCATCTCCTCGCGGTCTGCGACGCCGCCGGACGCATGCTGTGGGTCGAAGGGCATCCGGGCACCCTGCGCAAGGCCCGGGGGATGAACTTCGTCGCCGGGGCCCGCTGGTCGGAGGCGGCGGCCGGGACGAACGCGCCGGGCACCGCCCTGGCCGTCGACCGGCCGGTGCAGGTCGTGGCCGCCGAGCACTTCCGGCATCCGGTGCGGGCGTGGACCTGCGCCGCGGCCCCCGTGCACGATCCGCACAGCGGGCGGGTGCTCGGCGCGGTCGACATCACGGGCGGAGAGCGGCTCGCGCATCCGCACAGCCTCGGCTTCGTCCAGGCGGTGGCCCGCGCGGCCGAGTCCCACCTGGCCCTGCTCGGACCGGCCCCGGACCCGGAACGGATCAGACTGTCGGCACTCGGCCGGGACGAGGCGGTGCTCTCGGTGGGCGGGCGGCGGCTGCGGCTGAGCCGCCGCCACAGCGAGATCCTGGTGGTCCTCGCGCACCGGCCGGAAGGCGTGGGCGGCGACGAACTCCTCACCCTCCTGTACGAGGACGAGTCGGTCACGCCGGTGACGCTGCGGGCGGAGCTGTCCCGGCTGCGCGCGCTGCTCGGCCCCGACGCGCTGCGGTCGCGGCCGTACCGGCTCGCCTCGCCCGTGGACGCGGACTTCGCGACGGTCGACCGGAGGCTCGCCTCGGGGGCCGTCGCGGCGGCGGCCGGGGACTACGCGGGCCCGCTGCTCCCCGCGTCGACCGCGCCCGGCGTGGTACGGCTGCGGAGGCGGCTCGCGGACCGGCTGCGGGCGGCGCTGGTGGACCGGGGCGATCCCGGGCTGCTCGCCGACTGGGCGTACAGCGCCTGGGGCGAGGACGACGTGGTGGTCTGGCGGGCGCTGTGCGCGGCGGTACCGGCGCCGCAGCTTCCTCCCGTACGGGCGAGGCTGGACTCCCTGGAGGCCGAACTGTCCGCCGGTGCAACGGGCTTGCAACGTACGGTTCACCACACTCGGGCGTGAGCGCCGGCCAGGGACGGCCGGCGCGTCCCAGGGAGGCCATGCTCATGACCCGTTACGCCGCACCCGGCACCGAGGGCGCGCTCATGTCGTACCAGGCCCGCTACGACCACTGGATCGGCGGCGAGTACGTCGCCCCGGCGGGCGGCCGCTACTTCGAGAACCCCAGCCCGGTCGACGGCCGCCCCTTCACGGAGGTCGCCCGCGGCACCGCCGAGGACGTGGAGCGCGCCCTCGACGCGGCGCACGCGGCGGCGCCGGCGTGGGGGCGGACGGCACCGGCGGAGCGGGCGGCCGTCCTGCTGCGGATCGCGGACCGCATGGAGAGGAACCTGGAGGCGCTCGCGGTCGCCGAGACCTGGGACAACGGCAAGCCCGTGCGGGAGACGCTCGCCGCGGACATCCCGCTCGCGATCGACCACTTCCGCTACTTCGCGGGGGCGTTGCGGGCCCAGGAGGGCGCGCTGAGCGAGATCGACGACGACACCGTGGCGTACCACTTCCACGAGCCGCTGGGCGTCGTCGCACAGATCATCCCGTGGAACTTCCCGATCCTGATGGCGGTCTGGAAGCTGGCCCCGGCGCTGGCCGCCGGCAACGCCGTGGTCCTCAAGCCGGCCGAACAGACCCCGGCCTCGGTGCACTTCTGGCTGAGCCTGGTCGCGGACCTGCTGCCGCCGGGCGTCCTGAACGTCGTCAACGGCTTCGGGGAGGAGGCCGGCAAGCCGCTGGCCTCCAGCCCTCGCGTGGCGAAGATCGCGTTCACCGGCGAGACGACGACGGGCCGGCTGATCATGGGATACGCCTCCGAGAACCTGAAGCCGGTCACGCTCGAACTCGGCGGCAAGTCGCCGAACATCTTCTTCGACGACGTGTGGGCGGCGGACGACGACTTCCGCGACAAGGCCCTCGAAGGCTTCACGATGTTCGCCCTCAACCAGGGCGAGGTCTGCACCTGCCCCTCGCGCGCCCTCGTCCAGCGGGGCCACTACGCCGACTTCCTGGAAGCGGCGATCGCACGCACGGAGAAGATCGTCCCGGGCCACCCCCTGGACACTGACACGATGATCGGCGCCCAGGCCTCCGCCGACCAGCTCCGCAAGATCCTCTCCTACCTGGAGATCGGCCAGAAGGAGGGTGCCAAGATCCTGACGGGCGGCCAGATCGTCGAGCACGGCGGCGAGCTGGCGGGCGGCTACTACGTACAGCCGACCGTCTTCGAGGGCGACAACCGCATGCGGATCTTCCAGGAGGAGATCTTCGGCCCGGTAGTGGCGGTGACCTCCTTCACCGACTTCGACGACGCGATCCGCACGGCCAACGACACGCTCTACGGCCTCGGCGCCGGCGTCTGGACCCGCGACACGAACACCGCCTACCGCGCGGGCCGCGCGATCCAGGCGGGCCGCGTCTGGACGAACTGCTACCACGCCTACCCGGCCCACGCGGCCTTCGGCGGCTACAAGCAGTCGGGCATCGGCCGCGAGACCCACCGCATGATGCTGGACCACTACCAGCAGACGAAGAACCTCCTCGTGTCGTACTCACCGAAGAAGCTCGGCTTCTTCTAGAGGCACGAAAAGGGGCGCCTGACCTGGGCTTTCGCCCGTCAGGCGTCTCTCGCTCGCCCCGAGTGCAGAAGGGTCGCTTTTGCGGCGAAACTCCCAGTTCATCTCACCGATGTCCCACTCCTGACCAGCGCTTCCGGACCAGTCACGGACCAAAACTCCGGCTCACTCCGCAGGCGCATCACCCCGGCCGGCTCGGTCCCACTTCCCTTGGACTGCTCGATACGTGGCGGGACTGCGCTCTGCCAGCCGGTTCATCGCCAAGTCCGCCCAGACCTCGGCTGACTCGACGGTTTCTTCGATCCGGATCGAATCACCCTACGAGGTCGCGAGAAGACCGCCGGGAATGCAGCCCTCCGCAGCTGTCGGGCACGCCCTGCGGGTGGCCGGGCGCTGCGCGACGCCGCCCCTGATCCAGGTCTCGCCGCCGCTCTCGCCATTCAGCCTTTTGGCGATGTCGGCAACCGGCGCGTCGTCATCGGGCAGGAACTCGTCGCCCTCCACGTCGCCGGGCCCAGTCCACACCCTGCTCACGAAGTAGGCGTGGTCGCTCTGGCACCTCGCCATGCTGCCTGGCCACCTCGCTGAATGCAGCCCGATTTCCTTGACGAAACCCGTACGGGCAAACCCCGTACGGCCAGCCCGCAGGAGCGCCTGATCCGGGGCGCCCCTGCAGGCCGACCGCGGTGTCACCCCATCGTCCACTGCTGGTTGGTGCCGCCGCTGCAGGACCACAACTGGACAGGCGTGCCGTCGGTGGTTCCCAGGCCGGCCACGTCCAGGCAGAGCCCCGACTGCACCCCGGTGACGGTACCGTTCGGGTTGAACTTCCACTGCTGGTTGGACTGGCCGTTGCAGGACCAGACGATCACCTTGGTGCCGTTGGTGGTCCCCTTGGCGCTGGCGTCCAGGCAGAGCGTGCTGCCACCGACGGTGACGGCCAGCTGGTTCGACGCCGTACGTGTCCAGGTCTGGTTGGCGCTGCCGCTGCAGGCGTGGATCTGCTGCTGTGTGCCCGGCGTCGTGTTCGTGTCGGTCAGGCATTTGCCTGCGGCCACCGCACGCAGCGCGCCTGTCGTGCCGCCGGAGGAGGTCGCGTCCAGTCCCATGAAGCGGACCGCTTCGGCGGCCATCCCCGTGCCCTGGACCGGCAGCTGGTGCCCGGTACCAGCGATGCTGTACGCCTCGACCTGGGTGGCGCCGGCGCTGTTGTTGTACCGGGTCCGGGTCCAGTCGGTCGCGGGGGTGTCGGTGGCCGACGGCGTCTGGCTCACGCCGAGGACGTCGGTCCACTGCTTGATCTCTTCGCCGAGGTTGTTGTGGTTCAGGATGGTGTCGGTGGTCCCGTGCCACAGCTGCACACGCGGCCGCGGGCCGGTGTAGCCGGGGTATCCGGTGTTCCGCACCAGGCCGCCCCACTGTTGCGGGGTCATGGAGATCCGGCCCTGGGCACAGGCCGAGTTCCAGCCGCGCACCGAGCCGGTGGCGAAACAGTGGTAGGGCACTCCCATGAACGCCGCGCCTGCCTTGAAGACGTCGGGGTAGTCGGCGAGCATCACGTTCGTCATCATGCCGCCCGAGGACTGACCGGTCACGTACACGGCGTTGGGATTGCCGCCGTAGCGCTGCTCCGCGTAGGCGATCATCGACATGAGCCCGACCGGATCGCTGCCGCCGTTACGGGTCAGCGCCTGGTCCGAGGAGACGTCCCAGCAGCTTCCGCTCGGATTCGTCGAGGGGTAGATGACGAGGAACCCGTACTTGTCCGCCTGGGAGGCGAAGTCGGTGCTCGAGTACATGTAGGGGCCCGACCCCTGACAGCCGTGCAGTGCGAGCAGGATCGGCGGGTTGGACCTGACGCTGCCCGGGACGTACAGGTGCATCAGCAGACCGGTCGGGTTGGTGCCGAAGTTCGTGATCTGGACCAGCGAGGCGGCAGCGGCCCCTGGGGCCGTCTGCAGACTCAGGCCGAGCGCGAGGCCGAGCACGGTGACGATGCCGAGCAGCCGGGACACGAGCGAGCGGGATCGGGACATGGGACCTCTCCGTCGGGATTGCCAAGAGCGTGAGGAGGTTCCGGCGCCACCGCGGAGACAGCCACTGATACTCGTGCCGACCCACCGCTCCCGTCAACAACCTTGCCAGGAACTCAGGTTGACCGTTCGGGCCCGCTCCGCCCACCTGTGGATTCGCCGACGGCCGGACCAGGAGCCCGCGATACGCGGTGAACGCGCGCACGGGCCGGTGGCCGAGAGCGGAGCACACGCCCCGGCCACCTCCTCGGGGCACCCCGCGCGCGGAGCATCGGCAACACGCTTCGCCTGATGGAGATTTCACCGGGGACAATCTCGGAGAGGCTTGCCCACGGAGAATGTTAGCGCTAACATTCCTGGCGAGGGGCCCGGCGCCCACCTATTCCCCTCGGTTCTCTCATGCCCCGTGCCGTCGGCCTGACAGGAACGGCCCGGCCGGTGCATGCGCCCGCACGACCGCCAGGTTCGAAGCCGCCACCGAAGCAGAGCCCCTGAACGGCAGCGACGACGGGTACGGGGAGCCGCTCGAAGCAACCAGCCCCGCCTGGCCTGGGTCCTGCGCGACCTGCCCGTCGAACTGGTCGGCAGGATGCGGTCCGTCCGGGTCATGCGGTTGCCCAAGCCGCCCCGCCGGCCGGGGACGAACGGCCGGCCGCCCAAGCACGGCCCGGAGTTCCGCTTCGCCAAGCCGGAGACCTGGCCCGATCCCGCGGTCACCGGCACCACCAACTACGGCAAGGCCGAGGCCCAGGCATGGGACCGGGTCCACCCCCGGCTCACCCATCGCTCCTCATGGCTCGACCACGACGGCGAACCGCCCATTGTCGAAGGCACGTCGATCCGGCTGAAGGTCGAGCACCCGTCGAAGGACCGGGACGCCCCGCCGGGCCCCGCCCGAGCCCACCGAGAGCCGGGCAGCCCCACCCGGCGGACACCGGGATCCGCACTCATAGGTCCCGGCAGGGCGCCCAGGGCTACCGCCTCCGGCCCCTTCGGCCATGGCCGGCAACGTGAGGGCGGTACGTTCCGCGTCGGCGAAGGGGCGTACGGCGGCTCTGGCGGCCCGGCGCAACGTCTCGGCGTCACAGTTCGTCGCCGTCGTCGGTCACGGGGCCGAGGCCGACCACGAGGAGCAGGCCGGTCCGGAGACCGGCGGGCGCGGGCAGTGGGACCGGCTTCGCCCAGGAAGACCGTTTGCCTCCGCTGTCACCTCCGTACGTCTTGTTCCTGCCGGGAGAGAGGACGGGGAAGCGGAGGGCCGGCCGGCGTCGACCGGCGGGTCAGGGCGACGCCGGTGAGAA
This sequence comes from Streptomyces sp. NK15101, assembly GCF_020400725.1. GTDB lineage: Bacteria > Actinomycetota > Actinomycetes > Streptomycetales > Streptomycetaceae > Streptomyces. The sequence continues at coordinate 10,840 of NZ_JAINVG010000114.1, read as the reverse complement.
CGACCGCCATTCCCAGGGCGATCCGGAGGCTGAAGTCCTCGTGGAGGACGACGGCACCGAGGGCCACGGAGACCACGGGCAGCAGGTAGCCGACGGTGGCCGTGTGGGTGGCGCCTTCGGCCGCGATGTTCCGGTAGGTGAGGTGGAAGGTGACGCCGGTGGCGACGACGCCGAGGATCACCGTGGCGATCAGCTGTCTCGGGGTGATCTCGATCGGTGTCAGGCCGCCCGCCGCCAGGGTCGGCGCGGTGAGGACGGTCGCGGCGGTGAGCTGCGCCGCGGACAGCGCGAGGGTCGGAATGCCCTTGCCGACCAGGTGACGGCTCATGAACAGGAAACCGACCGCGTAACCGGCCGCCGCACCGACGATGGCGAGGGCTCCCCAGCCGCCCGACTCGCCGGCCTGCCACGGCGCGAAGATGAGCACCACCCCGGCGAATCCCAGCAGCAGGCCGACCACCCGTGCCGGCCGCAGACCGCCTTCGGTGCCGACGACCGCGCCGAGGAGCAGGGACCACAGAGGGGTCGTGGCGTTCAGGACGCCGGCGACGCCGGAGTCGATGCTCTGCTGCCCGAAGCTGAAGAGGGCGAACGGCAGGGCGTTGCAGAAGAAAGCGGCGACGACGATCCGGCCCCAGACGGCCGGGCCGCGGGGCAGCCGCTGGCCGGAGAGCAGGCAGAGGGCCAGCAGGGTGACCGCCCCGAGCAGGCACCGGCCGAACGTCACCTGCACCGGTGTCAGCGCCTCTAGGGCCACCTCGATCCAGAGGAAGGTCGAGCCCCAGAGCAGGGCGAGCACACCGATGCGCATCCCTGTCCGGCTTCTGTCCATGACGCCTTTCACCGCTGCCTCCTGATCGGTCCCGTGGACATGAACGCTGCCGCACTCTTCTCGGAAGGACAAGAAAAAGGTTCTGCACTTCTTTTAAGCTGTGCTACATGATTGACGTAAGACGCATGCAGGTCCTGCGCGCCGTGATCACCAGCGGCTCGGTGACGGCGGCGGCCGCACATCTCGGCTACACCCCCTCCGCGATCAGCCAGCAGATCGCGGCCCTGGAGAAGGAGGCGGGGATCGCCCTGCTCGAACGGGTCGGCCGGGGAGTACGGCCCACGGAGGCCGGACTGCTGCTCACCCGGTACACGACCGTCATCAGCAAGCACCTCGCCGAGGCCGAGACCGCGCTCGCCGATCTGCGCGCCGGGCGCGAGGGCAGGCTGACCGTCCGCTACTTCGCCTCCGTCGGGCCGACCCTGCTGGCGCCCGCCCTGGCCCGCGTGCGCCGCGAACACCCGGTGGTCGCGATCGACCCGCGGCTGGCGGACCCTGACGACGCGGTGGCGAAGGTGTACAGGGGCGACGCCGACCTGGCCCTGGTCGTCCGGCCGCCGGCCGACGCGCCCCGGCGGGGCCTCCAGGTCGTGCACCTGCTCGACGACCCGTACCGCGCGGTGCTGCCCGCCGGACATCCGCTCGCCCCCAAGCGCGTGCTCGACCTCACCGATCTCGCCGGTGAACCCTGGGTCCGAAGCGAACCCCCCGGCCCCTGCCTCGCACCGGTCACCGACGCCTGCGCCGCGGCGGGCTTCAGCCCTGACTTCGCGGCCACGTCGCAGGACTACGCCACCGCACAGGGCTTCGTCGCCGCCGGCCTCGGCGTCAGTCTCGTCCCCCAGCTCGGACTGAGCGCCCGTCACCCCGGCGTCGCGGTCCGCCGCATCAGGCACCCCGAGCCGGTCAGGGCGATCCACGCCGTGATCCGGGCCGGTTCCCTGGAACAGCCCGTCCTGCGCACGCTCCTCGACGCCTTCCGCGAGTCGGCCGGGGTAGGACGAGCGACGCCGGAGGCCGAAGAACGCGCGGCCCCTCGCACCCGGAGCAGCAGCTGAAGCGACGCGGTGCGACGCCGGGTGCGGGGCACCGGTTGCCGGAGGCTCTTCCCAGACTCTGATCCGTCATGACGGGCATCGAGAGGATTCATCCGTGTTCGACGAGCGGTGGGAAGAGTTCTCCCAGGAGCGGCTGGGTGGATCCCCGGTCCCTGAGGACGTACGCATCTTGGTCACGGCACGGTGGGCGGGACGCGGGCACTGCTTCGAACAGTTCGGCATCACCCTTCTGGAGCCCGGCGCACGGCACCCGCTGACCGACACCGACCACCTGAGCGAGGAGGAGCGCGCCGACCCGAGATCATGGCCAACCGCGCGACAGCCGGACAAATGACCCAGTATCTGAAGGTCGTGGCCCAGGACGAGGACGGCAACTCTACGAGTACCGGCTGCACCCGCAGCAACGGCGGGACAGGCAGCCGCCTCCGGTCGTCAAGGTCGACACGAAGTGGACGTACTGGGCTCCGGACGGAAGTGCCCTCTCCACGTCGGCTGCACCGTGGCGCAGCTCGCCCTCGCGATTGATGCTCTGCCGCGTCGCAGAAGATTTCGAGCGCACACCAAGTTCCGGACCATTCCCGGACCACCTTGCTTGTCGGTAGCATCAGCGCCGACATCTCCGCAGGCCAGCGCCTCGGAACTCCTGCAGCACCAACAGACCAAGAACATCTTTTGTAGCTATTCCCCGAAAGCACTGGGGTTCTTCTAGCACGCCAAGTGCGTCCACCTGTCTGGAAATTGCTCACCCACATCCAGCACCGAATCGGTCACAGTCCGGCCCAGTTCCGTTACCTCAAGTAGTCGATTCGATCACTCGGCATTCACCTCCGGAGCAGTCGCGGACCAGACTCCCGCCGGAGGTGAGCCAGACGAGGCGGCACGGGACGCTGCCGTGCGGGGGGGGAGCCGTTAGGGTCTGTTGCGAAAGTGCTGGTCAGTCTGGCCGCAATTTGCTGACCGAGCGGAGCTCCGGGCAGGATCTCGTACATGTTTTCGGTGGTGCAGAACGTGGCGGTTGACTGTGTGGATGCCTATGAGCTGGCTCGGTTCTGGAGCGAGGCGCTCGGTTGTCCGCTGCATCCGGAGGGCAAGCCGGGTGACGTGGAGACTGCGGTGATCCTGCCGGAGGGCCCGCAGCTGTACTTCAACCAGGTGCCAGAGCCGAAGACGATCAAAAACCGGATTCACCTGTGCCTGCGCCCCGAGACCTCGCGCGAAGAGGAGGTCCAGCGACTGCTGAGCCTCGGTGCCACCCTCGTCGCCGATCGCCGGGAACCTGATGGCGCCGGCTGGGCCGTCCTTGCCGACCCTGAAGGCAATGAATTCTGCGTTCTGCGCAGCGCGGCCGAGCGCGCAGCGATGTCTTCCTGAGGCTCACTCGCTCACCGTCCAAGTAGCTGATCACAGCCACTCGTTGATGGCCGCGACCAGCACGGTCGCTTCATAGCGGACGGCGAGCTTGTCGTACCTCGTGGCCACAGCTCGGTGGCGCTTGAGGCGGTTGATCCCGCACTCGACCGCGTGCCGCTGCTTGTAGTCGTCCTTGTCGAACTTCGGCGGGCGGCCGCCGCGCGGGCCGCGCTTCAGCCGGTTGCGGACTCGGTCCGCAGGAACCGGAATCGTTGCCCTGATCCCACGTCTGCGCAGGTAGGAGCGGTTGCTCCGGGAGTCATAGGCTTTGTCGGCCCGCACACGGTCCGGCCGCTTGCGCGGCCTGCCGAGCCCCATCCGGGGCACCCTGATCGCCTCCAGGACCGGCTCGAACTGCGGGGAATCACCCCGCTGCCCGGCCGTGATCACCACTGACAGCGGCTTCTGCCCCTGCTCGACCGCGAGGTGGATTTTGCTGGTCAGTCCGCCGCGGGAACGTCCAAGGCCGTGGTCGGCCGGTTCGACGAAGACGCCGCCGGGCGGCTCCTTCTGGAGACCCCCCTTTTCGCCGCGCCAGCGGCGTGCTGGTGGGCCCGGCAGACGATGGAGTCGACATTCACCTCCCAGGTGATCAGGCCCTTCGCGTCGGCTTCGGCCTGGAGCTGGGTGAGGATCCGGGCCCACGTCCCGTCTCGCTGCCAGCAACGGAACAGGTCGTAGGCCCGGTCCCACGCCCCGTAGCGTTCGGGCACGTCCCGCCAGGGGGCACCAGTACGGGTCCGCCACCGTATGCCGTCTATCAGCTGCCGCCGAGTCCACACCTGCGGACGGCCCGGCTTGATGCCCGTCGGCAGCAACGGCTCAAGCCGGGCCCACTGGCCGTTCGTCAGATCGCCACGTCCCACAGCAAGTGATCATCAACGAACAAGATCCACTTTCGTAACAGACCCTAGTGGAACGGCCGCATCGAGCGCTCGCCGGGAACCGACGCCCTGAGAACCGTGCACCGCCGTGTCTCAGGGCACTGCCAGAGCCTGGTTCGTCCTGGCCAACGAGCCGGACCTTTTCCGGTCCGAGACAGGCCGAAGAAGCGCACCAACTGTCCGTTTCGGCTGGTCAGCGCCGGTATGACTGCTGTATCACCAGCAGACGAAGAACATCCTCCAGAGTGACAGCCCCAAGGAGCTGGGGTTCTTCTAGCATCCCAAGTCTGGACGCCGGCATGGAAATTGCTCAGCAGGGTCAGCCGAGACACCGACTCCGATTCATCACGTCATGTGGTCGACTCGGCCGCTCGGCTTTCACCTCCGGACCAGTCACGGGCCAGATTCCCGCCCAGGTGGGCCAGGCGACACCCCTCTGACAGGCGTAGTAGTACGTTGTAGCGGGACGGTGCAGGTTCTGCAGCGCGAGGCGCTTGGCGGGCCGGTAGTCGCGCCCCGGTGAAGTCGGTGGCCTTGCCCGCGGCCACCCCGTCTCCGTGTCGCAGAGGCCGTCCAACGGTCCGAGGTTCTCGATGATGCGGTCCGCCGCCGGCTTGGACACCTCGAACGGCGGGACAAGCTGCCGCATCGTGGGGTTCATGCGCCAGTACGCCGCGAGCAACAGTGTCTGGTCCTCCAGTGGGTGGAAGAATCCACGGTCCGCCCTCGCGGCCGGCGCGACACGAGTGCCCATGTCACAGAGCCAGGTACCGGCCGCAGCCCGAGAGTCCGGTGTGCGCGTCGGAGGAGGCGGGCGGCCCGTGACGGTCCCGGTCCTCTGATCGTTGTCGGGTCGCATCCTGCCACGCCATCGTTCGAGAGGACCGCATGCCCAAGGAACGCCTTGATCCCGCCCTGCTCAGGCTGTGCGGCGTTCTCGCCGTGGGTGCCTTCGCTCCGCTTCTCGACAGCACGATCGTCTCCGTGGCAGTCGACGCCCTCGCCGACGACCTCGGTGTCCCCACGACGACCGTGCAATGGGTGAGCACCGCCTACCTGTTGGCGTTCGCGATGGTCATGCCGGTGAGCGGCTGGGCCGGTGACCGGTTCGGGACGCGGCGGGTCTGGCTGGGTGCGCTGGTCCTGTTCTCCGTCGGCTCGCTGCTGTGCGCTTGTGCCTGGAGCGCCGGGGCGCTGGTCGTGTTCAGAAGTGTGCAGGGGGTCGGTGGGGGGCTGATGATGCCGGTCCTGCAGACCATCGTCATCCGGGCCAGTAGCGGCCGACAGGTCGGGCGGCTCGTCGCGGTCGTCTCGTTGCCGGCTCTCCTTGGCCCGGTCCTGGGGCCGGTGTTCGGCGGGCTGCTGCTCGGGCATCTCGACTGGCGCTGGATCTTCTACGTCAACCTGCCCGTCTGCGTGCTCGCGCTGTTCCTCGCCTGGCGGGGCGTGCCCCAGGACCGTCGGCCGCATGCTTCCCGCCTCGATGTCGTGGGGCTGGTGCTGGTCTGTCCGGGCCTGACCGCGCTCGTGTACGGGCTCTCGCAGTGCGGCGGCCAGGACGGCGCGGGAGGAGGGCGGGTACTCCTGCCGATGGCGGCGGGGGCCGTCCTGGTCACCGCGTTCGTCGGATGGAGCCTGCGGAGCAGCGCGCCCCTCATCGACATGCGTCTGTTTCGGCTGCGCTCCTTCACCGCGACGGCGGTGCTGATGTTCACCGGCGGTTCGACCATGTATGGCGGGTTGTTCCTGTTGCCCCTGTATGCCCAGCTCGTGCTCGACAAGGGTGTCGCCGCCACCGGTCTCCTTCTCGTGCCGCAGGGCATCGGCGCGCTGGCGGCGCGGGTGGCCGGCGTGCTCACCGACAGGATCGGGCCTCGTCCGGTCGTGGTGACCGGTCTGCTGCTGAGCGCGGTCGCGACGTGGCCCTTCGCCGCCTCGGTGGGCGAAGGATCGGTCATCACTGTCGCTCTGTTCCTCCGTGGCCTTGGCATGAGCGCTGTCAACCTCGCTGTCACGGTCGGCGCCTATCAAGGGCTTGAGGACTCCCAAGTCGCGGACGCCAGCACCACGACGCGCATCCTCCAGCAGCTCGGCGGTTCCTTCGGCATCGCCGCCCTCGCCGTCCTGCTCCAGCGCGGTGGCCACACCGCCACGGCGTTCGCCCACGCCTTCGGCCTGACGACCGCCCTCACCGTCTGCACCGTCATCGCGGCAGCACTCCTGCCCGGCCGCCGAGCCCCGGCTTCAGCACCTCTGGCGACAGCAGAAGGACGGCCCTGACGGCCCTCTGCCGCCGGCCTCTTCTGACCCGTCCGACCAGCAGCGGCCGGGTGGTTTCCGGACAATCGCACGTGAGGGGACCGGTCACATGATCGCCGAACGCGTGACCTTTGTCCGCGCGTCCCGGTTGACCGGGCATGAACGTTGAGAGGATCCGTCACCTCACCTTCGACGGCTTCGGCTACCAGTGCCGGATCGTCGAGAACGCTGCTCCTGTCACCGAGCCCGTCATCGTGCTCGGTGGCGCTTTCCAGGACATGTACGCCTATCAGCGGCTCGAAGCACGCTGGGCGGCTTCGGCAACCGTCGTCAGCGTGGACCTGCCGGGATCAGGCGCGGCCGATGTGCTGCCCGCCTCGTACGGCTTCGATTTCCTCACCGGCGCGCTGGCGGACCTGCTGGACCAGCTGGGCCTGGGACGGGTGAACCTCTTCGGGGCCTCCTACGCCATGCCGATCGCCTACGGCCTGGCCCAGGAGCATCCTGAGCGCGTCGCCCGCCTGGCCCTGGTGGGCGCCGCTCCCGTCTACCCGCCGGAGCAGCGCGCCGCGCTGCGGACGATGGCCGACGCCCTGGAGTCGGGTGACGCCGGCGCCTACGCCCGTATGAGCATCGCGGCCCTGTTGTCCCCCGCCGAGCGGGAGGTCCACAAGCGCGCGGTCGTCACCCGCGTCCTCGCCCGCACGATGGGGTCGGTCACGCAGGCCGACATCCCCCGACACCTGGCCTCCACCCACCGTGTCATCGACTGGCCGGGGCTACGGCCCGGCGGTGTCCGGGACGTTCCGGCACTGGTCTTCACCGGTGAACACGACAGCCTCACCTACCCCGACCTCGGGCGCGAGGTCGCCGCCACCATCGCCGGAAGCGTCTTCACCCTGATCCGGGGCGCCGACCACCTCTGCCATCTCGAACGCCCGCTGGAGATGTCCCAACTGCTGGATCGCTTCTTCACCGATCAGCCCCTCGACGACCCGACGTCCCTCACTCCTCTCGAACAGCACGCCAGCCCGGCCTCCCTGGTCCCGTGACGGCTCCGAAGCGCACCTCAGCCGATCCGCCGCTGCACTCCTCCCACCGACCCCAAGGAACGCAGATGTCCGACCTCCGGCCCGAGACGGCCGACCACGGCTTCGTCACCTACACGGAAGCCATCCTCCACGCCCTGGCGCGCCATCCCGGCCTACCTGTGATCATCTGTCATGACCGTCAACGGATCACCGCGGGCGACCTCCGCGAAAGCATCCACCGGCTCGCCCGAGAGCTGATCGCGCGCGGCATCCGGCCGGGGCAGACCGTTTCCCTGCTCACCGGCAACACCCCTCAGGCGCTCATCGCGCGCTACGCCGCCAACCTTGCGGGAGCACGCGTGACACCCCTGTACGACGGGCTGGACGCGGACACCCTGGCGCACCTGGTGGACGTCGCCGACACCGAGCTGCTGCTGGTCGACCCCACCCGGTACGCGGACCTGGACCGGCTCGAACCGCTTCTCCGCGTGCCGATGCTGGCGACGCTGGGCCCGCACCCGCACGCCGACGACATCTGCGTGGCGGCGACCGGGCAGCCGTCGGCGCCGGTCACCGTGCCCGTCGGCGCCGAAGACGACTGGTGCATCCGCCACACCGGCGGCACCACGACCGGGCTGCCGAAGAGCCTGCAGATGAAGCACGGTCCGTACCGACGCACCCTGGACCACCTGTCGTCTCCCACGGACACCCCACCCCGCTATCTGGCGTGTACGCCGCTCACCCACATCGCGGGGCTCTGGGCGGACCTGGCGCTCCTCCAGGGCGGATCCGTCGTCCTGCAGCCCGCCTTCGATCCCGGCGAGGCCCTCGCGGCGATCGCACGCGAGCGGATCACCCGCCTGTTCCTCCAGCCGCCCCTCCTGCACCAGCTCCTCGACCATCCCGCGCTGCCCGCCACCGACACCTCCAGCGTCCGACAGGTCACCTACGGCGGCAGCCCCGCGTCGACGGCCAGACTGCGGCAGGCCGAAAGCGTCTTCGGCAAGGTGCTGCACAGCTGGTACGGACAGAACGAGACGCTAGGGCTCACCGAAGTCCACCCCGAAGAACACGACCGCGTCGGCCGACACGGACAGATCACCGTCGGCCGCGCCATGCCCGGCGTCGAACTCCGCGTCGTCGACCGGCACGGCGGCGTCCTCCCGAACGGCAGCGAGGGCGAGATCCACGCCCGCGCCCACAGCGCCATGAACGGCTACTGGAAGCAGCCCGAACTGACCGCCCGCGTGCTGCACAACGGCTGGGTGCACACCGGCGACATCGGCTACCTCGACGAGGACGGCTACCTCTTCCTCGCCGACCGCAGCCACGACACGATCAACGTCGACGGCACAGAGATCTATCCCAGCGAGATCGAGGAGATTCTGACGGCCCATCCCGCCGTCGCCCAGTGCGCCGTCTTCGGCATGCGTTCTGACGACACGCTCGAGCGCGTCCACGCCGCCATCGTGCCCGCCCACGGCCACAGCGCCGACATCGACGAGCTGCGCCGCTTCGTCATCGCCCGCAAGAGCGATCTCCATGTCCCCCACACGTTCCACGTCCTGAAGGCCATCCCGCTCAGCGGCATTCTCAAGCCCGACAAGAACGCACTCCGCCGGGCACTCTCCTGAGAGGCATACCTGCGACGCAGAGGATGTGACCACGCAGTCCTCAACATCGGTCCGACGGCGCGGGAGGCGTCCGCAAGCGAGAGATCGCGTCGCGTCATCGAGGCCCATCGGTGCCGAGAGCGAGTTGCAGCGTCCGCCAAGGCAGTCACTCCACCACTCTCTACGGCAGTCACTCCACCACTCTCTACGCGTGAACCCCGAGCCCGTTGGCGACGACGGCCCTGTCCAGGCTGAGGTAGGTGTATGCCGCGATGAACACCAGGTCGCACGGTCCGGTCGGCGTCCCGGCCGGGGCCGTACGCGCCAGTCGGTGCCCAGCCGGTCCCCAGCCGGTCCCCTGTCGGAACGGACGGCGCAGTGGTGCCGGACCTCCGCTCGACGCTCCAGTCGCCGGGGGGGGAGCCGCGAAGGGCAGACGCACAGGCCGAGGTCAGCCACCGTCGCGGCCCGGTTCGCGTCCATGCCGACGGTGAGGTACGGCAAGCTGTTCCGGCCCAGCTCCTCCGCGGGCGGGTACGGAGTCCACGCCGAATCGGTGGAGAGGGGATGGGAAGGTGTCGTGGGCAGGGACGATGTCCGAGAACATGTCGGCGACGTCGCAGCTCGCGTGCTGACACAGGTCGCGACTCGGGCCAACGGACCGCTCCAACTGCGATTTCTGCAAGTCGACAGGTACAACTCGAGGTACCGGTCCAGCGCCTGGCTCCCGACGGCAGCCCGCTCACCCCACCAGGACCAAGATCCGGACCATTTCCGGACCAGCCCCCGCTGGTTAGCCACACCAGATCTCTTTTCCCTTGGTCACCAGGGGTGCATCTGCTGTACCACCAGCAGACGAAGAACCTGCTGGTCAGCTACTCGCCGAAGAGGCTCGGCTTCTTCCAGGGCACGAAAAGAGGCGCCTGAACTGGGCTTTTGCCCGTCAGGCGCCTCTCGACAGCCTCATCCATCGCAGCAGCCGACGTGCGTCGGGACCCCCGGTTCATCCCACGTATCCCGCTCCTGACCAGCTGTTCCGGTCCATTTCCGGTCCAAGCCCGGTCCACCGGCGGGAGTCCCGCCTCGGTGGATGCGGTCCCCGTTCCCCCATCGACTGCTCGATCAGGCGATCGGCCTGCTCCCGGACCCCGTCCAGGAACTTGGCGTAGAAGCGGACGAGGACCTCGATGCTCTGGCCGGCCCGGCGGGCGCACTCGGCCGGTCGACGCCGGAGTACCACCAGAAGGAGATCCCAGCGTGCCGAAGGCCGCAGGGCCTCTTGGCCAGACCTGAGGCGCGCTCCAGGCGCGTCAGGCCCGCGCTCCCTCGCCCGCGCCCCAAGGGCTGCTCGGCCCGCAGAATCCGCGCCTGCCTCCGTCGGCGCGGCATTGCGGCGACGATCCCGGAGCGGATCGACCAGATCGACGGGCGCCTTCGTCGCGGCGAGACCCCCTGCCGCCTGGACAGGGCCGCCTACCGCCGGCGCAACGTGGTCGAACGGTGCTCCAGCCGGCTCAAGCAGAACCGGGCGCCGGCCACCCGCTACGACAAACGCGCCCGGCACTGCCAGGCCATGGTGCCCCTCGCCTGCCTCCGACTCCGGCTGCCATGACTTTCCGGACACCCTCCAGGGCCGGACGCTCGGCTCGCGAGAGGCGGGGGAGGCGGTCGTCGCATAGCGTCGACGCAGGCGCGTACGGATGGACACGCCGACGGACACGGGTCCGCACCCGCGTGCGGACCGACCGGCGGG
>NZ_JAINVG010000113.1 GCF_020400725.1 Streptomyces sp. NK15101 | reverse complement strand
GCGGCGCGGGGGCCGGGGTGGGGGCGTACGGCGCGGGCGTCGGCGCCTGCTGCGGGTAGCCGTACGCCGGGGCGGGAGCGGGCGTCGTGGGGCCGTACGGGCCGGGCTGCGGCGTCGGCGGCAGATAGGGCTGCTGCACGCCGGGGTGCGGGGTCGGCGGCGGAGTCTGGCCGACGGGCGGGAAGACCGCCGACCCGACGCCCGCGCCGCTGCTGACCGGACCGCCCTGGACGATCATCGGCGCGCCGGTCTGGCCGGCGGCCAGGACCCGCAGGCACTCGTCGCGCATCGCGGCCGCGCTGGGGAACCGCTCGTTCGGGTTCTTCCGCAGCGCGCGGGCGACGAGCGCGTCCATCGCCGGCGTCACCGAACGGTTGACGGAGGACGGGGCGACCGGCTCCTCCTGCACGTGCGCGTAGGCGATGGCGAGCGGCGAGTCGGCGTCGAAGGGGAGACGGCCCGTCAGCAGCTGGAAGAGCATGATGCCGACCGAATAAAGGTCGGAGCGGGCGTCCACCGCACGGCCGAGGGCCTGCTCGGGGGAGAGGTACTGGGGGGTGCCGACGACCATGCCGGTCTGCGTCATCGAGGTGACCCCGGACTGCATGGCCCGCGCGATGCCGAAGTCCATGACCTTGACCACACCACGCTTGGTGGTCATCACGTTGCCCGGCTTGATGTCGCGGTGGACCAGGCCCATCTCGTGGCTGACCTCGAGCGCGGCCAGCACGTCGGCCGTGACCTTCAGCGCCTTGTCGGCCGGCATCGCGCCGTACTGCTGGACGTCCGCGGCGAGGACCGAGCCGAGCGGCTGCCCCTCCACGTACTCCATGACGATGTACGGCATGACGGCGCCGTCGAGGGTGTCCTCGCCGGTGTCGAAGACCGAGACGATGTTCGTGTGCGACAGCTTCGCGACGGCCTGCGCCTCGCGCCGGAACCGCTCGCGGAAGGACTGCTCCCGGCCGAGCTCCGTGTGCAGCGTCTTGATGGCGACCTGCCGGTCGAGGGCGCTGTCGTAGGCCAGGTAGACCGACGCCATGCCGCCCTCGCCGAGAAGATCGCGCAGCTGGTACCGGCCGCCCGCGACCGAACCGCCCGCGTAGCGGCCCTGTGCGCCGTCCTGGCTCATCTGTGCTTCCCCCTACGCGCGCGTGGCGGCGTCGATCCGGAATTTCCTGGCGCAAGTCTGCCGTAGGGCAGTGACACGTCAAGCCGCGCCTCGGTTCGGTACCCGTTCCGTGACCCTCCGCACAGGAAGCGTCTCCGCGCGGTCGGGGGAAACCCGCCGAATTTGCACAGGTGTACGTCGAAGGGGTTGGATGGCCGGTCCATCTCGGACCGTGGGGTCGTACGGAGCCTGTAGCGTGAAGACCGGACACGGCACGACAGACGACGGCGAGGACTGATGGCACCCGAATCCGGAGCAGGTGGCGGTGTGCCGGACGCGTCGGCGGAATCGTGGGGCGAGGGCGGCGTCGTCGGCGACGGCCGTTACCGCCTGACGCACCGTCTGGGCCGGGGCGGCATGGCGGAGGTCTTCGCCGCCGAGGACGTACGGCTCGGCCGCACCGTGGCCGTCAAGCTGCTGCGCGCCGATCTCGCCGAGGACCCGGTCTCCAAGGCCCGCTTCACCCGTGAGGCGCAGTCCGTCGCCGGACTCAACCACCACGCGATCGTCGCCGTGTACGACTCCGGCGAGGACCTCGTGGGCGGCCGGCCCGTGCCGTACATCGTGATGGAGCTGGTCGAGGGCCGCACCATCCGCGACCTGCTGCTCAGCGCCGAGGCGCCCGGGCCCGAGCAGGCGCTCATCATCGTCTCCGGCGTCCTGGAGGCGCTGGCCTACTCGCACCAGCACGGCATCGTGCACCGCGACATCAAGCCGGCGAACGTGATCATCACGCACACCGGTGCGGTGAAGGTCATGGACTTCGGCATCGCGCGCGCCCTGCACGGCGCCCAGTCGACGATGACCCAGACCGGCATGGTCATGGGCACCCCGCAGTACCTCTCCCCCGAGCAGGCCCTCGGCAAGGCGGTCGACCACCGCTCCGACCTGTACGCCACGGGCTGCCTGCTCTACGAACTCCTCGCTCTGCGGCCCCCCTTCACCGGCGAGACCCCGCTGTCCGTCGTCTACCAGCACGTCCAGGACGCCCCGGTCCCGCCGTCCGAGGTGACGGGATCCGTGCCGCCGGAGCTCGACGGCCTGGTCATGCGCTCGCTCGCGAAGGACCCGGACGACCGGTTCCAGAGCGCCGAGGAGATGCGCGGGCTCATCCAGTACGCCCTCCAGATGCTCCAGCAGCAGGGCGGTTACACCGGCGCGTGGAACACCGGGCCGGTCGAGACGTACGAGGGCGGGCACACCCCGGTCGGCGGCATGGCCACGACGGCCGCGATGGGCCACCCCATGCACGGCGAGACCGCGCAGGGCCCGATCCTTCCGCCGGTGAACCCGAACGACGGCGGCTACGACGGCGGCACGGTCGCCACCGGCTACGGCCAGGACGGGTACGCCTCGCGGAACGGCGGCAACGGCGGCCGGGCGAAGGTCCTGCTGTTCGCCGCGCTCGCGCTGATCGCGATCGTCGCGGGCGTCGTGTACGCGGTCGACAAGGCGGGTGACCGGGACCCCGGCGTGAAGTCGCCGACGACCACCGTCAGCACCTCGCCGTCGACCGCCTCGGAAAAGCCCACCCCCTCGGAGGAGCCCACCGAGGAGCCCAGCCAGGACACGGGCACGTCGACCGGCGGCCAGACGCAGCAGCCGTGGGACCCGCCGACGACGTACCAGCCGACCCACCCCACGGGCACGCCGACGACCGAGACGCCGACGCCGACGACCGCGCCGCCGACCGCGCCCACGGGCACGCCGACGGCTCCGACGGGCGAGCCGACGACCGTGCCCCCGACGGAGCCGACGGGCGAGCCGACCGGCGACACCACCGGCGGCAACGAGAACCCGGACACCCCGCCGCCGGGCTCGGGCACCGAGACGGGCTGACGGCGCCCCGCCGGCGGAGCCGTACGCGCTCCGCTCAGCCGGCGAAGGCGTCGCGGACCGCCGCGTACTCGCGCGTCCACCAGACCGCCAGGGCCGACACCGCGGGGAACTGCGGGTCGGCCCTCCGGTCGTGCAGCCGGTAGCGCCAGTGCAGGGTCCAGAAGTCGTTGAGCCGCTCCCACCACACCCGGTGCGCCGCCGCGGCCAGCTCGGCGCCGTCCGCGCCCGTCGCCCTCCGGTACGCGCGCGCGTACGCCCGCACCTTCTCCAGGGCCAGCTCCCCCTCCGGCCGTACGAAGAAGATCGCGGCGGCCCTGACCGCCTCCTCGGCCCTGGGACGGACCCCGAGCCGGTCCCAGTCGACGATCGCGGCGGGCTCGGCGCCCCGGTACAGCAGGTTCAGCGGATGGAAGTCGCCGTGCACCCAGCCGGCGGCGGAGGCGGACGGCGGCCGGTGGTGGGCGTGCTGCGCGAGCAGCCTGCGCCGCTCCCTGAGCCGGTGCTCGGCGAGCGCGTCGAAGCTGTCGCGGGGGCGGTGCGCGCGGGCGAGGCGGAGCAGTTCCTCGATGGCCCGGAAGGTGTCCTCGGGGCGGGCGCTCTCGTGCTCGCCGCCCGGCGGTGGGGACTCCATGACCTGCTCCAGGCAGGTGTGGACGCGGCCGAGGAGGGTGCCCAGGCGGCGGGAGCAGCCGGTGGAGAGCTGGGTGCCGTCGCGGTGGCGGCCGTCGATCCAGGGGTGCAGGGCGTAGCAGTGGCCGCCGACGAGGGCGACCGTGCGGCCCCGGCTGTCGGGGAGCGGCGGGGCCACGGGCAGACCGAGGGCGTGTAAGCGCTGGGTGGCGCGGTGCTGGCGGGTGATGGTGGCCCGGTCCGAGGTGGGGGCGTCCAGGTGTTGCTTGAGGAAGTACGCGCCGCGGGTGGTGGAGAGCCGGTAGCCGCGGTTGAGCAGGCCCTCGGTCACGGGGACGCAGGAGAGGGGCTCGCCCACGTCCGTGTAGCGGCGCAGGAGGGGGCGGATGGGCAGAGCGTGGGGTGCAGATGAGCGCGGCACTCCGCAGATGTTAGATCACGCTGCGTGGTGGCGGTGTCGCTCCACGGGACGGGGTCCGGAGCCGGTCGTGGACCGGGGCTCGCAGCCGGTCGTGGACCGGGGCTCGGGGCTGCTCTCGGGCCGGTTCTCGGAGCGGGCCTCGGGCCGGGCCTCGGAGCCCGCGTCGGAGGGCGTCTCGCGAGACCTTCCGGCAGTCGCCCCGGCAGACGTCCTGGAGGGACTCTCGGAGGCGTTTCCGGCCGGCTCCCGCGCCGGCTCTCGCGCCGGGTCCTCGGCGGGGCTTCCCGTGGGGCTCCCGGCGGTGCTTCCCGTGGGGCTCCCGGGCGGCGTCCCGGTCTCCGTCCGCCCGCTGTAGTCGAGCTCGTGGACCGTCACGAACTGCGGCTCGATCCGCATGAACACCGGGGTGAAGGGCTCGCCGTCCACCCGGGTGGGCTCGGGGCCGAAGGCCGCCAGCTCCTCCTCCGTCGGCTCGACGATCTCGGCCGTGCCCGTGAACTGCACGGACCAGACGTGCTCGGCGCCGGAGTCGCAGTTGTCCGCGCCGTACGCGACCACGCTGCCGTTGCAGGCGCGGTGGTAGCCGAGGCCCCGGTGCATCCGGAGCAGGACGCGGCCGTCGGCCACGACGTGGCGGGCGGGGGCGACGAACGGCATCGCCCGCATGCTCGTCGCCACCCGCCCGTACGCCACGCGGCTGAGCAACTCGATGGCGCGGATCTCGTCGGTGGACATGGTCTCCACTCTCCGCCACCGGCACCGTGTCGGAAAAGGGGCCCCTGCCCCGGTTCGACGGGACATAAGTCCCGAGACGGGCCGCCGCCCCCACGGGCAGGGGCCGGCGGCCCGAGGGCGTCAGTGGCGTTCGGCCTGGAGCCGGGCCACGTACGCCGCCGCCTGCGAGCGCCGCTCCATGCCCAGTTTCGACAGCAGGCTGGAGACGTAGTTCTTGATGGTCTTCTCCGCGAGGTGGAGCCGCTCGCCGATGACCCGGTTGGTCAGGCCCTCGCCGATCAGGTCCAGGATCCTGCGCTCCTGCTCCGTCAGGTTGGCGAGCTTGTCGTCGCCCTTCGGGTTGTTGCCGTCGCGCAGCCGCTCCAGGACCCGGGCGGTGGCCACCGGGTCGAGCAGAGACTTGCCGGCAGCGACGTCCCGCACGGCGTTCAGCAGCTCGTTGCCGCGGATGGCCTTGAGGACGTAGCCCGAGGCCCCGGCCATGATCGCGTCGAAGAGCGCCTCGTCGTCCGCGTACGAGGTCAGCATCAGGCACTTGATCGACTCGTCCTTCGAGCGGATCTCCCGGCACACCTCCACGCCGCTGCCGTCGGGCAGCCGGACGTCGAGCACCGCGACGTCGGGGCGGGTCGCGGGGATCCTGACCAGCGCGTCCGCCGCCGTCCCGGCCTCGCCGACCACCTCGATGTCGTCCTCCACGGAGAGCAGCTCATGGACGCCGCGCCGGACGACTTCGTGGTCGTCCAGCAGAAATACCCGGATTTTTCCTTCTTCGCGCACGCGGTCAGTCTCACATATTGGGTCTTCCGGCGCCCGGGGTGCGCGGGATAACGTGCCGGGTGTTCCGACGACGGCGTCGGGTCGTTGTCCATGCTCTGACCAGGGATGAGTCCCCCCTTTTCTCGATTTACTTGGAAATCCAAGCAAAATCGCAGGTCAAGTGGGGTTTCGCGGGAATGCCGCGTAATGGGTAACGTGCCTATGACGGCGCTCGCCGGGGCATCTTTCACGCCCGACTCCGGCCGCGTCGCACCCACCCCGTGCGAAGGTACGGACAAGGCGGAGCCGCACTGGCCTCACCGGCGAACCCGGAGGCCGGACCGACGGAGGAGCACGCACGTGACCGTGGAGAGCACTGCCGCGCGCAAGACGACGCGACGCAGCAGCGGCACCAAGCGCACCGCAAGCGCGAGCACGAGCACCACCAAGAAGGCGACGGCCACCACGGCCACGGAGCCCGAGCTCGTTCAGCTGCTGACGCCCGAGGGGGAGCGAGTCCAGCACCCCGACTACGACATCGATCTGAGCGCCGAGGAGCTGCGCGGTCTGTACCGCGACATGGTCCTCACCCGGCGCTTCGACGCCGAGGCGACCGCCCTGCAGCGCCAGGGCGAGCTGGGCCTGTGGGCCTCGCTGCTCGGCCAGGAGGCCGCCCAGATCGGTTCGGGCCGGGCCCTGCGCGACGACGACTACGTCTTCCCGACCTATCGCGAGCACGGCGTCGCCTGGTGCCGCGGGGTCGACCCGACGAACCTGCTGGGAATGTTCCGCGGTGTGAACAACGGCGGCTGGGACCCCAACAGCAACAATTTCCACCTGTACACGATCGTCCTCGGCTCGCAGACCCTGCACGCCACCGGCTATGCCATGGGCATCGCCAAGGACGGCGCGGACTCCGCCGTGCTCGCCTACTTCGGTGACGGTGCCTCCAGCCAGGGCGACGTCAACGAGTCGTTCGTCTTCTCCGCGGTCTACAACGCCCCGGTCGTGTTCTTCTGCCAGAACAACCAGTGGGCCATTTCCGAGCCCATCGAGAAGCAGACCCGCGTCCCGCTCTACCAGCGCGCCCGCGGTTTCGGCTTCCCCGGCGTCCGCGTCGACGGCAACGACGTCCTCGCGTGCCTGGCCGTGACCCGGTCCGCCCTGGAGCGCGCCCGCCGCGGCGAGGGCCCGACGCTCGTCGAGGCGTTCACCTACCGCATGGCCGCCCACACCACCTCCGACGACCCGACGCGCTACCGCCGCGACGCGGAGCGCGAGGCGTGGGAGGCCAAGGACCCGATCCTCCGCCTCAAGGCGTACCTGGAGAACGAGGGTCACGCCGACGCGGCCTTCTTCGAGGAGCTGGAGGCGGAGAGCGAGGCCCTCGGCAAGCACGTCCGCGAGGTCGTCCGCGCCATGCCCGTCCCGGACCACATGGCGATGTTCGACCACACGTACGCGGACGGGCACGCGCTCGTCGACGAGGAGCGCGCTCAGTTCGCCGCCTACCAGGAGTCCTTCACGGGCGGAGAGGCCGAGTAATCATGGCTGTTCAGAAGCTTCCCCTGGCGAAGGCGCTCAACGAGTCCCTGCGCAAGGCCCTGGAGACCGATCCCAAGGTCGTCATCATGGGTCTGGACGTCGGCAAGCTCGGCGGTGTCTTCCGGATCACCGACGGTCTGCAGAAGGACTTCGGCGAGGACCGGGTCGTCGACACCCCGCTCGCCGAGTCCGGCATCGTCGGCACCGCGATCGGCCTCGCGCTGCGCGGCTACCGTCCGGTCGTGGAGATCCAGTTCGACGGCTTCGTCTTCCCGGCGTACGACCAGATCGTCACGCAGCTGGCGAAGATGCGGGCCCGTTCGCTCGGCACCGTGAAGATGCCGGTCGTCATCCGCATCCCCTACGGCGGTGGCATCGGCGCCGTCGAGCACCACTCCGAGTCCCCCGAGTCGCTCTTCGCGCACGTCGCGGGCCTCAAGGTCGTCACCCCGGCGAACTCCTCCGACGCCTACTGGATGCTCCAGCAGGCGATCCAGAGCGACGACCCGGTGATCTTCTTCGAGCCCAAGCGCCGCTACTGGGACAAGGGCGAGGTCGACACCGAGGCCATCCCCGGCGAGCTGCACAAGGCCCGGGTCGCCCGCGAGGGCACGGACCTCACCCTCCTCGCCTACGGCCCGATGGTGAAGACCTGCCTGGAGGCGGCCGCGGCGGCCGCCGAGGAGGGCAAGTCGATCGAGGTCGTGGACCTGCGCTCGATCTCCCCGCTCGACTTCGACACCATCCAGGCCTCGGTCGAGAAGACCCGCCGCCTGGTCGTCGTCCACGAGGCGCCGGTGTTCTTCGGCTCCGGAGCGGAGATCGCCGCCCGGATCACCGAGCGCTGCTTCTACCACCTGGAAGCCCCCGTCCTGCGGGTCGGCGGCTACCACGCGCCGTACCCGCCGGCGCGCCTGGAGGAGGAGTACCTGCCGGGCCTGGACCGCGTGCTCGACGCCGTCGACCGCTCGCTGGCGTACTGAGGAGAGCACGACCATGACGATCCGCGAATTCAAGATGCCCGACGTGGGCGAGGGCCTGACCGAGGCCGAGATCCTCAAGTGGTACGTCCAGCCCGGTGACACCGTCACCGACGGGCAGGTCGTGATCGAGGTCGAGACGGCCAAGGCCGCCGTCGAGCTGCCGATCCCCTTCGACGGGACGGTCCACGAGATCCTCTTCCCCGAGGGCACCACGGTCGACGTCGGCCAGGTCATCATCTCGGTGAACGTGGGCGGCGGCGCCGAGCCCGAGGCCCCGGCCGCCCCGGCCGTGGCCGCCGCCCCCGCCCAGGAGACGGTGGCCGAGCCGGAGCCGGAGGGCCGCCAGCCGGTCCTCGTCGGCTACGGCGTGGCCGCGAGCTCCACCAAGCGCCGCGCCCGCAAGGCGACGCCGGGCGCTCCGGCCCAGACGGCCGAGGTCGCCGTGCCCGCCCCGGTGGTCCCCGAGCAGCTCAATGGACACGGCCCCGTGGTCGGCCGCCCGCTGGCCAAGCCGCCGGTGCGCAAGCTCGCCAAGGACCTCGGCGTCGATCTGGCGACGGTCACCCCGACCGGTCCGGACGGGATCATCACCCGCGAGGACGTCCACGCGGCGGCCGCTCCGGCGCCCGCCCCGGTGGCCGCTCCGGCGGCCGTGCCCGCGCCGGCCGTCGCCGCCCCGGCTCCGGCGGCCGCGGCTCCGGCCGCCGCCGTCCCGGCGGACGCCCGGGAGACCCGTATCCCCATCAAGGGCGTACGGAAGGCCACGGCGGCGGCGATGGTCGGTTCGGCCTTCACCGCCCCGCACGTCACCGAGTTCGTGACCTTCGACATCACGCGCACGATGAAGCTGGTCGAGGAGCTCAAGTCCGACAAGGACATGGCGGGCCTGCGGGTCAACCCGCTCCTCCTCATCGCCAAGGCCGTCCTGGTCGCGGTCAAGCGCAACCCGGAGATCAACGCGGCCTGGGACGAGGCGGCGCAGGAGATCGTCCTCAAGCACTACGTGAACCTGGGCATCGCCGCGGCCACCCCGCGCGGTCTGATCGTGCCGAACATCAAGGACGCGCACGCCCAGACCCTGCCCGAGCTCTCGCAGTCCCTGAGCGAGCTCGTCGCCACCGCCCGCGAGGGGAAGACGACCCCGGCGGCGATGCAGGGCGGCACCTTCACCATCACCAACGTCGGCGTCTTCGGCGTCGACACCGGTACGCCGATCCTGAACCCCGGCGAGTCCGCGATCCTCGCGGTCGGTGCGATCAAGCTCCAGCCGTGGGTCCACAAGGGCAAGGTGAAGCCGCGCCAGGTCACCACGCTGGCCCTCTCCTTCGACCACCGTCTGGTCGACGGCGAGCTCGGCTCCAAGTTCCTGGCGGACGTCGCCGCGATCCTGGAGAACCCGAAGAGGCTCATCACCTGGGCGTAGTGGCCGGGTTCGCCTGTTTCACGTGAAACATCCGGTGGTGGCATCAGCCGCCACCGGATGTTTGGGTCGAGGGCATGGACCTCCCTCTCGCACCGCTGCACAGTGCCGGGCCGGTACGGCTCGGCGTGACACTCGACGAGGCCGTCGCGGCCGTCTCCGCCTGGGGGGAACCCCGGGTGCGCACCCGGCCGAACCGCGTCCTGGTGACCGTCTCGACCGTCTGCGACGGGGTGGGTGTCGAGGTGCTCCTGGAGGAGGAGGACACCGTCACGGCTGTCGAGCTGTGGTGGCCCGCGGAGGGGCGGGAGACGTCGACGCGGGTTCTCCTGGGCGGTGCCGACGTGTTCCGTACCCCCGCCGACGAGCTGCTGAGGGACCTCGCGGCCCATGACGGCGACGGCGAGGACCCGTTCGTCCCCGGGCTCTCGCTCGGCTTCACCCGCCGCACCTCCCAGGAGGTCGCGCGCCGGCCCGACGGACTCCCGGTGCACTTCACCTCCGTGCTTGTCGGTGGCGAGGACTACTACGACTTCCGGCTCCGGTGAGGAGATCGAGGATCTGCCGACTCCGGTAAGGAGTCCAGGATGCGGACGCGGCTGTCTGTTGCACCCCTGTTGTATCTATGCTGTGCACATGCCATCAGCGCAAGCCGGTCCCGCTCCCCTGCCCACCAAGCAGCCCCCCGCGGCCGACCGCGTCTACATGCACGTCAAGCAGGCCGTACTCGACCGGCGCTACGAGGGAGGCACCCTCCTCACCGAGGGCGAACTCGCCCAGGCCGTCGGGGTGTCCAGGACCCCCGTCCGCGAGGCGCTGCTCAAGCTGGAGATGGAAGGGCTGCTGAAGCTCTACCCGAAGAAGGGCGCCCTCGTCCTCGCCGTCTCCGCGCAGGAGATCGCCGACGTCGTCGAGACCCGGCTGCTCGTCGAGGAGTTCGCCGTCCGCCGGGCCGTGCCCGCGCCCGCGCCCCTGACCGCCCGCCTCGAAGAGCTCCTGGAGGAGCAGAAGCGGCACGCCGAGGCCGGCGACCTCGCCGAGGTCGCCGTCACCGACCGCTGCTTCCACGCCGAGATCGTCAAGCACGCCGGCAACCAGATCCTCGTCCGCCTCTACGACCAGCTTCGCGACCGCCAGCTGCGCATGGGCGTCGCCGTGATGCAGTCCCAGCCCGACCGCGTCGCCAAGAACATCACCGAGCACGCCGAGATCCTCGACCGCATCAAGGCCGGCGACGTCGAGGGCGCCGCGCACTGCGTCCGCCAGCACCTCAGCTGGGTCAAGGTCCTGGTCCGGGGTGAGGCCCGGTGAGCAGGGACCACGGATCCGCCGTCACCCTCCCCGGGGACCCGCCCGGCGGCCGCCGCGCCGCCCTCGTCTGGGGCGTCGGCGTCGCCGTCTACTTCGTCGCCGTCATCTTCCGCACGTCCCTTGGCGTCGCCGGCCTCGACGCCGCCGACCGCTTCGACGTCAACGCCTCGGCGCTCTCCACCTTCTCCATCCTCCAGCTGCTGGTCTACGCCGGCATGCAGATACCCGTCGGCCTCATGGTCGACCGGCTGGGAACCAAGAAGGTCCTGACCCTCGGCGTCGTGCTCTTCACCGTCGGCCAGCTGGGCTTCGCGCTCTCCCCCTCGTACGGCATGGCGCTCGGCTCCCGCGCCCTCCTCGGCTGCGGCGACGCCATGACCTTCATCAGCGTCCTGCGGCTCGGCAGCCGCTGGTTCCCCGCCCGCCGGGGCCCGCTCATCGGCCAGGTCGCCGCCCTCTTCGGCATGGCCGGCAACCTGGTCTCCACCGTCTTCATCGCCCGCGCCCTGCACGACCTCGGCTGGACGGCCACCTTCGTCGGCAGCTCGCTGGCGGGCGTCGTCGTCCTCGCCCTGCTGCTGCTCTTCCTCAAGGACCACCCCGAGGGGCACGAACCGGAGCCCGCCCGGCACGCGGGCGCCGCCTTCGTCCGCCGCCAGATCGCCGAGTCCTGGCGGGAGCCCGGCACCCGGCTCGGCATGTGGGTGCACTTCACCACCCAGTTCCCCGCCATGGTGTTCCTACTGCTCTGGGGCCTGCCGTTCCTCGTCGAGGCGCAGGGCCTCTCCCGGTCCACCGCCGGGACGCTGCTCACCCTGGTCGTGCTGTCGAACATGGTCGTCGGCCTCGCGTACGGGCAGATCATCGCCCGCCACCACGCGGCCCGCGCCCCGCTCGCCCTCGGTACGGTCGCGGCCACCGCCCTGCTGTGGGGCGCGACCCTCGCGTACCCCGGCGACCACGCCCCGATGTGGCTGCTCGTCACCCTCTGCCTGGTCCTCGGCGCCTGCGGACCGGCCTCGATGATCGGCTTCGACTTCGCCCGCCCGGCCAACCCGCCGGAGCGGCAGGGCACCGCCTCGGGCATCGTCAACATGGGTGGCTTCGTCGCCTCGATGACGACGCTGCTCGCCGTCGGCGTGCTGCTCGACGCGACCGGCGGCGACTACCGGACCGCGTTCTCGTCGGTCTTCGTCCTGGAGGCGCTCGGCGTCGTGCAGATCCTCCGCCTCAAGGCCCGCACCCACCGCAGGGAACGGGAACGGCTCGTCGCCAGCCGCGTGGAGGCCGTGCACGTGCCGGTCTAGGACGAGGACGGCCTACCGGGGCGTCACCGCGAAGTTGTCCAGGATCGCCGCCGCGAGGTCCGCGTCGCCCTCGGTCTTGACCCGGTCGGACACCTCGGACGGACGGACCCGGCCGCAGGCGAGGCGGACGAACGTCTCCCAGTCCGTCGCCAGCGTCACCGCGGGGCCCAGCGACGGCGCGCCGTCGATCGAACCGCGGCCCTCCGCGTCGACCCGTACCGTCCGCAGGAACTCCACCGGACCGGTCACGTCGAGCACCACCGCCGATGACGGGGGCGCCCCGGCCTCCTTGGCGACCACGTCCGGCAGCGCCTCCAGGAGCACGTCCCGGGCCACGAGCGCCCCGGCCGAGTCCAGGTTGCCCGGCACGCCCAGCGCCGTCCGCAGGTCCTGCTCGTGCACCCACACGTCGAAGGCGCGCGTCCGGTAGGCCACTTCGAGGGACCACTCGGCGCCGAGGGGAGCGCGGATCAGATGCTCGGGGGAGCGGTTCTCGTTGCGGAGCTGGCGGGCCCGCCGGATGAGGATGTACTCCAGCTCCGAGGTCATCTCCGGGGCGGTGTGGTGCCGCCGCACATCGACCTGGACCTCCATGTAGCGGGCGAAGTCACTGCGCACGTGGTACAGGTCACGGGGCAGGGAGTGGATCGGCCGGGGATCGCCGAGCATCTCCGTCTCCATGCCGATCACGTGGGAGACGATGTCCCGCACCGACCAGCCGATGCACGGGGTCGGCCGGTTCCACTCGCCCTCCACGAGCGGCTGCACCAGCTCGGCTATCGCCTCGATGGAATGGGTCCAGGCGTCGGCGTAGTTCTGGAGGCTGGGATGGACGGTCACGGGACCCCTCGGCGGTTCTTCGGTGCGCGGGCTGAAAACACGACTGGGTGGGAGGCTCGGACGCTAAGTTACGCTGCCCGAAGGCACCCCGGCAGTGCTTTCGTGTGACGATCGTAGGCCGGTGTTGACGGCTCCAATGCCAGGACGGTGGTAGTGTGCGCGCCTCGCTGATCCAGATCGCGGTAGACCCGGACGAACCGGTCGATTCCCGCCGTGCCCGTGCGGCGCGTCTCGTACGGGAGGAATCAGGCCACGCCGACCTCGTGGTCCTGCCGGAACTGTGGACCGTCGGCGCCTTCGCCTCCGACCTCTTCGCCGCCGAGTCCGAGCCGTTGAACGGCCCCACCCACCGGGCCATGGCGGAGGCCGCCCGCGACGCCGGGGTCTGGCTGCACGCCGGCTCCTTCGTCGAGGCTGAGGGCGGCGCCCTCTACAACACCTCGCTCGTCCTCTCCCCCGACGGCGAACTCGTCGCCTCCTACCGGAAGATCCACCGCTTCGGCTTCGACAAGGGCGAGGCCGTCCTCATGGCCGCCGGGGAGGACCTCGTCACCGTCGACCTGCCGCACCTCACCGTCGGCGTCGGTACCTGCTACGACCTGCGCTTCCCCGAACTCTTCCGCGGCCTCGTCGACGCGGGCGCCCAGGCCTTCGTCGTGCCGGCCGGCTGGCCCGCCCGCCGCCGCGCCCACTGGACCCTCCTGGCCCGGGCCCGGGCCGTCGAGAACCAGGCGTACGTCCTCGCCTGCGGCACCGCCGGCACCCACGCGGGCGTGGAGCAGGCCGGGCACTCGATCGTCGTCGACCCCTGGGGCGAGACCCTCGCGGAGGCCGGCCCGGACGAGGAGACCCTGCGGGTCGTCCTCGACCCGGCGAAGGTCCGGACGACCAGGGAGGAGTTCCCGGCGCTCAAGGACCGGGTCCTGGGGATCGCGGCACCGCGCACCCGCCGCGCCTGAACCTCCTGGATCCACGGAGAGGGATCTCGTGAACGACCCTGAGAAGGCGGCGGTCGCCGCCTTCGCGGAACTCTTCGGCCCGCCGCCCGAGGCACCCGCCCCACCCGTCGACTGGGACGCGGTCGAGGAGTGGCTCGGGCTGCGGCTGCCCGCCGACTACAAGGCCGTGGCCACCGCCTACGGTCCCCTCGACATCGGCGAACGGCTCTGGTTGCACACCCCGTTCGCCGACGACGCCCTCCTGTTCGACTACGGCCGGTTCGTCGACCACGGCCGCCGCGCCCACCCCGGACTCGTCGCCTTCGGCGCGACCCGCATGTCCGACACCCTCTACTGGGACACCACCGCCTCCGACGACCCGGACCGGTGGCCCGTCGTCGTCCACGTGCAGAACCTCGCGAACGCCGGCAAGGAGCCCTGGTTCCGCCCCGGCACCACCCTCCTGCCCACCCTCGAACGCTTCGTCTCCGACGGCCTGCGCCCCGACATCACCCGCAGCCGCCTCGCCGGCGACCGGGCATACGCCTGGACCCCGCCGCCCCGCCGCCCCGAACCCACCCCCGAGCGGCACGCCGCCTTCGCCGGGGGCAGCGGCCTGGAGACCCTCACCGCCCTGGTCCCGCCCCCGGCCGAACCGCTCCTCGGCGAGCAGAGCTGGGAGTGGCTGTACGAGCGCCTCGGCACCCGGCTCCCCACCGAGTTCGTCGCCCTGATGGAGACCTACGGGGCGGGCGAGTTCTGCGAGTGGCTGCGGTTCGGCCTGCCGCTCGGCACCGGACACTACGACCTCGCGCCCTCCGTCGAGTGGTACGGCGCCGCCTACCGGGACCTCCGGGCCGATCACCCTCAGTACCAGCCGCTGGCGGTCTGGCCCGAGCCGGGCGGCTTCCTCAACTTCGCCGACACCATCGACGGCGACGAACTGTGCTGGCTCACCGAGGGCGACGACCCGGACGCCTGGCCGCTGATCGTCATTCCCCGCCACGCCGAACAGGGACCGCCGCTCACCGGAACCCTCGTCGAGACCCTGCTCGCGTGGCTGCGCGGCCACCTGGTCCAGGAAGGGTTCCCCCGCCTCGTGCGGCGCGGCCAGGACCCCGTGGAGGCCCTGGAGTTCCTCGAGTTCCACTCGTACGGGGCGAACGCGGGCCGGACCGCCCGGTAGGCGATCAGTACTGGGACTCGACCCAGAAGTGGGTCGCCCGGGAGAGGCCCGCCCTCACCGCCCCGATCCGCGTCAGGGCGGACCGGTCGACGCCCGCGAAGACCAGACCGAGGGCGAGGTCCCCGCCCTCGGCACGCCCTCCGACGCGCACGGAGAGCCTGCGGCCCTTGCCGCGCCCGGTCTCGCGGACGGTGATCGTGACGCCGGGGTCCTCGTCGTCGGCGGCGCGGACCAGGACGTAGCCGTGTTTGTCGAGGGCGGTGAGCCGGTAGTGGTCGCCCGCGTACCGCATCGCCAGGGCGCGCTGCTCCAGGGTGGCGCCGAAACGGTTCCGCGTCATGTACACCACCCGGTCGCCGACCCGCAGCGTGGACCGGTTGAGGGTCGGCAGCCTGATCCCCTCGACGTGCGCCCCGCGCGCCTCGAAGGAGGCGGTCGGCAGCAGCCCGCCGCGCACCTCCGAGACGAGCGACTCGGGAGACGTACGGGGAAGGGGGCAGGTCAGCGTGATCTCGCCGAACTCCGGCGAGGCCCCCTTCCAACCGGCCCGGTGGTCGTGCCGGTTCCCCTCCTTCCACGCCCGGAGGTCGAACGGCGTGACATGGGTGTGCATGTGTCTCCGGCTCCTGCTCGTCCGAGGGTGCATCGTATGCTCCACCGCCGAGCCGACCCCGGACCAGACCCGAGCCGACCCCGAACCAGACCCGAACCAACCCCCGAACCAATCCACCGGGATTGGACCTGTGAAGGCGACCGACTCCTCGCCAGACTGGGTCCATGAGCAGCGACATCCGCCCCGAGACCCTCGCCGTCCACCCGCCGCACGTCGAGATCACCGGCAGCAGGCCCCTCGGCGTGCCCCTGCACCAGGGCCACGTCTTCGCCTTCGACTCGGCCGACGCCCTCGCCGAGGGCTTCACCTCGCCGGACGCGTTCCTCTACTCCCGCCTCGGCAACCCCACCGTCCGCACCCTGGAGGACGCCGTCGCCCGCCTGGAGGGCGGGACCGCCGCCCGCTCCTTCGCCTCCGGCATGGGCGCCATCAACGCCGTCCTCCTCGGCCTCCTCGGCAGCGGCGACCACGTCATCGCCCAGACCTGCCTGTACGGCGGCACGTACGCGGTCCTCACCGACCTCGCCGCCCGCTGGGGCGTCCACGTCACGTACGTCTCCGGCACCGACCCGGAGGAGGTACGGGCGGCCCTGCGCCCCGAGACCCGGCTCCTCTACCTGGAGACCATCGCCAACCCCACCACCCGCGTCGCCGACCTGCCCGCGCTCGCCGCCGTCGCCGCCGAGGCCGGGGTCCCCGTCGTCGTCGACAACACCTTCGCCTCCCCGCTGCTCTGCCGCCCCCTCGACCACGGTGCCGACGTCGTCGTCCACTCCGCCACCAAGTACCTGGCCGGGCACGCCGACGTCCTCGGCGGCATCGCCGTCTTCAAGGACCCCGAGCTGTACGGCAGGGTCCGCCACCACTCCGTCGAACAGGGCGCGTCCACCGACCCGTTCGCCGCCTGGCTCACCCTGCGCGGCATGCAGACCCTCTCCCTGCGCATGGAGCGCCAGTGCGCGAGCGCCGCCGAGCTCGCCGCCCGGCTCGAAGCGCACCCGGCGGTCGAGGCCGTCCGCCACCCGGCCCTCGCGAGCCACCCGGACCGGGAGATCGCCGCCCGCCTGCTGCCCGCCGGCGGCGGCGGGGTGGTCTCGATCGACCTCGCGGGCGGCCGGGAGGCGGGCCGCACCTTCGTCGAGGCGGTACGGCTCGCCTCCCTGAGCGTCTCCCTCGGCGATGTGAAGACGCTGGTCATGCACCCGGCGTCCACCTCCCACCACCAGCTCGACGCGGCGGCGCTTGCCGCGGCCGGCATCGGCGCCGGCACGGTCCGGCTCTCGGTCGGCATCGAGCACGTCGAGGACCTGTGGGCGGACCTGGAGCAGGCGCTCACCAAGGCGTCCTAGCCCCCCGTTCCCGCTCCCCGCCCGGTCCTCCCGTTCCGCCTAGTCCTCCCGTTCCCGCTCGGCCATCCGGATGACGCACACGGCGACCGCGATCTGCAACGCCGCGTCCGCGTCCTCGCGGACCACGTTCACCGCGTACGTCTCGCGGACGTGGAACCACTGCCGGGAGACGTGGGCCAGGAGTTCGCCCTCGTACTCGACGGTGAACTCCCGGTCCAGGATCCGGCCGCTGACGTCCAGTCCGGTCCCGTCGACGAGCGTCACCCGGTAGTGGTTGCGGAGCAGGGAGAGCCGCTTGCGGCGGACGGTCGCGAGCGGCCGGCCGTCCCGCTCGATCGTCATCGCGTCCCGCAGGCTGAACATCTTCTGCCGCAGGGTGACGAGGACCTGCCCGTCGGGGGCCTTCAGCTCCAGGGTGTCGCGCAGCCGCAGGGCCTTGCCGTCGACGAGGAAGGCGTGGCGGCCCTGCTCGTCCTCGATCCAGTAGTCGTCGCCGATCGCGAAGATCTTGTCCCGTACGAGATATTTCACGCGCCTATGTGTGCCCGGCCCGGAGCGCTTCTCACCCGAAGTAACGGGTGAACGGCTCCGGGGACGCGCCCAGCATCTCCCCGAACGGCGCGTCCAGCTGGTTGATCAGCAGGACCGTGAAGGCGATGAACCCGGAGAGCCCCATCACCATCACCACGTGCGTCGCGCTCCTCCTGATCCCGAACAGGAACATGAACGCGAGCGTGAGCGCGCCGCCGATCAGCAGCCCCGTCCACAGCACGGGGGAGAGCCGCTCCTGCGCCGCCGCCTCCCGGCCCCGCCGCGCGTCGTCGATGTAGCCGATCTGGGCCAGGACCTCCTGGGCCGCGATCTGCTCCGGCACCTTGGCCGAGTCGTCCACCTCGGCCGCCCTCCGCAGCCGTTCGAGCAGCTGCCAGCCGGACGGGTCGAGCTGTTCGCGCTCCGCCATCCTCGGCCATTCCACGCCGACGACGTGATCGGCGTACGCACGGGCCGCGTCCTTCAGCGGCTGTCGCCGGGCGGCGGGGAAGGCGTCCGCGAGGAGGTACGTCTGGTGCAGGGCGCTGGCCTCGGCCTGGACGTTGTCGGCGGCGTCGGTACGGGTGTCCCAGACGGACACCAGACAGAGGCCGAGCACCACCGCGTAGAGGACCGAGACCATCATGGCGATGTACTCGGCGACGTCCTCGCGCGGTTCCTCGTCCTCGCCGAGCGGGAAGAGCCGGGTCTTGGCGAAGACGGCGAGGGCGGCGGCGAGCGCGACGCCGAGGACGACGACGAGCGTCTCGAACAGGGCCACGGTCACTTCACCCGGCTGCCGAGCAGGGCGGCCGCGACGGCCGCCGGGATCAGAAGCAGCAGCAGCATCGTCACGACCCCGAACTCGTGCGCCTCCCGCGCCCGGCGCCGCAACCGCCCGAGGAACCCCTCGTTGTCGGGCAGGGCCTCGACCCGCTGCCGCCGCTGCTCCCGGTCGCCGGTCGCGAGCCCCGCCTCCGGTACGTCCTGCGGCGGGCCCACGGGGACGGGGGCGGCGGTACGGGGCGCTGCCGGCGGCACGGGGGGCGGGACGGTTCGTGGTACGGACGGGGGCGCGTCGGGCGGGGCGGCTCCGGGTACGCCTTGGGACACGGCACCGGGAACGTCACCCGGAACCGCCGGAGCCCCGGGCGCACCTCCGGCACCGACGACCCCGACTGCACCTCCGGCCGCAGCAGCCCCAGGAGCACTGGCCGCCCCAGGAGCCCCGGCTGCTCCAGAAGCTCCACCCACTCCGGAACCTC
>NZ_JAINVG010000112.1 GCF_020400725.1 Streptomyces sp. NK15101 | reverse complement strand
TGGGAGCTTCGCCGTCGAGCAGGGGTACGTGCCGGGGGCGGCCGGTCCCGCGCTCCTGGTGACGGCGGCGCTGCCGGAGGGGCGCTCCCCGGCGGGCCGCCCGGGCCGCATCCGGCCGCTGTTCCGGCGTCCCGGGGGCCGGGAGCCCAATCTCGCGCCCGGCCTCCTGGACTTCCTCGGGAAGCGGTACGGGCGCGAGGTCGGCGCCCGTGACTGGCTGGCGTGGACGGTGGCGGCGGCGCTCCCCTCCCCCGCCGGATGCCGCGTCCCGCTGCCCCGGGACCCGGAGGTGTGGGCGGCGGGCGTGGCGCTCGGCCGGGAGCTCGCCGACGTGCAGCTGCGCGGCGCCCTGAGCGGGACGAGGCCCCGGCTGCCGGGCGGACGGCGGCCCTATGTGCGGGCGGCGGTCCCGGCGCGGCCGGCCGCGATGACGTACGACCCCGAGGCCGAGGCGCTGGACGTCGGCGGGGGCCTGATCTCGCCCGTACCGGCGGAGGCCTGGGAGTACCGGGTCGGCGGGGTGCGGGTCCTGGAGCAGTGGTTCGCGCACCGGACGGCCCCGGCGGAGCCCGGCTCCCTGGAGGCCGTCGGGCCGGCCGCCTGGCCGCAGGAGTGGACCTCGGAGCTGCTCGACCTGGTCACCGTGCTCGCGCTGCTCGGGGCGCGGGAGCCGGAGCGCGCGGCGCTCGCGGCCGGGGGCGTCGGCCGGACGGACCTCGTCACGGCCGGGATCCTTCCCGTCCCGTCCTGGTCCCGCCGCCCGGCCTCCGTGCTGGACCATCAGGAGGAAGGTCCGGAAGGCCAGTTCATGCTCCTGTGACCGGGGGTGCGAAGGAGTCCAGGAGGCGGGCGATGGTCATCGCGAAGATCTCGTCCGCGTCGACGGGAGCGGCGGGGACCTCGGCGAGCAGTGCGGCGAGGTGCGGGTACCGGCCGCTCGCCACCTGCCCCATGAGGTAGGCGCCGCGCACCGCCTGCTCCTCCTCCTCCGACCAGGGCAGTCCACGGGCCCGTTCGGCGATGGCCTGCTCGTTGGCGACGGTGGCCATGACCGTGCCGTTGACCATGGCGATCAGCTGCATCTTGAGTCCGGCGGGCTGCTCCAGGGGGGCGAGGCAGCCGAGGCACCACTCCAGGAAGCGCAGGGCGTTGGGGCTGAAGCCGTAGGCGGTGGTCATCACCCGGGGCAGCCAGGGGTGGCGGTACATGATCGCGCGGCTCTGGTGGGCGATCGCGGTCATGTCGGCGCGCCAGTCACCGCTGGGCTCCTCGGGGAGCTCGTACTCGCCGCTGACCGCGTCGACCATCAGCTCGTAGAGGTCCTCCTTGCGGGGGACGTAGTTGTAGAGCGACATGGTGCCGCAGCCGAGTTCGGCGGCGACGCGGCGCATGGAGACCGCGTCGATGCCGTCGGCGTCGGCGATGCGGACGGCCGCGTCCACGATGTCCCGCCGGCTGTAGGCCGGTTTGGGGCCGCGGCCCGCGCGTTCGGGCCGCGCCCAGATCACTTCCGGTTCGGCCGCTCGGCCCGCCATGGATCATCACCTCGCTCCCCATCGTAGTTACGTACGCCGTACGTAGTGGGGTATGGTCGCGCCATGACGACTACGTACGCTGTACTTAGTGAAGGCCTGCGGAAGCGTTACGGCGATGTCCACGCCCTCCGCGGCCTCGACCTCGCGGTTCCCGAGGGCACGGTCTGCGGCGTCCTCGGACCCAACGGCGCCGGCAAGACCACCGCCGTCCGCGTCCTCACCACCCTGGTCGCGCCCGACGCGGGCAGCGCGCTGGTCGCGGGCCACGACGTGGTGCGCGACCCCGCGGGGGTACGGAAGCGGATCGCGGTCACCGGGCAGCACGCCTCGGTCGACGGCGACCTCACGGGCGCCGAGAACCTGCGGCTCTTCGCCCGGCTCCTGCGCGCCCCGCGCTCCCGCGCCGACGAGCTCCTGGAGCGCTTCGGCCTGACCTCGGCGGCCGGCCGGCCCGCCCGCACGTACTCCGGCGGCATGCGGCGCCGCCTCGACCTGGCCGCGAGCCTGATCGTGCCGCCGCGGGTGCTCTTCCTCGACGAGCCCACGACCGGCCTCGACCCGCACAGCCGCGACGGGATCCACGACGCCGTGCGGGAGTTGGCGGACCGGGGCACGACCGTGCTGCTGACCACCCAGTACCTGGAGGAGGCCGACCGGCTCGCCGACGACATCGTGCTGATCGACGAGGGGCGGGCCGCGCAGCGCGGCACCCCGGCCGAACTGAAGGCGCTCGTCGGCAGCTACGCCGAGGTCGTCGTCACCGGCCCGTCGTTCCTCGAAGCGGCCGCGGGCGTCCTCGACCGGCTGACCGGTTCGGCTCCGGTCCTGGACGCCGAGCGGCGCACGGTCGGCGCGGTGACCACGGACACCACGCTCACCCTCCCCCGGATCGTCCGCGAGATCGACGCCGCCGGGGTCCACATCGTCGACGCCTCCCTGCGCCCGCCCACCCTCGACGAGGTGTTCCTGCGCCTCACCGTCCGGAAGGAGCGCGTCGCGTGAGTGCCCTCGTGCACGACGGGACCGCCGTCCTCGGCCGCCACCTCCGGCGGATCGGGCACGCGCCCGCGATCACGGTCATGACCCAGACGATGCCGATCGTCTTCCTGCTCTTCTTCGGGTACGTCTTCGGCAGCGCGCTCGCCGCCCCCGGGCCCGAGTACCGGGCCTTCCTGGTGCCCGGCATGCTCGTGGCGACGGCGGCGGGCGGCCTGATGACCGGCATGCTCCAGGCCGCGCAGGACTCCCACCGGGGCGTCATGGACCGCTTCCGGACCATGCCCGTGAGCCGGGCCGCCGTCCCCCTCGGGCAGGCCCTCGCCGACCTGCTCGCGAGCGCGGTCGGCACGGTCCCGCTGGTCCTGGTCGGCCTCGCCATGGGCTGGCGGATCGAGGGCACGCTTTTGGGGGCGCTGGGCGGTTTCGCCCTGCTGCTCCTCTTCCGCTTCGCGACGACCTGGATCGGCATCCTCCTCGGCCTGGTCTCGAAGAGCGAGGAGGCGGCCGGGCAGCTGGGCAGCGCCGCCTTCATGCTGCCGCTGCTCTCCAACGCGTACATCCCGACCGACGGCATGCCCGGCTGGCTGCGGACGGTCTCCGAGTGGAACCCCGTCTCGGCGGTCACCACGGCGGTGCGCGAGCTGTTCGGCAACGCGCCGGTCCCGGCGGACGCGGCCTGGCCGGTGGCCCACCCGGTCGCGGGCGCGCTGCTCTGGTCGCTCGGCCTCGTCGCCGTCTTCGCCCCGCTCGCCGTGCGCAGATACGCCCGGGGGTGACGTACCCCCTGGTGACAAGGACCGGCCCGGCACGGTAGGCAGGGAGGTCATGAGCACTCAGCCACTCCCCCTCGCCGGGGTCACGGTCGTCGCCGTCGAACAGGCCGTCGCCGCGCCCTTCGCCACCCGTCAGCTCGCCGACCTCGGCGCCCGCGTCGTCAAGATCGAGCGCCCCGACGGCGGGGACTTCGCCCGGGGGTACGACACGGCCGCCCGGGGGCTCGCCTCCCACTTCGTGTGGTGCAACCGCGGCAAGGAGTCGGTGGCGGTCGACCTCAAGGATCCCCGCGGGCTGGCGCTCGTCCGGCGGATGGTGGCCGGCGCCGACGTCTTCGTGCAGAACCTGGCGCAGGGCGCGGCGGCCCGCCTCGGCCTCGACGCCGCCACCCTGTGCGCGGCGCACCCGTGGCTGATCGCGGTGGACGTCTCGGGGTACGGGGCGGAGGGGCCGTACGCGCGGAAGCGGGCCTACGACATGCTCGTGCAGTGCGAGGCGGGCCTGGTGTCGGTGACCGGCACGCCCGAGCGGCCCGTCAAGTCGGGGATCCCGGCCGCCGACATCGCGGCCGGGATGTACGCCTTCTCCGGCGTCCTCGCCGCCCTCGTCCGCCGCGGCACGACCGGCCGGGGCGGGCCGGTGGAGGTCTCCCTGCTCGACTCGCTGGCCGAGTGGATGGGGCATCCGCTGCACCACGGGATGCACGGGGGCACGGCCCCGGCGCGCACGGGGCTCGCGCACGCGGTGATCGCCCCGTACGACGCCTATCCGACGACGGACGGCCTGGTCCTGCTCTCCGTGCAGAACGACCGGGAGTGGCGGCGGCTCGCCGAGCGGGTCCTCGGCCGGCCCGAGCTGGCCGACGCGCCGGAGTTCGCGACGAACACCGCGCGGGTGGCGGGGCGTGCGGCGACGGACGCGGTGGTCGCGGCGGCGCTCGCCCCGCTGACGGCGGCCGAGGCGCTGGCGCGGCTGGACGCGGCGGGCATCGCCTGCGCCCGGCTCAACTCGGTCGCGGAGCTGGCGGACCACCCGCAGCTGACGGCGCGTGACCGGTGGCGGGAGGTGGAGTCCCCGGCGGGGCCGCTGCGCGCGCTGCTGCCGCCGATCGTGTTCCCGGACGCGCCGGAACCGCGGATGGACCGGATCCCGGCTCTCGGCCAGGACACGGACGAGGTGCTCGCCGAGCTGGGGGTGCCGGAGGCGGAGGTGAAGGAGCTGCGGAGCGCGGGGGTGATCGCCTGACGGGGAGCGGGGCGGGGCACTCCGGGCGCCGTGGTGGGGCCCCGGGCACGACGGATCGCCGGACGGGCGGGGACACGTCCGGCGGGGTCGCGTTCGGGGCCGTACGGGCGGCCGAGCCCCCTAGTGGCGCGTGCCGAAGAGCGAGCTGCGCAGGCGGCGGAGCGGTGCGAAGAGCGAGACCCGCGCGCTGCGGCTGCGGTGGCCGTGCACCGGCACCTCGCGCGTACGCGTCGTCAGTTCCCGCATGAGCAGCGTCGCCTCGGCCACTTCGCGCTGGGGCACGGCGGGGCCGCCGAGCACCGCGAGATGGCGGTCGAGGCGCGAACTGGTCGCGCTGCTTCCGCAGGTGATGGCAGGCACTCGCGGCCTGCTGCGCATTGCTATCTGTTCCATGTCACTCCCCACCCGTACAAGGGCACCCGGCCCGGGCAGGTTAACCCTATCGCTCCATCGTGACACCCGTGTATCCCGGCGGCGGGATTCACCGCACTCGTACGGGGGTTGACGATGACTGTCCGAATACATCTGATTCCAGGGCGAGTTGGACAGCACTCGAACACCTGCCGAACCATCACGAACCATCCTGCACTCCGGACCGCCGTCCACGGTCACGAGGACGGGTGTGATCTCCGACACCAAGATCGTCCGGGTCGGTCCCGCACGGGACCCCCGCAGGATCGGAGCCGGGAGGACGCCCCTCGGCTACCGTGGATCCATGACGGTGATCGCGGGTCGTTACCGGCTGCTCGACGTCCTCGCCGAGGGGGCGACGGGCACCGTCTGGCGCGCCCTGGACGAGACCGACCGCCGTGAGGTGGCGCTCAAGGAGTTCCGCGCCCCGGTCGGACTGCCGGCCGACGAGGTCCCCCTGCTGTACGCGCGGCGGGAGCGCGAGGCGCGGGCCGCCGCGCGGATCTCCCACCCGTCCGTCGTACGGGTCCTCGGCGTGGCCACCGAGGACGGCCGGCCCTGGGTCGTGACGGAGCTCGTCCGCGGCCTCACCCTCGCCGAGACCCTCGACGCGGACGGTCCGCTGCCCGCGCGCGAGGCCGCTCGCGTGGGCGCCGAGGTCCTCGCCGGCCTGCGGGCCGCCCGGGAGGCGGGCGTACCGCACCGGGGCGTGGGACCGAAGCAGGTGCTCCTCGCGAACGACGGGCGGGTCGTCGTCACCGGCTTCGGCGGCGCGCCGGACGGCCCCACGGACCCCGGGGCGGATCTGCGTTCCCTCGGGGCGCTCCTGGAGGCGGCGGCGGACGACCGGTCCGGACCGCTGGGCGCCGTGATCGACGGGCTGACGGGCGAGGAGCCCGTCATGACGGCCGATCAGGTCGAGCGCGAACTCCGCCGGGTGGCCGCGGGCGGCGCGCCGAGGACGGAGGCGGCGCCGGTGGAGGCTTCCGCCCCGCCGCGGACCGGCCCCGGCGACGAGGGCGGCACCGGGACACGGGCCGGGACCGCGCCGGCGCCGTCCCGGCGGGCGGGGCCGCAACGGACGGCGCCCCGCCGGGGACCCGTCCTGGTGGCCGGGATCGTCGGGGCGCTGCTGCTCGCGGGGGCGCTGGTGTATCAGGCGGTGCGGGACGACGGACCGGGTACCGGGCCGGGGCCGGGCGGTGTCACGAGCACCGCTCCGTCGGCGCCCGGCACCACGGGCACCGACGGCGGACCGGCTACAGCACCCCGTTGAAGGAGGGCAGGTAGCCGCCGGACTGTCCGGCGGCGGTCGGGTGGTACGACTCGCCGATGTTGAGCCAGTTGACGCTGTGCAGCCAGGCGGAGCCGGAGCAGATCTCGTGCCCGGTGAAGGCGGGGACGACGCTCGAGAAGGTGAAGCCGTGGTCGGCCGCGCGCTTGGCGGTGGCCGCGTTGAGGTAGTCGGAGGCGTTGTTGATGGCGGTGCGCTCGTTCTCGCTCAGGCCGGCGATGCAGCTGCCGTTCAGCTGGTAGAAGCGCGGGTAGCCGAGGACGACCACGTGGGCGGCGGGCGCCTTGCTCCGGATGGCGTTGTAGACGGAGTCGAGCTTTCCGGGGAGCGTGGTGTCGACGTAGGCCTTGGCCTGATTCACGCGGTTGATGCAGGTGGATTCGGATTGCAGCACACAGGTCGTCATGACGTCCGCGAAACCGGCGTCGTTTCCCCCGATCGTGATGGACACCAGGTCGGTGGCGGCCGAGAGGGGGCCGAGCTGATTCGCGGTCACATCACCCGTTCGGGCGCCGGAGCAGGCGGTGAAGGCGAACGAGGAGGGGGCGTTCGCGTTCTTCCACAGGACCGGGTACGCCTTCGTGGAGCGCTTGCAGTCGCCGCTGGCGCTGTCGTAACTCCCGGAGCCCACACCGGAGGAGTACGAGTCCCCCAGGGCCACGTAGTCGAGTGCGGCGGTCTCGGCGGCCTGGGCCGCGCCCGCCCCGGTGAGGGCGAGGACGGCACCGAGCAGGAGCGAGGACGAGAGGGCGGCGGAACGGGACAGTCTCATGGAACCTCCCTGTAGCAGGATCTCTGCGTTACCAGGTAGTAGCATCGGATCCGGCCTCCCGGAAGTGTTCATGTCAAAACTGGGGATGAGCGGCTTCCGATCCTCCGTCAGGAACCGTCGATATCAAGCCACTCCAGGAGGCGAGGCGACCGGCGCCGCGACGGCCGCAAAACCCGGTGCGCGGCCCCACCGGTTGCCCGATCATGGGCGCATGTCCGACACCCCGTCCGCGCCGCCCGCCTCGCTGCCCGTCGTCGTCAACCTCGACGACAGCGACTCGCCGGGCGACGTACTGGACGCGCTGTTCCTCGACCGCTTCGCGACCGGCGAGCAGCCGCACGCGCACAGCACCACCCTGGACCGGGCGAAGCCCGACGCGACGCTGCTCCCGGAAGGGGCCAGGGTGCTGCGGGCCGCGCGGGACGACGACCGCAGCGCGGTGCTCGCCGAGGGCGAGGGCTGGACGATCCTCTCCTCCCGCTGGAACCGGCGCGCGGACGTCACCGTCACGGCGACCGACCCGGAACTGGCGAAGCGGATCCTCGCCGAGGCCACCGAGGGGGCGAAGGACGAGCCGGAGCCGGAGCCCGAGGACGTGACGATGGGCTTCTGGTACGTGGCCCCGCAGCGCGGCCCGCGGCGGATGACCCGCCGGATCAGCGCCGGGACCTGGGAGGAGGTCCGGCCCAACTACTCGGCTCCGGTGGCCGACGCGATGGACGGGCTGATGAAGGTGACCCCGGAGGACATCACCGGCCGGCTCCTGCTGCTGCACGGGCCGCCGGGCACGGGCAAGACCTCGGCGCTGAGGACGCTGGCCCGGGCCTGGCAGGACTGGTGCCGGGTGGACTGCGTGCTCGACCCCGAGCGGCTCTTCAACGACATCGGCTATCTGATGGACATAGCCATCGGCGAGGACGACGGCACGTCGAAGGAGCGCTGGCGGATGCTGCTCCTGGAGGACTGCGACGAGCTGATCCGGGGCGGGGCGAAGCACACGGCGGGTCAGGCCCTGTCACGGCTGCTCAACCTGACGGACGGACTGCTCGGCCAGGGCCGCAACGTCCTGGTCGGGGTCACCACCAACGAGGACCTGGAGCGGCTGCACCCGGCGGTGGTCCGGCCGGGCCGCTGCCTGGCCCGCATCGAGGTCGGGCCGCTGAGCCGGGCCGAGTCGGCGCGGTGGCTCGGCCGCGAGGAGGACGTGCCGCGCGAGGGCGCGACGCTGGCGGAGCTGTTCGCGCTGCGCCGCGGCACGCCCTCGGCGGACCTCCCGGAGCCCCGCACGGCGGGGGCGGGCCTGTACCTGTAGCGGACACGGACGCGTCGGTCGCCCCCGGGGTGCCGACGCGTCACCCGTCCGTAGCGGGTACGGACGGATCAGCCGTCGTACGCCGCCCGCAGGGCCTCGTTCAGCGCCGCCTCCGCGGCCTCACGGCTGAGCCCCAGACGGCGGGCCTCCTCGACGTACTGGGCGGCGGCGGTGGCGGCCCGGCGGGTCGCCGCGTCACCGGCGGCGGCGACGAAGGTGCCGTGCCGCCCGCGCGTCTCGATGACTCCGTCGGCCTCCAGGGCCTTGTACGCCTTGGCGACCGTGTTCGCGGCGAGGCCCAGCTGCTCCGCGAGCCCCCGTACCGTCGGCAGCTTGTATCCGACCGGCAGTCTGCCCGATCGGGCCCGCTCCGAGATCTGGGCACGCAGTTGTTCGTAGGGAGCGGTGGTGGATCCGTGGTCCACGGCGATGGTGAGTGTCACCCCTCCGATTCTGCCCTCACCCCACCGGAAAATGGGAGGCGGTGGTGCGTCCCGCGCCCGTAGCGTGCCACCACATGACTGTGATCGTCCGCGATGTACGGGCCCCGGACGCCGAGGGCTTCGCCCGGGTCCGCCGGGCAGCGCTCCCCTTCATGCTCGCGACCGCCGAGCAGCTGGTCTTCGACTGGGCGCACGCTCACCCCGACAGCCACGCCCGTCCGCTCGTCGCCGTGACCGAGGAGGGCACGGTCATCGGAACGGCGCAGCTGAGGATCGCCCATGACGCCCCGGAGCCCGGAATCGGCTCCGTCAACGTGTACGTGGACCCCGCGCACCTGGGGCGCGGCGCCGGAACGCTGCTGCTGCGCGCCGCCGAGGAGCACCTCGCGGAGCGGGGCGCCCGGACGCTGTACAGCTGGGTCCTGGACACGCCGGCGGACCGGGCCTGGGCCGAGCGGCGCGGCTACTCCCCCAGCCGCTCCGCCCACTTCCTCCGGCTCGACCTGACGACGGCCGGGCTGCCGCCGCTCACGGACCCGCCGCCCGGTGTCGAGCTGCGCACGGCCGAGGACTTCGCGGCCGATCCCCGGCCGCTGTTCGAGCTGGACGCGGTGACGACGGCGGACGAGCCGGGCGACGTGGGCGCGGAGCTGGACGACTACGCGCACTGGCGGGAGACCACCTGGGACCACCCGCACTTCGACCGGGCGCTGACGACGGTCGTCGTCGTGGACGGGGTGCCGGCGGCGTTCAGCGCGGCGCAGACGGACGGTCTGGGCCGCTACTGCTCCGGGATGACCGGCACCGCGCCGGCGTACCGGGGCCGCGGGCTCGCGAAGCTCGCCAAGAACGCCTCGCTGCACCGGGCCAGGGCCGCGGGCTGCGTGGAGGCGCTCACGAGCAACGACGCCGGCAACGGGCCGATGCTGGCGATCAACACATGGTTCGGCTACGAGATCGGCGCGACGGAGGTGCGGCATGTCCGGACGATCGGTTGAGATCACCCTGACGAAGGCGGGCCGGACGAAGATCCGCTACCCGGCCGAGGTGCTGGCGGAGGAGGGCACCCGGCTCTCGGTGCGGGCCCCGTGGGCCGCCGAGGGGGTACGGGACTTCGGCTTCGTGCGGTTCGAGCCCGGTGACGTGTTCGTGGAGCACTACTGGCGCGACCGCTGGTTCACCGTCAAGGAGGTGTGGTCGGCCGACGGCGCCCTGAAGGGCTGGTACTGCGACATCACCCGGCCGGCCGTGATCGACGGTTCCGGGGTGGTCGTCGAGGACCTGGACCTGGACCTGTGGGTGTCGGCGGACGGCAGCGAGGTGCTGCGGCTCGACGAGGACGAGTTCGCGGCGAGCGGTCTCGCCGCCTCCGACCCGGAGGCGGCGGCCCGTGCCGTGGTGGCCCTCGACGAGCTGGAGCTGCTCGGCCGGGAGGGCCTGGTCGACCTGCTGCGTCAGTTCTGAGGCATGCCCTCGGGGACTAACCGCGCAGTTCGATGTCCGCCTGCTCGGCGGCGAGGAAGCCCGGCAGCGGCAGGCCCGACGCGCCGGCCGTGAGCTGCACGAGGGTGGCCTCCACCCGGGCGGCGCCCGGGCGGTAGGCGGGATCCTTCACGACGGCGCTGTTGCTCCACGTGTGGAGGTGCCCGTCGCAGACGGCCCGGGTGCCGCCGATGCCGGTGGAACGGCTCCCCTGCTTGAGGGTGGAGCTGACGAAGACGGGGCCTTCGCTGTCGTCGAGGCAGCGGTACGTGCCGGAGACGGTGACCGTGCTGTCGGCGGCGACCGTGCCGTACTCGTCGACGGTGAGGCCGTCGGTCCCTTCCGCGTGGGCGAGGGGGGCGACGGCGGCGGCGAGCAGGGCCGCTGCGGTGAGGACGAGTCGGACGCGCATGGGGGGTCCCTTCGGGGGTGGGGGGAAGGTGCTGCCCGCCAGGGATACCTGATCAGGCCGCCGACCGTCCGAATCTCACCCCATCGGGGGCGAGTTGGACCGGACGCCGCGCATACGGTCGTACGGTCCTCCCGCCCGTGCCCCGGGCCGCGGCGCGACCGCCCGGAGCGCCGCTGCCGGCGGCTGGACCGACGGTTCCTCAGGGGCTTCTTTCGTCCGCCTTAACGCGGTCCTAAGGATCGCCGTCTCCCGCTCCTCGGCGGCTTCCCGGCGGGTGCGAGCGGCTAGTTTCCTCGGCAACCCCCGCACCACCCTCGTGAAGGAGTCGTTCCCCCATGACCTCACGCCGTACGGTCACGGTCCTCACCACCGCCCTGGTCCTGTCCGGACTCGCCGCCGGTCCCGCGTCCGCGCACGGGTCGATGTCGGACCCGGTGAGCCGGGTCTCGGCCTGTTACGCGGAGGGGCCCGAAGCGCCGAGGTCGGCGGCCTGCAGGGCGGCCGTGGCGGCGAGCGGGGCGCAGGCGTTCTACGACTGGAACGCGGTGAACATCGCCGCAGCGGCCGGGCAGCACCGGCGGCTGATCCCGGACGGCAGGCTGTGCAGCGCGGGCAACGACAAGTACCGGGGGCTCGACCTGGCGCGGGCCGACTGGCCGGCGAGCTCCATGAAGCCCGGCCCGCACACCTTCCGGTACCGGGGGACCGCCCCGCACAGGGGCTCGTTCGCGCTGTACGTGACGAAGGACGGGTACGACCCG
Source organism: Streptomyces sp. NK15101 (assembly GCF_020400725.1). GTDB lineage: Bacteria > Actinomycetota > Actinomycetes > Streptomycetales > Streptomycetaceae > Streptomyces. The sequence continues at coordinate 8,162 of NZ_JAINVG010000112.1, read as the reverse complement.
ACGAAGCCGCTGAAGTGGTCGGACCTGGAGGAGACGCCGTTCGCGACGGTGACCGACCCGGGGATGGAGAACGGGGACTACGTGTTCCGGGGGACCGTGCCGAAGAAGTCCGGCCGCCATCTCATCTATTCGATCTGGCAGCGCTCCGACTCCCCCGAGGCGTTCTACACCTGCTCGGACGTGGTGTTCGGGCAGGAGGCGGGCGACGCCCCCGCGCCGGGCGCCTCCGCGCCGGGCGCCCCCGCGCCGAGTGCCTCGGCGCCCACCGACGAGCAGGTCGAGGCGGGCGAGGACCGGTCCTCGGTCGAGCACGGCGGGCACGGGGACGGTGACGCGGCGACGGGCGCGGAGGCGACGACGGCGGGCACGGGGGCGACGGCGGCGGGCGCGGGGGCGGCGGCCCCGGCCCGGCCGGCCACCACGGCGCCCGCCCAGGAGCCCGCGTCCGGCGCCGCCACGCCCGACGCGCCCGCGCCCGCGGCCGGTTCGGGCTCCGGTGCGGAGCTTGCGGAGACGGGCGGCGACGCCACCGCCCCGTATCTCGCGGTCGGTGGCGCCGCCGTGCTCGCGCTCGGTGCGGCGGTGCTCTTCGGGACGGCCCGGCGGCGCCGGGCCCGGGGCTAGCCGATCACCGAGAGGCAGGTGGTCGGGGTCGCGTGGGCCGGGTCGAGGGCGTTGGCCACCTCGTGGAAGGTGACCCGGTCCACCGTGCCGATCGCCACGTGCTCGGAGAGGTCGAGCGCGCACTTGTCCTGGATGAGGACGTTGGTGACGTTCGGTCCGGTCAGGAACTGGGAGCGGTACGGGGTGACGACCTCGTCGTACTGGGTCGCGATGACGTGGTAGCGGACGCCCGGCACGGTGTCGCCGCCCTCGTTGAGCTTGGTGATGAAGGCCGAGCCGGCGATCTGGTCGGCGAGGCCCGGGGTCGTGGAGCTGATGACGTCCTCGGCACCGGGGAAGTACGGGAGGAGCTTGGTGAGGCCGAGCAGGGTGGTGCCGTGGTTGTCGGGGGCGATGCCGACGAGCGCGTTCACCTTTTCGGCCCCGCCGAGGAACTTGAGGTACCAGCGGGGCATCATGCCGCCCTGCGAGTGTCCGACGAGGTCGGCCTCGGGGGCGCCGGTGGCGGCGAGGACCCGGTCGACGTAGGTGTCGAGCTGTCCGGCGGAGGCGGCGATGGGACCGAGCCCGTTGAAGAAGGGCACGCCCGGCAGCTGGCCGTAGTCGAGCGAGAAGACGCAGTAGCCCCGGTTGACCAGATAGGGCGCCAGGGCGAGCCAGTTGTCGACGGAGTTCCCGAAGGTGCCGTGGACGAGGACGACGGGGCGCGGGTGCGCCGCGGACGGCTTGCAGGTGAAGTCGTTCCAGCCACGGCTGGGGGCGGTGTCGGCCTGGGCGGCGGCGGTGGGGGCGAGGGTGGCGGCGGCGGTCAGGAGGAGCACGGACAGCGCTCTGACGGCGCTCTTCCAGGACTTCGGGGGCAGCATCGGGCGATCTCCTTGCGGCTCAAGGGGAAGGTGGGGGTGCTGTGCCCTGCGGTCCGGACCACAAGTGGGGATGCTCTCCAGCCAAGCTACGCACGGGTAGCCTGGGCTGGGAAGTTACGCGTCGGTAAAAAGTCCTGTGTCCTCGTCAGGCGGCCGCCGGAGCCGCCGGGTGACGCGCAAGGGGGCGTGCTCGGCCATTCGGCCCCCACCCGCCTGCGGAAACTCTCCCGGACCCGGAGCGTGGGGGGCATGAGTCTCGTCGACGAACTGAAAAGCGCCGTCACCCCCCGAGCCGCCCTGCTCGTCGTCGGCGTCTTCGCCCTTCAACTCCTGTTCATCACCTCGTACGTCGGGGCCCTGCACAATCCGAAACCCACGGACGTCCCCTTCGGCGTCGTCGCCCCCCAGCAGCTCTCCGCCACCCTGACGGAACGGTTGGCGCAGCTGCCCGGCGATCCCCTCGACCCGCGCGCGGTCGCGAACGAGGCCCAGGCGCGGGAGCAGATCCTGGACCGGGACATCGACGGGGCCCTCATCGTCGACCCGCGGGGCCGCACCGACACCCTGCTCGTCGCCTCCGGCGGCGGCAAGGTGCTCTCCGCGACCCTGGAGGCGATGGTGACGAAGCTGGAGGCGGCCGACCAGCGCCGCGTGCGGACCGTCGACGTGGCCCCCTCCTCCTCCCAGGACTTCAACGGGCTCTCCGCCTTCTACCTGGTCATCGGCTGGTGCGTCGGCGGTTACATCTGCGCCGCGATCCTGGCGATCAGCGCGGGCTCGCGGCCCGCCAACCGGGAGCGCGCGATCATCCGGCTCGGGGTCCTGGCGCTCTACTCGGCCCTCGGCGGCCTCGGCGGCGCGATCATCGTCGGCCCGGTCCTCGGCGCCCTGCCCGGCAGCATCGCGGCCCTGTGGGGCCTGGGCACCCTGGTGGTCTTCGCGGTGGGCGCCGCCACCCTCGCCCTGCAGTCGGTGTTCGGGATCGTCGGCATCGGCCTGGCGATCCTGCTCGTCGTGATCGCGGGCAACCCGAGCGCGGGCGGCGCCTTCCCGCTGCCGATGCTGCCGCCGTTCTGGCGGGCGATCGGCCCGTACCTGCCTCCGGGGGCGGGCACCTGGGCGGCGCGCTCGATCGCGTACTTCAAGGGCAACGGCATGACCGTCTCGATGGTGGTCCTGTCGGTCTGGGCGGTCGTAGGCGCGGCCGTCACCCTGGTGCTGTCCTCGGTGCGGCGGACGCCTGCGGCGGAACCGATCGCCTCGGAGGTGGACGGGGTCCGCCTGTAGGCCGCACGGGGCCGGAGGCCCTGGAACGAGCACGGTCCCTCCGGCCGCCGACGGCGGCCGGAGGGACCGTGCGGAGGGAGATCCGCCCGGACCGGGAACCGGTCCGGTCCCGAGGTCAGTACACGTTCACCCCGTACGCGCTCAGCGCCTCCGTCACGGGCTGGAAGAAGGTCGTCCCGCCCGAGGAGCAGTTGCCGCTGCCGCCCGAGGTGAGACCGATCGCCCGGCTGCCCGAGTAGAGCGGGCCGCCGGAGTCGCCGGGCTCGGCGCAGACGTTGGTCTGGATCATGCCGTAGACGATGTCGCCGCCGCCGTAGTTCACGGTGGCGTTCAGGCCGGTCACCGTGCCGCTGTGGATGCCGGTGGTGGAGCCGCGGCGGGTGACGGACATGCCCACGGTGGCGTTGGCGGCGCTGGTGATGTCGACGCTGCCGACCGTGCCGGACTTGGTCACCGAGGTGTTGGTGTAGCGCACGATGCCGTAGTCGTTGGTCGGGAAGCTCGATCCGGCGGTGGAGCCGAGCACCGTGGTCCGGGAGGAGTTGGAGTACCAGGTGCCCGCGCCGTCGGTGCAGTGGCCGGCGGTGAGGAAGTAGTAGTTCCCCGCGCCGTCCCTGACGTTGAAGCCGAGCGAGCAGCGCCAGCTGCTCGCGTAGATGGCGTCGCCGCCGGAGATCAGCTTGTTGAACGTGCCGGGGGTGCGCTCGATGCGCAGCGCGCCCGCGTTGACCCCGGCCCGGTGCTTGATCTTCGCGATCTCGGCCTGGGAGACGGTGGAGTCGGCGGTGACGACGACCTTGCCGCTGGCGGTGTCGACGCGCCAGGCGGTGCCGGCCACGTCGGCGGCGAGGACGGCGTCGCTCGCGGCGGAGAGCCGGGTGGCGCTGAACGTCTGGGTCGAGTCGGCACTCGCGGTGGGGACGCCGAGCGTCGCGGCGGCGGCGACGAGGCCGGCGGTGAGGGCGAGCAGCCGGAACTTCTTGGTGGGGGTGGTGCGCATGGTCTCGTTCCTCCTGGGTGGGGGTTTGGTGAACGGGCCGTGCGGGTGGGATCAGTAGAGGCTGACCTTGTACGCGGAGAGCGCCTCGGGCACCGGCTGGTAGAAGGTGGTGCCGCCCGTCCGGCAGTTGCCGCTGCCGCCGGAGGTGATGCCGAGGGCCTTGCTTCCGTCGTAGAGCGGGCCGCCGGAGTCTCCGGGCTCGGCGCAGACGTTGGTCTGGATCATGCCCTTCACCGTGCCGCCGCCGGAGTAGCGGACGGTGACGTTGAGGCCGGTGACCGTGCCGCCGTGGGTGCCGGTGGTGGAGCCGGTGCGCTTGACGGACTCGCCCACGTAGGCGTCGGCGGCGGTGTAGCCGCCGGAGTGGCTGAGCGAGGTGTTGTCGTAGCGGACCAGGGCGTAGTCGTTGCCCGGGAAGCTGGAGCCGACGGTGGCGCCGATCAGGGTCGACTGCGCGGAGTTGGTGTACCAGGTCTTCGCGACGTTGCCGCAGTGGCCGGCGGTCAGGAAGTAGTACGTGGAGCCGCTGACCACGTTGAAGCCGAGCGAGCAGCGGTAGCCGCCGCCGTAGATGGCGTCTCCGGCGGCGAGCAGGGGCTTGAAGACGCCGGGGGTGCGCTGGACGCGGAGGGCTCCGGCGTCGGCGCCCGCCTGGCGCTGGATCTTCGCGAGTTCGGCGTCGGTGACGGTGGAGTCGGCGGTGACGACGACCCGGCCCGCGGCTCTGTCCACGTACCAGGCCGTGCCGCCGACCCCGGCCGCCTCCACGGCGGCGTCGGCGCGGGCCAGCTGGGCGGCTCCGGCGGGACCGGGCGCGGGGGCGGCCTGGGCGCCGGGGAGTCCGAGGGCCGTCGCGGCGGCGAGACCGGCGGCGACCGCGAGCAGACGGGTGCGGGTGTTCCTCACTGTGCTCCTCACAATTCTCCTTCTGGGAAAAGCGGAGGGGCCCGTGGATGGCGGGCCCGTGAGGCGCCATCAGGTGACGTGTTCCTGACATGCACCGCCAGTGATAGTGGCCCTCTCCGAGCGGACGCACAAGACCGCGGTACGGACGGACGCCCCCGGCCGTCGTGGCCGGGGCCGTCCGCCATCCGTACCTCTGCGGCGAAAGGCCTGCTCAGGCCGGGTTCAGCCGCCGCTCCCCGGCCGGCACCGCGGTGTCGAGCGTGTTCCCGGGCGGCGGGAACGGGCAGATGAAGTGATCCGCGAAGGCGCACGGCGGCAGCAGCGCGCGGTTGAAGTCGACCGTCACCGAACCGTCCGCCGCCGGGGCCTCCGGCCGCAGGAAACGGAAGCGGTAGCTGTCCCGGCCGCTGGTGGCGTCCGCGAAGACCGCCCACAGGGTGCCGTCGTCCTCGACGGCCACCTGGAGGACGTGCTCGCCACCGTGCAGCTCGAAGGACAGCTCCCCGGAGAGGCCGAGCCCGCGCTCCCGGCCGTCGGCGTTCTCCACCCGTACGCTGCGCGTCTTCCCGTACGGACGGAACACGCCGGGCACCACCCAGCGCTCGTCGTACGGGGTGGCCTCGATGCCCCGGAAGGCGCGGCGCGCCTCCGATCCCGGGTCGAAGTCCCGTACGGCCCACAGCCCTTCGCGTCGCAGCACCACGAGCCGCCGGCCCGCCGACTCGACCCGGGACTCGTGGATCGGACCGTGGTCGGCGGTGAGCCGGACCGTGCCGGCGAAGGGCTTGCCGTCGACGGTGAGCCCCTCCTCGGCGCCCGCCGTCAGGACCACCTCGTCGCCGTCCTCCCGCCACTCACCGGGAATGGCCGGAATGCGCCCCTCGGGGAAGTCCGCGAGCCAGTGGGTGCCCGTGAGGGAGAGCGGGCCGTACGAGGAGGCGACCGCGGCCTCGCGCTGCTCGTGCCAGTGCTGCCAGTCCTGCTGTGGATCCGTGCTCATGGTGTGTCACCTTTCCATACGGGATCGGGAAGGCCGAGGTGCGAGCGCAGCGTGGTGCCCGTGTACTCCGTGCGGAAGACCCCGCGCTCCTGGAGCAGCGGGACGACCTGGTCGACGAAGTCGCCGAGGCCGCCGGGGGCGAGGTGCGGGACGAGGATGAAGCCGTCCGGCCGCGTCCGTGGCGACGAACTCCTCCAGGGCCGCCGCGACCGTCGCCGGGGAGCCCACGAAGGACTGCCGGCCCGTCGCCTCGATGACCGTCTGACGGATCGAGAGCCCCTTCGCCTCGGACAGCGCCCGCCACTTCCTCGCCACCGCGACCGGGTCGTCGACCCGCACCCGGCCCTGGACGAGGGCCGAGTCCGGGTCGGGGTCGATGTCCGGAAGCGGACCGTCGGGGTCGTGGCCGGAGAGGTCGCGGCCCCAGATCCGTTCGAGCGCGAGGAGGGCGTTCTGCGGGGAGACCTGCTGCCGGCGGATCTCGGCCGCCGCCTCCTGAGCGTCGGCGTCGGTGTCGCCGAGGACGTACGTCACCCCCGGCATGATCTTCAGGTCGCCGGGGGCCCTGCCGTACCGGGCGAGCCTCCCCTTGACGTCGGCGTAGAACTCCCGGCCGGCCTCCGGGGTGGGGTGCCGGGTGCTGTGCTCTTCCGGGGGAAGACCCCCGGACCCCCAGCAGGCAGAGACCGCGTCGGCGGCCTCGGCGACAAGTCCCAGCACCTGGACGGAACCTCTCGCCCGGATGACGGCCGAATGTCCCTGAAGGGCACGGAACGGTGAACCGCCGCTGGTTCTGTGGACCTCCAGGGGCAGGGGCGCGAAGCAGCCTCCAGAGGTCAGGGGTTCACCACCGCGCGTCGGGCGGGGGTGCCCGTGGTCTTCGTGGACCCGCGCAACACCTCCCGGCAGTGCTCGGAGTGCAAGCACACCCATCGCACGAACAGGGTGACTCAGGCACGGTTCGTCTGCCGGTCCTGTGGGGCCGTCCTGCGCGCGGACCACAACGGCTCCCGCAACATCGCCCACCGGGGCGAGGCTGTGTGGAAGCGGGGCGCGGTCAACCGCCCCAGAACCAGCACACGCTGATTCCGGACGCAGGGGACCCCGCGGCAGCCGGCCGCGCTCCACCTGCAATCTCGGCCCTTCATCTCAGAGCCGGGAAGTTGACGTGGTGCAGCTTGCGGCGGTCGACGAACCGTCCAGCACGACTGTACGGATGGCGGAGAGCGACGGGGTCGTGCTCAGGCACCGCCAACCTGCCGCCAGAGCCGGGGCGAGCTCTGCGGCGAGGCGGCGAGCGGCCAGGTGCCGGTGTTCAGGAACAGGGGTTTCAGCTCTTGGTGCGGGGCAGGCCGGGCGGGTTGATCTCCGACTTCCGCACGGCCTCGTTGCTCAGCCCCCACCGCTTGAGGACCTGGGCGTAGGTGCCGTTCTCGACGATGTGGTCGATCGCGGCCGCGTAGGCGGCGACCAGGCCGCTGTCCTTCTTCGTGGTGGCCGCGATCTTGCCCTGGAGTCCGGCGCCCGCTCCGGAGAACTTGCCGACGGCCTCGGTCTGTCCGGCGGAGGCCACGTGGTAGGCGACGGTCGGGTTGGGGCCGAGGTAGCCGTCGATCCGGCCGGACTGGAGGGCGAGGTAGTAGTCGGTCGTGTTGTCGTAGTACTTGATGTCGACGCCCTTGCGGCCGGCCTTCTCGTTCTGCCGGGACCAGTCGACGAGGATCTTCTCCTGGTTGGTGCCGCTGCCGACGGCGATCCGCTTGCCCGACACGTCCTCGGGGCCCTTCACCGTCCAGCCGGATCCCTTCTTCGCCTCGAAGGCGAGGTCGTCGAGGCGGTAGGTCGCGAAGTCGTACTTGTCCTTGCGCTCCTCGGTGACGGTGACGTTGGAGAAGACGCCGTCGTACTTGCCGCTGTCCAGGCCGACGAAGAGGTTCTCCCAGGAGACCGGGTTGAACTCGGGCTTCAGGCCGAGGGCGTCGGCGACCAGCGTGGCGAGGTCGACCTCGACGCCGATCAGCGTCTTGTCGTCGGTGGCGCGGAAGGCGAGCGGCGGATTGCTCTTGGCGGAGACGCCGAGGACCAGGGTGCCTCTCTCCCGGACGGCCGCCGGCAGCTTGGCGGCGATCGCGTCGACCTTGGCGGTGTGGATGCGGTTCTGGTTCGGGGACACGTTGATGCCGGTGTCCTTCTGTCCCTCCGGCTTGATCTCGCCGACGGCGGCGTCGCCCGCGCCGCAGGCGGTGAGGAGCCCGAGGGCGGTGAGCGAGGCGAGGGCGGTGAGGACGGTGCGACGGGTCTTCATGGCGGGAACTCCTGTGGGGGAGGAGGGGGGGGGGGGGGGGGGGGACGGGGAGGGCGCGGAGCAAGGGTGGGAGGGCGGGGGGGGAGGGGGCGTGGGCATGAGGGGTGGAGAGGGAGAAGGTGGCGGCGGGGAAGGAGAGGGGGGCGCCTGCCCGACCACGACTCCGCCGTCACC
>NZ_JAINVG010000111.1 GCF_020400725.1 Streptomyces sp. NK15101 | reverse complement strand
GGCATCCGCAGCGCCTCGCCGTCGACCGCCACGGGGATCTCCTCCGCGTCGGAGGTCACCTCGACGCGGTGAGCGGTCAGGACGGTCAGCCCCGTGGACTGCGAGCCCCGGACGGCCAGGTCGGCGGCCTGCGCCGCGTCCTCCACCTTGATCCCGAGCACTCCCAGCTCGCCGTCGTCGAGGCTGGGCCGGCGGCCGCTGCCGCTGACCTCGTCGGGCGAGACGTACGGGTTGTTGCTGACGAGGAGGGCCTGCTGGGCCGGGAGCACCGTGCCGTCGACCCGGGCGTCGAGCCGTCGCACGCCCTCCCCGAGCAGGTCCGGCATGAGGGAGAGCGCCGTGCCCGCCTTGTCGTCGCGGTACTCCGGGTGCTGGACGACGTCCGCGTACACCCCGAAGGACACCGTGTTCACGAAGGCCCGCCCGGCGACGTCGCCGAGGTCGATCCGGAGCTCCTCGCCGTCGGTCAGCGCGTCGAGGCAGCGGGACGGGTCGGAGCGGTCGAGGCCCAGGTCCATGGCGAAGTGATTGCGGGTGCCCGCGGAGACCACCAGGAAGGGCAGGTCGTGCTCGGCGGCGACCGCCGCGACCAGGGCCTGCGTGCCGTCGCCGCCCGCGACGCCGAGCAGGTCCGCGCCCTCGGCCACGGCTCCCCGGGCCAGCTCGGCGACGTCGGCCGGAGCGGACGGGTCGAGCAGGATCACCCGCGCGCCGAGCGCCTCCGCCCGCTCGACGAGCCGGAACCGCTCGACCTTCCCGCCCCCGGACTTCGGGTTCATGATCAGGACCGGCCGCTTCGGCGGGAGCGCCGGGACCGCCCGCATCGACCGCTTCGGTCGCGCCCTGCGCAGAGCCGCCCGCGCGCAGGCCAGGGCCGCGCCCCAGCACAGGGCCAGGATCAGCGCCATCAGCCACAGGCCGTCGTACACGAAGAGGACCAGGACGCCGATGGGCGCGGCGATCGCGAGGAGCGCCCCGAGGAGGCGCACGACCCCGCGGCGCGAGACGAACCACCAGACGCCGACGGCGCAGAGGACGAGGCCGAGGAACCCGCCCCCGACCACCTTGAGGCCGCCGTCCCCGATCGCGAGCAGGAGGACGACCAGCGAACCGACGGCCGCGAGCAGGGCCAGCCGGGCCAGCAGCCGCGCGGCCGGGTTTCCTGCGGGGCCTGACCCTTCCATGCCGTCCTCTCCCCTGCCGTGCTCGACCACGGGACCGGGCGACCGTGAGATCGCGGGACCGCCGGGTCCCGTGTCCGGTCCGGGGCACCAGCCTGCCCGTTCCCGGCGCCGGGGGCATCCGGGTGCGGGCCGTTCGGGCTCCCGGGGCGGTCCCGGTCCGGCCGTCAGGCGCGGCAGCGCAGGAGCTCGAAGGGCGGGTTGGCGAGGCAGTCCGCCCAGAAGTCCGCGCCGAACTCGCGGACGCCGGCCTCGGACACCTCCAGCGGCACCCAGGTCAGCTCGCCGAAGCCGGCCGCCCGCAGGGACCCCTCGTACACCTCGCGGCGCGGGCAGGCGCCGACGAACGAGATCGGCGGGTCGAGCAGCGCCGTGATCCGGACGCGCGGTCCCGTCTCGATCTCCTCGCCGGTCGCCTCGCAGAGGAAGCCGTACTTGGCGAGGGACGGTCCGTCGAAACGGTAGTCGGGCTTCTGGGCGAGCACGAAGAACTCGGCGCCCGGCTTCAGGCTCCGGTGCACATGGCGGCACATCCGCTCCATGGCGGCGATGTCCGGCGCGTAGTTGAGCAGCTGGACCCCCAGCGCGATGTCGAAGGGCCGCTCGAGGTCGCGCAGCTCGGACACGTCGCCCACCTCGTAGCGCACGCCCAGCGGATCGCTCTCCTCGAACGCCCGCGCGGCGGCGACCATCTCGCCGGAGATGTCGATGCCGAGCACCTCGGAGGCGCCCCGCCGCTTGAACTCCCTGCTGTAGAAGCCGGTGCCGGAGGCGAGGTCGAGGACCGACTTGCCCCGTACGTCACCGACCAGGCCCAGGAAACTGGGCACCTCCCCGTACTTCGTCAGCGGCAGGGACTTGAACCCCTCGAACGCCTCACCGATCTCGTCGTACAGCTGTGCACCCATCGCCGTCCTCCCCAGTGCTCGGTCATGTCCCTGGTGATCAGTCGTGCCTCGGCAGTCTTGCCGGACCGCGACGGAACTCCGTATTGGCGGATCCCACGAAGTCCCGGACCTCGTGCCGGCCTCTCGCACGGAAGGGCGTACGGTTCCGTCGGGCCGTCGAGGATTCCGGAACTCTTCCGTCGATTCCTGTTATCGGGCTCCCGCCCCGTGATCTCCCAGATGTTGGCCGTCGACGACAGCGGGAACAGGCAGGGTGATTCGGAGCATGGGCGCACAGCACGGTACGGAACTGGTCAGGGCGGCACAGAGCGGGGACCCGCGGGCGCAGGACCGGCTCATCGCGCTCCACCTGCCCCTGGTCTACAACATCGTGGGCCGGGCGATGAACGGGCACCACGACGTAGACGACGTCGTGCAGGAGACGATGCTGCGGGCCCTCGCCGGCCTCCGCGACCTGCGCTCCCCGGACAGCTTCAGGTCCTGGCTGGTCGCCATCACCATGAACGGCGTCCGCAGCCACTGGCACCGGCAGCAGCAGGCCGGCCTCCCCGCGGGCGGTCTCGACGACGCCCGTGAGCTCGCGCAGCCGGGGGCCGATTTCGTGGAGCTGGCCGTGGTCCGGCTGAACCTGTCCGGCCAGCGGCGCGAGACCGCCGAGGCGACCCGCTGGCTGGAGCCGGAGGACCGGGACCTGCTCTCCCTGTGGTGGCTGGAATGCGCCGGAGAGCTGAGCCGTCACGAGGTGGCCGCCGCCCTGGAGCTGTCCCCGCAGCACACCGCGGTGCGGGTCCAGCGGATGAAGGAGCGCCTGGAGACCGCGCGGGTCGTCGTACGGGCCCTGTCGCAGAACCCGCCGTGCGCGACGCTGCGGTACGAGATCGACGCCTGGGACGGCCGGCCGTCGGCCCTCTGGCGCAAGCGCATCGCCCGGCACGCCCGCGCGTGCGCGTACTGCGCGGGGCTGTGGAGCGGGCTCGTACCGGCGGAGGGACTGCTCGCCGGGCTGCTCCTGGTGCCCCCGGCGGCGATGCTCCTCGCGGGCGTCCGCGCGCAGGCGGGCTTCGGGACCGCCGCCGCGACCACCCGGCCGATCGCCTCGTTCGGCGCCCCGGCCCCGGACCCGCTCGGCGCCCCGGACCCGTTCGGAACCCCGGCCCCGGACCCGCTCGCCGCGCCGGACGCCGGTCCGCTCGCCGCGCCGCCGCACGGTTCCTCGGCCGGGACGGGAGCCGGGCCCGGTGGAGGGGGCGCGGGGCGCGGTTCCCGGAGCGGCCGCGCCGCCCGTCGTCGGCGCCGGCAGCAGCGGGGCCGCAGGCGCGCCGTCATCGCGGCGGGCATAGCCGTGGTGGCGGTCACCGGCGGCGCGTTCACCCTGACCACCGGCCCCGAGGAGGGCACGGAGGCCGGGGGCGCGACCCTCGCCGCGACGACCGGTGCCGGCCTGCCCACCTCGCAGGAGCCGACCGCCACCCCGACCACCACCTCCCCCTCCCCCTCGGCCACTCCTTCGCCGTCGGCCTCGAAGACCCCCCGCACGACCCCGAAGCCCTCGCGGCCCACGCCGGCCGCCTCCCGCACCTCGCCGCCGGCGCCGCCCCGGCCGACGCGCACGACCGCGCCCGCGCCGGCGCCCAGCCCCACCGGCACGCGCACGACAGCCGGTTCCGGTTCCGGTTCCGGTTCCGGTTCCACCGAGGAGCAGGTGATCAGTCTGGTCAACGCGGAGCGCGCCAAGGCGGGCTGCGGGCCGCTGACCGAGCACCCCCTGCTGACCGAGGCGGCCCAGGGGCACTCCGACGACATGGCCGCGCGGAACTTCTTCGACCACACCAACCCCGACGGCGACGGCCCCGGCGAGCGCATCACCGCGGCCGGATACGCGTGGTCGTCGTACGGCGAGAACATCGCGAAGGGCCAGACCACCGCGGCCCAGGTGATGGACTCCTGGATGAACAGCCCCGGCCACCGGGCGAACATCCTGAACTGCGGCTTCAAGGAGATCGGCATCGGCCTCCACACCTCCGGGGGCCCCTACTGGACGCAGGCCTTCGGCAGTCGCTGAGCGGACCCGGCCGGTGACGCACCGCGCCGGTGTGACGAGGACGACGCCCGGGAGGGGGATCTTGACGGTTCCCTGACGCACGACCCCGGATCCGGGGCCCGTGGGCTGCTTAGGCTTGCCCGGCCGTCCCTCCGACGGCCGAAAGTCGACAGCCGGGTCGACGACGTGTCGACACCCGCCAACACCCCAGGGACACCCGATGGCCACCACGAAGGACGCCCGCACCGGACGATTGCGCGCGTGGATGCTGGAGGGCCTCTCCGACATGGGGAAGGGCAAGCCCTCCCGGCCCGCGGAGGCGGCGCCGGACGCCGGGCACGCGGGACAGCGCTGGTGGCGGGTGATGTGCCTGACCGGTGTCGACTACTTCTCGACCCTCGGCTACCAGCCGGGCATCGCCGCCCTGGCCGCCGGGCTGCTCTCCCCCGTCGCGACGATCGTGCTGGTGATCGTCACCCTGGCGGGCGCGCTGCCGGTCTACCGGCGGGTGGCGGAGGAGAGCCCGCGCGGCGAGGGCTCGATCGCGATGCTGTCGCGGCTGCTGTCCTTCTGGAAGGGGAAGCTCTTCGTCCTCACCCTCCTCGGCTTCGCCGCGACGGACTTCCTCATCACCATCACCCTGTCGGCCGCCGACGCCTCCACCCACCTCGTCGAGAACCCCCATCTCGAAGAGGCGCTGCACGACAAGCAGATGATCATCACGCTCGTGCTGATCGCCCTGCTGGGCGCGGTGTTCCTCAAGGGCTTCCTGGAGGCCATCGGCGTCGCCGTGGCCCTGGTCGGGCTCTATCTGGCCCTGAACGCGGTCGTCGTGGTCGCCGGCCTCTGGCACGTCGTCACCGAGGGCCACGTCGTCACCGACTGGTCCGCGGCGCTGACCACGGAGCACGGGAACGTCTTCGCCATGGTCGGCGTCGCCCTGCTCGTCTTCCCGAAGCTCGCGCTCGGCCTGTCCGGCTTCGAGACCGGCGTGGCGGTCATGCCGCACGTCCAGGGCGATCCGGACGACACCGAGGAGAACCCCGCGGGACGCATCCGGGGGACGAAGAAGCTGCTCACCACGGCCGCGCTGATCATGAGCGTCTTCCTGATCTGCACGAGCTTCATCACCACGGTCCTGATCCCGCACGAGGAGTTCGAGTCGGGCGGCGACGCCAACGGCCGCGCGCTCGCCTACCTCGCCCACGAGTACCTCGGCAACACCTTCGGCACGGTCTACGACGTCTCCACGATCGCGATCCTCTGGTTCGCGGGCGCCTCCGCCATGGCCGGACTGCTCAACCTGATGCCCCGCTACCTGCCGAAGTACGGCATGGCCCCGCACTGGGCCCGCGCCGTGCGCCCCATGGTCATCGTCTTCACCCTGGTCGCCTTCCTGGTGACGTGGATCTTCGACGCCGACGTCGACGCCCAGGGCGGCGCGTACGCCACCGGTGTGCTCGTCCTGATCTGCTCGGCAGCCATCGCGGTGACCATCGCCGCGCGCAAGGCCGGACAGAAGGGCTGGACGATCGGCTTCGGCGTCATCTCCGCGGTCTTCCTCTACACCACCGTCGTCAACGTCATCGAGCGCCCCGACGGCGTGAAGATCGGCGCCTGCTTCATCGCCGGCATCATCCTCATCTCGCTCCTCTCCCGCCTCGGCCGCGCCTTCGAGCTGCGCGTCACCCACATCGAGCTCGACGAGATGGCCGAACGCTTCATCCACGACATCTCCCGCCGCGCCCCGCGCTTCATCGCGAACGAACCGGACAAGCGGGACGTCGCCGAGTACCGCGACAAGATCGAGCAGATCCGCGCGGACAACGACCTGCCGACCACCGAGGACTTCGTCTTCGTCGAGGTGACCGTCACCGACCCCTCCGAGTTCGAGGCGGGCCTGACCGTGCGCGGCGAGGTCATGCACGAGCGCTACCGCGTCCTCACCGTCGAGTCCTCCTCCGTCCCCAACGCGCTGGCCGCCCTCCTCCTCCACGCCCGCGACCTGACCGGCGTCCGCCCCCACGTCTACTTCGAGTGGACCGAGGGCAACCCCTTCGCCAACTTCTTCCGCTTCTTCCTCCTCGGCCGGGGCGAGGTCGCCCCCACCACCCGCGAGGTGCTGCGCGAGGCGGAGCCCGACCGGGACCGCCGCCCCCGCGTCCACGTCGGCTGAACCGCCGCGCGATCTCACACCCGGCCGGGCCGGCGCGTGCGAGGGGCGTAACCCCCCCGTGCTCCTGAGGTGTGCCGGACCGAAATTCGATCTTCCTACGGTGCTGGTCGTGGGGCCGTTCCGCCGGGGCGGCGCGGCCACGGCTCTGGACGGCACGCACACCGTGAGGTGGGGTTTCGGTGGGATCTGGCTCGAACGCCGGCGTGAGCGACGGCAGCGTCCGCACCGTCTGCTCCTACTGCGGGGTCGGCTGCGGGATCGTCCTGGACGTGCGGCGGGACCCCGACACCGGACGCCGCCGCGCGGTGAAGGCGTCCGGGGACAGGGAGCACCCCGCCAACGCCGGCCGTCTGTGCACCAAGGGGGCGACGAGCGCGGACATGCTGGCGGCGCCCGGGCGGGCGACGAGGGCGCTGGTCCGTGCCGAGCGGGGCGCGCAGCCCGTCGAGACGGACGTCGAGGAGGCGATCGCGTCGGTCGCCGCCCGGCTGAGGGCGGTCGTGGACGAGCACGGGCCGGACGCGCTGGCCCTCTACGTGTCGGGGCAGATGTCCCTGGAGGCGCAGTACCTGGCGAACAAGCTGGCGAAGGGCTTCGTCCGCACCAGCAGGATCGAGTCGAACTCCCGGCTCTGCATGGCCTCCGCCGGGTCCGGCTACAAGCTGTCGCTGGGCGCGGACGGCCCGCCCGGCTCGTACCAGGACTTCGACCACGCGGACGTGTTCCTCGTGATCGGCTCCAACATGGCGGACTGCCACCCGGTCCTGTTCCTGCGGATGACGGAGCGGGTCAAGGCCGGCGCCAAGCTGATCGTCGTCGATCCGCGCCGCAGCGCCACCGCCGACAAGGCGGACCTCCACCTGCCGATCAGGCCCGGCACCGACCTGGCCCTCCTCAACGGCCTGCTGCACCTGCTCGTCGAGGACGGCCACACGGACGGGGAGTTCATCGCCGAGTTCACCGAGGGCTGGGAGGAGATGCCCGGACTGCTCGGCGACTACCCGCCCGCGCGCGTCGCGGAGATCACCGGTCTCGCCGAGGAGGACATCCGGCGGACCGCCCGGTGGATCGGGGAGGCCGGCGCCTGGACGAGCTGCTGGACGATGGGCCTGAACCAGTCCGTCCACGGCACCTGGAACACCAACGCCCTGGTGAACCTGCACCTCGCCACCGGCGCGATCTGCCGTCCCGGGGCGGGCCCCTTCTCGCTGACCGGCCAGCCCAATGCCATGGGCGGCCGCGAGATGGGTTACATGGGCCCCGGCCTGCCCGGGCAGCGCTCGGTGCTCGTCGACGAGGAGCGCGCCTTCGTCGAGCGGCTGTGGGACGTCCCGGAGGGCTCGCTGCGCACCGAGGCCGGGAGCGGCACGGTCGACATGTTCGAGCGGATGGCCGCGGGCGAGATCAAGGCCTGCTGGATCATCTGCACCAACCCGGTCGCCTCCGTCGCCAACCGGAAGACGGTCATCGCCGGTCTGGAGGCCGCCGAGCTCGTCGTCGCGCAGGACGTGTTCGCCGAGACGGAGACGAACGCGTACGCCGACGTCGTCCTGCCGGCGACGCTGTGGGCGGAGTCCGACGGCGTCCAGGTCAACTCCGAGCGGAACCTCACCCTCGTCCAGGGCGTGGTCGACCCGCCGGGCCAGGCGCTGCCCGACTGGGAGCTGATCGCCCGGGTCGCCCGCGCCATGGGGTTCGCCGACGCCTTCGCGTACTCCTGTGCCGAGGAGGTCTTCGAGGAGCTCAAGCGGGCGTGGAACCCCGCGACCGGCTGGGACCTGCGGGGCGTCACGTACGAGCGGCTGCGCGCCGCACCGGTCCAGTGGCCGGCCCCGACGGCCGACGGGCCGGACCGCAACCCGATCCGCTACCTCAACGACGGCGTCAGCCAGACCCTCCTGGAGCGCGCCGACGGCACCCGCCCCCGGCTGGCCTTCCCGACCGCGAGCGGACGCGCCCGCTTCTTCGCCCGCCCGCACCTGCCGACCGCCGAACTCCCGGACGACGACTACCCTTTCGTCCTGAACACGGGCCGCCTCCCGCACCAGTGGCACACCATGACGAGGACCGGCAAGGTCCCGAAGCTCGCCGGGCTCCACCCGGGCCCGTTCGTCGAGGTCCACCCCGAGGACGCCGGGAGCCTCGGCATCGCGGAGGGCGACCACGTGGAGATCGCCTCCCGCCGCGGGCGCGCCGTCCTGCCCGCCGTGGTCACCGACCGGGTCCTGCCGGGGACCTGCTTCGCTCCCTTCCACTGGAACGACCTGTTCGGGGAGTACGTCAGCATCAACGCCGTCACCCACGACGCCGTCGACCCCGTCTCCTTCCAGCCCGGATTCAAGGCCTGCGCGGTCGCCCTGACCAGGACGAGCGGGCCCGTGACGGCGGAGGTCCCCGCCGCGGGGACCGGACCCGCGCCCGTCGCCGCCGCGGACCCCGTTCCCGCGCTCGCCGCGCTGTTCGGGATCGACGACCTCGCCCCCGTGCCGCTCGCCGGACCGGAGCGCCGCTACCTCGCCGGCTACCTGTCGGGACTCGCCCTCGCTCCGCCCGACGGGCGCGTCCCGGTGCTGCCCCCCGACGCGCCGTTCGCCCCGGATCCCGCCGCCTGGGTCAACGGGGTGCTCGCCGGCACGTTCTCCCGGACGACCGCGCCCACGGCGGCTCCCCCCGGAGAGCCGGAGGCCCCCGGTCGCCGGCTGCTGATCCTGTGGGCCTCGCAGACCGGCACCGCCGAGGAGTTCGCCGCCACCGCCGCCGCGCGCCTGGCCGCGGCCGGCCGGGTCCCCGAGCTGCTCCCCATGACGGACGTCGAACCGGCCCGCGTCGGCCCCGGCACCGACCTCCTCGTCGTCACCAGCACCTTCGGCGACGGGGACGCCCCCGACAACGGCGCCGGCTTCTGGGAGGCGCTGTCCGCCCCGGACGCCGCTCCCCTGGAGGGCGTCCGGTACGCGGTGCTCGCCTTCGGCGACACCGCCTACGACGACTTCTGCGGCCACGGCCGGCGCGTCGACGAACGGCTCGCCGCGCTCGGCGGCACCCGCCTGGTCCCCCGTACGGACTGTGAACCCGACTTCGAGGAGGCGGCGGAGAAGTGGCTCGGCCAGGTCGCCTCGGCCCTGGACGCGGCCGGAGGAGGGCCGGCCGGCGCCACCGCCACCGCGCTCACCACGTCGCCGCCGGTCCCCACCAAGGCCTCGCCCTTCGCCACCCTCCTCATCGGCAACAGGCTGCTGAGCCTGCCCGGTTCGCAGAAGGAGGTGCGGGAGTTCGCCTTCGACACCCGGGACGGCGAGCTCGCCTACGAAGCGGGCGACGCCCTCGGCGTGTGGCCGGTCAACGGCGCCGGGCTCGTGGCCGAATGGCTGGCCCTCACCGGCCTCGACCCCACCGGGCCCGTGGACCTCGGGGACGGGACGCCGCTCCCCTTCGGGGAGGCCCTGCGCACCCGTCTGGACATCTCCCGCATCACCACCGGGCTGCTGCGGTTCCTGGCGGCGCGCACCGGCAGCCAGGAGCTGAAGCGGCTGCTGCGCCCGGACAACAAGGAGGCGCTCGCGAAATGGAGTTGGGGCCGGCAGGCCGCCGACGTCGTCGCCGCGTTCCCCGTCCGGGCCTCCGCCGCGGAGTGGGCCGCCGCGCTCGGGCGCCTGCGGCCCCGCCTGTACTCGATCTCCTCCAGCCCCCTCGCGCACCCGGGCGAGGTGCGGCTCACCGTCTCCGTGGTCCGCTACACGAACGACCTCGGCCGGGACCGCAGGGGGGTGTGCTCGACGTATCTGGCCGACTGCGCCGACGACGGGCCCGTGCAGGTGTTCGTGCGGCGCTCGCCGGGCTTCCGGCCGCCCGCCGACCCCTCGACGCCCATGGTCATGGTCGGCCCCGGCACGGGCGTGGCCCCGTTCATCGGCTTCCTCCAGGACCGGCTGGCCCGTGGCCACACCGCCCCGAACTGGCTGTTCTTCGGCGAACAGCGCGAGGCCACGGACTTCTACCACCGCCGGGAGCTGGAGGCGTACCTGGACTCCGGCCACCTCGACCGCCTGGACCTCGCCTTCTCGCGCGACCAGCGGAACAAGGTGTACGTCCAGGACCGGATGCGGGAGAACGGCGCCCGCCTGTGGCAGTGGCTCCGGGACGGCGCCCACTTCTACGTGTGCGGCGACGCGGAGCGCATGGCCAAGGACGTCGACCGGGCCCTCAGGGACGTCGTCGCCGCCCACGGCGGCATGGACGCCGACGAGGCCGCCGCCTACGTCAGACGGCTCGCCGCGGACAAGCGCTACGTCCGGGACGTCTACTGACCTTCCGTGTCGGGGAGTTGGACGATCTGGATGAGGTTGCCGCAGGTGTCGTCGAGGACCGCGACGACGACCGGTCCCGCCTCCGTCGGCTCCTGGGTGAAGTAGACCCCGAGGGCGCTCAGCCGCTCGTGCTCCGCGCGGACGTCGTCGACGGCGAAGGAGGTGGCCGGGATGCCGTCCTGGACCAGGGCCCTCGCGTACGCCTTGGCGGCCGGGTGCGCGTCGGGCTCCAGGAGCAGTTCCGTGCCCTCGGGGGCCTCCGGGGAGACGACGGTCAGCCAGCGGTAGTCGCCCAGGGGGACCTCCGTCTTCTTCACGAAGCCCAGCTTCTCGGTGTAGAAGCGGAGTGCCTTGTCCTGGTCGTCGACGAAGACACTGGTGACGTGGATCCGCATGGCGTTCTCCTCCGGGGGTGCCGGCCCGGGCCACCGGATCACGGTGGCCCGGGGGGTTCGGTGTCCGGCCACGTAACCACCTGCCCGACGCCTCACGGGAACCCGACACGCCCGGCGCGGCGGCCCGTGCCGGAGGGTCAGGAGACGGCGAGCGGGTCGTCCGGGGCGAGCGCGGCCGCGATGCGCCGGGCGACCGCCTCGGCCTGGTTGCCGTCGGGGGTCGTCGGGGTCTTCGTCGCGGAGACCGCGATGGCGAGCCGCTTCGACGGGAGGTACGCCTGGATCGCCGCGTACCCGGAGAACGACGGGTTCTGCAGCACCCACCCGTTGACGACGATGACGCCGAGGCCGAAGTGCTTGGCCTCGGTCTGCTTCAGGCAGATCGAGGCGGGGCACCTGGCCGTCCCCCCGCCGAGGCCGACCGTCCCCGGGTTCAGCAGCGTGCGGTACGAGCGGTACGAGAGGAGTTCGCCGCTGCCGATCGCCCGCGCCGAGGTGGCGAGGTCGCAGACGTGGGTGGTGATGACCGCGCCCGGCGCGGTGGTCCACGAGGGGTTCCAGAAGGTGGACTCCTCGTAGAAGCCGCGGTCCGAGGTGAAGGCGTGCAGGACCGGGCGCGGGATGTCGGGGGTGAAGCCGTTCCGGGTGTTCCGCATTCCGAGGGGCCCGGTGACGTACTCCCCGACCAGCCTGTCGATCCGGGTGCCGGTGATCTTCTCGAGTGCGGCGACGAGCAGGAGGTAGTTGGCGTGGGAGTAGCTCCAGCTGGTGCCCGGCTCGTACCAGAAGGAGTGCCGGTAGGGGTAGGCGAGGAGCTGTGCCGGGGTCCACTGGCGGAAGGGGTGCGCCTCCAGCTCGGCGCCGAAGGCCGGGTCGGTCACGTAGTCGTGGAGGCCGGTGGTGTTGGCGGCCAGCATCCGCAGGGTGATCCGGTCCGCCTCGGGCACGTCGGGCAGCCACTGCTCGACCGTGTCGTCGAGGTCGACCCTGCCTTCCTCGACCAGGCGGAGGAGGGCCGTGCCGATGTGGGCGAAGGCCACGGAGCCGGCCCGGAAGTGCATGTCCGGCTCGGCGGGGACGCCGGTCATGGATTCGCCGAGGGCGTCGGTGAGGACCTCGCGTCCGTCGACGGTGACGCGCAGCTCGACGGACTTGAGCCTGAGGTCGCTCTTGGCCTTGCGGGTGATGTCCAGGATCCGGCGGGCCGTGCCGTCGAGGGGCCGCTCGGTCCGCACGCAGTCCCTCCCCCCGTGTCCCCCGGGGCCCCCGGGGCGCGAGGCGAGTGCCGGGGCGGCGGCGGTCTGGACGGTGAGGGCGAGGAGCGCGGCACAGAGGAGGGCCCTGCGGGACCGGCTCCGGGTGGGGGTGGGTCTCATGCCCCGCACTATGTCGGGAGGAACCGCTCCGATCCGGCCGAACACTCCATGATCGGGACGAGAGGCATCCATGTGGGGCAGAGGGGAACCGTCCGGTCGCGCCGTCCGGGAGCCGCGCTCGCCTATCGGCCCGGCGCGGCCGGCCACCGCCGGTGCAGCGCGTCGATGTGGAACGCGTGCGCGTGGTGGGCGCCGGATCCGGCCAGGTGCGGGTGGCCGGCCGGGAGTTCGGGGTGGACGTGCTCCAGCTCGGCCGGGTCCTCCCGGGGCCAGAGGCGGGCGGCGCCCACGGCCCCGAGGAGGGCGAGGGCGGCGAGCACGGCCGCCGAGACGGCGGGTCCCGCCCGGGCGGCGAGCCAGCCGGCGAGCGGGTAGGCGAGCAGCCAGCAGGCGTGCGAGAGGGAGAACCGGGCCGCGAAGGCGGCCGGCAGGTCGCCCCCGGCGGCCGAGCGGCGCACCACTCGGCCGCCGGGGGTGAGGACCGCCGAGCCGGCCGCGCCGGCCACCAGCCAGACCGCGAGCAGGGCGGGCCAGGACCAGGGGCCCGGGGCGGCGGTGAGGCCGAGGGCGAGGAGCACGAGGGCGCCGGGCAGGACGAAGGCCGCCCGGACCATGACGGCGCGGTCGTCCGCCCGGTCCAGGACGCGCGGCAGCAGCAGCGCCACGGCCATGGATCCCGCCCCGTAGGCGCCGAGGGCGATCGGGACGTCGCCGGCGGGGCGGCCGAGGGTGTCGCGGACCAGGAGCACGGTGTCGACGAGGACCACGGCGCCGGCGGCCGCGACGGCGAGGTCGAGGGCGAGGAGGGCGCGCAGCCGCGGGGTGGCGAGGAGGAGCCGGACGCCGAAGGCCACTTTGGCGTACAGGCGTCCGCCGGTCCGGGCGGCTCCGGGGCCGGGCGGCGGGGGCAGGGTGGTGGTCCGGACGAGGAGCGCGGAGGCGAGGAACCCGGCGGCGGTGCCGGCGAAGAGCCAGGAGTACGGGACGAGGGTGAGCAGCGCGGCGGCGAGCACGGGGCTGACCAGGCTCTCCAGGTCGTAGGCGAGGCGGGAGAGGGAGAGCGCCCCGGTGTAGTCGCGCTCCTCGGGCAGCACCTGCGGGATCGTCGCCTGGAAGGCGGGGGTGAAGGCGGCGGACGCGGCCTGGAGCAGGAGGATCAGGAGGTACACCTGCCACACCCGGCCGACGAACGGCAGGGCGAGCACGACCGTCGCCCGCGCCAGGTCCGTCGAGACGAGCAGTGCGCGCCGGGGCACCCGGTCGGCGAGCGCGCCGGCGAGCGGGGCGATCGCCACGTACGCGGCCATCTTGAGGGCGAGGGCGGTGCCGAGCACGACGCCGGCGTCCGCTCCGGCCAGGTCGTACGCGAGGAGGCTCAGGGCCACGGTCGCCAGGCCGGTGCCCGTGAGGGCGACGACCTGCGCGGCGAAGAGGCGCCGGTAGGTGCGGTTGCGGAGGACGGACAGCATGGGGAAGCCCCCGGTCGGCCACGGCGGACGGCTGAGGCCTCCACCGTAACCGATGCGTGCACGAGTGCGCACATGTTCACGCAGGCTTCCGGCCGGCCTCAGTCGTGCCAGGGCTCCCCGGTCACCTGGTGGTCGGCGCGGCTGATCGCCTCGACGACCAGCCGCTTCAGGTGTCCGTCCGGCATGGCGTACACCACCCGGCGGCCTTCCTTGCGGGTCGTGACGAGTCCGCCGAGGCGCAGTTTGGCGAGGTGCTGGCTGACGGCGGGGCGCGCGGCCCCGCACGCCTCGGTCAGGGCGCCGACGTCGGCCTCGCCCCGGGTGAGCAGCCACACCAGATGGAGCCGGGTCGGGTCGGAGAGCAGGCCGAACACCTCGGCCGCCGCCGCGAGTTCGCGCGCCCCCGGGGTCCGCTCGTGCGGGCGGGCGAGGGCTGCGGGGTCGGTGGGCGCGGGCCCGGGTGTGGACATGCGCCCACCGTACCCAGGAAGCGGAGCCGCGCGCGTACCCGTCCAGGTGCACGCGAAGGGGCGACCGACCCCGGTGCGGCACCACCGACCGACCCCGGCACCACACCACCGGCCAGTCCCCTGCGCCGCACACCGGCCGACCCCGGCACCCACCACCGGCCGGCCCCGGCGCCGCACCACCGGTCCGGCCCCGCGCCGGGCCCCGCCGGTGTCAGAGGCGCAGTTGCTTCGCCTCGAAGCGGCCCTCACCGAGGACCAGGACGAAGGAGACCTGCTGCCCTTCGGAGACCGTCCGCTCCGCGGCCTCGATGTCCTCGGCGCTGAAGTACACCTGCTCCTCGGAGCCCACGGGGACGACGAAGCCGTACCCGCCGAGCCGGTTGAAGGACCGCACGAACCCTTTGCTTCTGCCTTCCACGGCGACCTCCTCGTCGTCACCGGCGACGCGGTCGGGGTATCCGGCCCCGGGTGGCCGTTTCCGCGCCTCAGGGGAGGTGTACCCCGCCGGCCCGTCCTTCGCCACCGCCGCCGGGCGTGCGGAGCACCCTCGACGATCTCGTACAATGTTCAACAGAGGCTCGCTGCCGGAGATCCCCCGTGTCCGACAGCGGGCCTCGCCCCTTTCCCGACCGGGGGACGCGGGACCGCCTCAGGCGCGGCCGCCCGGGTACGCGATCCGTGCAGTGATCCTGGCGATGCGCCGGGCCGACTCCTCCGGCGAGGCCACCGGCTGGACGATGTGGCTGACGGTGAGCCGCACGATCGTCTCGACGGCCAGTCCGCGGGACTCCTCGTCGACGTCGGGCCAGGCCTCGACCGCGTACGCGTCGAGCATCGCCATCGCCGTGCCGAAGACCGGTTCCGGGCGGGTCGTGAGGTAGGCGAGGAGATCGTCCTCGCCGCCGCGCGCCGCGAGCAGGACGCTCTTGATGAGGGGGTTGTCCACGGCCTGCTGGAGCGTGTAGCCGACGCCCGCCGCCGCTGCCGCCTCCAACTCGCCCCGGTGGGCGTCGAGTTCACGCTGGATTCCGACGAGGAAGCCCTCCAGCTCGCGCTGGACCAGGGCGTTGCCGATGGCCTCCTTGGAGCCGAATTCGTTGTAGAGCGTCTGGCGGCTGATGCCGGCGGCGCGCGCGATGGCGGTCATGCGCAGCACGCCCCAGCCGTCGGCGGCGACGAGCCGGTAGGCGGCGTCGAGCACCTGCTCGCGCAGGAGGGACCGAACACTCTCGCGGAAACGTGTCATCGTGCCCCCACTTTATCCACCGGGCACTGTCCAGTGCATTGACGTTCCACTGTCGATCCGTCTATCAACTGGACAGTAGGCAAGCGAAGTGTCCACCTCTCCGAGGAGCCGGTCTTGACCCTGCACAGTGACGCCCCCGAAGCCCCCGCCGCCTGGCGCGACCCCAAGCGAT
The DNA here is from genome assembly GCF_020400725.1 of Streptomyces sp. NK15101. GTDB lineage: Bacteria > Actinomycetota > Actinomycetes > Streptomycetales > Streptomycetaceae > Streptomyces. The sequence continues at coordinate 4,763 of NZ_JAINVG010000111.1, read as the reverse complement.
GGCTCTGGCTGCTCGGCCTGCTCATCCCGGCCTTCCCCTTCCTCTCCTGGGGACTGGTGACCGCCACCGGGCTCCGGGTCTTCTGGTGGACCGGGATCCTCGTCCTGTACGTGATCTTCCCGGTCGTCGACCACCTCATCGGCAAGGACTCCGCCAACCCTCCGGAGAGCGCGATCGCCCACCTGGAACAGGACCGCCACTACCGGTGGTGCACCTACCTCTACCTCCCCCTCCAGTACGCCGGCCTCGTCCTCGGCTGCTGGCTGATCACCCGGGGCGACCTCGCCCTCGCGGACAGGATCGGGCTGACGCTCACCCTCGGCGGGGTCGCCGGCATCGCCATCAACACCGCCCACGAACTGGGGCACAAGACGGAGGCCCTGGAGCGCCGGCTCTCCCGGATCGCGCTCGCCCAGACCTGGTACGGCCACTTCTACGTCGAGCACAACCACGGCCACCACATCCGCGTCGCCACCCCGGAGGACCCGGCGAGCGCCCGGCTCGGCGAGAGCTTCTGGCGCTTCCTGCCCCGGACCGTCCTCGGCAGCCTCGCCTCGGCCTGGCGGCTGGAGAAGCGCCGGCTCGCCCGCCGGGGCCGGTCCGTGTGGAGCCCGCGCAACACGGTCCTCGGCTCCTGGGCGCTGTCGTTCGCGCTCTTCACCGGGCTCGCGCTCGCCTTCGGGCCGGGGGTCCTGCCGTACCTCGCGGTCCAGGCGGTCTTCGGCTTCTGCCTGCTCGAAGTCATCAACTACACCGAGCACTACGGCCTCAAACGGGAGCGCACCGCGAGCGGGCGGTACGAGCGGTGCGCCCCGCGCCACAGCTGGAACAGCGACAACGTCGCCTCGAACGTCTTCCTCTACCACCTCCAGCGGCACAGCGACCACCACGCCCATCCCACCCGGCGCTACCAGTCGCTGCGCCACTTCGACGAGGCCCCCGAGATGCCGACGGGGTACGCGGGGATGATCGTCCTCGCGTACGTCCCGCCGCTCTGGCGCCGCGTCATGGACCCCAGGGTCCTCGCCCACTACGACGGGGACGTGACCCGCGCGAACCTCCAGCCGTCCCGTCGAACCCGACTGCTCGCCCGGTACGGCACGGCCTCCTGACCCCGTCGGTCGCCTTCGCCCGCTCCAACCCGCCGCTGCTCGCGCCGGTCGGCGAGTTCGCCGTCAGGAACGTGGTGCCGCTCGCGGGCGCGGTGGTGGCACTGCCCCGTCCACGACGGCGGTTCCGCCCGGTTCGCCGATATCGCCAACCGGTTCGCCGACCTCGCCAAAGCACCCCAGCACGGCACAAAGAGCTCGTACAATACCGAGCAGTCGGTTTACTGTCGTCGGGCCGGTACGGAGCCATCGGTGACCAAACAAGAGCGGTCCGCACGGACCCGCGACGCGCTGATCAGGTCGGCGGCCGGGGAGTTCGACCGGAACGGCTACACCCTGGCCAAGCTGTCCGCGATCAGCGCGGGAGCGGGCGTGAGCCCCGGGGCTCTCCACTTCCACTTCGAGAACAAGGCGGCGGTCGCCGCGGCCGTCGAGTGCGCGGCGTCCACCGCACTGCGCCGGACCGCCCGGATCGTGTACCGGCAGGGGTCGAACGCCCTGCAGAACCTCGCCGACACCTCGCACGCGCTGGCCCGGCTGCTCCGCGAGGACGTCGTCGTCCGCGCCGGCTTCCGGCTCAGCTGCTCCCACGACGGCGGTACGGAGCTGAACCTGCGCCAGGAATGGCAGACCTGCGTACAGCAGCGGCTCGCGGAGGCCGCCGACGAGGGCCTGCTCCACGCCGGATTCGCGCGTCAGGACCTCGCCCGGACGATCGTGGCCGCCACGATCGGCCTGGAGGCCCTCTGCCGGGACAACGGCGAATGGCTGTCGCCCAGGACCGTCACCGGTCTGTGGCGGACGCTGCTGCCGTTGCTGACGGGCCCCGAGTCGCTCGCCGCCCTGGAACCGGCGGGCAGCACGGCCCTGGAGGACCGCGCCCACGTCCGGGTGGGCTGAAGGTCCGGACGGCCGGCTGAGGGTCCGGACGGCCCGGCCCCCTGGCGCGGGGGACGCCGGGCGGCGGGTCAGAGCCCGGTGCCGCCCGTGGCGTCCACGTACTGGCCGGTGACCCAGCGCGCGTCGTCGGAGACGAGGAAGCCGACCACGTCCGCGATGTCGGCCGGCGTACCGATCCGGTTGAAGACCGAGTAGGCGGCGAGGGTCGCCCTCGCCTCCGGGGTCGTGCGCCGCCGCGCGTTCATGTCCGTCGCGACGAAGCCGGGGGCCACCGTGTTGACCGTGATCCCCCTCGGCCCCAGCTCCTTGGCGAGGGCGAGGGTCATCGTGTCGAGGGCCCCCTTCGTCATCGAGTAGGTGAGGGACTCGGGGAAGGCGACCCTCGTCGCCGCCGAGGAGATGTTGACGATCCGGCCGCCGTCGCGCAGCCGGCCCAGACCCCGCTTGACGAGGAAGAGCGGGGCCTTGACGTTGATCGCGAACAGCCGGTCGAAGTTCTCGCTGGTCAGCTGGTCGAGACCGCCCGCACCGCTCACTCCCGCGTTGTTGACGAGGATGTCGAACCCGGGGCCCTCGCCCCGCTCCGCGAGACCCGCTTCCAGGGCGGCGTAGAACGTGTCGGCGGCGTCCGGGGCCTCCAGGTCCGCGCGTACCGGAAAGGCCCGGCCGCCCGCCTCCTCGATGGTCTTCACCGTCTCGCGGGCGGCGGCCTCGTCGCTGCCGTAGTGCACGGCCACCAGGGCCCCGTCCCTGCTCAGCCTCTCGGCGATGCCCCTTCCGATGCCGCGGCTCGCCCCCGTGACGATCGCGGTCCTGCCGGTCAGATCGGACATGTCGGTCCCACTTTCTTTCGGTTCAGCCCACCAGGCGGGTGCCGAGGCCGGTCGCGGCCACCGCCAGGTCCCGGAGCGGGGAGGTGAGCGTGCAGAGGAACACGGGCTCGTCGTCCTGCCGACCGGTGATCCGGACGGCCGTCACCGACGGGTCCGAGGTGGGCACGGTCTCGGCCTCGACCCAGCAGGGGCTGTCGAGCTCGGCGTAGCGCGAGAAGCTCACGTCCATGACGGTCGGCAGGAACGCCGCGCTCCCGACCGCCATCGTCGCCGCCTGCCGGGCGGCTTCGAGGAGCATCATCCCCGGGATGTGGTCGTTCGGGCGCCGGAACAGCGTGGGGTGTCCGGTGTTGATCCGCACCTGCCACTGTCCGGGCCGGGCGCCCGGCGCGAGGACGACGTCCTCGGCGCGCTCGCGGCCGACCAGGTGCGGGGCCACGCCCGGGATCAGCGGAACCGGCCGGCCGAGCGCGGCCATCCGCTCGCCGCGGATCCTGCAGTACGCGAGGGCCGAGGTGGAGCGGGCCAGGGCGCTGCCGGTGGCGAGGTACCGGCCGTCACGGGTGATCACCACGGTGGAGCGCAGGTTGCGCAGGCTGCCGCGGCGGCTGTCGAGGTCGGAGAAGACGACGTCGACGGCGATGTCCGAGGAGAGCCCGCTCACGGCGAGGGCCTCGGCGTCGGCGGTGTAGCCGAGGCCCCACATGACGAACTGGTCCTCGACGGGTACCCCGAACTCGGCATGAGCGACGAGCATGGTGGCCTGGCGTATCGTCTCGGCCACCAGTACGGGGTCGTGCCGGTCCCCTGCCACCGGAGAGAAGAAGGGATGCGCGGCAGGCCAGCGGGCGGAGACGGAGAACCGGTTCTCCGTCAACTGGGTCCAACCCGTGGGGATGATGTCCGCGGGATTCTCGCGGTGAACGAACTCCCCGGGGACGTGTCCCGTCCCCCCTCGGCAGCTCTGATCCATGGATCCCCCTCGCGTCCCCGCGGCCCCAGGGCGGCTTCTCCGCCCGGCCTAGAATACGTACAGCCCGGTTTTCTTTTCAATGCTTCACGTCACACGTCGAACACAGACAGCGATACAGCAGGAGGCGCCTTGGCGCAGCAAGCGCGTGCAATCAAGACCCGGCGGGCGATCCTGGAATCGGCCGCGAGCGTCTTCGCGGAGCGCGGCTACGAGCGGACGACCATCGGAGAGATCCTGGTGCGCGCCGGGGTGACCAAGGGAGCGCTGTACTTCCACTTTGCGTCCAAGGAAGACCTCGCCCTCGGTGTGCTCGACGCCCAGATGCTGGACGAGCCGCTGACCCCGCAGCCCATCAAGCTCCAGGAACTCGCGGACCAGGCCTTCCTGCTCGCCTACCGGCTGCAGCACGACGCGCTCGTGCGCGGCAGCGTCGCGCTGACCCTGGACAGCGGCGCCGTCAGCGTCGACCGGGCGGGCCCGTTCCGGGCGTGGATCGACCAGCTGTCGGACATCCTCACGGTCGCGAAGGCGCGGGGAGAACTCCTCGTCCACGTGGACGTGACGGACACGGCCGAGCTCTTCTCGGGCGCGTACGCGGGGATCCAGACGATGTCCCAGATTCTTTGCGAGCGCAATGACCTGACCCATCGGGTCTCCGTGATGCTGCGGTATCTGCTCCCCAGCATCTGCACGCCGGCCCTGCTGAGCAGTCTCGACATGTCCGAGGGCCGCGCCCGTCAGCTGGGCGTGGAGTACGACGCGAGGAAACTCCGCCGCGAGGGCGCGTGACCCTGCACGCACTTCCCTCAAGAAAACCGACCAGCCGGTCCTTTGAGCGCCCCTCCACAGAACAGCGGAGGGGCGCTCTGGCGTCATGGCACTGAGTGTGTTTTGCTGAGGGTACTCAGTGCCAAAAGCGTCTAGGGGAGCTCCATCATGGGTAAGGAC
>NZ_JAINVG010000110.1 GCF_020400725.1 Streptomyces sp. NK15101 | reverse complement strand
GCGCGACGCGATCGTCAAGCGCTTCCGGGGCGCCCTGGACCGCACCGGGCTCGCGGATGCCTACGCGATGCGGTCCAGCACGATCGGGTTCGGGGTGAACGCCGTGCCCGGCGCCGCGATGTCCCAGGCCGACTCCAGGGACTTCAGGGCGTAGTCGAACTTCTCCGGGGTGTCCGTGTGGAGGGTCAGCAGCGGCTGGCCCGCGGTCACCGTGTCGCCCGGCTTCGCGTGGAGCTCGACGCCGGCGCCCGCCTGCACCGGGTCCTCCTTGCGGGCGCGGCCCGCGCCCAGGCGCCAGGCGGCGATGCCGACGTCGTACGCGTCGAGGCGGGTGAGGACACCGGTCGACGGGGCCGTGACGACGTGCTGCTCGCGGGCGACCGGGAGGGCCGCGTCGGGGTCGCCGCCCTGGGCCGCGATCATCCGGCGCCAGACGTCCATCGCCGAGCCGTCCTTGAGCGCCTTCGCCGGGTCGGCGTCCTTGACGCCGGCCGCGTCGAGCATCTCGCGGGCGAGGGCGATCGTGAGCTCGACGACGTCGGCGGGGCCGCCGCCGGCGAGGACCTCGACCGACTCGCGGACCTCCAGGGCGTTGCCGGCGGTGAGGCCGAGCGGGGTCGCCATGTCGGTGAGGAGCGCGACCGTCTTGACGCCGCTGTCGGTGCCGAGCGCCACCATGGTGGAGGCCAGTTCGCGGGCGTCCTCGATGTTCTTCATGAAGGCGCCGGTGCCGACCTTGACGTCCAGGACGAGCGAGCCGGTGCCCTCGGCGATCTTCTTGGACATGATGGAGGAGGCGATCAGCGGGATCGCCTCGACCGTGCCGGTGACGTCGCGGAGCGCGTACAGCTTCTTGTCCGCCGGCGCCAGGCCGTCGCCCGCCGCGCAGATGACCGCGCCCGTGGTGTCGAGGACGTGCAGCATCTCCTCGTTGGAGAGCAGTGCGCGCCAGCCGGGGATGGACTCCAGCTTGTCGAGCGTGCCGCCGGTGTGGCCGAGGCCGCGGCCGGAGAGCTGCGGCACGGCCGCGCCGCAGGCCGCGACGAGCGGGGCGAGCGGAAGGGTGATCTTGTCGCCGACGCCGCCGGTGGAGTGCTTGTCGGCGGTCGGGCGGGACAGCGCGTCGAAGTTCATGCGCTCGCCGGACGCGATCATGGCGGCGGTCCAGCGGGCGATCTCCGTGCGGTTCATGCCGTTCAGCAGGATGGCCATGGCCAGGGCGGACATCTGCTCGTCGGCGACCACGCCGCGGGTGTAGGCGTCGATGACCCAGTCGATCTGCTCGGGGCTCAGCTCGCCCTTGTCCCGCTTGGTGCGGATGACGGAGATGACGTCCATGGTGGTGCCTCTTTCTACGCGCATAGAGGGGGAAAGGGGGAGCGACCCTTCCATGGTGGCGGAAGGGCCGCTCCGAAGTGCTACTTGACGAGGTGGTCCGGGCCGAAGGCCTGCGGGAGCATCTCGGACAGGGTCAGGAACCCCGCCGGGGTCTCCAGGACGAGCTCGGGGCCGCCGAACTCGTACAGGAGCTGCCGGCAGCGCCCGCAGGGGACCAGGGACTCGCCCCGGCCGTCCACGCACACGAAGTGCGTCAGGCGCCCGCCGCCGGTCGCCTGCAGCTGCGAGACGAGCCCGCACTCGGCGCACAGGCCGAGGCCGAAGGAGGCGTTCTCCACGTTGCAGCCGGAGACCACCCGCCCGTCGTCCACGAGGGCCGCCGCACCGACCGGGTAGCCCGAGTACGGGGCGTAGGCGTGGGACATCGCCTCGCGGGCGGTCTCCCGGAGCAGCTCCCAGTCGGGCGCCGCCGTCACTTGCCCTGGCCCTTCCGGTAGGGCAGGCCGTCCGCCTTCGGCATCCGCAGGCGCTGCGCCGAGAGGGCGAGCACCAGCAGGGTGGTGATGTACGGGGCGGCGTCGACGAACTGGCTCGGGACCTCGTCGGTCAGGCCGTACCAGAGGAAGAAGGCCGCGGAGAACACCGCGGAGACGACCGCGACCACGTACTTCTTCTTGTACAGCTGCCACAGGGCGGCGATCACCAGGAGCACCGCGACGAGCAGCAGCAGCGCGTGGACGTTCTCGGCGCCGCCGCGCAGCTTGAGGCTGTCGGTGAAGCCGAAGAGGCCGGCGCCCATGGCCATGCCGCCGGGCATCCAGTTGCCGAAGATCATCGCGGCGAGGCCGATGTAGCCGCGGCCGCCGGTCTGGCCCTCCTGGTAGATGCCGGTGGAGACGATCGCCAGGAAGGCGCCGCCGAGGCCGGCGAGGGCGCCGGAGACGGCGACCGCGATGTACTTGTACTTGTAGACGTTGACGCCCAGGGACTCGGCCGCGACCGGGTTCTCGCCGCAGGAGCGCAGCCGCAGGCCGAAGGCCGTGCGCCAGAGCACCCACCAGGTGCCGGGGATGAGCAGGACGGCCACGATCGTCAGCACCGACAGGTTGGTGACCAGGCCGCCGAGGATGCCGGCGAGGTCCGAGATCAGGAACCAGTGCTTCTGCTGGAGGTCGATCAGTCCGTCGGAGAGCCCGGGGATGGTGATGTCGGTGATCTGGTCGATGCGCGGGGACTGCTTGGAGGAGCCGCCCTCGGCCTTGTCGAAGGTGAAGTTCGACAGGTACTGGGTGAAGCCGACCGCCAGGATGTTGATCGCCACACCGGAGACGATGTGGTTCACGTTGAACGTGACGGTGATGATCGCGTGCAGGAGGCCGCCGAGCGCGCCGCCGAGGATGCCGACGACGACGCCCGTCCACGGGCCCCACTGGTAGCCGGCCCAGGCGCCGAACCAGGTGCCGAGGACCATCATGCCCTCGAGACCGATGTTGACGACGCCCGCGCGCTCGGACCACAGACCGCCGAGACCGGCCATGCCGATCGGCACGGCGAGCTGGAGCGCACCGGAGATCTGGCCGACGGAGGTGAGGTCGTCGGCTCCGGAGACCACCCGGACCAGCGAGAAGAGCACGAGGCCGGCCGCGATGATCAGCAGGATCCAGGGCCAGGTCAGCTTGCGGCGTCCGGCCTTCTTGGGCGCGGCGCTCGGCTTGGCAACGGTGCCGGTGCTCATGCCGCCACCTCCTTGTCGGTCTTGATGGCGCCGCCGGCGGCGAGTTCCTCGCCGACCTTCTGCTGCTGGCGGCGGAGGCCGTAACGGCGGACGAGCTCGTAGGAGACGACCACGGCGATCACGATGATGCCCTGCATGATCTGCGTGATCTCCTTCGGGTAGCCCGCGACGTCGAGGTTCGAGGACGCCTTTTCGAGGAACGCGAAGAGCAGGGCGGCGAAGAGGATGCCGACCGGGTGGTTGCGGCCGAGCAGGGCGACGGTGATGGCGGTGAAGCCGATGCCCACGGGGAAGGCGAGGCTGTACGTGTGGGTCTCGCCGAGCAGCGTCGGCATGCCGGACAGGCCGGCGAGGCCGCCCGAGATCAGCATCGAGGTGAGGATCATCTTCTTGGCGTCGACGCCGCTGGCCTGGGCCGCGGACTCGCTCTCGCCGGTGGCGCGCAGGTCGAAGCCGAAGCGGGTGCGGTTGAGCACGAACCAGTAGACGACGCCGAGCGCGAGCGCGACGAAGGTGAAGCCGTAGATCTCGCCGGCGCCCTCGCCCATGTCGATGCCGGGGAACCAGCCGGACTCGGCGATCTGACCGGTGGTGAGGTCGTTGGAGCCCTCGGGCTGGACGCCGAAGTTCTTCGGCAGGATCAGCCAGGCCACCAGGGAGGTGGTGATGGCGTTGAGCATGATCGTGGAGACGACCTCGGAGACGCCGCGGGTGGTCTTCAGGACGCCCGCGATGCCGGCCCAGAAGGCGCCGGTCGCGATGGCCACGAGCACGATCAGCAGGATGTGCAGCGGACCGGGCAGGTCCACGGCCGCGCCGACGAGCGCCGACAGCATCGCGGCGAGGCGGTACTGGCCGTCGACGCCGATGTTGAAGAGGTTCATCCGGAAGCCGATGGCCACGGCCAGGGCCGCCAGATAGAGGATCCCGGTGTAGTTGACGATCAGCACCTGGGTGTCGGAGTACCCGGCGTTCTCGATCATCAGGCGGATCGGCTCGATCGGGTCGAGGCCCGTCGCGAGCAGCACCAGGACGGTGAGCACGAAGGAGGTGACCAGAGCGAGCACGGGGCCGGCGGCCCCGATGATCAGCTTGTCCTTGTCGATTTTCATCATCGGGCGTCACCGTCTTCGGACTGCTCTTCGGTGCCTTCGAGGCGGCCGGTGGCTGCGCCGGTCATGGCGGAGCCCAGCTGCTCGGGCGTGATGGTGGCGGGGTCGGCGTCGGCGACCAGCTTGCCGCGGTACATGACCCGGAGCGTGTCGGACAGGCCGATCAGCTCGTCGAGGTCGGCGGAGATCAGCAGTACCGCGAGACCCGCGCGGCGGGCGTCCCGGATCGCGTCCCAGATCTGCGCCTGCGCGCCGACGTCCACACCGCGGGTGGGGTGGGCGGCGATCAGGAACTTCGGGTTGTGGCTCATCTCGCGGCCGACGATCAGCTTCTGCTGGTTGCCGCCGGAGAGGGAGGCCGCGGTCACGTCGATGCCGGGGGTGCGGACGTCGTACTCGCGCACGATCCGCTCGGTGTCCTTGCGGGCGGCCTTCGGGTCGAGGAGGCCGCGCTTGGAGTTGGGGGCCTCGGTGACGTGGCCGAGGATGCGGTTCTCCCAGAGGGGGGCCTCCAGGAGCAGGCCGTGCCGGTGGCGGTCCTCGGGGATGTAGCCGATGCCGCCCTCGCGGCGCTTGCGCACGGAGACCTTGGAGATGTCCTCGCCGTCGAGGGTGATGACGCCCTCGTCGGGGACGGACATGCCCATCAGGGCCTCGATGAGCTCGGTCTGGCCGTTGCCCTCGACACCGGCGATGCCGAGGATCTCGCCCTTGTGGATGGTGAGCGAGATGTCGTCGAGGAGCTTGCGGCCCGCGCCGATCTCCTGGACGGTGACCGCGCCGGACGGGTCCGGCGGGGCGGCAGTGGTGAGCGGGGCGGCCGCGGCGGCGCCGGCCTCGGTCAGGGTCAGGCCCTCGACCCGGAGCATCGGGACGTCCGTGACCGTCGACTCGCGGGTCTCCGGCGAGGGCAGCTCGCTGCCGACCATCAGCTCGGCGAGCTGCTTGGTGGTGGCGGTCTTCGGGTCGGCGGTGCCGACCGTGGTGCCCCGGCGGATGACGGTGATGTCGTCGGCGACCTTCAGGACCTCGCCCAGCTTGTGCGAGATGAAGATGACGGTGAGGCCCTCGGACTTGAGCTCGCGCAGGTTGTCGAAGAGCGCGTCGACCTCCTGCGGGACGAGCACGGCGGTCGGCTCGTCGAGGATGAGGATCTTCGCGCCGCGGTAGAGGACCTTCAGGATCTCCACGCGCTGCCGGTCGGCGACGCCGAGGTCCTCGACGAGCGCGTCGGGGCGGACCCCGAGGCCGTACGCGTCGGAGATCTCGTTGATCTTCTTCCGCGCCTTGGCGCCGATGCCGTAGAGCTTCTCGCCGCCGAGGACGACGTTCTCCAGGACGGTGAGGTTGTCGGCGAGCATGAAGTGCTGGTGCACCATGCCGATGCCGCGGGCGATGGCGTCACCGGGGCTGGAGAAGGTGACCTGCTCGCCGTCGACCGCGATGGTGCCCTCGTCCGGCTTCTGCATGCCGTAGAGGATCTTCATGAGGGTCGACTTGCCGGCACCGTTCTCGCCGATGAGGGCGTGCACGGTGCCCTTGCGGACCGTGATGGCGATGTCCTTGTTGGCGACGACGCCGGGGAAACGCTTGGTGATGCCGTGCAGTTCTACGGCAGGGGGGCTGGACGCGTTGATGACGCACTCTCCTTGGCCGGAAGGAGTGGGAGCGGGAGGGCAGGGCGGGGCGAAGTTATCGTGCCAGGGAGACATCTACGCGCGTAGCGCTGCCGAAAAATGAAAACCCGTACGGGAATGGGCCCGGGCCCCGGGATCCGGCGGGGGTGCCGTCGGATCCCGGGCCCGGGCTCAGGTCGTGACCTGGTGCCCTTACGGAGCGGTCTTGACCGTGATCTTGCCGTCGATGATCTCCTTCTTCGCCTTGTCCACCGCGGCGATGAGGTCCGTCATCTTCGTGTAAGCCGGGTTGGAGTCGGCCAGGCCGACGCCGTTGGTGGCGAGGCCGTAGCGGATCTCACCGGTCTGCGGCTTGCCGTCCTTGACCGACTTGATCAGGTTGTAGACGGAGCCCGAGACGTCCTTGGTGACCGAGGTCAGGATCTGGTCCTTGTACGAGGCCAGACCCGCCTGCTTGTACTGGTCGGAGTCGACGCCGATGGCCCACTTGCCCGCGGCGGAGGCGGCCTCGATCGCACCGGAACCGGCCAGACCGGCGGCGGCGTAGATCACGTCGGCGCCCTTGTCGAGCTGGCCCTGCGCGGCGGCCTTGCCGAGGTCGGGCTTCGAGAAGCCGTCGAAGTTCGGCGGCTGGGTCAGGTACTGGACGAGCACCTTCGCCTTGGGGTTGGTGTCCTTGACGCCCTGCGCGAAGCCCGCCTCGAACTTCTTGATCAGCGGAACCTCGACACCGCCGATGAAGCCGACCGTGCCGGACTTGGACGCCTTGGCGGCGGCGACGCCGGCCAGGTAGGAGCCCTGCTCCTCGTTGAAGACGAGGTTGGCGATGTTCGGGCCGGTCTTCGACGTGTCGTCGATGAGGCCGAAGGTGGTCTTCGGGTAGGCCTTGGCGACCTTCTCGATGGCCGGGGCGTAGGCGAAGCCGACGCCGATGACCGGGTTGTTCCCGGCGCGGGCCAGCGAGGTGAGGCGCGCGACCTTGTCGGCGTCGCTCTCGCCCTGCGACGGCTCGGCCTCGGCGCCCTTGACGCCGAGCTCGTCCTCGGCCTTCTTCAGGCCGGCGTAGGCGGCGTCGTTGAACGACTGGTCGCCGCGGCCGCCGATGTCGTACGCGATGGCGGCCTTGACTTCCTTCGAGCCGGAGGTCGAGCTGGAGCTCGAACCCGAGTCGGTGGACGACTTGCCGCACGCGGTGACGGACAGCGCGAGCGCCGCGGAGGCGATGCCCACGGTCGTGATCCTGGTGATCCGGCGCAAGAGGAGGGTCCCTTCAAGACTGACCGAAAGCGCCTCTTCCGGCGCTGGTTTCGCGGCGATCGTAACGCGCGTAGATGTCAGTTAAAGACCCGTTCATGAGTCGTTATCGGATCGTCGCGAACCGGCCAGCCGAGGCGACCGGGGGCGTTCGGCCCGGTACCGCCGGTTATACCGCCGGGGGCGGATGCCCGAACAGGGGTCGGAAGGCGACGCGCCGGGCGCTGGGCCGGCCGTGGGACGGCGGTGGGCCGGACGGATGAGGGCCCGGGGGCGCCGTTCCCGCCGCCCGTCCGGCTCTCGCCACCCGCCCGGCCGGGGGTCAGCGCTGGGGCGTGGCGTCGAGGAGGGCCGCGGCCGTGAAGAGCTCCACGCCGGCCTCGATGCACCGCTCGTCCACGTCGAAGTCGCCGGCGTGCAGGTCGCGGACCCTGGCGTCGCCGGGGGTGCGGACGCCGAGGCGGGCCATGGCGCCGGGGACGTGCTCCAGGTACCAGGAGAAGTCCTCGCCGCCGAGGCTCTGCTCGGTGTCCTCGATCGCATACGGTCCGCGGCGGGCCGTCATGGCGTCGTGGAGCAGCTCGGCGACGGCCGGGTCGTTGACGACCGGGGGGACGCCGCGGACGTAGGTGACGGTCGACTTGGCCCGGTGGAGGGTCGCGACCTCGTCGATCGCGGCGTGGATCAGGTCGGGGGCCTCGCGCCAGGTGGGGAGGTCGAGGCAGCGGACGGTGCCGGACAGCTCGGCGTGCTGCGGGATGACGTTCGGGGCGTGGCCGGCCTCGATGCGGCCCCAGGTGACGGAGAGGCCCGAGCGGGCGTCGACGCGGCGGGCGAGGACGGCGGGGACGTCGGTGGCGACCCGGGCGGCGGCGGTGACGAGGTCGGTGGTGAGGTGCGGGCGGGCGGTGTGGCCGCCGGGTCCGTCGAGGGTGACCTCCAGGCGGTCGCAGGCGGAGGTGATGGGTCCGGCCCGGAGCCCGATCTTCCCGGCGTCGACCCGGGGGTCGCAGTGGACGGCGATGATCCGGCCGACGCCGTCCAGGACCCCGGCCTCGACGGCGTCGGCGGCGCCGCCGGGCAGGACCTCCTCGGCGGGCTGGAAGACGAGCCGCACGGCGTTCGGCAGGAGGCCCTGGCGGTCGAGCTCGGCGAGGACGAGCCCGGCGCCGAGGACGGTGGTGGTGTGGACGTCGTGTCCACAGGCGTGGGCGCGGTTGGCCACGGTGGAGCGGTAGGCGACGGTCTTGACGTCGGGGATGGGCAGCGCGTCGATGTCGCCGCGGATCGCGAGCATGGACCGGCCGGCGGCCCGGGTGCCGATGTCACAGATGAGTCCGGTGCCGCCCGGCAGGACCTTCGGCTCCAGGCCGGCCGCCTCCAGGCGGGCCTTGAGCGCCGCGGTCGTACGGAACTCCTGGTTCCCGAGCTCGGGGTGCATGTGCAAGTCCCTGCGGAAGGCGACGAGTTCGGCGCGCAGGGGTTCGGACAGCGTTCCGGGCAGGGTGACGGAGCCGGGCTCACGGGACTTCAACTGGTTCACCCTTTGAAGGGTAGGCCCGCAGAGAGGTCAACTGCCCGTTGATCACGAGAATTTCAGCCCCTTAGGGGAAAGAATCTCGGTTTCTCAGGCATGAACCTCACTCCGGGTGGGTACGCTCAGCCGAATTCGAGCCGGTCGGACGGGTGTGCCGCCCGGCTCGTGAGCCGGTCGACCTCGTGGGCCGCGGTACCCGTGATCCCGGACAGGAAACCCTGCGCGCGCGGTGAGGCGGTCGCCCGCAGCCACTCGGGCGCTATGTCGATGACCGCCACCTTCACGCCCGTGCCGGCGAGGGCCAGCGGCAGGGTGTGCACCACCGTGGAGGGGAAGCTGACGACCGTGCGCCCGATGGGGCCTCGTCGGGCTATCAGTTCCAGGGGCAGATCGGGCCGGACCACCTGGAGGCCCGTCTCGACCGCGATCCGGTGCAGCTTCTCGGCGCTCTCCCTGCGGTGGGCGAAGTAGCGGGTGGCTCCGTGGACGCGGGCCAGCTCGCTCACCACGCGCGCGTAGTGGTCGGCGTCGACGACTCCCGTCTCGACCAGCGAGGTGCCGACCAGGTCCGCGCCGCCGGTGAGCAGCGGCGGGCCGAAGGCGTCCCGGGTCCAGGCGTACGCGTTCTCGGTGACCGTGACGCCCGGCGGGGCCTCCACGGGCAGCGAGGTGAAGATCTCGACCGTGCGGCGCCGGGCGGGGGCGAGCCGCCGCCGGGCGAGGGCGGTGACCGGGGCGAGGACCAGCTCGCGGGGGCCCAGGCTCCCCTTGCGGTGCCAGCGCACCAGGCGCTCGCCGCGGCCGAGCTGGGCGGCGAACTCCATGGTCGCGGTGCCGTCGTCGACCACCGTCAGGTGCCGGGGGGCGAAGAGGGTCAGGAGCAGCTGGACGTACCGGGAGAACGGGTCCCCGATGATCACCCGCTCCGCCGAGCGCAGCGGCCCGGCGAGCTCGCGCAGGGTGCGGACGAGCGCGCCCCGGCCGCCGCGGGCCTCCTGCCAGTGGACGGCGAGGCCCTGGTCGCGGGCCAGCTGGGCCATCCGGCGCAGCTGGCCCCGCGACATGGGGTCGGTCGGCGAGAGGACGACGACCGTGAGGGGTGGGGCGACGTCCGCCGGTCCACCGGTCGAGGGGGCCGTGCGGCCCCCGGGGCTCTGCGTGTGCGCCCACTCCAGGACGTTCAGAAGCTGGACCGGGCTCTCGACGAACGCCAGCTGCCCGGTCATGCGGCGACGGCGCCCTGGACCCGGCGGAGCTTCTTCATCGGGCCGAGCTCCGACTCGTACACCTTCTTCACGCCGTCGCCGAGCGCGGTCTCGATGGTGCGGATGTCGCGGACCAGGCGCGTCAGGCCCTGCGGCTCGACGGAGGCGGCCTGGTCGGAGCCCCACATGGCGCGGTCGAGGGTGATGTGGCGCTCGACGAAGGTGGCGCCGAGGGCGACGGCGGCCAGCGTGGTCTGGAGGCCGGTCTCGTGGCCGGAGTAGCCGATCGGGACGTTCGGGTACTCCTCCTGGAGCGTCTGGATGACGCGGAGGTTGAGTTCCTCGGCCTTGGCCGGGTAGGTCGAGGTGGCGTGGCAGAGCAGGATGTTGTCGCTGCCGAGGACCTCGACGGCGTGCCGGATCTGCTTCGGCGTCGACATGCCGGTGGAGAGGATGACCGTGCGGCCGGTGGCGCGCAGCTCGCGCAGCAGCTCGTCGTCGGTGAGGGAGGCGGAGGCGACCTTGTGGGCGGGGACGTCGAACTTCTCCAGGAAGGCGACGGCCTCGGTGTCCCACGGGGAGGCGAACCAGTCGATGCCGCGCTCCTTGCAGTGCTCGTCGATGGCGCGGTACTCGTCCTCGCCGAACTCCACGCGGTGGCGGTAGTCGATGTACGTCATCCGGCCCCAGGGGGTGTCGCGCTCGATGTCCCACTGGTCGCGCGGGGTGCAGATCTCCGGGGTGCGCTTCTGGAACTTGACGGCGTCGCAGCCGGCCTCGGCGGCCACGTCGATCAGCTTGAAGGCGTTGTCGAGGTCGCCGTTGTGGTTGATGCCGATCTCGCCGCAGACGTAGACGGAGTGGCCCGGGCCGGCGGTCTTGGTGCCGAGGGTGCGCAGACGGGTGTTCATGATCGTTCCTTACGGGTTGGGCGAGTTGGGGGTGTCGAGCTCGGGTCCGAGGAGCCAGGCGGCGATCTCGCGGATCGCTCCGGAGCCGCCCGGCGTGACGGTGACCGCGCGGGCGGCGGCCCGTACGGAGTCGTGGGCGCTGCTCACCGCGACGGGCCAGCCGACGAGGTGGAAGCAGGGCAGGTCGTTGACGTCGTTGCCGGCGTAGAGGACGCGCTGCGGGTCGATGCCCTCGACCTCGCACCACTCCTTGAGGGCGCGGTCCTTGCGGTCGATGCCGTGCAGGACGGGGATCTTGAGCTTGCGGGCGCGGGCGGCGACCACGGCGTTCTGCTCGGTGGAGAGGATGAGGACGGGCAGTCCGGCGCGGCGCAGGGCCGCGATGCCGAGGCCGTCGCCGCGGTGCGCGGAGACGAACTCGCGCCCCTCGGCGTCGAGGTGGACCCGGTCGTCGGTCTGGGTGCCGTCGAAGTCGAGGACGACCGCGTCGACGTCGGCGAAGCCGGGCGTGACGGGCTCGTCGAGGAGCGGCGCGAGGGCCTTGGCGCGGGCGAGGTCGTGCGGGTCGTCGATCTCCAGGACCCGGGCGGGGTCGGTGACGACGAGCGCGGTGCGGCCGAAGAAGCGGTGCCCGTGGGTGCGGAAGCCGGCCGCGTCCATCGCGTAGACGGCGCCGGTCTCCAGGTACTCGGGCTCCCGGTCCTGGCGGCGCGGGCGGTGCGCCTTGTCGTGGTTGACGCCGGTGGCCCCGGCGGGGGTCTCGCGCCAGAGGAAGCCGTGGGACGGGGCGGCCGTGAAGGCGGTGTCGGCGGCGCCCGAGGTGATCCGCCCGGCGGTCTCGGCGACCTCGGCGGAGGTGAGGAAGGGGCTCGTGCACTGGACGAGGAGGACCACGTCGGCCGGGCGGCCGTGGACGGCCTCGAAGGCGTCCATGGCGTGCAGGACCGCGGCCTCGCTGGTGGCCGTGTCGCCAGCGATCTCGGCGGGCCGCCGGACGGCCTCGGCCCCCGCGGTGCGGGCCGCGGCCGCGATGGCCTCGTCGTCGGTGGAGACCACGACGTGCGTCACGGTGCGGGCGCCGAGGCAGGCGCGGACGGCGCGGGCCACCAGGGGGACCCCGGCCACCGGGGCGAGGTTCTTGGCGGGCACGCCCTTGGAGCCGCCCCGGGCGGGAATGACGGCGAGCACGGTGGGGGCGGGCCCCCCGGCCGGGTTCGCGGTGGCCTCGGCGGGCGTGGCGGTGGCGCTCATCAGAGTTCTCCCAGGCGGCGGATGACGGGGGCGACGCGCTGTACGCCGTGGCGGTACGCGCCCCGCGCGGCCTCCCGGACGACCCGGCGGAGACCGCTCTCGCGGGGCTCGGGCGCGGTGACGTCCAGGCGGTGGCGGGCGAGGATCCCGGGCAGGTAGCCGGGGGCCGTCTCCGCGGTGTAGTAGGGGCTGATCGGGGGCAGCGCGGGAAGCGCCAGGAGCTCGGCGACGCGGTCACGGGCGGCGTCGAAGGCCTTCTCGTACGATCCGTCGGACGCCACGCCCTGCCGGGCGAGCCAGGTCTCGTCGGGTGCCGGCGCGTCCCCCTTGTCGAGCCGGTCGAAGGAGGTCAGCAGGCCGGAGCCGACGAAGTGGTGGTTGCCGAGCGCCTCGCGGACCCCGAGGTCGGTGAGGATCGCGGTGGGGATCCGGCGGTGGAGCGCTTCGAGGGCGGCCGTGGAGGAGACGGTGACCAGCAGGTCGGTGCGGTCGAGGACCTCGCCCATGTGCCCGTACACGAGCCGGAAGTTGTCCGGCGGGTCGAGCTCGCGGACCAGCTTCTGGAAGGGGAACTCCTCCAGGTGCGTGGTGTGTTCGCCCGGCTTGGAGCGGAGCTTGAGGAGCACCTCGCGCCCGGGGTGGAGACGGGCGTGCGCGATCAACCGCCGCAGCACGTAGGCCCGTTCGGCCCGGGTCACGGGCACGGAGGGCTGGGCGGCGAAGACCAGCGTGTCCCGGCCGGCCCGGGGGGCGTACGGTGCGCCGCCCAGGAAGGGCAGCGCGGCCTCGACGACCGGCTCGGCGCCGGCGCCCACGCCCTCGTAGACGGCGCGGAAACGCTCGGCGTCGTGGCGGGAGTTGGCGAGGACCACGTCGGCGCCGTGGCGCAGCAGCAGGCCGTCGGTCAGCTTCTCGTAGACGACGCCGACGTAGCCGGTGACGATCACCGGGCGCCGTTCCAGGGCGAGGTCGGCCAGCCCCTGGAGGACGGCCCTGACGGTGCCGCCGACGAGGGCGAGCACGAGGACGTCGAATCCCTCGCCGCGCGCCTCCGCGTCCCGTACCGCGCGCAGGAAGTCCGCGCCCGTCACCTCGCGCGGGGCGGTCTTGGACACCCCGGTCTCGGCGAGCTGGCGCGCGGTGGGCGTGGCCCGTCCGCGCAGGACGAAACCGGTGGGTTCGGCGGTCGCCGTGGTGATGCGGCGCGCGGTGAGGGCGCCCCATTTCCACCGGGTGTCGGAGTCGGCGAGTACGGCGACCCGTACCGCTTCTCTGGTACTTGCTGGCACGTCGAGGACGCTAGAAGGGCATTCCGCTTTTCGGCCCAACTGAGTCACAACAAACGGTGAACAGAGCCTCTCCGCACGCTGAAGCGGGTCGTTATCCGGACGCGTGAAGGCCGATTTCCCCTGCGGGTAAAGGCGGTTAATCGGCCCGCCGCTTGGTGTTCACCGAAAGGCCGCCCGGCGGTCGGTGGGAATGCCGGGGCGGCGCCTAGCGTCGGCCGCGTGGTCAAGCTCTCCGTCGTCGTGCCGTTCTTCAACGTGCAGACATACGCCCCCGACACCCTCACCAGCCTGCGGGCCAACGCCCGCGAGGACTTCGAGTTCCTGCTCGTCGACGACTGCTCGTCGGACGGGACCCCGGAGCTCCTCGAACGGGCCGCGCGCGAGATCCCGGGTGCCGTCCTGATCAGGCACGAGCACAACGAGGGCCTCGCCACGGCCCGGAACACCGGCCTCGACGCCGCCCGCGGCGAGTACGTCGCCTTCCTCGACGGGGACGACTGGCTCGCCCCCGGCTACTACCCCCGCCTCGTCGCCGCCGCCGAGTCGCTGGGCTGCGACTTCCTGCGCACCGACCACGTCACGGTCACCGGCCGCAACCGCGCGGTGCGGCGGGTGCCGGTCCCCCGGCGCGCCGAGGTGCTGCGCCCGCGGGACGCGATCCTGCCGGCGCACCGGACGACCTCGGTCGACTACCCGTACGCCTGGGCCGGGATCTACCACCGGCGGCTCCTGGACCGGGGCCTGCTGCACTTCCCGCACGGACTGCGGACCGCCGAGGACCGGCCGTGGATCTGGAAACTCCACCGCGAGGCGGAATCCTTCGCCGCGATCGGAGAACTCGGCGTGTTCTATCGGCGCGGGGTGGCGACCTCGCTCACTCAGATCGGCGACGTCCGGCAATTGGATTTCATCCGCGCCTTCGACCAGGTGATCGAGGAAACGGCGAAGGACCCGGACGCGGACCTTCTTCTTCCCAAGGCCGTCCGTACGTATTGCGCCGTGATCTCCCATCACATCGGGTCGATCGAACGGTTCGAGCCCGATGTGGCGCGCCGGCTGAAGGCGATGAGCGCGGGCGCGCTGCGGCGGATGCCGCAGGGGGTCCTCGACGAGGCCCTGAACGCGATGGGCGGGGACCGCGCGACGCTGCTGCGCCGGCTGCGCAGGCGCCGTCCCGCACCCCCGCCGGCGGCACCGGCACGCGAGGCCGGCACGGGCACCGGCTCCCCGGAGGTGGCCGCGTGAGCGCCCGCCGGACCACCCGGATCTTCTGCGCCTCCACCCTCTACGGCGCCGTGACGCTCGCCGCGGCGCTCGACAGCGGCTGCTTCGGCCCCGCCGACCGCCGGATCCTCCTCGTCACCAACAACGCGGCCGTGCCGGAGAC
Organism: Streptomyces sp. NK15101; assembly: GCF_020400725.1. Taxonomy (GTDB): domain Bacteria; phylum Actinomycetota; class Actinomycetes; order Streptomycetales; family Streptomycetaceae; genus Streptomyces. The sequence goes on along the minus strand of NZ_JAINVG010000110.1, from coordinate 6,320 downwards.
GACCCCCGCCCTGGACGAGGCCGAGGGCTTCGAGCGGCTGCGCGGCCGCTTCGACTCCGTCCTGTCCTGGAACGAGACGATCTCCCCGCTCCACCCGGCCGGCTGGACCCCGCGCGCGAGCGATCTGCCGCTCCTCCAGCGCCATCTGCGAAGGCTCTGGGACCTCGGCGACGACCGCGTCGAACTCGCCCTCGAATCGCTCCAGGTCACGCCCGCGCTCGCCATCGCCCAGCTGTTTCCCGAGGCGCCGATCACGGTGTACGCGGACGGTCTGATGAGCTACGGCCCGACCCGCAACAAGATCGACCCGCTCATCGGCGGCCGCGTGGGCCGGCTGCTGCACCTGGACCTCGTCCCCGGGCTCTCCCCGCTGCTGCTCGCCGAGTTCGGGGCGGTGCCGGAGGCGGTGCCGACGGAGGCGTTCACGAAGGTCGTCGAGGAGCTGGCGGGGACCCCCGCCGCCGGCTCGCAGGAGGGCCCCGCGCTGCTCCTCGGCCAGTACCTGGCCGCGCTGAACCTGCTGACCGCCGCCGAGGAGGAGGAGCTGCACCTGCGGATGGTCCGGGGGGCGATCGCCCGCGGCCACCGGCGGCTCGTCTTCAAGCCGCACCCGACGGCCCCGGACTCCTGGTCGCGGACCCTCGTGGCGGCGGCGGAGGAACTCGGCGCCGAGCTGACCGTCGAGCACCGGCCGGTGCTCGCCGAGGTGCTCTACCGCGAGCTGCGGCCCGCGCTCGTCGTCGGCTGCTTCTCCACGGCGCTGCTCACGGCGGCGACCTTCTACGGGATACCGGCCGCCCGGGTCGGCACGCGCGCCCTCCTGGAGCGGCTCACCCCGTTCCAGAACAGCAACCGGATCCCGCTCACGGTCGTCGACGTGGTCGTCCCGCCCCTGGAGGAGGAGGACGGCGGCGCCGAGGTCGGTACGGAGCAGCTGAACGACCTGGTCGCGGCGGTCGGCTTCGCGATGCAGCCGAAGATACGTCCGGAGCTGCGGGAGCCGGCGGTACGGCACCTCTCGGGCCCGCTAGCCGAGCACACCCGGCACCACTTCACCCGCCGCCGACTCACCGTCCTGAACCTGCCGGGCGGCCTGCCGATCCCCCGTCACCCGAAGGTCCGCCGGCTCGCGCGCCGGGCGCTGCGGCTGCGCAGGGCGCTGAGGCGGTAACGAGCCACCGCCGGAACGGCGGGCCCGGGAACCCGTGCGGGGGTCCCGGGCCCGCGGCGACGGGGATCAGGCGCGGACGATCGGCTCCTGGATCTCGGAGACCCAGCCGGCCGGGTCCTCCGGGCACTCCAGGTACAGCTCGCGGGCGTGGCCGGCCGACCGGTAGCCGTTGGTGTCGATCCAGGCGGCCAGGGTCTGCACGGTCGGCAGGACCTCGTCCATCGAACCCCGGTGGACGATGGTGGCGGCCTCCTCGATGCCGGGCAGGACGTGCACCTCGACGCCCTCCGCGACCGTGCCCTCGGGCACGGTCATGCCCGCGTGCACGAGGACCGAGCCGTCCCCCTCGCCCGCGTCCTCGTAGTACGCGATGCCCGGGCCGAAACCGGTGATCCCGGCCCCTTCGAGGCGGCCGCACAGCTCCTCGTACAGCGGTCCGATGACCGGGGTGATGTCGTGCGGGCCGAAGCTCGCGGCGACCGCGCTCAGCTCCGCGATGCGGACGGCGGGGATCTTCTTGACGACGACGTCCTGAGTGGACATGCGTCCCTCGCTCTCGATGGCGCGGAGCCTCGCACCGACCTGGGCGAGCCGGGCCCGTGCCGCCTCCAGGGCCGATTCCAGCTCGGCCTGGCGCAGGCGCAGCATCCCCCGCAGCTCCTCCGCGCCGAGCTCCTCCCGGAGGATCGCCCCCACCTGTTCGAGGGTGAAGCCGAGGTCCTTGAGCGCGATGACGCGGTTGAGCAGGGCGAGCTGGTCCGCCGAGTAGAAGCGGTAGCCGCTGTGCGGGTCGACGTGGGCCGGGCGCAGGAGTCCGATGGCGTCGTAGTGGCGCAGCATCCGGACCGACACCCGCCCGTGCCGGGCGAAGTCTCCGATGGTGAACATGACGCCCCCTACGGAACGGCCTCACACGGTGTGAGGGTCAAGCACCGGCCATGGAGAGCTTCACGGCGAAGCCGAGGAAGAGGGCGCCGGCGGCGGAGGTCGCTCCCGCCGAGAGCCGCTTGCGGCGCCGGAACGCGGCGGCGAGCCGGGTGCCGCCGAATATGAGGGTCGTCAGGTAGAGGAAGCTGCCGAGCTGGAGCAGGGTGCCGAGGACCAGGAAGGAGAGCGCCGGGTAGGCGTAGGACGGGTCCACGAACTGCACGAAGAAGGAGATCAGGAAGAGGATCGCCTTCGGGTTGAAGAGGCTGATGATCAGCGCGCGGCGGTACGGGTGCTCGGACGGCCCGGCGTCCGGCTCGGCGGCCTCGGCGACGGCCTCGTGCCGGGTGCGCCACATCGAGAAGGCGGCGCGCAGCATTCCGTACGCCATCCAGGCCAGGTATCCCGCGCCCGCGTACTTCACGATCATGAAGAGCAGTGGGGTGGTCTGGAGCAGGGAGGCGGCGCCGAGCGCGGCGAGCGTCATCAGGACGGCGTCGCCGGTGAACACCCCGGCGGCGGCCTTGTATCCGGTCCGGGTGCCCTTGCGGGCGGCGACGGACAGCACGTACAGCGAGTTCGGTCCCGGGAGGAGGATGATGAGGACGAGCCCGGCGAGATAGGTCGGCAGATCGGTGACACCCAGCATGAAGCGGAGTGTGGCACACCGGTACGACAGTCCGCTTTAAATTTCAACAGGTGGAACCGGTCAGAACGCGTCGGTCGGGACGTAGGTGCCCCAGACCTCGCGCAGCGCGCCGCAGACCTCGCCGACCGTGGCGCGGGCCCGGAGGGCGTCCCTCATCGGGTACAGGACGTTGTCCGTGCCCTCCGCCGCCCTCTTCAGCGCGGCCAGGGCCGCGTCCACGGTCCGCCGGTCGCGCTCGGCGCGGAGCTTCGCCAGGCGCCGGGCCTGCCGGGCCTCGATGGCCGGGTCGACGCGCAGCGGCTCGTAGGGCTCCTCGACGTCGATCGTGTAGCGGTTGACGCCGACGACGACCCGCTCGCCGGAGTCGGTCTCCTGCGCGATCCGGTAGGCCGAGCGCTCGATCTCGTCCTTCTGGAAACCGCGCTCGATCGCGGCGACCGCGCCGCCCATCTGCTCGACCCGGTCCATCAGCGCCACCGCGGCGGCCTCGACGTCGTCCGTCATCCTCTCGACGACGTAGGAGCCGGCGAAGGGGTCGACGGTGGCGGTGACGTCCGTCTCGTAGGCCAGGACCTGCTGGGTGCGCAGGGCCAGGCGGGCGGACTTGTCGGTCGGCAGCGCGATGGCCTCGTCGAAGGAGTTGGTGTGCAGCGACTGCGTGCCGCCGAGGACGGCCGCGAGGCCCTGGACGGCGACGCGCACCAGGTTGACCTCGGGCTGCTGGGCGGTGAGCTGCACGCCGGCGGTCTGGGTGTGGAAGCGCAGCATCAGCGACTTGGGGTTCTTCGCGCCGAACTCCTCCCGCATCACCCGCGCCCAGATCCGGCGGGCCGCGCGGAACTTGGCGACCTCCTCCAGGATCGTGGTGCGGGCCACGAAGAAGAAGGACAGGCGGGGCGCGAAGTCGTCGACGTCCATGCCGGCGGCGACGGCGGTGCGGACGTACGCGATGCCGTCGGCGAGGGTGAAGGCGATCTCCTGCGCGGGCGAGGCGCCGGCCTCGGCCATGTGGTAGCCGGAGATCGAGATCGTGTTCCACTTCGGGATCTCGCTTCGGCAGTACTTGAAGATGTCCGCGGTCAGCCGCAGCGAGGGCTTGGGCGGGAAGATGTACGTGCCCCGCGCGATGTACTCCTTGAGCACGTCGTTCTGGATCGTGCCGGTCAGCCGGTCAGCCGGGACGCCCTGTTCCTCGCCGACGAGCTGGTAGAGCAGGAGCAGCAGCGCGGCGGGGGCGTTGATCGTCATCGACGTGGAGACCTTGTCCAGCGGGATCCCGTCGAACAGGACGCGCATGTCGTCGATCGAGTCGACGGCGACGCCGACCTTGCCCACCTCGCCGTGCGCGAGCGGGGCGTCGGAGTCGTGGCCCATCTGGGTGGGCAGGTCGAAGGCGACCGACAGGCCCGTGGTGCCGTCGGCGATGAGCTGCCGGTAGCGGGCGTTGGACTCCGCGGCGGTGCCGAAGCCGGCGTACTGCCGCATGGTCCAGGGCCGGCCGGTGTACATCGAGGGGTACACCCCGCGGGTGAAGGGGTACGAGCCCGGCTCGCCCAGTTTCTCGGCGGGATCCCATCCGTCCAGGGCGTCCGGCCCGTAGACCGGCTCGATGGGCAGCCCCGATTCCGACTCGCGCGCCATGCCTTGTGCCTCCCGGTGGACCTGTGACCCGGGTTCTGCCGTCCGGGCCTGCCGCTCCTTCCTCACAGGATGCGCGGTTCGCGGCCCGGGTGCGCAACCACACGCGCGTGGGAAGCATCCCTACGTACACACGACACACCCCGGGGGGCAATGATGAAGCGGTCTTCGTCCGTCATACGAAGAGTGGTCCTGGCAGCCGCGGCGGTGGCACTCGCCGCCGGCTGCACACCCGACGCGTCCGGTACCGGCACGGGCACGACTTCCCCGCCCGCCTCGGCCACGGCAGGCACCGCCGCCCCCACCACGGACGACAAGCCGCCGTCCCCCTCCGCCACCTCTCCCTCCGCCTCCCCCACCGTCACGCCCTCGGACGGGAAGCCCACGCCGAAGCCCCTGATGGACGACGGGGACGAGAACGAGCAGGTGCGCGAGCTCCAGGCGCGGCTGCGGCAGCTCGACTTCTTCGACCGGGCCCCCACCGGCTTCTACGGGACGATGACGGCGGCCTCGGTCAGGAGGTTCCAGGCGCACCGGGGGCTGCCCGAGACGGGCGTGGTCGACGCGACGACCTGGCAGCGGCTGCTCTCCGTCACCCGGAAGCCGACCGCCGACGAGCTGAAGCCGTCGACGACGAACAAGCTGGACACCCCGGACCCGCGGTGCATGACCGGCCGGGTGCTGTGCATCAGCAAGGAGAGCCGCACCCTCGCCTGGATGATCGACGGCAGGGTCGTCTCCTCGATGGACGTCCGCTTCGGCTCGGAGAACACGCCGACCCGCGAGGGCCTCTTCAAGGTCGAGTGGAAGGCGAGGGACTGGACGTCGACGATCTACCACACGCCCATGCCGTACGCGATGTTCTTCAGCCGGGGCCAGGCCGTGCACTATTCGGCGGACTTCGCGGCCCGTGGCTACGCCGGTGCCTCGCACGGCTGCGTCAACGTCCGGGACCGGGCCAAGCTCTCCGCCCTCTTCGACCAGGTGAAGGTCGGCGACAAGGTCGTCGTCCACTGGTAGGGGCTGCGGGAGAGGAAGGGGCGCGGGTGGGACCGGGGGAACGTGTCCCACCCGCGCCAGGTGCGCGGAGCCGTAGGTACGGGGGGAACCCCGGCTCTCTGCGCGGCCGATGACCAGTCGGCACTTCTTACTGCGCCGGCGGGTCGAGAAGTGTTACACCCCGAGCGGAAGACGTGTCCCGGCGGTGATCTCCACGGGCAGCACGGCGGTGACCGCGGTGTCGAGGCGGACGCCCCCGTTCTGGTTCCCGGTGCCGCCGCGCTGGTCGCCGCTTCCGCCGGCGCTCACGGAGCCGCTGCCGGATCCGCCCTTGGACCCGTCCTTCGAGCCGGCCCGGCGGTCGTCGTCGGAGGAGTCCTCGGAGCCGTCCTTGCCGTCGTCCTTGGAGCCGTCCCTGGTGGAGTCCTGGTCCGCGCCCCCGGGCGTGCCGGTGTCGCCGGAGAGGATCCGGTCGCAGTAGACGCGCAGGGTGTCGCCGTTGGGCAGGGTGTTGAGGAGCCGCTGCCGGCCGGCGGCGTCGAGCTTTCCCGTCCGGTAGTCCCGGCAGGCCTGGAGGGCCTTCTCGCGGGCGTCCGCCGAACCGGTGCCGGCCGCGTCGCCGCCTCCGGACGTCCTGCCCGGCGTCGGGGTGCCGGGGGGCCGGGTGACCGTGCCGCGGCCGTCCGGGACGCGGGGGGTGGGTGCGGTGGACCCGGAGTCGGCCGAGGGGGACGAGCCGGGCGTGGGGTCGCCGCCGTCGCCCGGTCCCGTCGGGGGCGTCTCGGGGTCCTGGCGTATTCCGGGCTCCTTGGAGACGAGCGGGTCCGTCGTCTCCTCCGCCGAGACGGAGCTGGCGGGCGCGGGGCCGATCAGCGGCAGCACACCCGTGCCGGCGGCGACGGCGACGCCGCCGACCGTGACGGCGGCGACCGCGGC
>NZ_JAINVG010000011.1 GCF_020400725.1 Streptomyces sp. NK15101 | reverse complement strand
CGGTCTCGTCGGCCATCTCCAGGTGACCGGCGACGAAGTCCGCGTGGAAGTGGGTGTTGATCACGCCGACCACGGTGAAACCGCGCGCGGCGGCGTCGGCGAGGTACTCCGAGACGTCCCGGCGCGGGTCGACGACGACGGCCCGCCCGGTCTTCTCGTCGGCGATCATGTACGACGCCTGGGACAGACAGTCGAGGTAGTACTGGGCGAAGAACACGGCAATCCCTTCATCAGGAGCGCACGCCGAAGCGGGCGCGGAGGCGCCGGGGCGTGGCGGGGCGGAGGCCCGGATCCGCCTGGGCGGCGGCGTTCGAGGCCGAACCGTGTGCGGGCCGGCGGCCCGGATCACGCATCGAGGCGTCCCCTGCTCGGATACCCCCACGGGTATTTACACGCTCGACCGTAAAGGGGCTCCCGCGGGGAAGTCAAATACCCCCCTGGGTATTCTGGATCGCCACTCGGCCGTTTTGCCGGACCGGCAACAGCAGTGGCGTGACCGGGATGGGGTGGGCGACGGTGCATCCGTGACCGACGACATCGCAGCGGGAACGCCCGCCTCCGCCCGTACCCCTTCGCCCGCCGACGGATACCTCGGAGACCCCGCGGTACGGGCGAGATGGGACGACCTCTACGCCGACCGGGAGCAGCTCTGGAGCGGTCGGCCCAACGGTGCGCTCGTGGCCGAGGTCGCCGGGCTCGCCCCCGGCCGGGTGCTCGACGTCGGCTGCGGCGAGGGCGCGGACGCCGTCTGGCTCGCGCGCGGCGGCTGGGACGTGACGGCGCTGGAGGTCTCGGGAGTGGCACTGGAGCGGGCGGCGGGGCACGCGCGGGACGCCGGCGTCACCGTCCGCTGGGTCCACGCCGGCCTGGCGGAGGCGGCGCTCCCGCCGGCCTCCTTCGACCTGGTCTCCGCGCAGTACCCGGCACTGCTGCGCACGCCCGACGCCGCGGCCGAACGCGCGCTGATCTCGGCCGTCGCGGTCGGCGGCGTGCTGCTGCTCGTCCACCACGCCGGGATGGAGAACCGGCAGGCGGACGAGAGCGGCTTCGACCCGGCCGACTACGTCTGGCCCTCGATGGTCAGGGCCCTGCTCGACGACGACTGGGAGGTGGAGGCGGACGAGCAGCGGCCGCGCGCGGTACCCGAGGGCGGGGCCGGCGCGCACCACACCCACGACCTGGTGCTGCGCGCGCGCCGGCTCCGCTGAGGGACTCAGGGCCCGTCCGACCCCGATCCGCCGGACGGGCCCTGAGCGGACTCCAGCAACTCCTTCAGCCGGGCCAGGTCGGCGGCGACCGTCTCGGCGTCACGCTCGAAGTCTCCGTCGCTCGTCCCCGGCTGGCGGCGGAGGGTGAACACCACCTCGCTTCCCGTGCCGTCGGCGATCACCCGGACCGGGTTGTGGAAGGTCTCCCCGGAAGGGAGCGTGACGTCGTGGTCGAGTACGCCCAGCTCGTTGCGCGGCACGAACCTGACCGTGACGCGCCCCAGGGGAGAGGAGTCCGCGATCCATTCCTCCCCGACCTTCTCGATGGACTGCCCCAGGCCATGGGCCCATGCGGGCAGGTTGGCCGGATCCGACGCGTAGGCGTAGACCTCGTCGACGGTCCGGTCGACATGGACACTGAGGTGGCGCGATTCCCTGTCGGTGAGACTCATGGCCTCGACGCTACCGGCTGAACTCCTCCGCCAACAGGGAGGCCGTTCCGGCCACCAGCGGGTTGTCCGTGGGGGCGTCCTCCTCGGGCTGCGTGGAGAGGACGGCCAGGACGATCGGCGTGCCGTCCGGCCGCCAGGCGATGCCCACGTCGTTGGCGCCGCCGTAGCGCGGGGAGCCGGTCTTGTCGGCGAGGAGCCAGTCGGCGGGCAGACCGCGGCGGAACTTCTCGGTGCTGGTGGTGTTGCGGAGCAGCCAGTCGGTGAGCCGCGCACGGTCGTGGGGCTCCAGCACGTCGCCGAGCACGAGGCGGGCGTAGTCGAGGCCGATGGCGTACGGGGTGGTGGTGTCGGTGACCCGCCAGGGCTCCGCCGAGTTGAGCTCGGGCTCCCACCGGTCGAGCCGGGTGACGCGGTCCCCGATCGAACGGCAGAAGCGGGTGATGCCGGTGGGGCCGCCCAGCTCCTTGAGGAGCAGGTTGCCGGCGGTGTTGTCGCTGAAGCGGATGGTGGCGTCGCAGAGTTCGGCGATCGTCATGCCGCCGGAGACGTTCTCGGCGAGACCCGCGATCGGCGAGATGCCCGACCTGGTGACGTACGCCTGGGTGTAGTGGACGCGCCGGGCGAGGAACTCGCCGTCGTGGTCGAGGTCGCGCAGGACGGCGGCGGCGGCGAGCGTCTTGAACACCGAGGCCATGGGGAAGCGTTCGTTCGCCCGGTGGGCCACGGTCCTGCCCGTGCGCATGTCACGGGCGAACACGCCGAGCCGTGCGGTGTGCTCCCGCTCCAGGCGCCTCAGCCGCGCGACGATGCCGCCCGGTTCCGGTAAGGCCTGCGCGGTTCCCCCGCCCAGCGCGAGCGAGGCCGTGAGCGCCGTGCCGACGCCCAGGGCGAGGGCGGTACGGCGGGACGGTCCTGGTCCGTTGGAGTGCAAGGTGCTTCCTTCCGTGGTGATCACTGTCGTACGTGTACACGCCCCGGCGGCCCGCCCGGTTTCGCCGCGCGGGGCCGCGCGGCGCTTCCACCGGCCGGGAGCGGAAGGATCAGCCCAGTTGCCGGCGGACCAGCTCGTGGAACAGCCCGGTCGTGTCGGCGAGGAGTTCGGCCGGAGTGCCCTCCTGGACGACGCGTCCGTCCGCCAGGGCGATCACCCGGTCGGCGTCCATGATGGTGGACAGGCGGTGGGCGATCACGACACGGGTGGCGTTCAGGGCGCGGGTCGACTCGATGACGATCCGCTGGGCCTCGTTGTCGAGGGCGCTCGTCGCCTCGTCGAAGAAGAGGACGCGGGGTCTGCGGATGAGCGCCTGAGCGATCATCAGTCGCTGGCGCTGGCCGCCCGAGATGGTTCCCCCGCCGTCGGACAGCATCGTGTGCATGCCCATGGGCATGGCCTTGATGTCCTCGGCCAGGCCCGCCATCGCGGCGGCGGCCCACACGTCCTCCAGCGGGTACGTGCCGGCGCCGCGGATGCAGTCGAGGACGGATCCGGAGAACGGCTGGGCGTTCTGGAGGACGACGCCGCACTGGCGGCGCACGGCCGCCAGGTCCAGAGCCGCGAGGTCCTGACCGTCGTACCGCACGGTGCCGGAGGTCGGCCGGTCGAAGCCGATGAGCAGCCGCAGGAGCGTGGACTTGCCGCAGCTGCTTGCCCCGACGATCGCGACGAACTCGCCCGGCCGCACCCGCAGACCGACCCCGTCGAGGACCAACGGGCCGTCCTCGGAGTAGCGGTAGGACAGGTTCTCGGCCTCGATCGCCCCGGTCAGTTCGCCGGGCCGGGCGCTGGACCCGCGGACCTCGGGCGTCTCCCGGAAGACCGGCCTGATCTGTTCGAACATGGGCTGTACGGCGGCGGCCGAGAGAAGCGCGCCGGTCAGCTGCGTCACCGAGGACAGCATCATCGTGACGGCGGTGCTGAAGGTGAGGAACTCGCTCGCGGACAGGGTGCCGCGGGCCGGGCCGGCCAGGAGCGCGAACATCACGAGCGTGCACAGCGGAAGACAGACCGCGCCGAGGACCGCGAGGACGTTCTTGATCCGCCCGACGCGCCGGTGCAGCTCACGCGTCCGGGCGAACTGCCCGGCCCAGGCGGCGTACGCGAAGCTCTCGGCCGCCGCGACGCGCAGCTTCGGCAGTCCGCGCAGGGTCTGGAAGGCCTGGTTGTCGAGCTTGTTGCCGAGCCGGACCAGCTGCCGCTGGTACCGCAGCTGCCAGAGGCCGAGGCCCAGGAAGACCGCGGCCGTGGCCAGCAGCAGGGCGAGCGCGACGAGGGCCAGCGGCACGCTGTAGACGAGGAGCAGCACCAGGTTGACCGTGCCGACGGTGCCCGCCTGGACGACCACCGGGCCGGTGCCGGACAGGACCCGGCGGATGGCGCTGATGCCCATGGCGGCACCGGCCAGTTCACCGGTCGACCGCCCGGCGAAGAACGTCGTCGGCAGGCGGAGGAGCCGGTCCCAGACGGCCGGCTGGAGGGTGGCCTCGACGCGGCCCTCCATACGGAGGATGGCGGTGTTCTGCAGCAGCATGAACGCGGCCGACACGACGCCGGCCGCGATGATCGCGAAGCCGGCCTGGACGATCAGCCCCGTCTCGCCCGCCGGTACGTACGCGCCGAGCACCTTGCCGGTGGCGACGGGCACGAGGGCGCCGAGGGCGACCGCGACGAGCCCGCCGAGGAGCAGGTCGCGGAGCTCCGCCCGCGTTCCCCGGGCGCTGAACCGGAGCAGCCGCAGCAGGCCGAGGGGCCGGTCGGGCAGCGGCCGGTAGAACATGACGGCCCGCGGTGCGAACGCCGCGGCCCCGGTCCGGCCGACGCGCTCCCGCTCACCGGTGGCGGGGTCGAAGGCCACGTACCGGCCGCGCCGCCACAGCAGGGCGACGGGGGCCCCGTCCGCCGCGCGGTGCCCCACGAGGGGCCCGCTGTCCTCGCGCCACCAGCGGTCGCCGAGCCGGATGCCCCGGGTGCGGATCCGGGAGGCGAGCGCGATGCGTTCGACGGGGTCGAGGTGCCCGGGGTCCGCGGCCGTGCCGTCCGGATCGGCGAGGGTGATGCGCGCCTCGGCGGCGACGGCCCGGCACACCGCGTAGGTCGCGTCGTCGTCGGTTCGGCCCCGCGGGGTGCCGCCGGAGCGGCCGATGGAGGCGAGCAGCGTGTGGTCGGCCCGGGTACGGGCGGCCCGGCCGGCCTCGATCCCCGCCGCCGCGCGGTCCTCGTGGTCGCGCTCGAGCTGCTCGATCCAGTCGTCCAGGGCGTAGAGCAGCCGGTACTGCTGGTCGACCATGCCCTGCCAGGTCGCGGCGTCCACGAGGAGGGTTCCGGAGCCGTCGCCCTCGTACCCCTGGTGGCCCGTCGCGTAGGCGGCTCCGTACGCGATGCTCCCGGGGGTGAGCCGCATCCAGAGGACGTCGTCGTCGGCCGTGCCCGGGGCGTCGCCGGGGCTGCCTTCCGGGGCCGCCTGGTACAGGACGCGCAGCCCGCGCCCGATGCCGAGCGCGAAGGCGTGCTCCAGGGGGCTGAGCGGGGCCTCGGTCCCCGTGCCGTACGCGCGCTGGCCCTCGTACCACTGGCCCTCGTACCACTGGCCGCCGTACCCCTGCTGCCCGTACGGCTGCTGTCCGAAGCCCTCGTCGCCGTACGCCTGACCGCCCGCGTACGGCAGTTCGCGCAGCTCGACGCGGTGCAGCAGGCAGCCCTGCGCGGGCCGGCCGATCAGGGTGTGCGCGGGGCCGTCGACCGGACCGAGCAGCAGCGTGCCCGCTTCGAGGCGGCCCAGGAAGTGCCAGGGGCCGAGCCGGGCCGCGTCGACGGCGAACAGGTCGAGGGCGCCCTCGACGACGAGCCAGAGGACGTGCGGGCCTTCGAGGGCGAGGCTGCGCGGACCGGCGCAGTCGACCGCGGTGCCCAGGGCGCCCAGGGCCGCGACGACCGGGTCCGGGGCGCCGGCGTGCCGTACGCCGGTGACGTCGGTGTACGGGTGGGGGACGTTCACCTCAGTGCTCCTTGACCAGGCCGGCGTACGTGCCCCGCGCCGCGACGAGCTGCTCGTGGCGCCCGCGCTCCACGACCGTGCCCCGGTCGAGCACGACGATCTCGTCGCTGTCGCGCACGGTGCTCAGCCGATGGGCGATGACCACACAGGCGCAGCCGCGCCGCCGCAGGTTGTCGATGACGACCTGTTCGGTCGCCGCGTCGAGCGCGCTCGTCACCTCGTCGAGGATCAGGACGCTCGGGCGGCGCACCAGCGCGCGGGCGATCTCCAGGCGCTGGCGCTGGCCGCCGGAGAAGTTGCGGCCGTCCTGCTCGACGCGGCTCCGGATGCCACCGGGGCGGCGGGCGACCTCGTCGTACACGGCGGCGTCCTGGAGGGCGGCGACGACGGCCTCGTCGGGGACGGAGGGGTCCCAGAGCGCCACGTTGTCGCGGACGGTGCCCTCGAAGAGGAAGACGTCCTGGTCGACGAAGGAGACGGAGGCCGCGAGGGCACTGCGCGGGATGTCCTCCAGGCGCATCCCGTCGATGCGGATCGCGCCCTCCCACGGGGTGTAGAGCCCGGACATCAGCCGCGAGACGGTGGATTTGCCGCTGCCGGACCCGCCGACCAGGGCGACCTGCTGACCGGGACCGACGGCGAGCGAGAAGTCCTTGAGCAGCGGCTCGTCGAGGGGGCTGTAGCCGAAGGTGACGCCCTCCAGCTCGACGTGGCCGGTGAGACGGCGGGTGGCGGCGCCCGGGGCGCGCCGGGTGTGCACCGGGTCGACGGGGAAGTTCTCGACGTCCCTGAGGCGGGCGACGTCGGCGGCGAAGTCCTGTACGCGGCCCGCCACTCCGTTGAGCCGGGTGATCGGCGCGGTGAAGCCGGTCACGAGGGCCTGGAAGGCGACGAGCAGGCCGACGGTGAGGTGCCCCTCCACCGCCCGCAGACCGCCGATCATGAGGATGAGCGCGCTGTTGAACGCGGCGAGGGTGGGCGCGACGACCGCCAGCCAGGCGCTGGGCACGCCGAGCCGCTGCTGCACGTCCAGGGTGGTGGCGTGCTGCCCGGCCCAGCGGCGGAAGAAGCCGTCCTCGCCACCGGTGGCCTTCATCGTCTCGATGAGCTGGAGCCCGCTGTACGCGGTGTTGGTCAGCCGCGCGCTCTCGGCGCGCAGTTTCTGCGTGCCGGTGGCCCGCAGGTGGACGACGACGCGCAGGGCGACGACGTTGAGCAGGGCGATCAGCACGCCGACGACGGTGAGTTGCGGGTCGTACGTCCAGAGCAGCACGGCGTAGAGCAGGACGACGACGGCGTCGACCGCCGCCGCGGCCAGGTCGCGGGCGAGGGTCTCGGCGACCGTCTCGTTGGTCCGGAGGCGTTGGACGAGGTCGGCAGGGCTCCGCTGCGCGTAGAAGGCGAGCGGGAGCCGCAGCAGGTGCCGCAGGAAGCGGGCGCTGCCCAGGGTGGAGGCGATGATGCGCCCGCGCAGCAGATTGGCCTGCTGGAGGGCCGTGAGCGTCCCGGTCAGGACGAGGGCGGTCGCCATCGCCGCGAAGACCACGCCGAGCAGGGACGTCTGGTTCCCGATGAGGAACATGTCGATGTACGTACGGCTCAGGGCGGGCACCCAGGCGCCGACGGCCACCAGCAGGAGGCTGGCGACGACCGCGGCGGCCATGGTGCCGGAGGTGCCGCGCAGCCGGGCCGGAAGGGCGGAGAGGACGCCGGGCCGGTTGCCGCCGCGCCGGAAGCCGGGGCCCGGTTCGAAGGTGAGCACGATGCCGGTGAAGCTGGTGTCGAACTGGTCCATGGGGACGAACCTGCGCCCGCTGCCGGGGTCGTTGACGTACACGCCGGGCCGGCCCAGACGGCGGCCCATGCCCTCGTAGACGACGTAGTGGTTGAACTCCCAGAAGAGAATGGCCGGAGCGGGCACCTCCGCCAGCGCGGCCAGGTCCATCTGCATGCCCTTGGCCTGGAGTCCGTGGCCACGGGCCGCTTTGAGGAGGTTCCCGGCCCTGGACCCGTCGCGGGAGACGCCGCAGGCGATGCGGAGCTCCTCCAGCGAGACGAAACGGCCGTGGTGCCCGAGGACCATCGCGAGGGCGGCGGCGCCGCACTCGACCGCCTCCATCTGGAGCACGGTGGGGGTGCGGACGGTCCTGGGCCGGCGGCCCTCGGGGACCTGCGCACGACGTCGGGGGCCGCCCGCCGGCGGGAGCCCGCGGGCCGAGCCGCGCGACCTGCCGCCGGACCGCGTCCGGTTCGGGGCGGCCGCCCGTGACGCGCTCACGGGAGCAGCCAGTCGACGGGCCGCTGCGCGGCGAGGTGGACGGAGCCGGTGACGGGCGTGCCGGAGACGGGGGCGTGCGGGGGACCGTCCGCGGAGGACCAGGCGTACCCGGAGGCGGTCGAGGGGGAGCGGTCCAGGATGACGAGCACCGCGACCGGATCGCCCTCGCTGGAGAAGCGCGCGGCGAGCCCGGCGTCGCCGAGGAAGGAACCGAGCTGGGCCTGCGTCTGCGGAACGCGGCCGACGGCGCTGACACGGCCGCGGAGCACGCCGAACCGGTCGCGCGGGGCGGACTGGACCCCGAGGTCGACCCGGGCGCCCCGGCGGATCGCGGCGGCTGTGTCGCCCGGCAGGTACAGGACGGCCATCAGCGGGGCGTGCGGATCGGTCACGCGCTCCACGGTCGCCACGTCGGCGCCGGTGGTGACGACCGAACCCAGCCTCGCGTACAGCGTGGTGACGCGACCGCCGGCCACGGCACGGACGGGCCGGTCGCCCCGGTCCGTGCGGACGGTCAGCAGCGGCGCGCCGGGGGCGACGGGCCGGCCCTCTTCGACGAGGACGTCGGTGACCTGTCCGGCGACGGGACTCTGCAGCAGGTAGGTGCCCTCGGCGTGGGTGAGGAGGCCGGGGGCGTTCACCTTGGACGTCACCGTGCCGGTGAGGGCCCAGAAACCCGCGGCGGCCATGACGACGACGGTGACGGCGAGCACCAGACGGCCCTGGGGGCGTGCGAAACGCACGGGCACGTCCAGTTCTTCGGGCGATTGCAGCTTGGAAAGCGCATTGCGGCGGAACTGCACGGACTATTCCTTCGACTGCATTCTCTCGTACATTCCGCGGCCGAGATTTCCGCGGCCGTTCTCAGGGGGTGTCCGTGAACCCCGGAACCGGGTGGTTCCGGGGTTCACGGGCCGTGTTCGGCTCAGATGCCGGCGATGCCGGTGACGCCCGTGGTGTCCACGGAGACGCCGGTGATGCCGGAGGCCAGACCCGGGACGCCGGCGACGAGGCCCTCGACGCCCTGGACCGTCTGCAGGGAGCCGACGGTGCCGAGGAGGTTGGTGACGTCGCTGGTCAGAGCGCCGGCGAGGCCGCCGGAGACGGTGACGAGACCGCCGGAGACGGCGTCGAGGTCGGCGTCGGAGATCTCAGCGGTCTCAAGGTCGTGACGCATGATGCGCACCCTTCGTTCATGGGGGGAATCCGTCTTCTGCGGCCGCAGCGGGATTGATCAAATCACGTGAACGGCTGACCGGAGAAATTCGGTTGACGCCTCTGCGCGGGTGTTCCTGCACCTCGGGAAGCGGCCGTGCATTCAATTTCACCGAATGCCGACACCTTCTCCTCGGATCCGAGTAACAGATTCGGCCGTCCCGGCCCGCACGGGGAACTTAAACGGACAGAACGGTGCCGTCCGGGCGGCCCCGGCCCCGGTGGTGTCGGGGAACGGTGAAGGCACCGCTCCTCGACACGCACACGTTGTGCAGGTTTCCGGCAGGCACGCGGCGGGGCCGGGACGGACCGGGGCGGGACCGGGGCGCCCGGCCCTGCTCAGGCCTCGGGCGCCATGTCGTACGTGATCCACATCGTGCGCGTGGCCACCTGGTCGTACTTGGACCGGGCGCGGTGGTTGTCGTCGGCGGTGATCCACCGGACCACGCTCCAGCCGCGCTCGGCCCCGATCCCGCGCAGCGCACCGAGCAGCAGGTCCGCCACGCCGGAGCCGCGGACGGCCGGGTCCACGAAGAGGTCGTCGAGCCAGCCGCCGACGGACGCGGACAGCGGGCGCGCGAAGGGCCGGAAGTGCGCGAGCCCGATCAGCCGCCCGTCGGCGGCCTCGGCCACGAGGCCCTCCACCTCGTGACCGGGGTCGTGGATCCAGGACCAGACGAGCCGCGCGGCCTCCTCGGTCTGCTCGACCCGGTAGAAGTCGGCGTACCCCCGGTAGAGGGCACGCCACTGGTCGAAGTCGCCCTCGCGGACCGGACGGATCGCCACGGCGGCGGTTTCGGACATCTCTTCACGCTCCTTACGCACCACTACCTGCGGTGCGGCCCCAGTGGATCATGTGCGGGACGACCGGCTGAATTCGGCCAGGTCCTCTTGCCTCGCGGAACTCCGACGCGCTTCCCCTCCTCGGCGCCCGGAGGTTCAACCGCCCCACGACGGAACGCACTTACGGTTCGCTCACACGGGCGTGCGATAAGTTGCCCGGCATGACCGAACTCGGGCCCGCTCTCTGGCCGCCTGCCCCGCTGAAGACCGAACGGCTCGTGCTCCGCGAGTCCGAGGCACGGGACCGCGCGGCGTTCATCGAACTGTTCGCCTCGCCGGAGGTGGGCACCTACGTCGGCGGCGCTCGACCGCGCGATGAACTCGACCGCGCGATGCCCGAGGTGCCCGGACGGCGCCCCGGCCTCTTCGTGGTCGACCTCGACGGAGCGATGATCGGCATGGTCACGCTCGACCGGCGGGCCCCGGAGCGTCCGGGACACGTCCGCCCGGAAGGCCGGGAGGCGGAGCTCGGCTACATGTTCCTGCCGCAGGTCTGGGGACGCGGGTACGCGGCCGAGGCGTGCGCGGCGGCGCTCGACTGGCACGCCGACGCGCTCCCCGGCGAGCCGGTGGTGCTCTCCACTCAAACCGCCAACGAGCGCGCCATGCGCCTCGCGGCGAAGCTCGGGTTCACCGAGGTGGACCGGTTCGAGGAGTACGGCGCCGAGCAGTGGTTCGGCGCCTGGTCGGCGGCGAAGCGCCGCACGTGAGTCCAGCCGCCTGGCCGCCTCCCGCCGAACGGGAGGCAGCCGCGGCGGACGGGCGCCGCCGCGCGCCGGTTACCTGGCGAAGCCGTAGTCCAGCAGCTTCTTGACGTCGGCCGCCCTGTTCGTCTCGGACGGCGAGGCGAGGACCGTACCGATGACCGTCTTGCCGCCTCGGGTGGCCGCGAAGACGAGGCAGTACTTGGCCTGCGGACCGGAACCGGTCTTCACGCCGATCGCGCCGCTGTACGTGCTGAGCAGCTTGTTCGTGTTGGTCCACGACATGTACCGGTAACCGCCGCTCTTGGTGGTCACCTTCTGCGTCGTGGACTTCGTCTTGACGACGGTGCGGAACGTGGAGTTCTTCATCGCACTGCTCGCGATCTTCGTCAGGTCGCGCGGAGTCGAGAAGTTCTGCCCGCTGCCTATTCCGTCGAACGAGTCGAAGTGGGTGTTCCTCAGACCGAGCTTCCTCGCCTCGTCGTTCATCTTCCCGATGAACGACTTGACGCGGGCCGCCCGCGTGGTGCCCGTGCCGAACTTGTCGGCCAGCGCGTAGGCGGCGTCACAGCCCGACGGCAGCATGAGGCCGTAGAGCAGCTGACGGACGGTCACCTTGTCCCCGACGATCAGCCGGGCCGAGGAGGCGTTCTTGGAAACGATGTAGTCGCTGTAGGCCTTCTGGATCGTGACCTTGGCGTCGAGGTTCAGGTTCCGCTGGGACAGCACCACCTTCGCGGTCATGATCTTCGTGGTGGACCCGGTCGACCGGCGGGTGTCCGCGGCCTTCCCGTACAACGTCGCACCCGTCCCGTTGTTCATGACGAAGCCGCCGGGAGCGGTGATCGACGGGACCGGCGGCGCGGCGTACGCCTGGCCGGCGAAGAGGCCGCCGGCCAGTACGGCCGAGGCCGTGAGCGAGACGGTCACGGCACTGCGCAGACCGAGTGTCGGAGTCAGCAAAGTCTTCTGCCCTTGGTAGAGATCGATGTCTTCCGGGTCCGCGGGGCCGGGTCGCGCGGGAGGGCCGGCCCGGGTTCTGCCGGACCGCACGACGGGGCCGGACACGGACCCGGCGCATGGAAGACGTACGAAAGGGCTTCAGGGATGCACCGCGAGGGCAGTGATCTTCACCGGTCAGGCGTCGTGCGGGACGGCCTGCTTCGCGGCGGTGACGAACGTACGGATCAGGTCGTGGTCCTTGACGCCCGGCGCGGACTCGACGCCGCTGGACACGTCGACCCCCCAGGGGCGCGCCCGGCCGATCGCCTCGCCGACGTTGTGCGGTGCGAGCCCGCCGGCGAGCAACCACGCGCCCTCGGGCCGCGCGGCCTCGAGCAGGGACAGGTCCCACTGCTCGCCGGAACCCGCCCGGGGCGAGTCGAGGAGGAGGACCTCCTCACCGTAGGCGCCGACGCGCGTGTCGGGCCGGTCGCTCAAGGACGTGGCCCGCCACAGCCGCGGAAAGATCCCGGCCGCGGCCGCGAAGTCCTCCTCGCGATACGCCGTGCCGTGCAGCTGGAGGGCGCCGAAGCCGAGTTCGCCCGCGATGCGGGCGGCATCGGCGGCAGGGGTGTCGTTGACCACGAGGACGGACAGGACACCAGCCGGAACGTGGGCGGCGAGCCGCGCCGCCCGGTCCCGGTCGAGCCCGCGCACACTGGTCCCGCTGATCACCAGCCCGACGGCGTCGGCCCCTGCCGCGACCGCCGCATCGATGTCGGCGGTCGTCCTGAGCCCGCACACCTTCACGAACACGTGTCTCTCCTCTGTCGACCCTGGGCGCGGCACCCGAGCCTACTCACTCCCCGCGGGCTCACGGACACGGACCACTTCCGGGAAGCCCCCGCCGACGGGACGAGCGTCGTCAGGCGCTCACTCGCGGACCCGGACGTCGATCGGAGGACGCGTGTCGGTGCCCTCGGCATCCAGGCCCGCGAGGAGGCGCAGCCCGTCCTCGGCCGCACTGCCGGGAGCCGCGGACAGCACCAGCAGCTCCAGGCCGGACTCCTCGGGCAGCGCGAAGTCCTCGTGGTGCAGTTCGAGGAGGCCGACCAGCGGATGCCGGTACGCCTTGCGCCCATGGGTGCGGGCGCGCACGTCCGCGCGCGCCCAGAGGCGGCGGAAGCGTTCGCTGCCCATGGCGAGCTCGCCGACGAGCGAGGCCAGACGGGGATCGTCGGGATGCTTGCCGGCGGCCAGGCGCAGGTGCCCGACGACGTCGAGCGTGCACGTCTCCCAGTCCGCGTAGAGGCCGTGCTCGGCCTCCTCCAGGAAGATGTGCCGGGCGATGTTCAGGCCGGGAATCGGCAGGCCGTAGAGGAGCCGGGCGAGACGGTTGCCGGCGAGGACGTCCAGCCGGTGGTTCATGATCAGCGCGGGTGCGTCGGCGACCAGGTCGAGGACGCGCAGCAGCTCGGGCCGGAGGCGCCCGGCCGGCGCCTTCGCGGGACGGCGGCGCTGCCGGGCGAGCCGGTAGAGGTGCCCGCGTTCGGTCTCGTCGAGGCCGAGGACGCGGGCGAGCGAGTCGAGGACCTGCTCGGAGGGCTGGGTCGCGCGCCCCTGCTCCAGACGTACGTAGTAGTCGACGCTGACCCCCGACAGGTGCGCGACCTCTTCGCGGCGCAGCCCTTCGACCCGCCGGCGGCTGTCGGTGGGGATGCCGACGGCGGCGGGGGCGATGCGGGCACGCCGGGTCCGCAGGAAACCCGCAAGATCGTCCATGTCTCCCAGTATGGCCTCGGCCGCGCCCGCGAAGGTGGCCCTGCCATTACCAGGAAGCCCGGTCCGACGGAAGGAGCGCCCCTGAACACCGGCCGCCGAGGCGTCCAGGATCGAAGGCATCCGATCCGAAGGAGTTCCCCATGAAGACGCTGATCGTCCACGCCCACCCGGAGCCCCGGTCGCTCAACGGCTCGCTGAAGGACCTCGCGGTCTCCACCCTGGAGTCCGCCGGGCACGAGGTACGGGTGAGCGACCTGTACGCGATGAACTGGAAGGCGGTCGTGGACGCCGCGGACTACGGCCCCGCCGCCTCGAGCCCGCTGAAGGTCGCCCTGGACTCGGGCCGGGCCCTCGACGCCGGGACGCTCACCCCGGACGTCGTGGCCGAGCAGGAGAAGCTGCTGTGGGCCGACACGATCGTCTTCCAGTTCCCGCTCTGGTGGTACACGATGCCCGCCATCCTCAAGGGCTGGGTGGACCGGGTGTTCACCTACCACTTCGCCTACGGCGTCGGCGAGCACAGCGACACCAAGTACGGCGAGCGCTTCGGCGAAGGCACCCTGGCGGGGAAGAGGGCACTGCTGTCGGTGACCGCCGGCGGCCCGGAGGCGCACTACGCCGCCCGGGGCATCAACGGCCCCATCGACGACCTGCTGTTCCCGATCCACCACGGCATCCTCTACTACCCGGGCATCGAGGTCCTGCCGCCGTTCGTGCTGTACGGCACCGACCGGATGACCGACGAGGACTACCAGGACGTCGCCAAGGCCTGGGAGCAGCGCCTGCTCACCCTGGAGTCGACGGAGCCGATCGCGTTCCGCCGGCAGAACTTCGGCGACTACGAGATCCCCTCGCTCCAGCTGAAGGAGGGCCTGGAGCCCGAGGGCCGCACGGGCTTCGGGCTGCACGTACGCGGCTGACCACCGGCGGCGGACACCGGTCAACGGTCACCGGGAGGGAGGCGTGAAGCCGTGGCAGGGGTGACAGGAGTCGAACCTGCGACATCCGGTTTTGGAGACCGGCGCTCTGGCCATCTGAGCTACACCCCTTCGGTGTGCGCACAGTCTGACACTGCGGTGGGCCTCGACGCCAACCGATTTCGATCCCGTCCGGTGTTCCGGGCAGACGTCGGCCAGGGGAGCGGGGTCCTCCTCGCCCCGGACACGTTCCGATCCGGGGCGGTAACGATCAGCAGGAAATGCAGTCGAAGCCGCTGGGCACGTCATCGAAGATGCCCCCATGGACGATGACTTGGTGAGGTTCCTCCAGGAGCGACTGGACGAGGAGGCCGACCTGGCCCGGCGCTGTGACGGCGATACCTGGCCGTGCGCCGACTTGCTCGACCTCGCCTCGCCCTACGCCGACCACCCCGACTTCCCCGGCGGGCCCGCAGTGGCGTCGCAACGAGCAGAGCGCTGACCGCCCGGAGCACTGGGGACGGCCGATCACGTCTCGCAGCACCGGCACGGCCGACGAACGACTCGCACCGCGCCGATCGCGCGAACCCTGAACTCACCGCCTGCTCCTCCCCGTGCGCGGGGCCGGTGGTGCCGACCCGCAACGACCCCTGCGGTCGGTCCATGACGATCGAATGGGGCGGGCCGCGCAGGCTCGGCGTCCCGGCCTCCGAGGCGGGGTTGCGCTTCGAGACGGAGAAGCGGGAGGCCGGCGACGGGCCGGGACGCAGGCTGCTCGTGGTCGACGGGGAACCCGCCTTCGAGCTCAGCTTCTGGTGCGGAACATGCCCGTTCCTGTTCTGCCGGCTGGAGGACGCCCGGCAGACCTTGTCGCTGGGGAGCGTGCAGGAGCGGCTCACCGGCGCACTGGCCGATCCGGACGAGGGCGGTGTGATCGACGCGTTCGGCGCGTTGCTGCCGGAGGGGGAGTACCTTCCTGCACTGCTCCGCGTGGAGCCGCGCCTGGTCGTTCCCGGCCGGGAAGACGACTACTTCAGCGGCGAGCAGGTGGCCACGTGGGGACTCGACGACTTCTGGGACCTCCCGCAGTACCCGCGCACGCCGTACTACCGGACCTTCGAGGCTCCGGTCGACGCGTCCGCCCACCTCTACGAGTTCGTCGTGCCCATGGTTCCCCGACGTGGAACACGAGGCAGCGCGTGGAGGAATACGTCGGACTCATGGCCCGGGGTACGGTTCCGACGGCTGTCGCGGTCTCGACGCCGGACGTGTGCGAACCCGCCTCCGGCCGGGCCGCCGATCACTACCGGCACTGGGGCCTGACGCACTTCCTCCTCGACGGCCACCACAAACTGGAGGCCGCGGCCGCAACAGGCCGCCCGGTGCAGCTGCTTTCGCTCGTGGCCCTGGGGGAGGGCCTGGCAGAACCCGGAGACCACGCCCGGCTGCCTGCCCTGCGCGCTCAACTCCGCGCGGCACGAAAGACCGGCACCTGAAGCAGCGGTGAAGCCCGCACGCGCGGGATTCCAACTCGTGCGGATCCCGTGGTCGAGTCCATGGAGGACACGGTCCTGAGCGAGGCGGCAGAGCGACGGCCGTCCGGCTGTCCCGTGGAGCAGGTGCCGCTCGGGCGGAATTCAGAGGTCCTTCCGCATGAGGACGCACATCGTCTCGTGGCGTCGGACCGACCCGTCGGGCCCTTCCTCGTCCCAGGCGTCCGGTTCACGGCCGTAGGCGACGTAGCCCAGGCGCTCGTAGAGGGCACGCGCTCGGGGGTTGTCCTCCTCCACGGCGAGTTCGGCGCTGCGCAGCCCGCGGTCCCGGATTCGCTGCTCGGCGGCGCGGACGAGCAGCGTCCCCAGGCCGCAGGACTGCAGCGCCGGCAGCACGGCGAGCTGCCACAGGGTTCCGGCTCCCTCGGAGACCTGGTAGTCGATGCCCCCGATCGCCACCGGCAGATCCACAGGAGTGCATACGGCCAGGTAGTCCACCTCACCCGCCGCAGCGCGCGCCAGCTCCCGCTCCACGTGGCGCAGATGGGTGGCCGATCCGGACCAGGTACACGCCGGCAGGTCCCCGGGCAGCAGATCGCGCACGCCGACGGGCAGGGTGACGGTGGTCTTGGCGAAGTCGTATGCAGTGGTCACGCACGGAAGCATGCGACCGCGGCGACGGCACGACAACGGAATTCTTCCGCTCGGTCCCGGCACGAGGTCCGCGGAATCACGTCAGCCCGGCCCGTGCGCGCCGTGGTTCCCGGTAAGGGAGGTGGTGACGGTTTCTGATCCGGGACGAGCCGGAGCGGGGCGACGGCCTGCGCCGCCGCCGTGAGCGCCCCATTACCGATACCGGCGAACCGGCCGGCGTTTCTGTGCGGAGCGTTTCATTTCCGCCAGGGAAGCGCCTCGATCGAGGCGATGTCACCTGCCGCCAGCAGTCCGAAGAGCCGGAGGACCTCCGTACGGGCGACCTCCCGCATCTCCGCCGGAGCGGACGAGTCGTCGTCCGGGTTCTCCCAGATCACCAGACCACTGCCGAAGGCGCTGAGGCACCACCCGCTCTCATGGGTGAGCGAGACGTCGGGGTGCTCGTCGTCGGCCTGCGCCAGCCCGTCAGATCAGCTGGACGGCGACGACCTTGCCGACCTCGCCGCCGGGGGTGCGTGGTCATCGGTCGGAACGGCTGACGGTCCCCGGTGCGCGGCCCGCGAGCCAGACGGCGATCCGCTTCTGCAACTCCTTGTCGGCGCGGGGATAGTCCCAATTCGCGTACCACTCCAGGTACTGCAGGACGTTCTCAGAGCGGGCCGGGTGGCGCACCGCGACCACGTCGACACCGATCTCGCCGGTCGAGCAGCTGATGTACACGCTGCTGTCGAGCGCCATCATGCCGAAGCCCGGGTGGCCCGCACGCATGCCGAGGAACGCCGATGCCGCGCCCCGACCCATGATGTCCCAGCGGTCCAGGAGCCGGACCCGGGTCCAGACCTCCGGTGCGGAACGGCGGCCGTAGTGCTGGTTCTGCTCACGCAGGGCGGCTTGGTGCGTGCGGGTGCCGTGGGGGAGCAGGACGAGGAACTCGCGCCGGTGGTCGAAAAGGCCTGTGGAGACCGCCAGGTCGTACCAGTCCTCGTTGAGACGCTCGACGAGCCGCGGGGTCTCGTACGGGTGGGAGAAGCGGCCGACGATGTCCTCGGGGCGGTATCCGAAGACGAACGGCATCGTGCCGTCCGGCACGGCGTCCGGGATCGCCTCGAGTCCGGCCCGCCGCAGCGGCCGGTACATCTTGCGTTCACGCTCCTGGATGCCCACCGGCCATTGTTTTACCAGGGCCGGCGCGCCGAGAATCCTCCGGCCCGGCGTTTCCCTGCGTCCCTTCCGACCTCCCGGATCAAGGCTCACCGTTGGCTGTGCCTTGTGCGGGGCGGCGCTGCCGTACAGGCCGGGTGTTCCACGGGCCGCCGGCAGGTGACCGCGATCCGGCCACGAGGACCAGCTCGTGAGACGCGCGATGAACTCTCTGGGCAGACCACGTCCCATCATGTTGCTCCGGGCGCGCCGGCGCGCGAGCGTGGCTTCCCGGGGCTCCCAAGACGCCCTCGACACCGCCTTCGTCCGTCCCGATCTGGTTGCCGAGGTCAGCGTCGACCGCGCCATCGGCCATGGCGGGGTCTTCCGCCACCCACTCCGGTACCAGTGCCCGCGCCTGTACGTGGCCGTCCGTGGCGTCCCTGCTCTGGCGAGGACACGGACGCGGCAGCCGGGTGGCCTTGGGGCCGGGCGCTCGACCAGGCCACCCGATTCGGGCTCATCTCCCCAGCCCGGCGCGGCCGTTGCCCGGCCGACGTGACGAACTAGGGTGATCCCATGGATCTACAGGGCGACCTCGTGAAAGACCCGCACGATGCGTACCGGCGCTTGCGTGATGCCGCGCCAGTCCGACGCATCGCAGGGCCAACCGGCGAACCGGCATGGCTCGTCACCCGGTACGGCGACGTACGCTCAGCCCTTGCGGATCCGCGCCTCTCCCTCGACAAGTCCAATGCCGCCGAGGGCTCCTACCGCGGTCTGTCCCTGCCGCCGGCCCTGGATGCCAACCTGCTGAACATGGACCCTCCGGACCACACGCGTATGCGCAGGCTCGTCAGCCGTGCCTTCACGCCCCGACGCGTGGACGCGTTGCGCGCCCCGATCCGACGGACCGCGGACGGGCTGCTGGACGCGCTCGGCGCGGAGGGCAGGGCCGACCTCATCGCCGCCTACGCGGCCCCGCTGCCCATCGCCGTCATCTGCGACCTCCTCGGCATCCCCGACGACCACCGCAAGGACTTCCGGGCCTGGACCAACGAGCTGATCGCACCGGATCCCAGCCGCCCGCAGACGGCCAAGCAGGCGGTCGGCGCCATGCTCGCCTTCTTCACCGAACTCATCGCGCACAAGCGCCGGCACCCTGCCGACGACTTGCTCTCCGACCTGATCGCGGTACGCGACGGCGACGGTGACCGGCTCAGCGAGGACGAACTGACGTCACTCGCCTTCCTCGTCCTCGTTGCCGGATACGAGAACACCGTCCAGCTCATCGGCAATGCCGTACACGCGCTCCTGAGCCGTCCCGAGCACCTGGCACGCCTCCGCACGGACCCGTCGAAGCTTCCCGAGGCGGTGGAGGAACTGGCACGCCACGAAGGGCCGGCACTTCTGGCTATCCGCCGTTTCGCCACCGAAGACGTGACCGTCGGAGACGTAACGGTCCTGGCAGGAGAAACCGTCCTGCTGTCGCTGGCTGCGGCAAACCGCGATCCCGCCCGCTTCTCCCATCCCGAGCAGCTCGACTTCGACCGCGACGCCTCCGGGCACCTGGCACTGGGCCACGGCATCCACTACTGCCTCGGTGCCCCGCTGGCCCGCGCGGAGACCGAGATCGCCCTGGCCGTACTTCTCGATCGGTTCAGCAGCCTGGCTCTGGCCGAGGCCGAACCCCGATGGCGACCGTCCCTGCGGGCCCGCGGCCTTCTCGAGCTGCCGGTGGAGTACAAGGCCGCACGGCCGCGCGTATGAGAACAGCACGCCGAGAACTCACGACGCCGCCCCCCGACGCGGCTGTGGGCCGCATGCGGTGGTCGCATACGGCCCGCAGCGGTTCCGTGTGGTTCGCTCACCCCGAAACCCGATGAGTCGCGCGAGCAAGGACGGCTCCAGCGAATGGGCCGCGGTTCGAAGGTCGCCGTCGGTGATCGCTTTCGCGCCCCTGCGGGGTGGTGCCGGTCCGAACCGGTCCGGCGCCCGTGGTCCGCTGCCGCGCCCGTCCGATGTCCGTGGGGCGGTTCGCACCCATCCGGCTCACCGTGATGGCGATGTGTCCGGGACCGGGTGAGGGTGGAGTGCGGCGCTCGCGTCGGTCAAACCCCCTCCTCCCGCTCAGAAGGAGCACCACCATGTCCGAACGTCACACGCTGATTCGCAGTCTGCACGACGTGGGGCTGGCCGCTTGGTTCGGTGGCTCGCTCATGGGTGCGGTCGGCCTCAACGGTGCTGCCAGGAGTGAAGGCGGGACGGAGGCGGCCACGGACCGGATCGCCTCCGCCGGCTGGGCGAAGTGGACGCCGGTCAATGCCGCTGCCATCGGTGTGCACCTGTTCGGCAGCGGGGGGCTGCTGGCCGTGAACGCCCACCGCGTCGCCACCCAGCAGGGCGTCGCCGCCTCCACCGCGGCCAAGACCGTCGTCACCGCGGCGGCCCTGGCCGCCACCGCCTACGCCCGCGTCCTGGGAAAGAAGGTCGAGCTGGCCTCGTCCTCCGACCCGGAGGACGCCGAGAAGGCGAGCAAGCACCCCGTCGACCTCGACAAGGCACGTCGGCAGCTGGCCTGTGCGCAGTGGGTGGTACCGGCGCTCACGGGGTGTCTGGTGGTGCTCAACGCCCTGCACGGCGAGCAGCAGCGGCCCGCCGAGCAGGCTTCGGGCATGTGGCAGCGCGCCGCGTCCCTCTCCCCGCACCTGCCGGCCGGCATCAGCCACCACCTGCCGCACTGACTTCGGCCGGCATCCGGACCCCACCCTCGTACAGGTCGGACCGCGAGTGATCACGTCCTTGGAGCACCTGACCGGATCGAACGAGCCGTCCCGTCTTCGACCGCTCCGCCTTCGCCGACCGGCCGAGGGCTGGTGGTCGGCCATCGGCGGCCGGTCCGGCCGGTTCACGCGGGCCCAGCGGATCGGCGGGGTTCCGTGAACCGGCCGGACCGGCCCGTGGTGGTCGTCACCGGAGCGTCCAGCGGCATCGGCCGTGGGGTGGCGGAGGCACTCGCCGCCCGCGGGGCCGACCTCGTGCTGGCGGCCCGCACCGAACGGACCCTCGTCGCGGTCGCGCGGGAGTGCGAGCAGCGCGGAGGACGGGTGCTGGTCGTCCCGACCGACGTCGGCGACGAAGCAGCCGTCCAGGTTCTGGTCCGACGTGCGGTCGAAAGGTTCGGGCGCGTCGACGCCTGGGTGAACGCCGCGGCCGTGTGGAGCTACGGCCTGTTCGAGGACACCCCCGGCCCTGTGTTCCGACAGGTCGTGAACACCACGCTGTTCGGGCAGGTCCACGCGGCCCGGGCGGTGCTGCCGCAGTTCAGGTCCCAGGGCAAGGGGGTGCTCGTCAACATCGGTTCTCTGTACGGACGGCTCTCGTCCCCCTATGTCTCACCGTATGTGACCTCGAAATGGGGCCTGCTCGGTTTCTCCGAGGTGCTGCGTCAGGAGTTGCGCGACGCTCCTGGCATCGCCGTGTGCGTCGTCCTGCCGGGCGCGGTCGACACGCCGATCTATCGTCATGCCGCGAACTACATCGGTCGCCGGATCCGGCCGCTGCCGCCCGTGACGTCGCCGGAACGAGTGGTGGCCGCGGTGGTACGTGCCATCGACCGGCCTCGGCGCGAGATCGTCGTCGGACGGACATAACGCGTCGGCGTCTGGGCGCACGATCTCGCGCCCGGCCTGTACGACCGTCTCATCGGTCCCGTGGTGAACACGTTCGCCGTACGGGGTGCCCCGGTCCCCTCGCACGACGGCACGGTGTTCGACCCCGATCCCCTGCCGTGCGCGGTCGACGACGGATGGCGTCGGCACGACCACCGTGTCATCGGCAGAGGGGCAGCGGCGGCCGCGGGCTTGGCAGCACTCGCGATCGCGGCGAAGGTCCTCGGCCGACGACGGTGACGAGCGGCGTCCGTCGCCGCTCTTCGGCGTTCGCGCGGTGGTTCTTCCTTCGCGGCAGCGATCTCGGGTGTGCAGTTCGTGGTGCGGCGGTGTGCCGAGGTTCGGTGGTCGTCGCCCACGGGACCGCACGGGTGCGGTGGTGGTGCTCAGAAGGACGGGTTCTGGTTCGGATCGTGGGATCGGTGCGCTGAGACACCGGCCGCCTGCTGAAGGCGTGCGTACCGTAGGGAAGAGCAAGCCACCTGAGTCGGGGGCGGCCGAGCGGTGCGACGGCGCTGTTTCCGCAGGGGCTCAGTACCGTACAGAGCGGCCGTTCCGTACCGTGCGGAGCGCCGGAAGGGGACTCGTGATGGCCGGTCTGAGGCTGGGGCCGCTCCTGCGACACGTCGACTGGGAGTCGGGCACGAGCGCGACGGTGTGGGTCGAGACCGACCGGGCGTGCACGGCGGAGGTACGGTGCCCGGGCGGCGCGGGGGGCTCGGCCCCGACGTTCCGCGTCGCCGACCACCACTACGCGCTGGTGGTCGTGACCGGACTCGTCCCCGGGGCCGCCACGACGTACGAGGTGCTGCTCGACGGCGAGCGGGTGTGGCCCCTCGCGGACTCGCCCCAGCCGCCCAGCACCATCCACACGCCGCCGGTCCCGGCGACGGACGCGGTGGTCGCCTTCGGCTCGTGCCGGTGGGCGGCGCCTGCCATGGGGGAGTCCGATCCGGTGGGCCCCGACGTCCTCGACACCCTTTCCGCCCGGCTCGCCGCCGACCCGGAGGCCGAGCGTCCGGACGTTCTCCTCCTCCTCGGCGACCAGGTGTACGCGGACGAGACGTCCGCCGACACCCGCGCCTGGATCGCCCGGCACCGGCGGGCCGCCGGCACCGGCTCCGCCGCCCCGCCGGACCAGGTCGCCGACTACGAGGAGTACACCCACCTCTACGACGAGTCCTGGGGCGACCCCGAACTGCGCTGGCTGCTCTCGACCGTGCCCAGCTGCATGATCTTCGACGACCACGACGTCATCGACGACTGGAACACCAGCGCCGCCTGGGTGGCCGACATGCGGGCGACGCCCTGGTGGCACGAGCGGATCACCGGCGGTCTGATGTCGTACTGGGTCTACCAGCACCTCGGGAACCTCTCGCCCGCCGAGCTCGCCGAGGACGAGCTGTACGCGGCGGTCCTGGCGGCCGACGACGCCACGGAGGTGCTGCGCGTGTTCGCCGAACGCGCCGACGCCGACCCGGCGTCGGTGCGCTGGAGCTACCGCAGGGACTTCGGCCGCACCCGGCTGCTGATGGTCGACACCCGGGCCGCGCGGGTGCTGGAGGAGCAGCACAGGACGATGCTGGACGCCCAGGAGGCGGCCTGGCTGCGGACACAGGCGTTCGACGGACTCGGCGGTGTCGACCACCTGCTGGTCGGGACCTCACTCCCGTGGCTGCTGCCTCCGATGGTCCACTTCGCGGAGGGCTGGCACGCGGCGCTCTGCCGGGGCGAACGCGGTCCGCGCTGGGTGCGCTTCGGCGAGTGGCTGCGGCGGCGGGCGGACCTGGAGCACTGGGCGGCGTTCACCTCGTCGTTCGAAAAACTCACGGAGACGGTCGCCGAGGTAGGAAGGGCCGACACCGCCCCGGCGACGGTGTGCGTGCTTTCCGGGGACGTCCACCACGCGTACGTGGCGGAGCCCGTCTGGACCACCGGGCAGCCACCGCGCTCCCGCGTCTTCCAGTTCACCTGCTCACCCCTGCACAACTCGGTGCCCACGGCCATGCGGGCCGGGTTCCGTTTCGGCTGGAGCCGGTTCGCCAGGGGAATCGGGCATCTCCTTGCCCGCCACGGACGGGTCGAGCGACCGGCGGTCCGGTGGGAGCGCACCGGCGGGCCGTGGTTCGGCAACCAGCTGATGACGCTGACGCTGCGTGGACGTACAGCACGGCTGCGGCTGGAAAGGGCCTCGGCGGACACGAAGCGAGGGCGCCGCGGGACCGACCGCGCGGGAGCACGGCTCATCGGCGTCCTCGACCGGAATCTGACGGAGGGAAACTGACGTCGGGGCCGTCTCAGGAGCGGGGCTCCAGCACCTCCAGGGCACCGGTCTCGGTGTCGTAGCTGCGCAGGGTGACGAGCTGGGCCGAGAGGGGCGGCACCGGCAGCAGGTCGGGGACGCGCCGATCGGCGAAGGCGCCCGCACGCCGGGTGCGACCGAGGGTGATGTGCGGGCTCCAGCGCCCGGGTTCGTGGAACGGGTTGAGGGCCTCGGGCGGGCTGTCCGAGGCCACCGCCTCCCACACCCGGCACTGCAAGCCGGCCAGCGCGGCGTCGAGATCCAGCGCCCAGGCCAGTACCGAAGTGGGCCGCTCGAAGCGGACCACGCCCGTGAACCGCACCGGCAACGGCAGGACGGCGACCACCTCGGCAAGCTCCCACCGAATCGGAGCGGTCAGCTCCGGACAGGCCGCCAGAGTCAGATGCGGGCTGTTGGTCGGGGAACGGTGACGCGCCTGACTGGGCAACCCCGCATCCGCGAGCCGCTGCCACGCCTCCCGAACCGCCAGCTCCGCCGCCTCGTCCAACAAAAGCTCGACCGTGCGCACCACCGCACCCTACCGGGAGCCCAGGAGAACAAGAGCTCCGGCCTTGGGCGGTGGGGAACGTGACGCGTGCAGTGATCGTCGGCAACCTCCGGATCACGGGGCCGTCAGCCGATGTGATTGCTGAACTCATCGCCGAGCTCGGCCCGCTGTGGCACGAGCGTCACCGGACCAGGCTGTCCTCTCGGCCGCGGAAGCGTGCTGTGGGCGCCGGTGCGAAGCACCGGCTCATGTTCATCGACCGGCTTCGGGACAGCCCGGACGTGCGGCTGCGGACCCTGGTCGAGGCAGTCGAGCACCTCGGCGCCGGTGGGAGGAATGGAATCATCGATGGCACGGAGATCGGGACGCCGCATCCGGGGCGAGCACGGCATCGCCCATCTGAAGAACCGGCGGGCACTGGCCCGCCACCTCGGCCGCCGCGAGCACACCAGCGACACCGTTCGAGCCGTCGCCGGCCTGCTGCCCCCTCTGCAGACCGCGGACCTGGACCCGCGACGGCAGGGGTGAGCGTCAGGCCCATCGAAGTCCTCGACGTCTCACCGCCTACCGCGCACGAGCTCGTCAGGAGCTCTCCAGTTCGGCGAGGGTGGTGCGGAGCCAGGTGAGTTCCGCCTGGGTGGTGGCGCGGGCGATGGTCAGGACGCCGTGGCGGAACGGGTCGTCCGGTTCCTCGGCGCGCACCGGGCGATCGCCGTCGTAGAAGAAGCTGGCGGGCTCTTCCAGGAAGGCGAGGCGGCGGCGCAGGACCGTGGCCTGGGCGGTGGGGTCGTCGAGGTGGCGCAGAAAGGCCAGGAGGGCGAACCAGCGGTTCTCGTCGGTCACTTCGGGGCCTTCGGCGTCGGCGAGGCGGCGCCGGAGTTCCTCCCGGCCGGCGGAAGTGAGGGTGAGGACCTGGCGGGGTGCGGCGGCCGGGCCGGGCTGGGTCTCCCGTACCAGCAGACCGGCCTTCTCCAGGCGCTTGATCGCCGGGTACAGGGTGGACTCGCCCACCGGGCGTACGTGGCCGGTGAGGGCCGTGATGCGTTTGCGCAGCTCGTAGCCGTGCAGCGGGGTCTCGTAGAGGAAACCGAGGATCGACAGTTCCAGCATGCCCGCATTCTCCCTCAGGATTACGTTGTCGCAGTACTGCGTCGACGTAGTACTGTGAGGCTGAGGTATTCGAGAGGGGAGTGGACTGTGCGCGAGGCACGATTCGACGAGCGGGGCAGTGTCGTCCGATGGACCGAGGCGGCCGGCGAGGGGCCCGCGGTGGTGTTCGTGCACGGCCTCGGCGCCGCGTCGGCCGTTTACCACGCGCACATCGCGGCCCGTCCCGAACTCGCCGGCCGGCGGGTCCTCTTCGTCGACCTGCCGGGGCACGGCATCAGTGACCGGCCCGTCGACTTCGACTACAGCCTTGAGGGCCACGCGGACGCCCTGGCCGCCGCGCTCGACGCGGCCCAGGTGCGCGGCGGGGTGATCGCCGGGCACAGCATGGGCGGCTCGGTCGCCATCGTCCTCGCCCACCGCAGGCCCGACCTGGTGGGACGGCTCGTCGTCACCGAGGGCAACCTCGACCCGTTCCCGGTACCCACGGCGGGCAGCAGCGGCATCGCGTCGTACACGGAGGAGGAGTTCGTACGGGGCGGAGGCTTCGCCCGTGTCCTGGAGCACGTCGGCCCGGCCTGGGCGGCCACCATGCGGCTGGCCGACCCGCTGGCCCTGCACCGCTCCGCCGCCCACCTGGTACGGGGCACCGAGCCCGTGATGCGGGAGATGTTCGTCCACTCGCGCGTCCCGCGCGTCTACCTCCAGGGCGAGCTGAGCGGCGACCTGGCCGGTGCGGACGGGCTCCGGGCCGCCGGCGTGGACGTCGTGACCGTCCCCGACGCCGGCCACAACGTCATGTTCGACAACCCCGACGTCTTCGCCGGTGCGGTGGGGGCCTGGGACATGTCTCCGTGATCCGCTGATCGGCCGATCAGTGATCGCTGATGCGGTGTGGGACCGGATCGAGCCGCTGATGCCCGCCGGCGCAACGCGGCTTGTTCGCCCTGCTCCGAGCATCCCCGGGTTGAGCGGGGGGGGAGGAGGGGGGAGGGCGTACGAACTCCGGCTCCCTCAGAGTTTGCCTGCCATGAGGACCGTGCGATGCCCCCCGAGCGCGCGGGAGAGACCTTCCAGGAACCCGGGGCTGAAGTCGGGCCAGTCCCAGAACTCGAAACCGAGATGCCCGAAGGCGAAGTAGTCATCCGACCAGGTCCACGCGGTCAGGTCACCAGGGCACCGGCAATGCGGGCAGGCGACTGCCGCGCTGCCCGTGTCGCTCCAGGCGTCGATGGCCTCACCGAAGGGTTCCCACGCACCCTCGATCTCCTCCAGCCGTTCGGTGTAGAAATCCGCCCGCCCGGCACAATGGGGGCACACCGCGAATCTGGGTTCGCCCTGACCGCAGTTGAACACGGTGCGGCCGGTCTCGATCCTGAGTCCGTCACTGGGCTCCCAGTCCTCCTGACCGACCGCCTTGGCCCAGGAGGGACCGGGCGGATGCCCCGACGGCGCCCCGAGAACACAGTCGGTGAGCTCGGCCCGGACTATCCCCTCCCTGACCAGCCAGTCGAGTCCGCTGCCTGCCAGGGTGCGGGCGTCCGCATGCGTGGCGTCGAGGTCGACGACGGTCTGAAAGTAGTTCCCCATGAGGCAACACTAGAAGCAGCCACCGACAGCACGTCACCGAGCCCATTCCACCTTCGGGAAGCTGCTGGTCAGCGCCGTGACATGGGCGTCTGACAAATCCTGACGCCTGATAAAACCTGACCATGACGTTCTTGGCGGTGGTCGAGGGTGATGCGGGCGGATGGCACGTCGATCGGCGTGCGCTGACCGAGGTGATCCGTGCTCGGTGGGCTGTGGTCAGGGTCGATTCATCGGCCCGTAGTGCGGTGCGCAGTCTCATCTGGGGGCTAGATACGGCGATCGGCCCGGGTGAGGCTTATCTGCACGAGGACGGTACCTGCCTGTACATGGACGTGTGGGAGGAGGACGCGGTCTGGCTGGCCATCGCCTTCCGCGGGCTGACACCCCCGCATCTTGACCTGGTGTTCTGCGATGAGGGCTACACCTTCGACGTGCGCGTGCCGGCCGGGACCACCGAGGCGGAACTGATGGCCCTGATGAGGTCCGCGGGTTGAGCTCAGCCCATGGTGCCAACGCGGAGGACCAGGGCGGCCTTCACGGTGTCGGTGATGCCATGGGCGCGGGCGTCCTTGATGTCGTGGGCCGCGCCCGGCAAGGCCGGCGAGGCCCACAGCGATCGGCCCTGCGGATCCGGAGGCGACCTGCACATCCATGCCGAGCTTCCTGCGCTTCCCGGAGTGGAACGGGCGGTCGGCGGTGATCCTGTCGATCGGCAGCAGCGTGCCGTCGAGGATCACGAACGCCTTGCGTGCCACGGTCTCCAGCGCGGCAGCCAGGTCCGGAGCGAGTGCCGCCAGAACGTCGACGGCCTCGGCCATGTACCGGTAGGCGGTGGTGGTGCCGACGCCGAACCCGGCCGCGAGCTGGGCGTAGGTGTGCCCGCACCGCAGATGGGCCGGCGCCGACAGCGCCTGTCGGCCGGCGCTCGGACGCCGCCGGCGAGTGCCACGACGCCGGCGGTGAGCCCGTAGCTGGGCCGACGGGAAACGCAGGGCGGAGCTGGACACGTCGGCCCCGGACGGATGGGCAAGCATGCGAAGCCTCTGGTGGGGACGGTTCTTTTCCCACCACACCTCGCAGCCTACCGAGCCATGGGAAGCGTGTTGTAAATGCGATGGCGTGCGACGACAAGCCATGGCACGGTCATCGGATGTCCAACGACGTCGCCTATCCCGTCTTCCGCAGCCCCGATCCCGCACTCGCCTTGAGCACCGCGCGCCGTCTCATGGAGTTCGGCCGCTGCGAACATTCCGAGGTCTCCGCGTACGCGGAGCTTTCCTCCGTCGCCGAGGTGCGGAGGATGGCGAAGGCCATGCCCAAGGGATGGTTCCGCGGGGCGTCTGAGCTGGAGGAATTCCAAGGGGTGCCGTTCGAGGAGCAGCCCGCTCTCGTCGTCGGTGTCCCGGCGGGCGGCCTGCCGGCCGAGGCAGCCGCGTTCGAGGGGCGGCTGCCCGTGGAGTGGGAGATCTGGGACCTGCCGGTCGACAGTGTCGAGGACGATTTCACTGCGGCGATCGGTCCGAATGTCGGCTTGATCAACTGGGAGTCGCTGCAATGGCCGGACGCACCCGAGGCAGGCTTCCACGGCGAGTCCAAGCACGCTGAAGTGTCACTTCTCTTCAACACCCATACCCGCGAGCTCGATGGGCCCACCGGCGACCACACCGTCCTCGTCCACGTCCGCAGCGCCGTCTTCGACGGCCGCCAGAGAAACGAGCCGTATGCCCACTGGCTCGCCGCGCAGGTGGGCCTCACGGTCATCGGGCCCGCGCAACGGTGTTGAAGGCGGTACGGTGCTGAAGGCGGTTCGCCAGAACAACGACATCATCTGCTGGAGCCCGGGCCTCCCGCTCGAGGGTCGCCTCACGTCCGCTTTTCCGGCACCCCTCGGTGCCCGATGACCTCTGGAACGGTCGTCTGCGCGATCTTCCCGGCGGTTCTGCAACACGCTTCAGGTGCTCGAGACGGTCAGCTGTCCCACCCAGTGCGTGGCCTCGAAGAGAGGTGTGTCGGCGCCGCCGATGGGCTCGTACGACAGCTTCCGTTTTCCCTTGTCCCCGCTCTCCCAGATGGACAGCGAGGGGGCGTTCTCGGCGCAGCCTGATGGCTGCTTGCTGTCGGCGAGCTCCGCGGGCGCGGTGCGGAGCCGGGCCGCCTCCTGGGAGAACATCTGCGCCTTGTACACGCATCTCTCCCCCATCACGCTGATGGACACGAGGCGTATGTCGCGTTTCGTCGCCCCCGCGCCGATCGTGACTTCGAAGCGGTAGGTGCCGTCCTGTCCCCGGCCGCCCCACGAGCCCCGATAGATCTCTGGCAGTGCGCCCTTGGCGGACGATGCCTTCATGAACGTGTCAGGTTTGTAGAGGGTGTGCCCGTCATTGCCGTGTTCGTAGTAGCCCGGGTCGTCCTCCCACTCGTACGTCCCGTTCCATGAGGCTACGAACGCCCCGGTACCGTCCGGGGCGGAGGAGCCGTAGTCCTCGGTGTTCTCCTCGCAACGATCCGCCTCGGACTTGGGGCTTGCGCTCTTCAGCCGACTCGTGCCGAGCTTGATCGCGTCGCTTCTGGAGTCGGTGACGGTGCTGTCCCAGACGCACAGCCGGTCCTTGCTCAACAGGGAGTACTCGGCGGTGCCCTTCGCGTCGATGAGCAGGCGTGCGGTCACCCCCTCTATGCGGAGGCCGTCGCTGTCCCTCAGGTCGAGAGCCGCCTCCCAGTTCCCCCGCAACGTCTTCGGAACGCTCAGCGAGGGTGATTCCCCCGTCCCGCGCCAGCCGTCCTGCCACGGGCGGAGCGCGAGCAGTCCGCCGATGGTGACGAGCACCACGACGGCGGCCACCCCCGCCACGACGAGTGGGCGACGCCGTCGGTCCGGGGTCTGCGTCGGACCGTGCGAGCCTGCCGTTCCGTCGTGTCCCGGCCCCACCGTGGGCACGTACGCCAGCGCGTCCGGCGGGGACGCGGGAGGCGCTGGCACGGGCTGAGGTGCGGCGGGCGGTTGCACGGTCCGGGGCGCGGTCCGGGCAGGCACCGGCGGAATGGGACTCCGGCCCGGCACGAGGGCCGTGTGAGGGCGCAGCGGATCGAAGTCCAGCAACTGTGCCGCGTGGCGCCCCAGCCGACCGAGCAGCGCGCCTGGCAGCCATTCGCCGGCGCCTTCTGTGGCGGTGCGGGCGGCGACGTGCTCCGGCGTGGGGCGTCGTGCCGGGTCCTTCTGAAGGCACTCCCGTACGAGTCCGAGGAGCGCCTCCGGCAGCCCGTCCAGGTCCGGCTCTTCCTCGGCGACCCGGAACAACTGGGCGTGCAGCCCGTTGCCGGTCGCCCCGAAGGGCCGGCGCCCCGTGGCGGCGTAGGCGAGGACCGAACCCAGGCAGAACACATCGGAGGCGGCGGTGACGTGGAGCCCCCGCACCTGCTCCGGGACATGAAGCCGGGCGAGCCGATCACCATGCCCGTACGGGTCTGCAGGCTGTCCCCGCTGATGCTGTCCAGCGCCCGGGCGATACCGAAGTCGATGACCCGGGGCCCGTCCACGGTGACCAGGGCATTGGACGGCTTGAGGTCGCGGTGGACGAGGCCCGCTTCGTGGATGGCCTGCAGGGCGAGCGCGAGCCGGTTGGCCAGGACCCGCACCGACCGCTCGGGCAACGGCCCGTGCTGCTCGGCCACGACGGCGTGCAGATCGGGCCCGGGAATGTACTGCGTCGCGACCCAGGGCGTCTCCGCGTCCGTGTCCGCGTCGAGCACTGCCGCGGTCCAGCCCCCGCCGACCCGCTTCGCCGCGGCGACCTCGCGCGCGAACCGCGAGCGGAACTCGGCGTGTTGGGCGAACTCGGCCTGCACGACCTTGACCGCGACAGTGCGCCCGCCTTCGGAGCGGGCGAGGTAGACCCGGCCCATGCCGCCGGCGCCTAAGCGGGCGATGAGGCGATAGGGCCCTATGTGGGGCGGGTCTTCGGCGGTCAACTGGTCCACGAGGAAGGAGGGTAGCCCAACTGTCCAGCAGCGATGGGGCAGACGGTTTCGTCGAGAACAGTCGGTCGTTGGTCCCGGCGCGTCGTCGACTGACGTGCAGTGGGCGCGGGACCGCCCCTGCCAGCAGGGAACGGCCTGTGTACGGGCACCGCCGCCCCCAAGCCCAGCCGCATCTTGCTCGTGCGGAGGCCCTGCGCCGACCGAAGAGACAGGCCCCCTCGGCACCCCGCGGCGGCGAGGCCGTCGGGGTGCCCGTGCTCGCCCTGGACCGCGCCGCCGTGACCGAGCGCGGCCGCGCCCCGGTGCGGCTCGGTCGGGTCGCGACCGGAGTCGGAGCGGTTCCGTTCCGGTTCCGGGGCCGGTCGTGGGCCGTCGTTCGCTGAGCGCGGTCGGGGGTGGCCGACCGGTGAGCAGGGTTGACGAGTTCTGACTCGTAGGCGCCGAGCACCGGTTGCGCGCGCTCGTGCTCCGTCGACTCGTGAGGACGAGGACGTATCTCCCAGCCGTCCCGGAGATACGGCCACGTGCTGTGCCGTGTCGTGGCGATGCCGTCCACGTCGGGCATCCTGACGTCCCTCGGCACCACCTCCCGGCGCAGCCGCCGCGTGCGCTCGACGGCTTCGGCGCCCGTGCCGGCCTCGCCCACACGGTCAGGCCCCGGGGCGATGTCGACGAGCACCCGGAAGCTGCCCCGGAGCGGGACCGGTCGATGGCCCCCTGAGGCCCCCGCAGCCGGACACGGCCGGGTTCGCCGCTCCGTCGTCCACCACCTCGACGTCCACGCCTCCGCGCGTCCATTGTGACCGTCACCTGGCGGTGCGTCCCGTCGCCGGCGTGCTCGATCGCATTCGTCAGGGATTCCTGCACGACCCGCGGTGGACGGTTCGGTGTTGTTCCTGCCGGAAGGGAGCCGTCAACCGGGCGCGGAGCCTCGTACGAACACCGTTCCCGCCGGCCCCGTCACGGTCCCACCCGCGCCGGTCCCGTCGACTCCGGCGAAACGGGCCGTCGCCAGGACCGTGCCGTCCGCGGCCACCAGACGGGCTCCGCTCAGGGTGCCGGGGTCCAGGCCCGCGGGGGCCGGGGCGCCCCAGTAGCCGTAGCCGGCCCTCACGGGGAACGAGCCGAGCGATACGGCGGACCCGTCGGCCCGCACCAGGAGGCACCGCACCGGACCGTCGGCCGCCGGTCCGTCACCGAGGTCGACCGACATGTACACCCAGCCGTTCCCGCCCGTGGCGTCCGCCGGGTGCGCGTAGATCCGGCCCACCTCCCGGCCGTTCCCTGCCGGGTCCGGGGAGACCAGCGCCGCCTCCAGGGCGTGCGGGGACGGCGCCGCCACCCGGGGCGCGCTCTCCACCACGGTCCCCACCGCCCAGCCGCCGAAACCGAAGGCCAGGGCCGTGGCCACGCCCGCCGCCGCCATTCGGAAGCGGCGCCCCCGCACCCTGCGCCCCCGCATCCACCGCCCGGCCACCGCAGAGGTCCCGGGAGCGGGCGAGGGCGAAGGGGCAGAGGCGGGGAGCATCGTGCGTACCACCCGGGTCTCGAAACCCACCGGCGGCTCCGCCCCAGGCAGCAGCCCGAGCAGCCCGTCCCCGACCGCCGTCAGCCGCTCCACGTGCGCCCGGCAGTCCGGGCAGCGGTCCAGGTGGACCACCGCTTCGGCCCGCTCGCGCGCGGGAAGGACCCCGAGCGCCAGCTCGGCGCCCTCCTCGCGCAGCCGCTCGCAGTCCATGCCGCTCACCGCGTCTCCTCGCTCTCCAGGAGCGCCCGCACCTTGATCGTCCCCGCCCGGATCCGGGTCTTCGCCGTGCCCAGCGGCACGCCCTCGAAGGCGGCGACCTCCCGCGCCGTCATCCCGTAGATCCCGGCCATCACCAGCGCCCGCGCCTGCTCCCGGGGCAGCGTCGCCACCGCCCGCCGGATCCGCTCGGCCGCGTCGTCGGCGAGCGCGTGCCGCTCCGGGGTCTCCGAGACGATCCCGACCAGCGTCTGCAGGTCCTCCGGTGCCACGGGGGTCGCGCGCCGTGCCCGCACCGCGTCGATCGCCAGGTTGTGCGCGATGGCCGTCAGCCAGCCCCGTACCGAGCCGCGCCGGCCGTCGTACACCTGGGCGTGCCGCCACGCCCGCTCGAAGGTCTGCTGGGCCACGTCCTCCGCGAGCCGGGGATCGCCGACCACGGTGACGGCCACGCCGTAGACGGCGCGCTGGAAACGGCGTACGAACGCCACCGCGATCTCCGGATCGCCCGTGGCGAGACCGGAGAGCAGTGCCTCGTCGGGAACCCGCTCCAGCGGAAGGCCCATGCGTCCCACACCCATGGATACGTCCGACGGACCCGAAGGGATCGCCTGCGCCCATTGTCCGCCCGGATCCGCAATCCCGGAGTGGCCCGGCGCCGTACTCCCTGTGGGGGCGCGAACCAAGGGACCGGACCGGCGGACCGGAAGGACCATCAGGAGGACAGAACGATGACGGAACCACGTACCCGCGCACTGCTCGCCCTGTCGGCCGCCGCGCTGGCCGGCGCCCTCGCCGCCTGCGGAAGCGACGACGGCGGTTCGAGCAGCGGCACCACCACACCGCCCCCCGCCCAGAAGAGCACGGCACCCGGGGGCGCGCCCAGGGTGACCGCGGACCTGGCCGACTTCCGGATCACACTGTCCCAGCGGACCTTCGCCCCCGGCACGTACGACTTCGTCGCGACGAACACCGGGAAGCACGACCACGCCCTGGAGGTCGAGGGGCCGGGCGGCGAGAACCGCTCCGACACCGTCGCTCCGGGCGGGTCCACGACCCTGACGGTGACCCTGAAGACGGGGAAGTACGAGATCTACTGCCCGGTCGACGGGCACAAGGACCAGGGGATGAAGACCGAGATCACGGTGGCCGGCGCTCCCGTCAACAAGCCCGGCACACCCGGCTCTCCAGACGCTCCCGCCTCTCCAGCCGCTCCCACCTCTCCCACCCCTCCCGGCAATGGTTACTGACCGGACCCGCCGTGCCGCCGTGCTCGTGCTGCGGTCGGCCGCCGCGGGGCTGACCGCGACGATGGGCGCCGTCCACCTCGCGCTGTGGGCCGACGGTTACCGCGACCTGGCCACCATCGGCGGCCTGTTCCTGCTGAACGGCGTCCTCGGCTGCCTCCTCGCCGTGGCCCTGCTCCTCACCCCGTACCGCCGGCTCGGCCCGGTCGCCACCGCCACCGCGCTGTTCACCGCCGGCGCCCTCGGCGCGCTCTTCCTGAGCCTCACCACGGGCCTGTTCGGCTTCGAGGAATCGGCGGACGCGGAGCTGGTCCGCCCCACCGTCGCGGTCGAGGCGGTCGACGTCCTCGTCCTGACCGCCTTGGCGGTGGCCGCACTCAGCCACGGCCATCACCTGCGGCACCCTGGCGGCCGTCGAAGGCGAACCACCGCATGATCATCGATCCGCCGCGTGGCGACGAGGACGAGGACCCGGCCGTCCAAGTCCTGCTGGACGGCCTCGACGTCTTCCGTACTCCCGCCGACCAGGTTCTCGCACACGTCGCCCGGAAGGGCCGGTACGTCGTCGTCGACGATCCCCGGGCGCCGTGAGTCCCCGGAGTCACCCTCGCCTTCACGAGGGACGACTTCCCAGGAGGTACCCCGGGACGGGAACGGTCTGCCGGTCCGCTTCACGTCGGTGCTCGTGGCCGACGAGGAGTACCGGGAGAGGTGACGACGGCCGAAGGCGCCCGGCGCACAACCCTTCGACCCCATGAGCCCTGCGGTCATGGCGTGTCGCCCCACGACCGCGACCCGGTCGGAGGAACAGCGAGTCGCCCCACGACCGCGATACGGTCGGAGGAACGAGGAACAGCGAGTCGTCCCGCACCGCCGGACGTCAGCGGCTCGCCAGGGCGGTCCTGGCCACCCCGGCCGTGACGGCAGGCGTCCTGGGCGCCGCCCGGCCCTCGTCGTGGCCGGGGCGCTCGCTGTCGGTCACCGCTCGCCGGTCGGCCCAAGGGCGTCGACCCCGTGCCCCCGCCCCGACCGTGAAGGTCGAGGGGATGGCCCGCTAGGGACCGTCGTCCGGTCACGGCCCGCGCCCCGGACGGGCCGTGGTCACGCGTGCCCGCCTCCTGGCGCTCGGCTCGCGGCGGGGAGTGGGTTCCGGCCGTCGTGGTGGGGCGTCAGCCGCGGTCGATCGTCTCGCAGGTGTTCGTGACCCGGTCCAGGAAGGCGTGGTCCGCCGTGACGGTGTCGTTGCCGCCCTCGCATTCGACGCGGTCGTAGCCGCCGTTGCGGCTGATGATGACGTCGTTGCCGGCGAGCCCGCGGAAGGTGGCCCGGAGGGGGCGGGCGGGCCAGCCGTCGGGATCCTCCAGGTGGTCGTCGGCGGTGCCGCCGACGAGGATGTCCTGGCCGGGGCCACCGTTGAAGTCGACGGGGACGTCGAGGTCCGCTCCGGCCGCGAGCCGGTCGTTGCCGTCGCCGCCGTCGGCGTGGATGGCGGTGATGCCGGCGATCGTGCCGCAGGTCGCCGTGCGGCGACTGGTCTGGGTGCAGCCGGGGCCCGCGGTGATTCCGGCCGGGTCGGACACCCGCAGGAGAGGGGCGTTGGCGACGTAGAAGGTGACCTGGTTGGCCGCGCCCGACCGCGCTTCGAACGTGACGACCCCGCCGGAGCGGGTGACCGTGCCGGTGGAGCATGCCGAGGCGGGGGTCGCGGACAGCAAGGGCAGGGCCAAGGCGGCGGCCAGCGCGGGCAAGACGAGACCACGGCGCCCACGGTCGGTACACAAGCGCATTCCTGACTCCTGTCCAGATTGTCCGATGCTGTCTGAAAGGCACTCTTGAACGGCTTTCAGGGGATGTCAAACGCTCGCGGTGCGATGTGATGACTCCAGGCCCTGAGGCCATGGACCGCCACGTACCGGCTGATGAGCGACGTGCCGGACCACTGGCTCCCCCGATTCCCCCTGGAACCGCGCCCCGGGGCGTCCGTTCTGAGGGGCAGCCCAGCACATGGCGCATGCGTTTCACGCGTACGGGTGGACGGAGCGGCATGCGTGTCGGGCACGGAAGAGATCCTCGGGTTCACGGTGACGGCGCTGATGTCGCGGTCGGGGGAGCGGCAGGGCGACGCACGGAGCCTCCGGCCCGGCGCGCCCGGGTACGCCTCAGGGACTCTGATCGAGCAGATCACCGATCGCGTCCACGGCGTCCTCGCCGAGCACGCGGGTGACGTCGAGGCCGCGCAGGCCGCGCTGATCAGGACGGCCATCCCGGATGTGATGGCACCCCTGAAGGCGACCCGGGTCGGCGGCCGCTACGAGCACTCGGAGTTCCCGCCGACGCAGGACGCCCTCAGGAAGAAGTCGCAGAAGGGCGCGGACGAGATCTGGGAGGGCCGTCCGAAGTGGCGCAACGCGGCCCCCTTCTCGGTGGCGAAGAAGGGCGAGCGCATCGGGGTGACCGCGCTCGACATGAACGCCGCCTACCTGTCCGCGCTCAAGGCGTGGTTGCCGAGCGGTCGGCTCCGGGAGGACACCATCGGCGTCCACGACCCGAAGAAGGCCGGAGTGCACCTCGTCGCCCCCGCCGACTGGGACCACACCGACCTGCCCGACCCCCTCGGCAACCGCATGGAGCCGGGGGCTGTGGGTGACGGAGTCCCCCTGTGGCTGCTGGTCGACTGCTCCCGACGCGGCCTGGCGGCCCGACTGCGCTACCTCGACAGCCCCGCCGGCCGCGCCGAGCTGAAAGCGCAGGGCGTCTCCCTCCGTACGCGTCCTTCGGCGGGTCCGTGTGCGTGTCCGTGGCCGTGTGCGTCTCTGTGGGCAGGCCCCGAAAGGGCGTTGAAGTGCACCTGTAGGGTCTTGCGTCGGGGAGAACGATCACGCAGGGGGAAGCGATGGACACGCCGGCCGCGCAGGAACAGACGCAGGAGCGATCCCGGGCCCGGCTGGCGGCGGCAGTGGGTGCCGAGGCCGCCGACCTCGAGCGCATCGCCGAGCAGGTCGCCCTCCAGCTCCGAGAGAGCGGACAGGAACCGGACTTCGAGGTCAGGACCGCGGACTTCGCGACCGACCCGTTCTTCGTCTGCGCCGACCGCTACTGGCGGCGGCGCTTCGCCGACAGCCCGTCCACGGACACCGCCCTGGCCTGCGCGCGCTGGATCGCCCTGCACACCACGACCGGATGCCGCTCCGCCGTCCGCGAGCAGTGGACCCTCGGGAACGGCTTCATCAACCGGTCCCACGTGGAGACCCGCGAACAGCTCGACGAGGCGGCCCGAGGCCTCGCAGGAACCCCCGGGGCCGCCGACGCGGCTCTCACCGTCCTGCTCTACCACGCGGGAAAACTCCGCGCGAACTTCGCCTTCGACGACCTGAACGCCGTCCTCACCACCTCCGCCCTCGCCACCCTGGCAGGCCCGCGCCGCGAGGAGCCGGTGATCCTGGCCCTGCGCGCCTTCGCGGCGTTCGGGAGCCGCGCCCTGACCACCGAGCACGCCCGCGACCTGCTGGAGCGGGCATGGGAGGCCGCGCACCGCTCCCGGCACGTGATGGACGTGTGCCTGAACGGGCTGGCGTTCTC
Organism: Streptomyces sp. NK15101; assembly: GCF_020400725.1. Lineage (GTDB taxonomy): Bacteria > Actinomycetota > Actinomycetes > Streptomycetales > Streptomycetaceae > Streptomyces. Next base: position 114,077 of record NZ_JAINVG010000011.1, on the reverse strand, counting down.
CGTGCCCTTCGACGGCCAGGGCGAACTCCTGCGCCGGCTCGCGCGGGAGGCCGTGGACGCCCACCCCGATAACCACATGTTCCGCTTCCGTCTCGCCACCGCCCACCATCTGTGCGCCGACCACGACGAGGCCCTGTCGCACGTCGATGCCGCACTGGCCCTGCTCGCCCACCACGGCACCTTCAGCCGCGAGCTGTTGATGGAGCAGTACCTCGTCAAGCGGGACGCCATCCAGGAAGCCCGGCTGCGGGCGGCACGCGAGGCGGAGCACGAGGCCCGTTGGCGGCGCCAGGAGGCCGCCAACGCCGACCTGGAACGCACCGTGCACACCTCCTCGATACGGGCGGTCGAACTCGTCGCCGTGTTCACCTCGGCGATCGCCTTCGCCGTCGGCTCCCTCCAGGTCACCCTCAGCGGCACCCTGAAGCTGCGCGAACGGCTGTGGCTGCTGACCGCCCTTGGGGCGGTGCTGTCCGTCTTCGCCCTGATCGTCGTCGGTGGCACCTGGCTGATCACCCGCAGGCGCTCCCGCGGCAGGAATTAGGCCGAACCCAAGCCGCCGACCCCAAGCCGCGAAACCCCAAGCCGCCGAACCCAAGCCGAGGGCGGTCGGCCGGTCGGCTCCCGCCGGGGCGCGAAGGAGTACCGGCGCCGTCCCGGAAGGCCGAGACGGCGCACCGGGCGACGGCGAGGAGCGTCACCGCGAGGAGCAGCCCACCACCATGCCGTCCGGCTTCCGGCGCCGGCGCCGCGAGGCGCGTCATCCCTCCGGGGCGTCCTCGGCCTCCCAGCGCAGCAGGTCGCCCGGCTGGCACTCGAGCACCTCGCAGAGCGCGGCGAGCGTCGCGAAGCGCACCGCTTTGGCACGGCCGTTCTTGAGCACCGCCAGGTTGGCGGGCGTGATCCCCACGCGGTCCGCGAGCTCGCCCACGGACATCTTCCGCCTGGCCAGCATCACGTCGATGTCGACGGCGATCGGCATCAGATCACCTCGTCCAGCTCGGCCTGCATCTGCGTCGCTTCGACGTCGCGCGCGACGGCCTGGGCGAGCAGCATCCGCAGCAGCAGCACGATGAGCGCGACCCCCAGGATGGCCACGCCGACGCCGCCCATGATCACGGTGACGCCCGGGTCGTCCCGCTGTCCCGGTGCGTTGAGGGCCGTGACCGCGAACCATACGAGGGCGGCGGCCACGATCGAGCCGATCACGCCGTCCACGTACCGGAAGGCGGTGTGGGAGAACACGGTTCCGCGTCGCACCATCGTCACCAGCCGCCAGACGCAGACCAGGGCGACCTGGGCGGACACCATGCCCAGGATCGTGATCAGGCGCAGGGGGGTCAGCGGGAGCGACCCGTCCTCGGGGTCGGTGGCCAGCGCCCACACCATCGACGCCTGTACGAACACGGTGCCGGCGAGCACCACCACGAGCACGACGCGCAGCGCGCGCACGGTCAGCTTTCCCATAGCCCGTCCTTCCATCGAGTTGCGATGGAAATCTATCGAATTTCGATAGGTTGAACAAGGGTCGGGGCAGAGGGCGGGCCGTGGTTCGACACCGTGACGTGGCGGGGGCGGTGCCCGGCAACCCGGCCACCGCCCCTTGGGCGCCCTCGTTCACCGCCGCACGGATCAGGCCTTGACGTTCACCGCCGCCCAGGCGGCGTCCACGGCCCTGACCTCGGCGCCGTCGGCGCCGTAGAGGTCGGCGGCCGCCTTCAGGGTGCCCTCACGGGCGCCGTGGTAGTCGGTGGTGGAGGTGAAGTAGGCGGTCAGCGCCCGGTACCAGATCTGCACGGCCTTGTCGCGGCCGATGCCGGTGACCGTGGAGCCGTCCACGGTCGGGCTGTCGTAGTGCACCCCGTTGATGTCCTTCGCACCGCTGCCCTCGGACAGCAGGTAGAAGAAGTGGTTGGCGACGCCGGAGGAGTAGTGCACGTTCAGGTTGCCGACGCCGGCGCTCCAGTAGTCGACCGAACCGCGGCCGTCCTTGCTGGGCCGGTCCTGGTGGCGCAGCGGCTTGCCGTTGCCGAAGACGTCGATCTTCTCGCCGAGGAGGTAGTCACCCGGGTCCTGGGCGTTGTTCGCGTTCCACTCCACCGCGGTGCCGAAGATGTCCGAGGTGGCCTCGTTCAGGCCGCCGGACTCGCCGGAGTACTGCAGGCCGGCGGTGGCCGAGGTGACGCCGTGGCTGAACTCGTGGCCCGCCACGTCGAGCTGGGTCAGCGGGTGCTGGTCGTTCGCGCCGTCGCCGTAGGTGATGGTGAAGGACCGGTCGTCCCAGAAGGCGTTCTGGTAGGCGTTGCCGTAGTGGACCTTGGAGACCGGGGCCCGGCCGTCGTTCTTGATGCCGTTGCGGTGCAGGACGTTCTTGTAGAAGTCCCAGGTCTGGGCGGCACCGTAGGCGGCGTCCACGGCGGCGGTCTGGTTGTCGGCGGGAGTGCCGTCCCCCCAGGCGTTGTCGGCGTCGGTGAACAGGGTCCCCTTGCCGCCCGTCCGGTGCTGGAGGTCGACGACGCCGGCCCCGCCGCGCTCGTTGTCGACGAGGTCGTAACCCTTCGAGGACGCAGTGGTGTTGAGGCTGACGGTGCCGCTGTACTGGCTGACGCCGGTGCCGACTGCGCCGGCCTGGGGGCTGCCCGGCTTGCCGGCGGCGGAGACGCCGTTCTTGCCGGTGGCGCCGTCGGCTATGCCGTCGATCAGCTGGTTCTCGTACAGCTTCTTGCCGGTGTCGGCGTCGGTGACGACGCGCAGCAGACTCGGGGTGACGCCGTCCCGCTGGGTGCCGGTGACGACGGTCTCGTAGGCGAGGACGGGCTTGCCGGCGGCGGCCCAGACGACCTTGCGGGGGGCTTCTCCGGTGGCGGCCCCCGTGGTCTTCGCGGCCCGGGCGGCCTTGACCGCGGCGGACGCGGCGGCGGTCGCGGTGAGCTTCGGGGCGAGCGAGTCGACCTCGATGGCGGCCTGGACGGCCTTGGTGACGTCCTTGACGGTCCCGTCGGCGGCGCGATGGACGATCAGGTCACCGCCCAGGACCGGCAGACCGGCATAGGTGCGGTCGTAGCGGGTGTGTACCGTGCCGTCGACGTCCCTGATCACGTCCTTGACGACCAGCTCCTCCTTGGCGCCGAGGCCGAGGGATCCGGCGGTGACCGCGACGGACGTGCCGTCGTGGACCGGAGCGGAGCCCGCCGATGCGGTGGTGGCACCGACGGCCAGCAGGCCGCCGGTGAGGACGACCGCGCCCGACGCGAGCGCGAGACGGCGCGCCCTGCTGCCGGCAGAGGAAAACGTGGACATGTGGTTTCTCCAGAAGGTCGTGGGGAGTTGGACGGGATCGCCGCCGCCCGCCCGGACAACGGGGGACTGCCTCGATGGCCGGGGACGCTCCCAGTCCGCCGCGCACATGTCACGTGCCATAAAAGGGGGTTGAGCCGCTCACGCCCGAAATGCGGCCCACCCTTTCATCCGAAGAACAAGGTCCCGATACACGCCGACACAGGGGCCACAACAACCCGCAACACACGTGAAAGAAGCCCGTACCGCACCCGGGCCGCACCCGTACCGCACCCGCACCGCACCCGGGCCGACTTCCCTCCGGCGCACGGCTCCCGCCCGCATGACGAGGCAGGTGCCGTCCAGTTCCTGGCGGACTTGATCAGCGGGACTTCGGAGCCGTGGGCACTGCCGCCGGTGCGCCCATCCGTCGAGGGCCGCTGAAGGGGACCAGGGGGCGGTTCACCCCCTCGGGAGACACCGGGGTCGGCAGCCGCTCGTTCTCCGCCGAGGCGCGCCGGCGCCTTCCCCGGTGATGTATTGGGTTGTTCGTGAAGGGCTGAACCTGCGACGGTCACCGGTATGAACGTGGTTCTGGGAGACAAGCTCCGGTTCGCCGCCGAGATCGGCGAGCCGGGCCCACTGCGCCGTGTCGACCTCTGGGCCGTCGGCAAGTGGCTGACCTGCGACGACAACATGGCTTACGGCCCCCAGTTCCGCCGCGACGTGCTGGACACCGCCGCCTGGCTGCGGTCCGGCGAAGGTTCTCCCCAGCCGTTCGCCGGCCTGTCCGCCGAAGCCGCACACCGGCGTCTCGTGCGGAGCACGACGAACGACGACGAGTCCGAGGCCGCCTACCGGTTGCACGGTCGATTCCGGGCCCTGCTCTGGGGGCCGACCACCGACAACGTGTTGGCGCACCTCTTCCGCGAAGAGGACCGCCTGGTGATCACGCTGGAGTTCTGGCGTGAGGAACACCTGCTCAGCCGCCCCGAAGACGTCGGCACGGTCTTCGTGGTCGAAATCCCGGCGGACGAGTTCGTCGGGATCCTCGAGGACATCGCGGCCGCGCTCGGCACCACCCGGAGCGAGAGCCGTTCGTGATCCCTCGGTGGCGTCGCTCCGGCCGGCCCCGAGGCGGCATCGCCGAGCACGGCGAACGCCCCGCCCGGCCGGCCTCCGTCCACCCTTCGCCCAGCCGTCCTCCGTCCACCCGGTACGAGGTCCACCCGGTACGAGGTCCTCCCGGCGGAGGCGGCCCCTCCGGAGGGGCCCCTGCGCGGCATCCGGAACGGCGTCACCGGGCCGGGATCGGCTGGGTGAGGTTCAACGGATTGCCGTCGGGGTCCTGGACGTGGGCGACGCGCTGTCCCCAGGGCATGTCGTTGGGGCCGCCGCTGACCGAGCCGCCCAGTGCCGTCACCCGGCCGAGCGTCTCGTCGACGTCGTCGACACCGATGCCGAGCAGGATCCGCGGCGCCTCCCTGCTCCCCAGGTCCGCCTTGGCCACCAGCCCGAGGTCGCTGTCGCCGATGCGCAAACCCAGATAGAAGACCGGGCCTTCCTCCGGTACCCGGAAGATCTCCTCGGCACCGAACAGTTCCGTGTAGAAGCCGAGCAGGGCGTCCAGGTGGTCGGTGACGATCACTGGCTGGATGGTGGACATGGCACTCCTGTCGAGAACGGTCGTGTCGCTGGGTGGACCGTTCGAGGACGGTGAACTCATCGGCGACCCGCCCTGCCGGGCTCGGCACCGCCACCCGTGGCGAGAAGACGGCGACCATCCCCCGGCCCGGGCCCGGTGTCGCCGGCGTCTTTCTCCGGTCCTTCGGACCCGTGGCTCAGGAGCGGGAGCGAAGCGCCTCGGCCAGGCGCCGGGACTGCGGTAGTGGTTCCTGTGCCCCGCGGCGAGTACGTGGCGCAGTTCGGCGAGGTGCCGGGTGTCCGGGGGGAGATCCAGCCGGTCGAGGAGGGCCAGTGCGGCAGCCGGCTCCAGGTCGCCGTAGACGTCGTGGAAGCCCGCCCGAAGACCACGGAAGAGGGCTGGACGCAGGGCGGGGAGCCGCGCGGCCGTGCGGTACGCCGGCTCCTTCACCGTCCAGCGCACCGGCCCCGAGCACTCCAGAACCCGACGGGCTCGGCGGAGCAGGGCTTCCGGTCGATCGGCCACCACTCGGTCGACGTCGTTGCCGAGCACCTCGGCGAAGGCCGTCGCGGAAGTGGTGTGGTCCTCGAACCAGTCCACCCACAGCGAGTAGGTGACGGCCTCGGCATCCCGGTCCGCTTCCAAGCGGCGACGGTAGCCGTCCCACAGCACGTCGGCCGGCAGGGGGCCCTCCGCGCTCTCGTTCGCGAACCGGATCTCGCACGTGACCCAGTACTCGTCGAGGAGGTCCAGCAGTCCGAAGGCCAACCGCACCTGGTCGGCTGCGTCCAGGTCCTCGGCGAACACATCGCCGGCCCAGGAATGCGCCACCTGGCCGGCCGTGAGCACCACGTCCGGTTTCTCGTCGCTCACCCACCCGTCGCGCACCTGGCTGACGCCCTGATCGGCCAGCCAACGCCGTGCCGCCTCCACGGCTCGCACCTCCATCCGGGAAGTATGACAAGCCTCGCAAGAGCCGGAGGAAGCGGCCCGGGGATGTCTTTCGGATCACCCTGACGGACCGGAGGGAGAGGATTGGTGCCGTCGGGAGCCTGCTGCGGGAGCCCGCGTCCGCCGGGGCGCGGCGGGCATGATCCAGCGGATCGCCGCGACGACGGCGTGTCCGCCGGGGCGGGCGAGCGGGAGCAGCAGGCGCGTGGCGTACGGCAGGTCGAGACGGGCCCGTACCCAGGCGGGCAGCAGCTCGACCGCCGCGGCCGCCAGGAACGCGTAGGGCAGCCGGGCGGGCCACGGCAGCGGAGGACGCGAGAGCAGGTAGCGGGCCGCGGCACGTGATTGCGCGGTGGCGCGCAGCTCCGGGCGGTACCGCGCGAGCCGCGCCGCCAGTTCCCTGGTGTTCTCCGGCGGGTCCACGACCCCGAGCCGGCGTGCGACCTGTGCCATGTCGGCGACGTAGCCGTCCGCCTCCACAGGATCCAGCGGACGCCTTCCGTACCGCTGGTGGGCCCTGAGGAAACAGGCGGTCTCGGCCGCGTGCACCCAGGCGAGCAGATGCGGGTCGGAGGCCCGGTACGGCACGCCCTCCGGCGTCCGCCCCCGCACCGAGTCGTGCACCCGGCGCACCCGGAGCACCGCGCGTTCCGCGTCCTGCGCCGTACCGAACGTGGTGGTCGCCAGGAAGGTGCTGGTGCGCTGGAGCCGCCCCCAGGGGTCGCTCTCGAACCCGGAGTGCGCGGCGACCGCCGCCATCGCCACGGGGTGCAGCGACTGCAGCAGCAGCGCGGCGAGCCCGCCGACGTACATCGCCGCGTCCGGGTGCACGAGGCGCACCGGACGGTCGGGGCCGAACCAGCGCGGCCCCGGCGTTTCGTGGATGCGGGCCCGCTTCTCGTGCGCGGTGGGGCCCGCGACCCGGTGCAGGAGCGCCTCACCGGCCCGCTCCCGCAGCCCGCCGAAACACGGTGGGGTCCAGACCACGCCTCCAGTGTGCGCCAGAACCCCCCACGGGTGGCGCCCTCCCCGCAGAACCCGGAAGCCCCGCGCGGTGGGCGGGCCGGCACCCCCGCACGCTCGGGTCCGCGCGACCCCGCGGGCTCCCGGGGCGTGCCCCTCACCACCTACGACGACGCCACCAGGTTCTTCACCACACGGGACACGGGCGTCCGCGGTACGGCGGTCGACCCCGTTCCGAACGCCCTACGCGTGTGCCTCTGCGGCAGGACAGGGCGACCCCGTACGAGAAGCTGGAGGAGCTCCCGGCGGAGGCCTCGCGTGATCTTCGAGCGGCCTGTCCCGGTGACCAGGCCGGCGGCCCGCAGCTCGGTGAGGCGGTCGGAGAGCATGCGCGCGCTGATGCCGGGGACCGTACGCCGCGGGTTTGAGAAGGGGGCCGGACCGCCCATCAGTGACGTCATGGCGATGCCGGTCCAGCGCTTGCCGAACAGCTTGAAGACGCGCTCGACCGCGTTCCCCGTCGGTTCCACCCCGCGTGACGTCACCCAGGTCTTCAAGGAGAACTGGCTCGCCCAGCCCCCGGAGGGCGAGGCCGTCTACCGTGACCTGGGTGCCGAGCCGCTGCCGCACCTGGACGCCGTGGGCATCTCCGCCGGCTTCTCGGACCCCTCCACTCAGGCGGCAGCTGACAATCCGTGGATCCGACCGACGGCACGCAGGACCTCGTCCCGGTTCTTCGCTCGCTTGATCCACGTCGGAAGGCGGGCCACCAAGGTCATCTTCTGCCCGGTGTCGTACCAGGGCGCTCGTTCCCGCAGCGACGCCTGGACGAAACGGTGGATCAGGTCGAGATGTTCGAGGTCGTACGCCCACAACCAGCCGTGCCGGGTCTCCACCTGGAGCCACAGCGGCACGCCGAAGTACGGATCCGTCGCGGGTCGGGCCGTGCCGTGGGGGAGCGCGACACGACGGCCGCTCCACACCCGTGACAGTCCGCAGCCACGGCAGACCAGACGCCGAGGCCTGAACAACACCCGGCCGCCGGGGAAGGAGTCCCCCTCGGGGGCGGGAACGACGCGAGCGGCCTTCGCGCAGCCGGGGCAGCGCACCGTGATCGAACCGATGAAGTCGTACTCGGTGCTGCGCGGATCCCGAAACCGACCGGAGGGTGAAGCCATGCGACGAGTATGCGACCGCCCCGCAGACCGGCGCATCCGAATTCGGGTCGGCAGGGCGGCTCCGCCCTGCCGGCTGAGCAGGCCATCGCGTTGTTTCTCTCTGCGGCGAGCGGGTGACCTGACCCGGCATGCGGCCCGCGCCGTCGCGGCGAGGGCCGATTGGCGGTGTCAGCCCTGGGACGCCCCGAGGGTCTGGTCGGCCGTCGCGAAACGGTGCTGCGTCGGCCTCGGTACTTCGTGGAGGGAGTCGAAGTACTCCGTGTCCGCCGTCCCGGTGAGCACCGCCAGCAGGAAGGCGGAGCACCCCATGTCGTGGTGCTCCCACAACGGGCCGCGCCCCTCGTTGTAGAGCACGGTCCACTCGTCGGGCTGCCGGCCGGGCCGCGCCAGCCAGTACAGGAACGCCCCCGTGCCCTCCTCGAAGGCCCACGGCACGACCCTCGCGCCCGCCTCCAGCAGTTCCGCGGGCTTCGCCTCGAACTCCCACAGGTTGCTCAGGATCTCGACTCGTTCCGTCGCCTGAGTGCGCAGGTCGCAGTCGTCGTAGGCGGAGTCGGGGACGAGCAGCCAGATCGTGTCGTCGAAGACGCCGTCGCCGTACGCGTCGACGAGCTGCTTGTAGTCGGCGGGCAGAGCAGTGCCCAGGGAGCCTTCGGCCTGCGCCCAGTCCACCGCGGGCGGCGGATCGGCCGGCGGCGGGCAGAGGCGGACGAGGGCATCGAGGGCTGTCATGGGGACGAACGTTACGGGAATCCCAGCGGGCGCCTGGATTCCTCGCAAGCGCGGGCGCGAGCACAAGCGCGGGTGCGGGTGCGGGCGGGCGCGGCTGGAGACCCGGAGCGTGGATGAGGTGTCCAAAGCGCCGTCAGTGTCGTCAAGTCAGCGTCGCCGGTGACGATGCCGTGGACGACGACGAAGCCGGCGTTCGTGGCGGTGCGGAAGGTCAGGACGCGGCGCGCGCCTGTGCCTTGCGCCGGCTGGACAGGGCGAGCAGCGCCGCGGTGAAGAAGGCCGCCGAGGCGATGAGGGCCGAGACGTGCAGGCCCGAGACCAGGTCCCGGTCTGCGAGGAGGGACGCGAAGAGAGCGACGCCGAGCGAATTGCCGGTCTGGCGGGCCACGTTGAACACCGCTGAGGCCACGCCGGCGTTCTCGACGGGGGCGCTCTGCATGATGGCGGCGGTGGCCGCCAGAACCGTGGTCGGGGTGGCGAGGCCGGTCGCGACGAGGGCGGGCAGCAGCGCCCAGTACGGGGTGTCGGGACCTGCGAGCAGCCAGCCGGTGAACCCGGCCGCGCCGAGCAGCAGGGCCCCCGCCATCGGTGCGTACGGGCCGTAGCGGGCGGTCAGACGGCCGGCGAGCGGAGCTGCGACGAGGGCCATGCACACCGTCGGCAGCAGGACGAGACCGGCGCCCAGCGCGTCGTAGCCGCGTTCGTTCTGCAGATAGAGCGTGGACAGGTAGAGCATGCCGTAGTAGCCGAGGTTGAGCAGGACGCCCACCGCGGTGGTGGCGGAGAAGCCGGGTGACCGGAAGAGCGACAGGGGGAGCAGGGGCGGCTTCTCGGCGAGGCCGCGTGCCTCCGTCCGCAGCTCGACCAGGACGAACAGGGCGAGCGCGGCCGCACCGAGGAGACCGGTGCCCAGTACCACCGGCGAGGTCCAGCCCCGGGTGCCGGCCTCGTTGAGCATGCCGGCCGACGCCAGCACACCGACGACGCCCAGGAGCTGGCCGAGCGGGTCCAGACCGCGTGCCCCCGCCCGGTTTACGGGTGAGGGAACGTTCTCGAGGGTCAGCCAGACGGCCAGCAGTGCGACCGGAACGTTGATCCAGAAGGCGGCACGCCAGCTCAGGCCCGTCACCAGCAGACCGCCTACGAGGGGGCCCGCCGCGAACGCGATGCCGGAGATGGCGGCCCAGAAGCCGAGGGCCTTCGCCCGCACCGCCGCGGCCGGGTAGGCCGCGGTCAGCAGGGCCAGGGAGGTGGGCACCAGGAGGGCGCCGCCGGCACCCTGTGCGAGACGCCCGGCGATGAGCGCCGCCGGGGTGGTGGCCAGGGCGCAGCCTGCCGAGGCGAGGGTGAAGACACCGAGGCCGGTGAGGAACACCCTCCGGTGCCCGAGCCGGTCACCGAAGCCACCGCCCATGAGCAGCAGGCCGCCGAAGACGGCACTGTAGCCGTCGACGACCCAGGCCGCCGCCGAGGCGCCTGCACCGACCGAGTCGCGGATGACGGGGACGGCCACGGTGACGACGGTGACGTCCAGCATCACGAGGAAGTAGCCCAGGCTGAGGGCGATGAGAGGGGGCCACGAGAGTTTCCCGGCCGGGGAGACGGGTGCCTCGTTCGCCGCTGCTGTTCCGGTCGTATTGCGCATGTCGGCGATCCTCGGCTCCCGATATTTAGCCGCTCGCCAAACCGTGCTTGTATGACGCGCATGGACGAAGCCGCAGACCAGTCAACGGCCAGAACGGATGTGGAGCCGGAGTCAAAGCCGGAGCCGCAGCCGGAGCCGGAACTTGCGCGCGCCGCACGCCTGTTGGCCAGCGCTTCGCGGGCCCGGATGCTCAAGGCGCTGTGCGACGGCCGACCGCTGGCCGTCACGGTCCTGGCGGCCGAAGCCGGGGTGAGCGTGCCGACGGCGAGCGTGCACCTGACGCGGTTGGCCGAGGCGGGGCTCGTACGGGCCGAACACTCAGGACGCCACCGGTACTTCCGCCTGGCCGGCCCCGACGTCGTCACCGCCCTGGAGGCGCTGGCGGTCATCGCGCCGCCCGACCCCGCTCCGGTGACCACGTTGCGCGCCCACAGCCGGCGGAACGCGCTGCGGCGGTCGCGCACGTGTTACGACCACCTCGCGGGGTCCCTGGGCGTGCTGCTCATGGAAGGCTTTCTCGACCAGGGGCTGCTGCGGCGGGAGGAGGACGTCCCCGCATCCGGCCGGCGCCCCGATCGGCCCGCCTCCTACGGCAGGCGGGCGACGTACCACCTCACGCCTCGAGGAGCCGAGCGCTTCACCGGGTTCGGCATCGACGTGGACGCACTGCTCCGAGGGCGACGCCCGGTGGTGCGGTACTGCGTCGACTGGAGCGAACGGCGCCATCACCTCGCCGGTGCGCTGGGCGCCGCACTGGCCGCCAGGTTCTTCGACCTGACCTGGCTGCGGTACGGCGTCTCGCCGCGCGTCGTCCATCTCACCGACGCGGGCGGGAGCGGGGTGCGGGACGCCTTCGCGATCGAGGTCGCCGACTGAACCCGGCGCGGCACGGCCTCGCGTCCCTCACGCCGGACGTCGCGGCCCCTGCCTGTCGGGCGGTGCTGCTTTCCGGACAACCCCCAGGAGCCGGCCCGCAGGGATCGTCGGGCCCGTGCCGTCATCCCCGCGGCAGCGGTACGGCCGCCGACGCCGGCGGACCGGAGGTCCGCGTCGCCAGGGACGCGCCCGCACGGCGCACCGCGTCGAGGCGGAGGCGCTGGACGCCGACGAGGGCCTGGACGAAGGGTGGCCGGTACGGAGGGCCGGTACGGACGGTCCACCACGTCCGTGAGCGCGGCCGCCCGTTCGTCCGGTGTCCCGCGGTCGATCCGGCCGTCGGTGTCGTGCATGAACGCGACGGCGGCCACGACGTGCGGCAGCGGCACGGTGGGGAGCAGCAGCCGCGCGACCGCGTGCTCGGCCTTCCTGTACCTCCGTGCCGGAACTCCTCGGCGCGGACCGCGAGGCCCGCCGCCCGGCCCCGGAGGGGCCGGCCGGGGATGACGCCCGGCGAATTCATCGCCGGCGGGCGATGAACGCCCGGCGCGTCTCGATCACCTCGGCCGGATGGACGGCCCTGTGGCCCATCGCGGTGCTCGGCGCCTGTGCGGGCCACCCGAGACGTCCGTCACCAGCGCTCGTACACGGTGAAGGCGTGCCCCGCGCTCCCTCCGACCACCACCACCAGGTCCTGATGGGTGAGCACGTCCCCCGCGCCCGCTACACGGTCGCGGAACGCCCGCTCATCCTCCTCGTCGCCCGTGGCCGCGTCGATGACGAACATCAGGTCGCCGTTCTTGTAGCTGGGCCTCACGACCGTCACCCGGCCGTCCGCCACATCGAACGCGGAGCCCCCGCCGGCCTTCCGCCACAGCTCACCGCCGGTCGCCAGGTCGAAGGCGACGATCCCGCCGAAGGGGCCGCTCTGTCCCCTCCCCGACCCGGTGAGAGCGAAGAGCCGTCCGTCCTCGACGACCGCCGTGAAGATCTGGCCGTAGTCGCCGACGGCGTCGATCCTGCTCCGGGCGCGGCCGTCCGGTCCGAAGGCGAGGACGGCGCCCGGTCCGTCGCCGTCCGTCTCGTGGACCCGGACCGTCGGCGGGTCGGCGGAGACGACGCTCAGCTCCGCATCCGCGTCGACACCGCGCCGGGCGTCGACGGGCACGGTCCACCGTGTCCTGCCGTTCACCGGATCGAACGCTGCAACCACGGCCCCGGTGCCGCACATCAAGGCGACGACCACCTGCTTCGGGGCCAGACCGAGGCCGCGCGGGTCGCAGCCCTTCGACAGCGGAGCCGTCCAGCGCGGGGCACCGGTCCTCAGGTCGACGGCGCGCAGGCGGCCGCCGTCGAGGAGAACGCCGAGGCCGCCGCCGGTGGTGACGACATCGTCCAGGAACGCCGCCGAGACGCCCGTGGTGCGCCACAGTTCCCGGCCGTCGGCGAGGTCGACCGCCACGACGGTGACGCAGCCCTTCTCCTGCGGCCTCGCCTCACGGAATGCGATCAGGGCGACCCCGACGGCGATGTCGGCACCCGACCCGCACGTCTCGGCCCGGTCGGGCACGAGGTACTCCCAGCGCTTCTTCCCCGACCGGACGTCGAAGGCGGTCGCGCCGTCGACGCGGCTGCGGACGACGATGTCGCCGACGAGCCAGGTGTCGTTTCCGCCCTCGGCGGCCTCGCCGTCGTGCGGTGCCTCCCAGACGGTGGTCATCGCGTTGAAGGGCATGTAGCCCGGCAGGACGAGATAGACGAGACCCGCGATGAAGGCGAGCGCGATGGCCGCCACGACGGTCAGGGCGAGTGCCGTGTGCCACCTGCCCGCCGATTCGGGTCGAACGGCGCGCGCGTCGTTCGTTCGCCATGTCATACGATCCCACCCCTGGTTCGACCGGCGTAAAGATCAACAGGTTAGGCGGTCTTCGACCGGCGGACACCATGCGGCTGCCGCGACATCGCGACCCGGAGCAGCCGTCGCTCTCGCAGCACCGTGAGCGTGAGATCCGACTGGTGGCCGGTTCCTGGGAGGAGGGGCTCGTGACGATCCCGGCGCACGGTGATGAGAGCCGGCTCGGTGGACCCGGTGGCGGAGGTGCTGCCCTGGCCGAGGGCGTACGAGTGGAAGTGCGGAGGTGCGTACGAGAAGGCGTGCCGAGCCGGTCGCGAGGGGGGAATCGGGTGCCGGCGCGGGGCGTCGCGGGGAAGAATGGCCGGCATGACGATGTGAAGAGCACATGGCGAGCGGCGGCGGTGGATCAAGACCGGATCCTGGGAGACGGTCCAGGCTGGTGACCAGCGGATCTGCGCGGCCTGCGAGACGCCCGTCCGCTCGTACGCATACCGCTTCCATCCACCTGAGTCGCCCCTGTTCGAGCGGTGCATAGCGTTGGCCTGGTGTTCCGGCTGCCGCGTCTACTCCGGCTCGATGGTGCGAGTTCCCAGGAGGAGGACCCTTGCCGACGCCTTGGCGTCGCTGCCCCGAGACCAGAGGGAGCGTCTCGAGCGAAGCGAAGTCAGGTTGATCGAATACCTGGACCGGCAGCTCCGGGCAGGCGGACCGCCGTCCGATCGCTGACGGCCTGCCGGATGCGTGCGGCGGCGCTGATGGCTCCGGCCGCACAATTCGCCGGTACCGCCTCCTGGGCCGGCCCGGGGGTCAGAGCGAGCGCCGCATCGCGCCGCCGGTTGCGCCTGCGCCCCTTCGGGCATGCACCGGTGCTCCGGCCGCCGGGTTTCGACGACTCCTCCGGCGGCCCGGGGCTCGGTGGCGGTTCACCGTCGAAAGGTCACCTGCCGGCGGGTCACTCCCGCCCCGCGGGGGCCTCGGCCGCCGGGGCGGGCTCCTGAGGGGCCGGCCCCGGGCGGCGGTGGGCGGCGAGCGCGGTGCGCATGAGGCGGCGGGCGCGGGGCGCGGCGCGCTCGTCGTCGAGGAGCTGGATCTCCTGGTTGGCGGCCATGGCGAGGCCGGTCAGGAGGGACACGAGGTCCTCGGGGTCGAGGTCCGGGTCGAGGTCGCCGGCGGCCTGCGCGATGGTGATCTGCTCGGCCAGGAAGCTCCGCCACCGGGTGACCGTGTCGTACAGACGGGAGCGCAACTCGCCCGGCCGGCCGTCGAGTTCGCAGGACGCGGCCGTGACGAAGCAGCCGTTGGGGAACGGACAGTCGGCCAGGTAGGCGCACCAGGCGTCGATCACGGCGTGCAGGCACGGCAGGCCCGCGCCGCCGGCGCGACCGGGCGTCACCACCGCCGCCGTGAACATCTCCACCGCCCGGTCGAGGGCGGCGAGTTGGAGGCCGGCGCGCGAACCGAAGGGGCCGACGACCCCCGCCTTGCTCATCTCGAGCGTCTCCGCCAGCACGCCGATGGTCAGTCCGGACAGTCCCAGTCCGGACGCCTGGTGCACCGCGGTCTCGACGATGCGTTCCCGGGTGCGCCGGGCCTCTTCGGCCGATTTCCTCATGCCCACGATCTTACCGATCGATCGTCTGCTATTTTAGCGAACGATCGTCCGGTAAAAATCGATGGGGGAGGACCTCACATGCGTGTCCGTTGGCTCGGCTGGGCCGGAGTGGAGCTCGAAGCGCAGGGCGAGAGCCTGGTCATCGACCTGCTCGGCCGGCCCGAAGGCGTCCTGGAGGGGACGGCGCTCTCGGGAGTGCCGCTGCCGAAGGTGGTGCCGCCCCGCACCGAAGGCCAGGTGCTCGCCGGACTCTGCACCCACCTCCACCGCGACCACACCGACGCCGGCGCCCTCGCCCGCGCCCTGCGGCCCGGTGGGACGGTCCTGCACCCCGAGTCCTTCGGCGGCGACGACCACGAGAACCTCTGGACCCTCCAGGCGGAGGCCGAACTCACCGCCCACGACCTGCCCCGGCGGCCCATGGGCCTGTGGGAGACCACGACCATCGGGCCCTTCACCATCGCCGCGGTCCCCGCCGTCGACACCCTCGGCGATCCCCAGGTCTCCTGGGCCGTCGAAGCCGACGGAACCCGTGTGATCCACCTGGGCGACACCATGTACCACGGCTACTGGTGGCGCGCCGCCCGCCGCCACGGCCCCTTCGACGCCGTCCTCACGCCCATCAACGGGCCGACCGTCTGCTTCCCGCACTGCCAGCCGGCGAGCCCCTACCCGGCCTCGCTCGACGCCCGGCACGCGGCCGTCGTGGCCCGTCTCCTCCAGGCGAGGACCGCGATACCGATGCACTACGACGGCTTCCACTCCGAAGGCTTCTACACCACCCGGCAGCCCGACGAACTCGCCCGCTTCCTCGACGCGGCTGCCGGCGAGCCCTACGAGGTCCTCACCCCGGGCCTGGGCGAGGAACTGATCCTCTGACCCGCCGCGGGCCTCCCCGGCCGGGCCTCCCTGACCGGCCCCCCGGACCGTCCTGCCGCGCGCGTCGGAGCCCACAGGACCTCGGACCGGCTCGCCGGACACGGTGCCGTGTCGTGAATTCGACGGTCCGTCGCCCGTCACCGGGCCGGCGCATCCGTTCGCCACGTGACGGGGGACCGGCGCAGGCTCAGGAATGGGCGCGGCAGAAGTCGCGGACGGCTCGGTTGAACTCCTCGGGCCGTTCCAGGTTGCTGACGTGCCCCGCGCCCGGGATCACGACCAGCTCGGCGTCCGGGATCGCTTCCTGGAACCGTCGCGCCACGGCCAGTGGCGAGCGCACGTCCCGCTCCCCCCAGAGCAGGAGGGTGGGCACCGAGACGGTGGGCAGGAGATCTTGCTGGTCCGTCTCGGCCATGAGGGACAGCTGCCTCCGCATGGACTCGGGGCGTACGGCGTCCGTCATCGCGTTCAGCAGGGGCGCGTACGCGGCGGGCGGCTCGCCGGCGAACAGTCCGGGCAGGGTCGGATCGAACTCGCCGGGCGGCGCGGCCAGCATCCGGCGCGCGCCCTCGACCCGGGCCCGCACCTCCTCCGCGGGCAGGGAGCCCTTCCAGCCCGCGTAGGTGTCGATGAGGACCAGCGTCCTCACGAGGCCCGCGTGGTGGCGGTAGAACTCCAGGGCTAGGGTGCCTCCCCAGGACAGACCGGCGATGTGCGCCGGTCCGAGCCGCAGTGACTCCACGACCGCGGCCACGCAACGGGCGTAGTCCGCGAGGACGAAGGACTCGGGCACGTCGGAGGAGCGGCCCGCTCCTGGCTCGTCCCAGGCCACCACCGTGAACGCGTCCGCCAGCGCGTCGAGTTGCGGCCGCCAGGCGCGGGCGTCCTGCGCCGCACCGTGCAGAAACACGAGGGGCGGCCCCTCGCCCACGCGGTCGTAAGCAACCCCCAGGCCGTCGACCTGTACCGTCGCCATGACTTCAGGGTAGATCCCCCACGCTGTCGCGGCACCGGACACCGGGGGCCACGGCCTCGACGGCCCGGGGAAGCCCGCGCCCCTCGCCGTCGGGAGGGCCTCTGGATCTGCTCGGCGTGGCGGTGGTGGTCCTGGACGCCGGGGGGCGGATCGTGTTCTGGAGCCCACAGGCCGAGGAGGTCTTCGGCTACAGCGCGCAGGAGGCCCCGGGGCAGAAGGCGGACCGGCTGCCGGTCCACCGAGTGCACAGGGATCCGGTGATCAAGCTGTTCGTCGAGGTGATGAGCACCGGGGCCTGGCCCTGTACCCGAGAACGGGTTCTGGCACGACCTCTGCGGGCCCGTGGCAGCGGTCGCCGACGACCGGATAAAGGATTCGTCCGCGGAGAACGGTGTCTCTACGCTTGGTCAGAGCGGGAGTGCGCGCGTTTCCGCAGGTTGCGGTGCCGTGGCAGAGCGGTCCATTGCGATCGCCGTGGGCGAGGTCCCTCCCACGGCGACTGACGGGGACGGGGCGGACCTGCTCCCATCTGTCTCGCGGGTTCGAATCCCGTCGGCACCGCAACCGACCAGGACGTCGTACGGCGCACGGACCCGCCGCCTCGCGCCAGGTCCACAGAGGTTGTGCCAGAACCCGAGTGCGGGAGGCACCCGCCACTGACTCGATGGGTACACGTACGTGTGCCCAGACGCCAGTGGTCGAGCCACGTGGCCCGCGCCGCCGACATCGTCACCAGTTGCCACCAGCTCGGCGGCTGCGCCCTCCGTCGGCTCTTCCGCTCACCAGCCCCGTTCACCCCGAGCACTTCCGGTACATCATTCGGAGATCAGGGCGACTCGGCCAGGAGTTCAGTCGTCGAACACGTTCAGGAACTTGGTGGACGCCCACCGGAACTCCTCGTCATCGTCGCGCGACTCCAGCAAGCCGGCTTCCACAAGCGCCAAGAGGGTGGCGTGGAGAGCTCGCCCAGCCGGGTTGTCTTCCCAGAAGATCCTCTTGCTCTTCGAGAAGGGAACGTCAGCCGTGAGCACACCGAGGCTCAACCCCAGCTCATATGCGGCCTGGTCCCAGTAGACCCAGTCCTCCATCGCTTCCGAAAAGACCATTGCACTCACTCACCCTTCTCCTCGTTACGGTTCCCTTCGAGTCCAAAGGCCGCACGCCGGACCGCGAGTGACTCCCGAACTCATCGACGTCGATCATGGAACAGGGCCGTGCGGTGACCCCCGAAGCCGTCGACGAACGACTCCCGTTCTCGGGCTCCGGCTCACTTGTGGACGGCATTGATGCCGTCCACCGACCACCAACCGTCCTCTGTGAGCACGTCAGCGCTGGGTGATTCCGAGTCGGTGAACTCACGGATGCACTCGGCACGTGTTCCCTCATAGCCGATCACAGGATGCTCCTCTGGACCGATGGATCCCACGAGCCCCGGATACCCCGTGTCCAGGCTGAAGGGGTGGTCGAGGTAGGCCTTGATCAACGGCTGGTCCCGGTAAGCGGCAAGCCGTTGCATCCAGGATCATCGTGGATGAGCCGGGGATCTCCCCAGTATCCAGGGGCAACTGCGAAACCCCTGCCGTCGCTGCCTCCGGCAACGCGCCGCACATCGCACATGCCGCGCTCCGCGGGGTTCTCCTCCGTGTCTATGCACAAAGGCGCGAGAGCCCTTGTAAGCGCCCCTTCGACATCGCCTGCGGCCTCACCTGGCAGACGCGTCGTCGCCCAAACGCCCGCCATCCGCCCCCCTGCCGCATCGGCGAGCAGCATGATCGCACGTGGATGGAGACGCGCCACGAGCCAGGGTGGCCGCCGGCGCTGGACGCGTCGGCAGGATGACGCAGACAGGAGCCGTAAACGCCCTCCGACCAGCCGCACCCAGCGCAACCGTCACTCAGGGCGCAAGCTTCACGGAGAGTGGGCCAGAACCCGTTCTCGCGTACAAAGCCCCCGCAACGAGGTCCTCGGCGCCTTCGGCCTCATGCGCGCCCGCAACCCCCTGCCGTTCGACGAGGACGACGTCCTGCTGACCGTCCTCGACCGGCCGCCCCAAGGCCTCGGAAGAACCTGCGGCTCTGCCGGTCGCGCGCCGGGCGGTGGTGGAGGACCGTTCTCATCCGAGTGCGGCGGGGGAGTGAGCGTTGCGCAGCAGCAGCCGGGGCTTGCCGGAGCCGTCGGCGGGGACGGTCCAGAGGTCCTTGGTGCCGTCGTCGTGCTGCTGCGCGTACGCCAGGGTGGAACCGTTCAGCCAGGCCGCCTGGTCGTCCACGCTGCGGGCCTCGGCCGTGGCGGTCACGCGGCCGGTGGCCAGGTCGAGGACGGAGAGCCGCCACCCCTTCGCCGAGTCACCGTCGACGGGGGCCTTGAACGCGATCCTGGTCCCGTCGGGGGAGAGCGAGGGGCACTCGACGCGGTCACGCAGAGTGCGGACGGTGCGGGCCGCGAAGTCGCCCTGGACCAGGTACCGGTGGCCCTTGGTGTACATGGTCGCGTAGAAGGTGTTGTCGTCCTTGGTGAACGTCACGCCCCAGTAGTTGACGTCGGACGACTGGTAGGGCTTGCCGTCCTTGACGACGGAGAAGGTCTCCAGGGTCTTGAACAGGGTTCCCGTCCTGGTGTCGTAGATGCCCGTGCGAGTGGCGAAGTCGAGCGTGGCGTAGCTGTCCCCGCCGACGAAGGCCGTCCAGGAGACCATGCGGCCGCTGGCCGAGACGCGGACCCGGTTGGGGACGCCGCTGACCGGGATGGCCTTGCGTTCCTTGAGGTCCGGCGACAGCACGCGCATCGTCACGGTGCCGAGGACCCCGTCGCCGTAGAGGCAGGCCACCGTGCCCGCCGCGGCGTAGACGCGGTCGCACTTGGTGTCCGACACGGTGCGTGCGCCGCCCGGGTCGGTCTTGTCGACGGTCGTGATCTGCCCGGTGCTGGTCAGGGTCAGCAGCCGCGGGCCGGGTGCCAGCGACACCGTCTCCGCGGTGGCGGCCGTGTCGGGGGCCTGGGCCGACGAGCTGTGCCGGGCGTAGCCGATGGCGACGGCGGCGAGCGCGAGGGTGGCGGCCACCGTGGTCGCGATGCGGGCCGTCCGCCCGGACCGGCGCAGCGCGGGGACCGGGTGCGCGTCGGGCTCGGCTTCGATGGTCGACTGCTTGCTCATGCGGTTTCCTCGGTGTCGGTGGGGTGGTGGGGCGGACGATCAGCAGGAACGCGGTGGCGACGACCGCCGGCACGACCAGGGCGGCGGCGCACCGGACGGCGACGACCGGGCCCCACAGCTGCCAGGCGAGTCCGAAGAGGACGGAGGAGGCGAGGTAGGCGAGGGCCTGTCCGGTCTGGATCAGCGCGAGGCCGGTGGTGCGAAGGTGCTCGGGGAGCACCGGGCCGGCCAGCGCCATCAGTACGCCGTCGGTGGCGGCGTAGAAGAAGCCGTAGAGCACCAGCACCAGTGCCACCAGCGGCCGGCCGTGGAGGAGGCCGGAGAGGAGCAGGTAGACGCCGAGCAGGGCCGTGTAGCCGCCGAGCACCACGGGCACACGGCCGATCCGGTCGGCCAGCGCTCCGATCGGGACCGCCAGCAGGAGATAGACCAGGCTGGTGCCGACCGCCAGCAGGGGGAAGCTGCTCAGGGACACCTCTTCCCGTCGCTGCAGGAGCAGGTAGACGAAGCCGTCTCCGATGACGGCGAAGCCGAGCAGGCACGCGGCGGCGAGCAGGCGGCGGACCGGGGCGGACCGCAGCAGCGCCACGGCCTCGCGTGGCGAGGCCACGGCGGCGGGGGGCCGTTCGTCGTGCCGGTCCCGGACGAAGAGGAAGAGGACGAGCACGCCGAGTGCCGCTATGCAGAAGCTGGTGACCAGGACGGCGTCGAAGGCCTGACCGGCGGCCGCCAGCACGGCCAGCGCGACGAGCGGTCCGAGGAACGCGCCGAAGCTGTCCATCGCCCGGTGTACGCCGAAGGCGCGGGCCAGGGCGTGCGGCGGGGCCGACAGGGTGATCAGGGCGTCCCGGGGAGCCGTTCGGAGTCCCTTGCCGGCCCGGTCGGCGGCGATGACGAGCCCGATCGCACCGGCCGTGCGGCCCGCCGCGAGCAGCCCGAGCTTGGCCAGCGCCGACAGCGCGTATCCGATGCCCGCCACCGTCCTGGGCCTGCGGACCCGGTCCGCGACATAGCCTCCGACGAGCCGCAGCAGAGCGGTCGCTCCGGTGTGGAGGCCGTCGAGCGTGCCGTAGGCCAGGGGGCTCATGGACAGCCCGAACACCAGGTACACCGGGAGGATCGCGGTGACCATCTCGGCGGAGACGTCGGTCAGCAGGCTGACCGTGCCGAGCGCGAACACGTTCCCGCCGACGACCGTGATCCCGCGGAGGCGGGAGCGAACGGCGGTGGGTGCGGCATCGGCCCCTGGCCTGTCGATCGAGGACAGATACATGCGGGCGGACCTTTCGGGGCGGGGAGCGGAGCGGGGGCACTCGACGGGGAGCGGGCGCTCGACGGGGAGCGGGTGCTCGGCGCACGGAGGGAGGCGCCCTCCCCGGCCGGGGAAGGCACCCGTCGCTCATGTGCCTGTCAGTGGCAGGAGTTGGTGCCGCTGTCGGTGAAGGTCTTGCCCGCCTCGGGGACGAACTGCCAGTCGTAGCCGCTGGGGTGCAGGGTCAGCTTCAGCACGCCCCACGTGTTGCTGTTGCGGACCTGGCTGTTGGGCTGGATGGTGCCGAAGCCACCCAGACCGGTGCCGCCCATGCCGGCGACGAACTGCCGGATGCCACGGGTGTTGTCCAGGCCGCCGGTGGCGTTCATCGGGGCGAACCGCTCGTAGTTGTGGTTGTGCCCGGTCACGATCACCTCGGCGTTGTTGTCGTACAGCGCCTGGTACAGCGGCTGCACCGAGGTGTTCGGGCCGTGGCTGGCGCCGGACGTGTAGCGCGGGTGGTGCCAGTACGCGACGGTGCACGGCTTGGTGCTGGCCGCGAGGTCGCTGCGCAGCCACTGCTCCTGTGCCGAGCCGGCCGCGCAGGACACGATCGAGCAGTTGGAGTTGAGGGCCACGACGTGCCAGCTGCCCAGGTCGAAGGAGTAGTAGCCCTTGTTCGGGTCACCCGCGGAAGCGCCGAAGTAGTTGAAGTAACCCGAGGCGCCCGAGGTGTGGTACTCGTGGTTGCCGGTGGCCGGCTTGGTGCGGGCCTTGTGCCTGCCCCACGTCGGGTTGTAGCAGTTGGTGTAGTCGGCGGCGGTGCCGTCCGGGTAGGCCGTGTCGCCGATGGCCATGACCGTGCCGCTGATGCCGTCGAGGAGGTCGGAGGTGGCCTCGTCACCGCCGGTGCCGCAGTCGGCGATGTCGCCGGCGCCTACCAGCACCGGGTCGGACGTCGGCGCCGACGTGGACGGCGTGGGCGTGGGGGAGGGGGCGGTGCCGGTGGTGATCACGAGCTGCGGGGCGTCGGCGCCGGACTCGCGGGAGTCGTAGTACGCGCCGTCGGAACTGGTGGAGCTGCCGCCGAAGCCGAACGTGCCGTTCCCGGTCACCACGGAGGTCACGTCGATCTCGACCCACTGGTCGTTCGCCACCGCGCCGAGCGACGCGAGCGTGGCGCCGTCGACGACCGGCTTGTTGTTCCACGTGACCGCGGTCTCCGACCACGTGGTGTCGCTCATCGACTTCCAGACGCCGCCGTTGCCGCTGTTGCCGGTGCTGGTGACGCGGATCCGCAGCTTGGCGCCGACCACGTCGTCGGTGAGGCCGCTGACCGTGAACTTCAGGTACGACCGGCGCACCGGCGAGTTGTCCGTGGTGAACAGCGACGAGGTGCCGTAGTTGGTCGACGGGGCGGTGTCCTGCACATAGGTGTCGGCGACCGGTGTGAAGGTGCTGGTGGCGGCGCTGGCCGACGGAGCGGCCGTGAGCAGGGCCACGACGGCGGCGGTGGTCGTGGCGACTGCTGCGGCCGCCAAGGACGCTCTTCGGATGCGGCGGGTGCCCATCAGGTGAATCCCTTCGGAGGTGAGGGTGTCGCCTCGTGCACGAGGCAGTGAGGAACCTAGGGATCCGCCACGAGCCACGACTACAGCCGCCGAATGAACCTTGGGTGCCTGGAACGTGAGCGTTTCCCTCTGTGACGTGGGCGCATTGACACGCCGTGGGAGCGGGCTGCCCGGCGGTGGTGTGTCCGTGCAGTGGCGTGTCCGTGTCGCCGAGAGTTCAACGGGACATCGAGGCCAGGACATGAGCACGTCACGCGGCCCACTCTTCTCCGGGCTCCACTCCTCGGCGTGACGATCGCGACTCCGCCGCCGGGACATCGAGGCGCACTCCGCAGAACGACCATCGCGTGGCTTCGCGTCGCGCTCGGCGCCGTGGTCCTCGCGGGACTGCTGCTGTCGTGGACGGCCCCGGCCGCATCGGCGCACGTCCCGACGACGGACGGCACGTCGGTGATCCGTCAGGACGGGGCATCGGTGCACTACACCCTGGAGCTGGACTACGACACGCTGACGAAGGCCGCCGGATTCGGCACGCTGCCGCGCGGCACGAAGGACGCCGAGCACGCGGCCTTCCTCGAGGCCCACCGCGCACCGCTCGTCTCGTACCTCTCCGACCGCCTCACCGTCGCCCTCGACGGCTCCCCGTGCTCCGCCGTGCTCGGCGGGACGGGGATCACGAAGCGGCAGCGGTTCCTCTACGCGCGCCTGCTCCTCACCTACCGGTGCCCGGAGTCGGAGAGCGGCGAATTCACCGTGCGGTACCAGGTGTTCTCCGAGGCGGACGCCATCGGTGCCGAGCACACCAACATGGTCGACTACGAACTCGGCGGGTCCGGCGGCAGCGACGTCTTCGACATCGGCCATCGCGAACTGCGGGCAGGCCGGAGCGGTGCCGCCCACGCGGGGCGCGACGCTCCGCGTGCGGACGGCCCGGACCTCTCGTGGGCGTCGACGGGCCGCTTCGTGTCCTTGGGCCTGGAACACATCCTGAGCGGCGCCGACCACGTGCTCTTCCTGGTGCTCCTGCTCCTCGGCGCGCAGGGATGGCGCAGCGTCGTCCGGCTCGCGACCGGCTTCACCGTGGCACACAGCGTGACGCTCGCCCTCGCCGCACTCGGGTGGCTCGACGTCCCCACCGAGATCGTCGAACCCCTCATCGCCCTGTCGATCGTGTACGTCGCCGTGGAGAACATCATCCGGGGCGAGTCGCGGCACCGCCTCCTGGTCGTGTTCGGATTCGGCCTGCTGCACGGCCTCGGCTTCGCCGGGGCACTGGATTTCACCGGCGACTTCAGCGGCCGGCTGCTCGTCTCGCTCCTGGGCTTCAACCTCGGCATCGAGCTCGGTCAACTCGCCATCGTCCTGGCCGTGTTCCCGCTGATCCTGCTCGCACGCCGCCGCTCCTGGTCGGTGCTCGCCCACGTCGGCGCGGCTGCCGCCGTCGGCGTCATCGGCCTCGTCTGGTTCGTCGAGCGCCTGCTGCCCCCCGGCGGCGCCGCGTAGACGTGCGACGCGGCCTCGGCAAGGAGCAGGCGTCCCCCCGGCCGGAGCACGGGTCGGCCGAAGAGAAGTTCACAGGACGTCGCCCGTCGTGGCCGCGCGGAACCGAACCCCGCGGCCCGGGAGATCAGGAGCCGCTCCATGGCGGACAAGATCACGCTGCGCCCCGTCACCGCCGACGACCTCGACGTGTGGGAGCGGGAGTTCGACGGGCCGGAGCTGGACGCACCGGCACCCGATGAGCCGGAGATCTCGGCGGCGGAGTACTACCGCCCGGACGACCGCTTCTCGACCCGGAGCAACGACACCCGGATCGCGCCGGCCCGGGACCGCGCGGCGCGGTCGGCCGACGGCGCCGCCTTCGCCGGGGACTTCGCCGCCACCTGGCAGCGGGTCGACCGGCTGTGCCGGGTCCAGCCGGCGGGCCGGACCGTACGCACGCGTCATGGCGACGCCATGCTCCTGTCGGAGTTCCTCCTCGCCCGCGTGGTGGAGGTCGCCGCCCACGGTGTCGACCTGGCCGACGCACTCGGCCACGAACCCTGGCTCACCCCGTCCGCCGGGGACGCCGTGACGGAGCTGCTCCTCGGCACGGAACACGTCGCGGCCACCGAAGAGCTGGGATGGAGTCGGACGCGTCTCCTGCGCAAGGTCACCGGCCGGGAGCCGCTGGACGAAGCGGGGGCCGAGCAGATCGAACGGCTCGGCCTCCGCTGGCTCGCCCTGGGCCGAGTACCCCCGGCGAAACGATCCCGCCCGGTGGTGGGATCCCCTCGGGAGTGCTGATCGGGGTACGGGGCGGCCCGGTCGGATTCGATTCCGGAGGGGCTGCGGCCGAGCGAGAACGTCTCCTCAGGGCCAGGACGTCTGTTGCCGGGTCGCGTGGAGAGTCCGCACAATCGCGGTATGACCAGCACCGTCGACGCAGCCTGGCAGAAGGTCCTCACCACTTACGGCGAACCCGTCCCGCCGGAAGGATCACCGCTCCGGAAGTCGTTCGCCGCGCTGGCTCGGGTAGCGCATGCCGAACCGGCGCTTCGTCGGCTCCATCCGTGGACCGGCATGTGGGAGCTGCACTTCAGCAGGTGTACGGAGAGGGACTACACCTGGGACGTCCCCTACATCGGCACGCTCGGGGACGGCCGGTACTACGTCGAAGGGCCGAGTCGGCGCAGTCCGCGGATCGCCGTGACGGACAGCGCGCGGGCCGCGGTGGCGATGGTCGTCGATCGTCTGCCGCCAGGCTGTGGCCCGGCCTTCGTCGGCAACGCAGGGGAACTGGCCGCTCACGAGAGGGCACGAGGCGGCAGGTAGGGCGGACGCCCCGGACGGAATCCGGAGCTCTGGTCCGGCTGTGCGCACCGGCCACCGCCCTCGGCCGGACCGCCGATCAGGTCCCGCCACCCACGGAGCGCCGGGACCGTCCTGGTCGTTCACGTACGTCTTCCCTCGGACTCCGCCTTCGCCGTGTGCTGGATCCCATCCGGTGGGGCGCGGTTCGTCAGCCGGACCCGTCCAGATGCGCGGTGTCGTCGAGGGCGGCGAGGATCCAGCGCGTGTTGTCGTAGCCGTCCTGGCGCCGTTCGAAGCGGGTGAGGCCTGCGTGGGAGGTGCCGAAGCCGATGGCCGAGCTCTTGCTCACCGGGATGCCGAGGAGGAGATGGCAGGCCGCGTGGAGGGTTTCTCCGTGGGCCGCCAGCAGGATGTGCTGACCGTCGTGGCGTTCGATGAGCTCCGCGAGGTGTCGGGTCGCTCGGGCCAGGTAGCTGTTCCAGGGTTCGGCGCCAGGTGCGTACGGGCGGTCCGGATGGGCTTGCGGGGCTCCCTTGAAGGCCGATTCGACCTCGCGCCAGAGCATGCCGTCCGCTTGGCCGTGCCGGGGGCCGTCGAGGCCGGGATCGGTGAGGAGAGGGAGGTTCAGGGCCGCCGAGAGGAGGCGACCGCTCTCCTGAAGGCGTCGGCGGGGCCCCGCGTAGACGGCGTCGATCCGGCCGTCGGTGCTCTGCGCAGCGGCGAGCCGGGCAGCCAGGCGTTCGGTCTGTCGCCGGCCGAGGTCGGTGAGTCCGGTGCAGGTCTTCGGCCCGCCGACGCGGCCTTCGACGTTGCACCGGGCTTGTCCGTGGCGGGCGATGTCCAGACGTGTGGTGACGGTCATGATCGATGTGCGGTCACAGGCTTGCGGCGAGTCTGTCGGCCGTGCGGAGGGTGAGAGCGGCGAGGGTGAGGGTGGGATTGGCGGTACTGCCGGTGGGGAAGACGGAGTTGCCGACGATCCAGAGGCTGGGGTGTGCATGGGAGCGGCCGTCGGCGTCGACGACGGAGGTGGCACGGTCGGTGCCCATGCGGGTGGTGCCCATGGGGTGGCCGGCGCCGTTGTACTTCAAGGTCGGCTGGAGCGGCTCGACCTCCTCTGCGCCGGCGGTGTGTTCCAGGTGTTCCCAGATGCGGCGTGCGACGGAGTGTCCGTAGGCGAGGGCGCGCTTGGAGTACTCGTCGACCTTGAAGGCGATCTTGGGGCGTGGGACGTCGAGTCCGTCGCGCTGGTCGGAGAGGGTGACGCGGTTGGCGGGGTCCGGTAGTTGCTCGGTGGAGTAGCCGATCCGCATCATGCGGGTGACGCGCTCGGCGAGCCGGTGCTGCAGGTCGTCGCCGTAGTGCTTGAGCCGCTTGGCCACCGGATCCCACATGAGCTTGTCGAGGGCGGCGCCGGGGGATTCGAAGCGGCCCCACCCGTCGTTGCCGATGGTCATGCGGAACGCGCCGGTGGTGCGCCGCCAGTCGCCGTCACGGAAGGTTTCGATGCTCAGGGTGGACTGGGGGCCGCGGAAGGGGAAGACGGGCTGTCCGAAGAGGCCGACGACCTCCTCGGCGAGGTGGTCCATGAGGTTGCGGCCGACCTGGTCGCTGCGGTTGTCCAGTCCGGAGATCAGCCACAGCTTCGGCGTCTCGATCGCGTTGAGGGCGAGGACGACGTGCGTGCCGTCGACCTGCTGCTCGAGGCGGTCGGTGGTGGTCCAGTCGCGGAAGACCACGGTCGGCGACGCCGTGCCGGGCCTTGGGGCGAGGCGGGTGACGGTGCAGCCGGTGCGCACCTCGACGCCGAGCTCGTCCCGGGCCCGCAGCACGTGGACGGAGGCGTCGTACTTGGCGCCGGAGGGGCAGACCGGGATGCAGCTGGAGTTGCCCTGGCAGGCGGGCCGGCCCTGGTAGTCGCGTGAGTTGCGGGCCTGTGGGGTGGTGACCACGGTGAGCGGCACCTCGTCGATCTCCTTGAGAGAGGCCAGGGCGGTCCGCACGAGCTCGTCGCCGTAGCTGGCGACGATGCCGGGCATCGGGAAGTCCGTGCTGCGCGGGGTGGCGGTCTCCCATTCGGCGCGGTTGCCGGAGACGCCGAGTTCGTTCTCGGCCTGCGCGTAGAAGGGTTCGAGGTCGCTGTACGTCAGGGGCCAGTCCACCGCGACGCCGAAGCGGGTCTTCATCTCGAAGTCGCTGGGCAGGAAGCGGGGGCTGTTGCCGCGCCAGGCCCAGGTGCTGCCGCCGACCATGCGTTGGAACCCGCTCTTGTACAGGTCGGGTCCGGTCTCGACGTAGTAGCGGTTCATCGCGACCGGGTCGCCGACGCCGTCCGAGGAGGGGGCGTAGCCGTCCTTGTTGTTGCGCAGGGCCGCGTACGGCGAGGGCACGTTCTTCGAGGCGGAGAGCTGGTAGGCGTCGACGAACGCGGCGCGCTGGGCGTCATCGACGGCGTTGTCGCCGGCGTCGATGAGCAGGACGCGCGCCTGGGGCTTGGATTCCTTGATCCGGCAGGCGCACAGGGCTCCTGCCACGCCGGCACCGACGATGACGACGTCGTAGGCAGTGTCCATGGGAAGGGTTCCTCGTCTCAGGGGTGCCGGGCCCAGTAGCCGTACCCGCCGGGCACCGGCGCGGCGGAGAGCGGGTGGGCCTGGATCACCCGCCACACCAGGCCTTCGCGGTAGCGGGCGGGTGTCTCGGGCCCGACCTGGGTGTTGTCGGGACGGGCGAACTGGGCGGTGTACCAGATGGCGAGGGTCTCGCGGGCGACACGGGCGAGCTCGGGGTCGGCGTTGACCGCGGCGAACAGCGCCGCTCCCGGATCGGGCTCGCCGGAGACGCTGCGGTAGGTGTCGATCAGGCGGGTGAGCGCTGCCGCGTAGTGGGCTTCGAGGCGGGTGCGGTGCGCGTCTGCGGTGGCTTGGTCCAGCGGAGTTTCGCCGGTCAGGAGTTCGGACAGGGCGCGGAAATCCGCGGCGGGGGTCATGGCGCTCCTCGTTCAGTTCTCGACGAAGACGAGGTCCTCCGGCGGATGGGTCATCCGCACCTTGCCGTCGATGACCTCGACGACGGCGTCGAGGCCGGTGGTGGGGTGGCTGGTGGAGATGATCCAGAACTCGTCCGCGGCTTCGTCGAGGAAGGCGGGGAAACCGGTCAGATCCGGGTTGTCGGGGTCGCCGAGGTACAGGTAATCCACCAGGCGCCGGAACAGCTTGGGCAGGATCACCACGTCGTCCTGAAGGGAGTCGATGCCGGTGACGGTCGCGCCGTCGAGCGTGTCGTCGTCCCTCCACAGGCCCTTCTCCTCCTCCTGCGCCTGGCGCACCGCGGCGGTCAACTCGTCGCGCAGGTCGGGGAAGAGGTTGGTGTAGTACGTCGGGTAGGCCAGACCCGCCAAGAGCACGTGATGGTTGAACGTGGTACGCAGCAGCGCCTCGTCGACGTTGATCCACGTGCCGCTCGTGCCCGGGGGCGTGCCCTTGCCGGCAAGGGCGATACAGCGCTTGTCACGGCCCGCGCCGCGGGTGAGGATCCAGCCGGGCCTGGTCGTGGGAGTGGCCGCGGTGACCGTCTCGTCCGGCGCGCGCTCGACGGTGGTGAAGCCGAGCCATTTCGTCAGCTCGTCCCGGGCGGCGCGGCCGTGGAGCCACGGCTGGTGGACCTCGGGGTTGCCTTCGCGCGCGTAGTGGGTCTCCAGCGTGTCGATGGCGTCCAGTCTCAGCTTGGCCTTGCCGGACCCGTTGCGCTTGACCTTGTGGGGGCCGGGGACGAGGTTCCACTCCTCCTTCTCGTCCGCCACGAACTGGATGGTGTCTCCGTCCGGCCGGCCGTTGACGAGGTGGTACGAACCCTTGATCAGCAACATGGGCATGACGATGCGGCTCCCTCACGACGGGCATGAACACCGAACGGATGCTCACTCGGCGTCACGTGGAGTGAGGGTACGGGACACGGACGGTGAAACCAGGCATGCCGTTCGCTCGTTGAGCCCTTTCCAACTCGTTCAGCGGTCACCGCCAGGTCCAGGCTCCCTCAGGCCCGTTCCGGTCAGCACGCCCTTCGGTGCGCTGCCGGAGAGCGGTGTCCCGCCGCCACCGGCGAACAGCAATGGGACCATGGCCACGGCGAAACCTACGGGAAGGTAGATCCACTGCAGATGGAACCGGCATCGCAGCCCCCGGACCGAGCGCGGCGGCAGCGGCCCGTTGCTGCGTGGTGACGATGTGCATGCCGATCGGTGGAGCGAGGATGCGTGGGGACGGTCCCGCTCTCGGCACCGCGGCCGATGACCGAGGTCGTGTGACTGTCCCCGCGTCCGAACCGCGCGTCGGCGTGGACCCGGGCGCCGCCTTCCCCGCGGAAGGCGGCGCCCGCGTCCGCTCTCACGCCCCGCTGCTCCCGCTGACCCGCTCGACCGGGATCCACAGCTGGGAGTCCGTCTCCGTGCCGATCTCCACCGGCTGCGTCCGCAGCAGCTCCGGACCCGGCCGGCTCGCGTACGGGTTCGAGGGGAACCACTGCGTGAACACGTCCCGCCACAGCTCCTGGAGGGCGCTCGGATACGGCCCGTGGTTGTCGAATACCGCCCAGGTGCCGGCCGGCACGTCGAGCGCGTCGAGCTCGTCCGCGGCAGCCTCCGGATCGGCGACCACGCCGATCCAGTAGTCCACCTCCGCGCCCTCCTCCCGGCTGTCGGTCAGGTGCACCACCGCCGACAGGACCCCCTCCGGCTCCCCGTCGGCCAGCTCCTTCATCCTGACGATCGCCTGCTCGTCCAGGCTCTCCACGTGCGCCGCGGCCGCCGCGTTGACCCCCTCGTGCACGAGGGGGACCCGGGCCTTCCTGCCGACGACCCGAAACGCTTCCTTCTCGACGATCCGATACCGCATGGTCGTACTCCCTTCGACGACGACACGGAAGGACATGCGCGACTGCGCCGTGAGCGTCGCGCCCGTGCGCCGGGCCTCGCCCGGCCCGATGCCGTGCACCGACCGGAACGCCCGCGCGAACGCCTCGCCCGAGCCGTACCCGTACCGCACGGCCACGTCGAGCAGCGTCCGCTCCCCGCCCAGTACCTCGGCCCCGGCGAGCGTCATGCGCCGGCGCCGTACGTACACGGAGAGCGGCATCCCGGCGAGCGCCGAGAACAGGCGCCGGAAGTGGTACTCCGACGTCATCGCGATCCGGGCGACTTCGGCGATGTCGACTTCCCGGCCGGCCTCCGCCTCGAGGCAGTGCTCGATGTGGTCGAGCGCCTGGTTGAGCTGATCCAGCACGGGTGCGTGTCCTTCCCTCTGATGTCTTCACCGTAGGAACCGCCACCCTCCCGGGACCCGACGATCCGTGCCCGGAACGATCGGGTGACGGATGCGCGGTGTACGCCGCGTCCGCTCCTGCGGCCTTCGTACGGGCCCGGGACAGCCGGCCCGACCTCGACCCCGCCCCGAGCCGCAGGCCTCGCACCGAGAGGGCCTCGGACCGAGGAGGCTTCAGGCTGAGAAGGCCTCAGACGGCGACCGAGAGCAGGTCCACCACGAAGACGAGCGTCGAGCCCGCCGGGATCAACGACGAGGGCGACTGGTTGCCGTAGCCGAGGCGCGGGGGAATGACGATCTCGCGCCGGCCGCCGACCTTCATCCCCCTGATCCCGCGGTCCCAGCCCTTGATGACCCTGCCACCGCCCACGGCGAACTTGAACGGCCGGCCCCGGTCCCAGGAGGCGTCGAACTCCCTTCCGGACTCGAAGGTGACCCCGACGTAATGGACCTGGACGACCCTGCCCGGCTTCGCCTCCGGCCCGTCCCCGACGACGAGGTCGCGGATCGTCAGCTCGGTGGGGGCGTCACCCTCCGGAAGGTCGATCTCGGGCTTCGTCAGTTCACTCATCGCAGCCTCATTCACTCTCCGCCGGAAGCCCTTGCACGGACCGGCCGGGCGCATGGTCACTCCATGCGGCAGCTGATCACGCTACCGATAACGCGGGTCCCTGGAGTGCGTCGAACCCGACGGAAGACGCGCCCAGCGCGACTGGGCGCGCTGCTCCCTCGGTGTCGTCACGGCGAGGCCCGAACCGACCGGGTGCTCGTCGCCGACGAGGACGAGCCGGTTCCGGCGGGTGAATCGGGCACGGTCGGCTCCGAGCCGAGCGGTCACCGGATGGCGTACCCGTCCCACAACGGGCCGCCGGCCAGGTCCAGCACCTCTGTCACGACCGCGGTGAAGGCCTCCGCGTCCCCGGCGATCGCCCGCGGGGCGGCTTCGGACAACGCGCGGTGCACCGCGGGGTCGGCCGCGGCCAGCCGCCGTGACAACCACTTGCCGGCGCCGAGCCAGTGTCCGCCGGTCAGCAGGACCAGCTCCGAGGCACGCTGGAGGACGTGCGAGACCAGATACACCCGCTCCGCGGGGTCCGTGCAGCCACGCAGGTCATCGAGCAGGTCGGTCAGGACGTACCGCTGGTGGTCGCGCTCGTGGTCCGAGAGCGGCGGCGGGCCCGCGGCCCAGCGCCTGCGTGCCTCGTCCTGAAGCGAGGCGCCCAGTCCGTCCCTGTCCACCAGGAGCATGCCGTCGGCACACATGGCGAGCAGCGGCGATCTCCGCGTCGCGGCCTCCTGGTCGGCGAAGCCGCGCCAGACGGCCTCCGTCTGTACGAACAGCTCCACGGGCCAGCCGCGGTACACGAGGTTCTCCCGGTGGGGTGCGGGCGGCCCGTCCAGGAGAACCACGATGTCCAGATCGGATGCGGGCGTCCGGCGATCGGTCAGCACGCTGCCGGCGAGGAAGGCCGCCTGGGCGTCGGGAAATCGGTCCCGCAGCAGTTCGCGGGCGGTGAGCACGGGGTTGTCCATGATCGCAGCGTACGGGCGGCGTCGGCCTCGCCGGTACGCGTACGTCGGACTCGACGTCCCGCGACCCTGACCAGCGGTGAAAGCGGCCCTCTACCTGGGCGGCTGTTCCCCTTCGAGGCCGTCCGGCATCTCGGCAACGCGCGCAACGAACCGTTTCATCAATGCGAAAGGCACCGGTTGCTCCGGATCGAAGCGCACGAACGGCGGCTTCTCCACCTCTGCGTCATGGGCGACTACGGCAACCATGACGACGCCGGGCATGACGGCCCCCTCATGCTCCGTCCCGGCCCAGGAAGCAGGGGCCGGACGCGCCTCGCTCAACTCGAAGACCCACGCCTCCTCGCTCTCCACGTGAGCGGACCGGAAGCAGTAGTACTCGCCCTCGTCCTCCCGCATCTCCGATGCCATGGCGGGCATGCCGTCACAGCCCCCGTGAGCGTCCGCCTTCTGCGGGCTCCGGTGCGGCCGTCACGGCATGTGGGCACAGCCGGTTCCATCGATCCTCATCGGTGTCGTCAGGAGCCTTGCGAGGTCGGCGCTGTCAGAAGCCGCTCGTAGGCTCGAAGAAGGCGGGTTGCCCGCCCTGACCCGGCCACCAACGGATGGCACGACGAGCAGCCGGTGGTACGGCGGGGCGTAGATCAGCTCGATGGCGCGGTACGGGTCGACGCCGGCGGCGACCCGTCCGTCCGCCTGGGCGCGGCGGACGCGCTCCGCGCACGCTCATATACTCGTGCGAGCTCATGGAGGGGGAGGTGGAGACAGTGAAGCTTGCCGAGGCACTGGCGGAACGTGCGGAGGCGACGCGCCGTGTGGAACAGCTGCGAGCGCGCGTCGTCAGCAGTGCGCGGTACCAGGAGGGGGAGACCCCCGCCGAGGACGCGGCTCAGCTGCTGGCTGAGGTCGGTGAGGTGCTGGACTCTCTGGAGACGCTGATCCGTCGGATCAACCGGACCAATGCCACTGTGGAGATGGGTCCGGACGGCACGCTCACCGACGCCCTCGCGCGCCGCGACGTCCTGCGGTTGCGCCACTCCGTGGTCACCGCGGCGGCGGACGCGGCGGCGGGGAGCGGCGAGCGGGGATACGGCCGGCAGCTTCGGTCCGAGTTGCTGATGCTTTCCGCGCTCCCGGTCGCGGAACTGCGCGCTCAGGCGGATGCGCTCGCCCGGGAGATCCGCGAGGTCGACGTGCGGATCCAGCGTACGAACTGGGAGGTCGACCTGCTGGACTGAGCAGTCCGGCAGGGCGGGGCCATGTGGAGCAGGTAGCGGCTTCGGAGGCGTGCACACACCGAGGGCCGGCGGTTTTCCGGCCCACTCCTGGTGCGTGAAGAGCAACGCTGGGGTTCGAATCCCCGACAACGGTGCAGCTCAGCATCGCGTACAGGTAAAGGTGCACATCGCACGGCACATCACCACGTGCAGATCCGGGGCCGCGAGGGCGGGTTCGGGGCTTTCCACATCGCGGTACCACTGAGAACCGCTGGCGCGTGATCAACAGTACGGGGCCCTGACGGGTGTCGGGACGAGTTCCGAGCCGAGTCGAACGCGCTCGAACCGGAGCCGGTCCGTCGGCCGGCGCCGCGACTCCGCTCGCCGGCGGTTCAGGTGCCGGGCGACGAGTCGTCCGTCCTTCCGGCGGCGGTCCGGCGGCGGTGGTGTCGCGTTGGGGCGAGGGTGTGCCGGGCGTCAGGACGTGGTGGCACCGTCACCGGCCGTCAGGCGCCGGCGCTGGTAGTGGCGAGCCGCGCGGGCGCGGTTTCCGCACGAGGGCTTGCACCATTCCTGCCGTCCGTGGCTCTTGACGAAGTAGCGCACGCAGCGGGGCGCGGTGCAGGCCCGCAACCGCTCGCGTGGCGGACCGCTGAGGAACTCGACGGAGGCGCGCGCCAGGGCCGCCACGAGCCGGGTCTTCGGATCGCCCT
Source organism: Streptomyces sp. NK15101 (assembly GCF_020400725.1). Classification (GTDB taxonomy): domain Bacteria; phylum Actinomycetota; class Actinomycetes; order Streptomycetales; family Streptomycetaceae; genus Streptomyces. The sequence goes on along the minus strand of NZ_JAINVG010000011.1, from coordinate 79,941 downwards.
CCGTCGAGAGCAGACGGGTCACGGGCGTTCCTTGTCGCGGCCAGTCCAGCTGCGGGACGACCGTTTCACGAGCGGCGACCGTGTTGAGGCGGGTCAACGCCCGGTCGGCAGGCATCAGCAGACGGGCGTCCGCCGAGCTGGGGGGAGCGGGGCTGACCGCCCGGGCGAACAGTGACCGGACCGCCTGCCGCAGTTCGACGATCTCGATCCGCAGGCCTTCGTCCACCGTGACCTCCCCGGCCGGGACCGTGCCGGCCAGAAGGTCGGCCTGGGCCTGGATCCAGCGGACGGTTCCGTGTGTCGTGGCGAGGTCGTCGGCGACGCCGCCGTCCCCGTCGTGGCGGATCGTGCTCGCCAGTTCCAGCGCCAGCCAGCGCTCCATCAGCGCCTCCCTCCCTGTCTGTTCGACGACCACTTGATCACATTCCGATGCGCACCCTAGAGTCCCTAACGGAAAAACAAGAGCATCCGTTAGAAGCCGGCGTGGATCACGAACCCGCGTCGCTGTGACCCGCGGCCGGAGCCGCCAGGGGAGGACGAAGCATGACGGTGTTGCTCGCCCAGATCAGTGACCTGCACCTGGACGGCAGCGAGAGGGCCACCCGGCGCGCCGAGCGCGTCATGGACCACCTGCGGGCCCTGCCTCACCCGGTCGACGCGGTCCTGGTCACCGGGGACATCGCCGATCACGGCGAGGAGGCCGAATACGAGCAGGCGGCCCGTATCCTGGCGGCCCCCTTCCCGGTGCTCACCTGCCCCGGCAACCATGACGTGCGTCCGGCCTACCGCAAGGCCCTGCTCGGAGAAGCACCGGACCACGGGCCCATCAACCGGCTCCACCACATCTCCGGGACCGCCGTCCTGATGTGCGACTCCACCATTCCCGGCCGTGACGAGGGGCGCCTCGACGCCCAGACGCTCGACTGGCTGGACACCACCCTCGGCGGTCTGCCGCGGGACACCCCGGCGCTGGTCGCCTTCCACCAGCCGCCGGTCGAACTCCACCACCCGCTGCCGGACTCCGGGATGCTCGAGCAGCCCGGACGACTGGCCGCCCTCCTCGAGTCCCATCCGCAGGTGGTCGCCGTCCTGACCGGGCACGCCCACACGGCAGCCGCCTCGACCTTCGCCGCCCGTCCCCTGATCGTCGGCCCGGCCGTCACCTGGACCCTGCGCATGCCCTGGGAGGGCGACCGCCCCGCAGACCGGGACCAGCCGCCCGGCATCGCCTTCCACGTCCTGGGCGACGACCGGCGCCTGACCACCCACTACCGCGTGGTGCTCTGACTCCGCCTGCCCGATCCGGAGAATCGCGGCCCACCCCTGCGCCGTCCTCGGATCCCCGGCGGCGGCCTCCTCATGACGCGCGACGGCACCGGGCCCACGCCGACGATCCCCGGCCCGTCACCGTTCCAATCGGACGCGCACGGCCTCTGCGGACCAGTTGAACGCCGGTGCCAGGCTCTCCGGAGCGGGCCAGCCGTTGATCACCGCGAGCAGCCGGAGGTGCCGATCCCGGCGCGGGTCGTTCATGCTCTCCAGCCGGGCCAGCAGCAAGCGGCGCAGCTCGGCGTCGTCGGAGCGGCCGAGGGCGCGGGCATGGTGGGCCGCAAGCGCCGCGACGATCGGATCGGCCCGGTGCGACATCGGGTCGATGCCCGCCGCCAGGGCGGGGCCGACCCGGTCACGGACGACCGCACCGAGGCCGCGGCGCGGGCCCGTCATCCCGCCTCGTGCCTGTTCGGCCGCGTGGTCCTCGGCGATCCGCCGCAGACTGGTGCGGAAATCCGGGTCTGCGGCCAGTTCGGCCCACTCCACCCATGCCCGGACCTGCTCCGCCTCGGGGCTGTCGGGCATCGCGGGGGTCATCGAGCACCTGACCCCCGCCCACGCGGAGTCGGTGTCGGGACTGCCGAAGACGGCATCGAGGAAGTCCCCGATCAGACGTCGGCGTTCGTCCTCGGAGAGCTGGGCCAGCTTGTGCATGAGATCCGTCTCTTCAGCAGTGAGCCCGCGCTCGGCCACCGCCGTCAGCACCGTGTGCCGCAGGCGCAGGACGCGGATCTGCACGGCCAGGGCTTCGGCGTGCGCTGCGGCGACCTCGGGAAGCGAGAGTTCCCGGTCCACGACCCTGCGGATCGTGGTCAGGTCCACTCCCAGGTCCCGCAGGGTCCGCACGAGGTCCAGGCGTGCGACGGCGTCGGTGCCGTAGAGGCGGTAGCCGGCCGGGCTGCGGTCCGTCGGCGCCACGATCCCGCGATCGGAGTAGAACCGGATGGTCTTGACCGTCAGGCCGGTCCGCCGGGCCAGTTCGCCGATCGAGTAGAGCGTGTCGCCGTTCATGCCCTCACTCTGACGTCTCCCCCTACGGGAGACTCAAGCCCCTGGCGAGGCGTGCAAGCGGTGCGATGCCGTTCTTTCCGCTCCGTCATCGCGCCGCCGGAGCGGACCGCCGGGCGCCGAGGAATTCTCCGGAAGATTATGGAGGAGTTCTGACGGTCGCGTGACTTTTCCGTCGGGGATTCGCCGCCCGCATCTCACCGAACGCGCGTGCGCGTCCTTCCAACTCATTGGTAACCGGCCTCTGACCTGGGAAGACGCGTTCACGGAGCGGTCTGTCGCGAATATCCCGCCCCTTCAGACGGCCGATGTATGGTCGGGCCGCCCTCGTACGGAGGGGCGTGAAGGCGAGGCAATTCGAGGCGAGGCACACCGATGGGAACTCCGACCACTCCGTCGTCCGACGGAGCAGGCGAAGGCGGGGGTTGGTTCGCCCGAAGGCCGGCGCAGGCGCCCGACGCGTTTTCTGCGCCCCAGGTGCCCCCCGCATCTCGCGCGCCCTCCGCGTCCGGTGCGTCCCGGATGCCCCCCGCGCCTCACGACTCCCGCACGGCCCGGGGACTCCGCACGCCGGCCGGCCAGGCCGGGACCGGTCCGTCGGACGAGTCGGACGCGGCCCTCCTGCGCCGCACCATGGCCGAGATCGAGCCGGTCGCCGACCAGGTCACCTCGTACTTCTACGCCCTGCTCTTCCTCCACCACCCCGACCTGCGGGAGCTCTTCCCCGCGGCGATGGACACCCAGCGGGACCGCCTCTTCAGGGCACTGCTCACCGCCGCGGCCCACGCGGACGACCCCGCCACCCTGACCACGTACCTCGCCCACCTCGGCCGCGGACACCGGAAGTACGGCACCCGCCCCGAGCACTACCCGGCCGTCGGCGAGGCCCTGATCGGCGCCCTCACCCGTTACGCCTCCGCCGTCTGGGGGCCCAGGACCGAGGCCGCGTGGGTGGCCGCCTACACCACGATCTCGCAGATCATGATCGACGCGGCGACCGAGGACGAACTCCGTTCGCCCGCCTGGTGGCAGGCGGAGGTGGTCGCCCACGAGATGCGGACCCCGGACATCGCGGTCGTCACGGTCCGGCCCGACCAGCCGTACCCCTTCCTCGCCGGGCAGTACACCGCCCTGGAGACCCCGTGGTGGCCGCGCGTCTGGCGGCACTACTCCTTCGCCTCCGCGCCCCGCTCCGACGGGCTGCTCTCCTTCCACGTCAAGGCCGTTCCGGCGGGCTGGGTGTCCGGCGCCCTCGTGCACCGCGCCCGTCCCGGCGACGTCATCCGGCTCGGTCCGCCGGCCGGCTCCATGACCGTGGACCACAGCACCGACAACGGGCTGCTGTGCCTCGGCGGCGGCACCGGCATCGCCCCCATCAAGGCCCTCGTGGAGGACGTCGCCCGGCACGGCCGGCGCCGCACCGTCGACGTCTTCTACGGCGCCCGCGAGAACCACGGCCTGTACGACATCGAGACGATGCTCCGGCTCCGGCAGACGCACCCCTGGCTCTCGGTCCGACCCGTCCTGGACGACGGCCCCGGCGGCCTGCCCTCCGGGGGACTGCCCGACGCCGTCCGCGAACACGGCCCGTGGCACACCCACGACGCCTACCTGTCCGGCCCGCCCGGAATGATCCGCCGCGGTGTCGAGGCCCTGGTGGGCGTCGGCATCCCCACCCACCGCATACGACACGACTCCCTAGAGGAACTGGCCGGGGCAACGACGTGAGCACTTTCCAGCAGGACCCGAGCACTTTCCGGCAGGACCCGAGCACCCGGCAGTGCTCGCGCGCCTTCGAGCGGACCGGACTGCGGACCGCACCCCCGCGCACCGCCCGCCCGGGCAGCGACGGCGAACACCTCGTCCAGTGGCGCCTGGGCACCGCCGAACGCGCCGACCGGTTCTACGCCGAACAGGTCCTCGACCGGCTGAACCCCCGGATGCGCGAGTTCACGGCACGACAGGAGATGTTCTTCCTGGCCACCGCCGACCGCCACGGAGCCTGCGACAGCACCTTCCGCGCCGGCCCTCCCGGCTTCCTGCACGTCCTCGACGACACGACGCTCGCCTACCCCGAGTACCGGGGCAACGGCGTCCACGCCAGCCTCGGCAACATCGAGGAGAACCCGCACGTCGGCGTCCTGATGGTGGACTTCCTCCGCGACCGCATCGGCCTCCACGTCAACGGCCGGGCCAGGGTCGTCGCCGACGACGAGATGCGCCGCGCCCACCCCGACGCCGGACTCGCCGTCGACCCGGTGCCCGGCCGGCGGGCCCTGGTGTGGGTCGAGATCACCGTCGACGAGGCGTACATCCACTGCGCCAAGCACATTCCCCACCTCCAGAAGGTCCCCGCCCGCGACAGCGGCAGGTCCTGGGGCACGGACGACGTCAAGCGCAAGGGCGGAGACTTCTTCGGCGCGGCCGCCGGCGCCTCGGAGCGCGGCCCGTTCGTGCCGCCGCCCCGCGCGGACCGGGCGACCTGGCGCGCGGCGGCCGAGACGGTGCTGGCGAAGGCCGACTCCGCGGCGGGAGCAGGGGGGTTCAGCGGCTGGTTCAGTCGCAGCACCTGCCCGCGCTGAGACGCCCGGGCGAAGGCGGCGGAACCCCGCGTGGCGGGCACCGGCCCGCACCTGATCGGGCGTCATCCGCCCGGCGCGACGGGAAGGTGTCATCGCCATCGGGCCGTGTCGCTGCCGCGGCGACCGCGCGGCGACCCACAGCATGGACGGGCGGTCACAGGGTGGGTGTGGCGCTCGTCGGCGGCCGAGCCCGCCGGCCGGACCGGTCTGCGAGCTTTGGAGAAGGTGTTGACGAGGACGCCGCCCCGACGAGCCCCCGAGCCCGTCGCCTTCCCGTTGTTGAGCATGCGGTGGGAGCGGCTCGCGATGGTGCACTGGAGGTACGAGGCCGAGGTCGTCCAGCGCCTGCTGCCCAACGGCTTGCTCGTGGACCGGTTCGAGGACCGGGCCTGGGTCAGTCTGACGCCGTTCACGATGTCGTCCGTCCGCGGCCTGGGGCTCGTGCCGCTGCCTCCCGCGGACTTCCCCGAGACGAACCTGCGGACGTACGTACGGCTGCCGGACGGACGCAGCGGGCTGTGGTTCTTCTCCCTCGACGTCACCGCGCCCTATCTGTTGGGCGCGCGGGCGATCGGGGTGCGTTACCGGCTGGCGGACCTGACGGTGCGTGAGCGCGGCGCCGAAACGTTCTACGGTGGACGACGCCGGGGTGCGGAGGGCGCCGGATACCGGATGCGGATCCGCGCGGGCGCGCCGGTCGAGGAGATGTCGGCCCTCGACGAGTGGCTCACTTCGAGGTGGGTCGCCTTCTCGCGGAGCGCGGGCCTCCTGTGGCTCGCCCCGGTGCACCACGAGCCCTGGACGCTCAGGCACGGGACGGTCGGGGAGCTGGAGCAGACGCTCACCCGGAGCGCCGGTCTCCCCGATCCGGAACCCTCGCCGCTGGTGCACGTGTCCCCGGGAGTCGGTCCCGTCCTCCTCGGGCCTCCCCGCCCGGTGCGCTGACGGCGACGTTCAGGCGAGCAGGTTCACGGCGCTCTGGAACAGACCGGGGAACCGGGCGGCCGCCGGCATGATCAGAGGGGCCAGTGGCGGCTGGTTCCGCACCCAGAGCAGGGACCTCGTCAGGAGCCGATAGCTGCGGGACAAGCGGCACCAGGCCTGTTCGTACGCCTGCGGACGCCCCTCGCTAAGGCAGCGCACGAGGGCGTCCGCCGCCGTCAGGGCGAGGGTGAGGCCCTCGCCGGTCAGCGCGTCGACGTACCCGGCGGCGTCGCCCACGAACAGCACCCGCCCGGCCGTCCGGGTACGGGCCTGCTGACGGAGCGGCCCGGCGCCCCTGACGGGTGTCCCGCCGGCCGCGCGCAGACGGGCGGCCAGTGCGGGGAAACGGGTCAGCTGGTCGTCGAAGGGCCGTTGGCGCGAGGTGAGGATGGCGACGCCGACCTGCCGCGGTCCGAGCGGAGTGACGTACGCCTCGCAGTCGGCGGACCAGTACACCTCGACCAGGTCCGTCCACGGCTCGACGGCGTAGTGGCGCCGCAGCCCGTACCGGGGCGTGTGCCGCCGGGTGGCGGTCGGCCGTACGGTCAGGCCGAGCGCGCGCCGGGTGGGCGAGTGCAGTCCGTCGGCCGCCACGAGATAGCGGGCGGTGATCCCGTCGGCGGTCACGTACCCCTCGGACTGGGTCACCCGGCGGATGCGGTGCGGGACGACCGGGACACCGAGCCGGGCGGCCCGGGCGGCGAGCGCCCCGTGCAGCACGGTCCGGCGCACGCCGAGACCGGACCCGGTGCGGAAGCGGGCTTCGGCACTTCGGCCGCCGGCGGCGTCGGCGTAGCGGATGCCGCGGAGGTCCCGGCCGGGCACGTGCACGTCGAGGGCTCCCAGGGCGTGCACCGCCGTGGGCATCAATCCCTCTCCGCAGGCCTTGTCGATCGGTGCCGGCCGCGGCTCGGCGACCACGACGTCGAAGCCGCGTCGCGCTCCGTGGATCGCGGTGGCCAGCCCCGCCGGGCCGCCACCGACGACGAGGAGGTCGATCACGACGCGGCTCCGGTGGGGGAGAGGGTGCGTGAAGGTGCCAAGGCGGTGTTCTCGCAGCGGATGCGGACGGTGAGCAGGGCCGCGTTCAGGAGAGAGAAGCCCAGGGCGGTCACCCAGGCGGTGTGCACCAGGGGCAGGGCCATGCCCTCGACGACGACCGCGACGTAGTTGGGGTGCCGGAGGAAGCGGTAGGGGCCGGAGGCGACGAGCGGGAGGTCGGGGACGATCAGCACCCGGGTGTGCCAGCGGGGCCCGAGCGTGCCGATGCACCACCATCGCAGGGCCTGGGCGGCCAGTGTGAGGGCGAGGGCGGCCCAGCCGAACAGCGGCAGGAAGGGCCGGTCGGCCGCCCGGGGCTCGACGAGGCAGCCGAGGAGGAGCGCGGCATGCAGGACGACCATGACCGGGTAGTGCCCGGCGCCGTGCTCGCGGGCGCCCCGGGCCCGGCTCCAGGCGCCGTTGCGTCGCGCCACGGCGAGCTCCGCGAAGCGTTCGGCGACGACCAGCAGGACCAACACGGTGTACGGCGTCACGGTCACGACGGCCTCACCAGGCCAGGAGGACGAGCTCGGAGGAGAAACCGGGCCCGAAGGCGAGCAGCAGGCCGGTCGTTCCGGACGGCGGCCGGTCGGCCTGGGTGTCCTTCAGGATCTGCAGCACCGACGCGGAGGACAGGTTGCCGTGGGCGGCCAGGGCGCGGCGGCTCGCCGCGAGGGCCGAGTCCGGCAGGCCGAGCCCGTCGGCGAGCGCGTCCAGGATCTTCGGGCCGCCGGGATGGCAGATCCATGCCCCCACGTCCCCGGGCTTGAGGTCGTGGACGGCGAGGAAGGACTCGACCTCCTCGGCCACGTGCAGCCTGACGAGTTCGGGGAGTTCCGGCCCGAGGACCATGCGGAAGCCCCAGTCACCGACGTCCCACCCCAACAGGTGCTCGGTCCCGGGGTACAGGCGGCTGCGTGCCGCCACGACGCTCGGCACGGAGGCCCCGGACGGGTGCGGTGCCGTACGTGACGTCGTACGGGGGCGGTCACCGCCGACGGCCACGAGTGCGGCGGCTCCGTCCCCGAACAGACCGCCCGCCACCAGGTTCGCCATCGACCTGTCGGCGCGCTGCAGGGTGAGCGAGCACAGTTCGGTGGAGAGAAGGAGAGCGGTGCTGCCCGGCCGGCCGTCGAGGAAGTCGTGGACGCGGGCCAGGCCGGCGGCGCCCGCGGAGCACCCGAGTCCGAACAGGGGCGTGCGCCTGACGTCGGGCCGCAGACCGATCCGTGCGGCGAGGCGGGCCTCCAGGGACGGGGTCGCGATGCCGGTCACGGTCGTCGAGACGACCAGGTCGACCTCTTCCGGGCGTACGCCGGCGTCGTGGAGGGCACGCTCGACGGCTTCGGCGCCCAGTGCGGCGGCCAGTTCGACGAAGAGGCGGTTGGTCTCGCCGAAAGTGCCGAGATCACGGTAACGGTCGAGGGGGAGAGCGAGATGACGGCTCTCCACGCCGGCCGCCGCGTGCAGCCGGCGCACGAGATCCCTGTCGGATCCGGGCGGCAGGCCGGAGACGAGGTCTTCGGTGATCTCGTGCTGCATGTAGCGGTGCGGCGGGAAAGCCGTGCCCACCGCGAGGACGCGGGTCATTGCTCCAACATAGGGACGGTGAGGCGTCGACACCCTCAACCCGGAGGTCATGGGCGCGCCGTCGCCTAGCGTGGTGCGGTGCGCCCCACCACGGACGAAGGAACCCACCGCCTCGCCGCCCCGGCCGTGCCCGGCCCGGCGGAACGCCCGTACGTCGTAGGCCTGCTGAGGGCGAGTCACCCGCTGCCGGCGGCGACGGTGACGGTCCTCGCGGCGCTCCTGTCCGCCGCCTCCGGGCTGGACTCCGCCTCCGCGGCCGAGGCGGTGGCCGCGGTCGCCGCCGGCCAGTTGTCGATCGGCTGGTGCAACGACCGGCTGGACCTCCGGCGCGACCGGGCCGCGGGACGCCGTGACAAACCACTGGCCACGGGGAGCGTACGGCCGGGCACGGTGGGCGCGGCGGCCTGCGCGGCCCTGCTGGTCTGCGTCCCGCTGTCGCTCGGCTGCGGGCTCCTGGCCGGAGCGGTGCACCTCGGCTGCGTCGCCGCCGGATGGACGTACAACCTCTGGCTCAAACGGACGGTCCTCTCCTGGCTGCCGTACGCCGTCGCCTTCGGCCTGCTGCCCGCCTTCCTGACGCTGGCTCTCCCGGGCCACCCGTGGCCACCCCTGTGGTTGACCGCCGCGGCGGCGCTCCTGGGGACCGGCGCCCACTTCGCCAACGTCCTGCCGGACATCGCGGACGACCTCGCGGGCGGGGTGCGCGGCCTCCCGCAGAGGATGGGCCGGCGCGGATCCACGGCGTCGGCCGCGGTCCTGGCGCTGGCCTCCTGCGTGATGCTGACGGCCGGTCCGACGGGCCGGGTGTCCCCGGCCGGGGCGGGCCTGATCGGCGTGACCCTCGCGCTCTGCGCCGTGGCGGTGGCCGGACCGCCCGCTCTGGTGCGCGGACGCGTGCCTTTCGTCGCCGTCCTGGTCATGGCCGGCCTCGACGCCGCACTCCTGGTGCTGGCCGGAGGCGCGCCTCCCGCCGGCCGGGTCTGGCCGTGACCGAAGCGAACGGATCCTCGGGGACCCGCCTCAGAGACTGGTGAGGATCTGCGGCGAGAGCACCTTGATCATGGTGTCGGTCCAGCGCATCTGCCGCAGCGTCCGCGGGTGGCAGTCGGAGGACAGGGCCAGGAGCCGGTCCTCCCTCGCCGCCTGGGCGTACTGGGCGAGCATTTCCCAGTACAGGGAGTTCCCGGCCGCCGCCAGGTGGAGGGAGCGCAGGTCACGCAGGAGGAGGAGACCGGGCTCCGGTCGATGCCCCAGCCACTCGGCGGTCTTCTCCCGCACCGCGGAGAGCAGGCCTTCGCCCGGCTTCTCCTCCGCGCCGCCCTTCAGGTCGAGCCCGTGGGCCCGGGCCGCGTCCGCGATGCGGTCGGCGTGCTCGTCGGACCAGCGGGCGAGATCGGTGGCGACGTGGTGCACCTCGTGGTCCGTGCGGTGACGGTCCGCGACGGCCACGAGCTCCTTCTCCAGGTGGCGCTCGCCGTGGTGGAGCGCACGCAGGACGAGGGTGATGCCGCTCATGGCCGTTCCTCCGTCGCGTAGGCCCGCGGTCCTCCGCCGGTGGCCGGAACACCGTCCGGCGCGGACGGGGCGGAGGCGGTGTTGGTCGGGGCGGGCGCCGGCGTGCCGTCACCTCGTGCGACGCGTTCGACGCGGGCCGCGGCCGTCTTGAACAGGGGCTGTTTGGAGGCCGGGTCCCAGGCGGTGATCGTCGTCTCGTTGGCGGCTCGGCCTTCCGCCGGCGAGGCCGGGCCGTGGCCTCCGGGGGTGTCCCAGTAGCCGTAGTGGAAGGGCACGAAGACGAGCCCGTCGCGGATGTCGGTGATCCGGACGCGGGCCTGCAGCGATCCCCGCGCCGTGGTGATCAGGGCGAGGTCCCCCTCGTGGAGGTCCCGCGCGGCGGCCTCGGCGGGACTCAGCTCCGCCCACACCTCCGGGGCGGCGGCGTCGAGCTGCGGCACCCGGCCGGTCTTGGTGCGGGTGTGGAAGTGGTAGAGGGTGCGGCCGGTGGTCAGCTGGAGGGGGTACTCCTCGCTGGTGTCCTCGTGCGGCGGGAGGTACTCGGCGGCCTTGATGACCGCCTTCCCGTCGGGGTTGAGGGACCGGTACTCGACCACCTCGACGGACGCGCCGGTGACCAGGTCCTTGCCGTAGCTCTCGCAGACGTCGGGATGCGCCCAGCTGATGCCCTCGGTGTAGAGGCGCTCGGTGCCGTCGGGAGCGTCCTCGTTGCAGGGCCACTGGATGCCGGTGCCGCCCCGCAGTTTCCCGTACGTCAGACCCGTGTAGTCGCACGGCCGGCCGGCGCTGCAGCGCTTCCACGCCTCGAACGCCTCCTCGGGCGTGCTCCACTTGACCAGCGGGCCGTCGTCGCGGTCGCGGAAGTCCATGCGCCGTGCGTAGTCCAGGAAGATGTCCAGGTCGGGGCGGCTCGCCCCGGGCGGTTCCACCGCCTTCTCCGAGAGGTGGACGGTGCGGTCGGCGTTGGTGAACGTACCGGTCTTCTCGCCCCACGTCGCGGCCGGCAGGACCACGTCGGCCAGCTGTGCGGTCTCGGTGAGGAAGAGGTCCTGGACGACGGTGAAGAGACGCTCCTGCCCGAGGATGCCGCGGATGCGGGCGAGTTCCGGCAGGGACACGGCCGGATTGGTGCCGCTGATCCACAGCATGCGCACCGACCCCTGTTCGGCGAAGCGGAAGATCTGCATCGCCGGGGTCGGCGGGGCGTAGTGGGGGACGGCCGACGGGTCGACGTTCCAGACGCGGGCCAGGTCGGCGACGTGCTGGTCGTTCTGCCAGTTGCGGAAGCCCGGCAGGTCGCCGTCGGCACCGGTCTCGCGGGTGTTCTGGGCGGTCGGCTGGCCGTTCATCTGCAGCACTCCGCAGCCCGGCCGGCCCAGCATCCCGCGGATCAGGTGCAGGTTGTTGACCTGGACGGCGGCCGCCGTGGCCTGGTGCGACTGGTAGACGCCCTGCAGCACCGTGGACAGGAGCCGCTCGGCGCCGCCGAGCAGCTCCGCGGCCCGTCCGACGGCCGCGGCGGACACGTCGCAGATGTTCGAGGCCCACGCGGGGGTGCACTCCGCGACCTGCTTGCGGAGTTCCTCGAAGCCCACCGTGTGCGACTCCACGAAGGCGTGGTCGATCCGGTCGTTCCGGATGACCTCGTGCAGGAGCGCGTTGAACAGGGCGACGTTGGTTCCCGGCCGGGGCGCCAGATGGACGTCGGCGCGCCGGGCCACCACGGTGGGACGGGGATCCACGCACAGCAGCCGCGGCGGGGCCTCGCCCTCCAGCCGGTCCAGCACCCGCATCCACAGCACCGGCTGCGTCTCGGCCATGTTGTGGCCGAACAGCGCGAGGGTGTCCGCGTGGTCGACATCCGTGTACGAGCCGGGCTGGCCGTCGCAGCCGAACGACTCCTTCAGCGCCTCGGCCGCGGTGGAGGTGCACAGACGGGTGTTGCCGTCGAGGTGGTTGGTGCCGATCCCGGCGCGGGCCAGAACGGCCAGGGTGTAGTACTCCTCCAGGAACAGCTGCCCGGTGGTGTAGAACCCGATCGCTCCTGGCCCGTGGGCGGAGAGGAGTTCGCGGGAGCGCTCCACCACGCGGCCCATGGCCGTGTCCCAGTCGCACTCGACCAGGCGCCCGCCCTCCCGGACCAGTGGGCTGCGCAGCCGGTCGGCGGCGTGGTTGGCCTGCCAGCCGAAGAGGTCCTTCGGCCCCAGCCGGCCGCGGTTCACCCGGTCCACCGCACGTCCCCGGACACCGACGATGCGGCCGTCCCGCACCGCGATGTCCATCGCGTCCCCGTTCGAATGCAGCACCGACGCGGACTGCACCCACCGCTCGACGTCGGCCGCCGTGACGCCGTCGGCGAGATGCGTGTCCACCCGGGCCGGCCACGTCCCGCCGGCGCCGTAGGCGGTCCGGCCACCCCAGGGCCGTGCGATCCGGTCGACCGGAGATTCCATTCGACCCTCCGCCTTCCCTCTCGTCCTTCGGTGGCGTGCGTCTACCCCTGGCCCCTCCGGTCAAGCGGCGCTCCCGAACCGCTGCGCGCAGCGCCCGCCCGGGACGGCTCCGTCCGCGCCCGGCCGCGTCTCGCCCGCCCGGGCGGACGACGACCGGCCCGCCGGCGGTACGGACCACGCGCTGTCACGAGTGCCCGACGCACGGAGGCTGCCGCCGCCGACAAGGCGACGACAGCCCACCGGTGCGGTCCGCGGGACCGGGGCGCGGGCGCCTCAGTCCTTGCCGCGCCCGGTCATGGCATCCCGCAGCCGGTCGACGAGACCCATGCCGGGGGCGAGGAGCTTGTTGGCCGGGGGCGTGTCGGGAGCGGAGGGATGGGGACGGGTCGGCGCCATCTTCTTGGCCCGTCGCACCTTGTCGCCCAGTTCGTCCAGCATGTCGGCGGGACACGCCTGGCGCAGCCGGGGGAAAAGGTTGTTCTCCTCGTCGGCGACATGGGAACGGATTTCGCTCATGAGCCGCATCATCAGCTCGTCGAACCGCGGATCATCGGCGGCGCAGCCCTCCAGCTCCTTCATCGTGCGCTCAGCCGCGGCGTGGTCCTGGAGTTCCTTGTCGACCAGGCCGTCGCCCTGGGGGACGTGTTCCCGGACCGCCGGGTAGAGGTAGGACTCTTCCGCGACCGAATGTCGCACCAGCTCCATGGTGACCTGATCCGCGTGGTTCTTCCTGCGCGGATCACCGGAAGGAAGTCCCTGGATCTTGGCGAACAGCTGCTCCACTTCCTCGTGGTCGGCGGTGAGCTCGGCGATGACATCGCCACCGTGTCCCATGTCCCTCTCCTTTTCTTTTCTCCGGTGTGGACTTCCAATGAAGCGCGAGGAGAGGGAAAAAGGTCGCAATTCCCGGGACGTCAGCGTGTCGCTCTTCCGTGCTGCGTGACCTGCGTCATTTCGGGTTTGCGGAGTGCCGGTTACCGTGCTGGGGTTTTCGCTCCCCTCTTCTCCGTACGGACGGTCAGCCGTGCCCGCAGACGACTTCCTCTCCCCCATCGTGGCGGCGACGACGCAGTGGCTCGTCCAGTCCTACCCGCCCGCCGGCGGCGCACTGCAGCGCGGTCTCGCGGAGGCCCAGGCCCGCCAGGCCGTGACGGTGGCGGCCCTGCTCCGTTACCCCACGGAGCTGGACGCCGAACTCGTGGCGTTCTCGGGGCCGGGAGGCGCGTCCCGTCTCGACTGGATCACCGGTGCGGATGCCACCGCCCCGGAGCACGCCGAAGCATGGCGCTCCTGGGTCGACGAGGTCGTGACCAGCTGGGCCGCCTGCCTGCTGGGCTCTCCGGCCCTGGCCTCCCTCGCGGCCGGAGCGGTCGTCGAGGCGCACGGCGACACCGCCCCCGTGGCCTTCCGCCGGCTGACCGATCCGACGGAGGAGGACCACCGGTCGGCGGCCCTCCTGCGCCATCCCGACGTCCTGGCGCCGATAGCCGATCTCCACGGTGCGGAACTTCGGGACCGCCTCCGGGCCGCCCTGCCGACGTGACCGCCGGGACACCGCCGGAGCCGTGCTCCGGCGGTGTCCGAACCCCGAGGACGTGATCGACGGCCGCGTGGCCGGACCCTCCCGCCGGACGGCCTCGGCACGGTGCGCGAAGCGCGGTTCCACGGCCGCCGCGGCATGGAGGTCCGCATACGGAACGGGGCACCGGGTAGCGGCAGACCACGACCCGGCGCATCAGCCGCGAGGAAGCAGGCGCCGACGGCGCCGCCGGTGTCCCCGAGGGCTCCGGCACGGCCTCGGGCGGTCGGGTCCCGGGCAGCGGTCCGAAGGGAGAGGGAGACCCATGACGAGCGAAACGGCCGGCGGCACCGAGACCGGTGGAGTCACCGGCACGAAGGACAAGGACTACAACCTCATCTGGTACGTCGAGAGCTGCCTGGCCAACGCCTTGCGGCTGGAGACCTACATCCAGGACGCGGAACGCGAGAACGACAGCGAGGTGGCCGAACTCTTCCGCAAGGCCCAGGCCGACAGCCGCAAGGGCGCCGAGCTGGGCAAGCGACTCCTGAGCACACGCATGGGGGGCTGACGCCGTCATGAAGGCAGTCGTGTGGCACGGCACCGGCGACATACGCCTGGACGAGGTGCCGGATCCCAAGATCCAGGACCGGTACGACGCGATCGTACGCATCACCACCTCCGCGATATGCGGAACCGACATCCACTTCGTCCGCGGCACGATGCCCGGCATGCGGGAGGGCCGGATCCTCGGCCACGAGGCCGTGGGCGTCGTCGAGGAGACGGGCGCCGGCGTACGCAACCTGCAGGCCGGTGACCGGGTGGTGGTGCCGTCGACGGTGGCGTGCGGCACGTGCAGTTACTGCCGGGCGGGTTACTACGCGCAGTGCGACAACGCCAATCCGGGGGGCCCGCGGGCGGGCACCGTCTTCTTCGGCGGTCCCGAGGCGGCGGGAGGCCTGGACGGACTCCAGGCGGAGTACGCCCGGGTGCCCTTCGCACATGTGGGACTCGTGCCGCTGCCCGACACCGTGGACGACAACCAGGCCATCCTCCTGTCCGACATCTATCCGACGGCTTGGTTCGGCGCGGAGCTCGCGGAGGTGGGCGACGGGGACACGGTGGCGATCGTGGGGGCCGGGCCCGTGGGGCAGGCGGCGATCGCCTGCGCACGTCTGCTGGGTGCGGGCCGGATCATCGTGGTCGACGGAGTGGCCGACCGGTTGGACCTGGCCAGGCGCCAGCACGCGGAGGCCGTGGACTTCAACAGCGAGGATCCGGTCGAAGCGGTGCTCGAACTCACCGGTGGCATCGGTGTGGACCGGGTGATCGAGGCCGTGGGCGTGGACGCGCGGCGTCCGTCGCACGGGCCGGCGGCCGAGGCGCTGCGCGACCAGGCGGAGCAGTTCGAGCACGAGCGCGACGAGGCCGCGCCGGAGCGGAATCCGGACGGTGACACCTGGGTGGTGGGGGACGCCCCGTCCCTCGCGGCCCGCTGGGCGGTGCAGATGGCGGCCAAAGCCGGAACCCTCGGCACGGTCGGCGTCTATCCGCCGCAGGTCCAGCACTACCCGTTCGGCGAGGCGTTCATGAAGAACCTCACGCTGAAGGCGGGCAACTGCAACCACCGCCGCTACGTGCCCCGCCTCGTCTCCCTGGTGGGCTCCGGCACGCTCGACCCGACCCCCCTCGTCACGCGCTGGTCCGGGTTCGGGGACGCCATCGCCGCGTACCGGGCGTTCGACCGCAGGGAAGCCGGCTGGACGAAGGTCGCGCTCGGCCTCGACGACCGGGGAGCCGTCGCGCCGGGCATGGGCGAGGAGGCCGGCACCGGGGCCGCCACCACCGCCGGCTCCCACGAGGGGACCGCCGGCTGACGCCGCACCGGCCGCGAGCGCGCACAAGAGGGCCTCGGACCCGCTGGTTCGTGCGCGTGGGCGACGGGCAGGCGCCAGGCGACCGCATGCGATGACAAGCCGACGGGAGGCCGTGATGCCCGAGCCGGGAAGCAAGAAGTACGACACCCGACGTGCCAGGCTGCGGAAGGACGCCGAGCGTGCGGGCGTACCGGACGCGAAGGCGAACGACGAAGCCAACGAGTCCCTGCAGGAGGACCCGCAGTGGCGCAGCGGAGGTCCACGGACCGAGCGTGGTCTCGGACCGAAGGGCGAGAGGCCGGAGAAGGCCGATTGAACCGCGGCGCGGAAGACCACGGAGACCGGGGAGGAGGCGCCCGCGGCCGACGTGGGCCCCTCGGCGCATGAAAGCCCTCAAGGGGGCGGGAACCCCGCGAGGGCCGCGGTTTCCTCGTGCCGGCGAAGAAGCGAGCTCGTGGGCAACGCGGTGCGGCACAGCGGCGGCCCGGACGTGGCGCTGCTGCTCTCCGCCTGCCTCTCGACGCCGGCCGTCGAAGTCAAGGACAAAGGCCGGTGGCGGCCGCGCCCCGGCCGGCCCCGCCACGAGGACGAGCTCGTCTGCGGCGGACGCGGCCCGGACATCGTCGAAGCGCATGCGCTGTGCCGCTTCGTCCGCACGAGGCTCGACGGCACCCACGTCATCGCCGCGATGTCACTCCGGGACCGATCGGGTGTCCGTGCCCATCGATCGGGCACGGCTCTTCCGCGTTCCCTGTGAGCGGACCCCCGACCGGACACGGAGCCGGTCACGGGTCCGACGCCGCGTCCACCACATCGCGCAGACGACGCCTCCCGCCGCCCCGTACGCGACGGTCACCCCCGCGGTGCCGGTGACCGGGCCGGCGAGGTAGGCCACCGCACCCGCCAGGGCGACGCCGAGCCACTCCCAGCGGCCGTCCAGGGCGACGAGGGCGACGAGCAGCAGGGCGTACCAGGAGTAGCCGGGCGTCAGCAGGAGGAACGCCGTGCCCGTGGTCGACAGGGCGCCGTGCCACGGACGGTCGGGGTCGCCGCGCCACCACACCGCCGCCGACACCGCCGCGATGACCAGCAGCGCCGCGGGCGGCGCCCACGTGTCGGGCAGCACGAGGCGGAGCAGGGCGTAGCGGCCGCCCGCGCCCGCGTCGTCATAGCCCTCCTCCCGGGCGTATCCGCTCAGGTAGCCCAGGACCGAGCCGTCGGAGAGGAGGACGTACGGCAGGTACGCCAGCGCCACCGTCGCCGCGGCCGTCAGCGCCACGGCCGCGACCGCACGGGGCCGCCGGATTCCGGACAGCGCACCGGGCAGGAGCACGGCGGGCAGCAGCTTCGCGGCGACGGCCAGACCGAGCAGCACCCCGCCCGTGACGTGGCGGCGGCGTGCCACCAGAGCGAGCGCGCCGACCGACAGGAGCACGGCCAGGACGTCGACGTGGGCGTTGTCGACCGCCTCGACGGGGACCGCCGGGCACCACGCCCACAGGGCGGCCCGGCGTGGATCCCCCCGCCGGCGCAGGACGCCGAGCAGGAGGCCGCCGACGGCCAGAGCGAGAACGGCCGAGCCCGCCTGGAGCCCCTTGTGGCGGACGCCTTCCGGCGACAGCGCGTGGACGAGGAGGAACCAGCCCTCGGCCACCGGAGGGTAGATCGTGTGTACGGCGGGCCTGTTGATCCGGGTGCACCGGCCGTCGCCGACCGGCGCGAGGGCGGCGCCGTCCCGCCGGCAGGCCGCGGCGCGGGGAAAGAGCCAGTCGTCCCGGAGTCCGGCGAGCGCCGGGTCCGCCGGCGGGTGGTCGTACGGCGAGACGCCGGATGCCTGAACCCGGCCGTCCCACGCGTACCGATAGGAGTCCGTGCTCGTCCGCGGGGCCGCCACCAGGCCGGTCGCCGTCACCGCGACCGCCCCGGCGAGGACGAGCGGGACGACGTGCCGGCGGGGGACACGACGCAGGGCGACCGCGGCCGCCGCGAACACCGCCCACGCACCCGCGTACCCGGCCAGGAAACCGGTCCCGTGCGCGTCCGCGCGGAGCAGGAGGGCCAGCGACGCGGTCAGGAGCGACAGCAGGAGCACGGTGACGACGACGGGAAGCGGGGGGCGGCGGTCGCGGGGCATGGGCGCAGACTGGCAGCGCGCACGGCAGAGGCGGAGGAGACCCGGCGGGGCGTTCGGGTTTCGTAAGGTGTCGGACCGCCCGCGCCGCCGCTCGCGGCGGTGTCATGGACGGCATGACGTTCCGCATGCCCCGGCTGCCGCGCCCCGCGCTCCGGCCCCCGGCCGTCCGGCCGCCCGCGTTCACCGGGCGCCTTCACGATGCCAGAACCGCGACGGCCGTCGGCCGGTGGCTCGGCGCGGCCTTCGCCGTCTGCCTCGTCACCGGGCTCGTCAGCCACTACCTCCAGCAGCCGCCGGACTGGCTCGCCGACCGCCTGCCCTCCCGGCCGGTGTGGGGCTACGCGTTCACCCAGGGCCTCCACGTCGCCACGGGACTGGCGGCGATCGTGCTGCTGCTGGTCAAACTGTGGGCGGTGTACCCGCGGTTGTTCGTGTGGCCTCCGCTGCGGTCCGTGCGGCACGCCCTGGAGCGGCTGTCCGTCGCGGTCCTCGTGGCCTCGGCCGTCTTCGAGGTGCTGACGGGGCTGCTCAACATCGTCGAGTGGTACCCGTGGCCCTTCGCCTTCGTCCCCGTCCACTTCGCCGTCGCCTGGGTGGCGACCGGCTCGATCCTGCTGCACATCGCCGTCAAGGCCCCCGAGATCAGGGACCATTGGGGGCGCCGCTCGGCGGGCACCGCAGCCCTCCCGGCGCAGGACGAAGTCGACCGGCGCTCGCTGCTCCTCGCCACCGGCGGGGCCGTCGGCGTGGTGACGCTGACGACCGTCGGCCAGTCCTTCACGCCCCTGAAGGCCTTCGACCTGCTCGCGCCCCGGCACCCCGACCACGGCCCGCAGGGACTGCCCGTGAACCGGACCGCCGCCGCGGCCGGTGTGACGGCACGCGGTCTGGCGGGCTGGCGCCTGGAGGTCACGGGCCCCCGCCCGTACGTCCTCACCCTCGACGCCCTGAGATCGATGCCCCGGGCCGGAGCCCGGCTGCCGATCGCCTGCGTCGAGGGCTGGAGCGTCGACGCCGACTGGGGCGGGGTACGCCTCCGGGACCTGATCGAGCGGGCCGGCGGACGGCCGGGCCGGGACGCCGTGCGGGTGACCTCGCTGGAGGTGAGCGGGGCCTACCGGGTGATGGAGATGGGCGCGGAGTACGCGGACGATCCGCTCACCCTCCTCGCCCTCACCCTCGACGGGCAGCCGCTCGCGCTCGATCACGGTTTCCCGGCGCGGATCATCGCCCCCGGCCGGCCCGGGGTCCTGCAGACCAAATGGGTGCACGGGCTGGAGGTGCTGTGAGGACGGTGAGCGTGCTGCGGTACGCACTCGGGGCGCTGGGCGTCGCCCTCGTGGGGCTCGGAGCGTGGCTCGTGGTGGCCGAGCCGGATCCGCTCGGCGTGCTCGTGTGGCTGGCGGGTGCGCTCGTCCTGCACGACGGGATCCTCGCCCCCTTCGTCCTGGCCGTGGGGCTGCTGCTCGTGGGACGGCGCCGACGGGGCCCGCTGCGCGGGGCGTCGCTGGTCGCGGGGAGCGTGGTACTGGTGACGCTCCCCCTCCTCGTACGGCCGGGAGCGCCGCCCAACCCCTCGGCGCTGCCCCTCCCGTACGGGCGGAACCTCGCGGTCGTACTGCTGGCCGTAGCCGTGGTGACGGGCGCGCTGATCGCCGTACAGCGGTGGCGGGAGCGCCGTCAGGACCGGGCGGCGGCGGACGGCTGAGGGACGAGCGACAGGAACGTACGGCCCTCCAGGGTCCATTGCTCGCAGACGTCCCAGCCGGCACGCCGCGCGTGCGCGGCCGAGGCGCGGGAGCCGGCCCGGGCCCAGAGGAAGGACGCCCCGTGTCCGCCCCGGCCGTCCTCGACGCGTACCTCGCAGCACTCGTCGACGTCCACGGGCGCGCACTCCGTGAGGAGGCGCCCGGAGGGCGACACGACCTGGCGGAGCCGGCGCAGCAGGGCGGCCGGGTCGCCACCGATCCCCATGTTGCCGTCGATCAGCAGCGCCGTGTCCCAGCGCCCCTCGGCGGGCAGCGGTTCGAAGACCGACCGGCACAGGGCCGACCCGCCCAGCCGCAGAGTGCGGGCGACGGCCTCGGAGCTGATGTCGATGCCCAGGGCGCGCCGGCCCTCGGCGGCCAGCGCGGCCACGAGCCGCCCCGGTCCGCAGCCGACGTCGAGGACGGCGCCACGGCAGCGGTCGAGCACGGAGCGGTCGGCGCTGTCGGGTGCCGTGCACCAGCGCTCGATCTCCAGGGGCAGGAGCCAGCCGTCGTGCCGGCGCAGGAACAGCGGACCCCTGCCGGTGCGCAGGGCGCAGTCGTACGGGTCGGCCCGCCATGCCGTGGTCGTGGTCAACGGCCCGCTCCCGTGGTCGTGGCGGTCAGCTCGGCGTACCGGGCGGCGAAGCGGGTCCCGGGCGCGGCGGCCGCCACCTGCCGGGCGTCCGACGCGGTGTCCACGTCCCGCAGGACGGGCAGCTCTCCGACGCGCAGTCCGGCCGCCCGCAGCCGGGCGCGCTGGACGGCGCCGGTGCCGGACGTGGACATGGGGACGCCGAGCAGGAGGGAAGGGGCGGGGCGGGCGAGGCCGAGGGCCCAGAAGCCCCCGTCGGCGGCCGGCCCGAACCAGGCGTCGTGCGCCTCCCAGCGCAGGGCGGGAGCCAGGAGCTCCGGCGTGACGTGCGGGGTGTCCATGCCGATGAGCAGGGCCGGTCCCGCGCAGCCGGTGAACGCGGCGGCCAGGCGCGCGTCGAGCCCGCCGCTCGCCTGGGGGACGACCGCGAAGCCCGGTGGCAGCCACGGACCCGGCCGCCCGTCGAGCACGAGGACGTGCCGGTCGGCGGGGACGCGGGCGGCGGCCGAGAGGGTGTCGGCGAGTGCGGCCTCGGCGAGTGCGGCCGCCTCCTCGGGGGTGAACGGGGGAGTGAGCCGGGTCTTGACCCGGCCGGGCCGGGGCTCCTTGGCGATGACGAGGAGGGTGGTCACGGGCGGCCACCGCCCGCCGGCGCCGGTTCGTCGAGCACCCTGCGCATGTCGTGGACCGCCTGCCACGTGCCCTTCCAGGTGCCCGTGACCTTCGAGCGGCCCGTCCGGGGCAGGTACGGGACGTCGACCTCGCGCACGCGCCAGCCGGCGTCGGCCGCCCGTACGACCATCTGCAGCGGGTAGCCGCTGCGCCGGTCGTCGAGGCCGAGACCGAGCAGCGCCTCGCGGCGGGCCGCCCGCAGGGGACCGAGGTCGTGCAGCCGCAGCCCGGTGCGCCGGCGCAGCAGCCAGGACAGGGCGAGGTTCCCGGCCCTCGCGTGGGCCGGCCACGCGCCGCGCCCGGTGGGGCGCCGGCGGCCCAGCAGAAGATCGGCGGAGCCGTCGGCCACCGCATCGACGAGGCCGGGCAGCAAGCCGGGATCCAGGGAGGCGTCACAGTCGCAGAAGCAGACGAACTCGGCGTCGGAGGCGAGCAGTCCGGCGTGGCAGGCGGCGCCGAAGCCGCGCCGGGGCTCGTGCACGACGGTGGCGCCGAGGGCGGCGGCGACGGCCGCCGATCCGTCGGAGGAGCCGTTGTCGACGACGATCGCCCGCCATCCGGCCGGAACGCGGGCCAGGACCCAGGGGAGGGCATCCGCCTCGTCGAGGCAGGGAAGGACGACATCTACGGTCATGGGGGTCACGGGTCTCACCGTAGGAACCGCGGGGCCTCCCGGGGCCGCTCCACTCCTTACGAAACGCGGACGTCCTCCGTCGTACGCCCGGGTGGCCGTGACCGCCCGGCGGGCGGATGCGACGCTGTGCGGCATGAACGAGCACAGCGCCCCGCCGTCCCCGGCCCGGATCCTGGTGGTGGACGACGATCCGACCGTGGCCGAGGTGGTGACCGGATACCTCGGCAGATCCGGCTTCGCCGTGGAGCACGCGGCCGACGGTCCCGACGCCCTGCTGCGGGCCGGGGAACGGAGGCCGGACCTCGTCGTGCTCGACCTGATGCTGCCCGGTCTGGACGGTCTGGAGGTGTGCCGGCGGCTCCGGGAGACCGGTCCGGTGCCGGTGATCATGCTGACCGCACGGGGCGACGAGGAGGACCGGATCACAGGTCTGGAGGTGGGCGCGGACGACTACGTCACGAAGCCGTTCAGCCCGCGCGAGCTGGTGCTGCGCGTCGAGTCAGTGCTGCGCCGCAGTCGCGGAACCGGACCGGCGGCCACCCGGACGGTCCTGCGCGACGCGGACCTCGCCGTCGACCCGGTCACCCGGAGGGCCACCCGTGCCGGCCGCGAACTCTCCCTCACGCTGCGGGAGTTCGACCTCCTCGCGTACTTCCTGGAGCGACCCGGCGCCGCGCACACCAGAGAGGAGCTGATGCGGCGGGTGTGGGGCTGGGACTTCGGCGACCTGTCCACGGTCACGGTCCATGTGCGGCGGCTGCGCGCCAAGATCGAGGACGATCCGGCGCGGCCCCGGCTCATCCGGACCGTATGGGGCGTCGGATACCGCTTCGAGCCTCGCGAGGACGGGGAAACGCCATGAAGGACGTCCTGCTGATCGCCGGTTTCGCCCTGGCGGGAGCCGTCTGCGCCGGTCTCGCCGGAGCGGTCGTCCTCCGTCTCGTACGGCACCGTTCGGTCGCGGTCTCGTTGACGGTGGTCGCGGCCGTCACGGTGACGGCGATGCTCGCCGGGACGCTCGCCGTCGCGCAGGCGATGTTCCTGTCCGCGCACGACCTGTGGGTGGTGACCGTCGTCGTGGCCATGGCGGCCCTCGTCTCGCTCGGCACGGCCCTCGTCCTGGGCCGCTGGGTGGTGGCCCGCAGCCGGGCCCTCGCCCGTGCCGCGCGCGACTTCGGCGACGGCGGCCGCTTCTCCGCTCCCGACGGTGCCGCCACCGCCGAACTCGCCGCGCTCAGCCGCGAACTGGCGGCGACCAGTGCCAAGCTCGACGCGTCCCGCAAGCGCGAGCGTTCCCTGGAGGCGTCGCGCCGCGAGCTCGTCGCCTGGATCTCCCACGATCTGCGCACCCCGCTGGCGGGGCTGCGGGCCATGGCGGAGGCCCTGGAGGACGGCATGGCCGACGACCCCGCCCGCTATCACCGGCAGATCCGCACCGAGGTCGAGCGCCTGACCGCGATGGTCACCGACCTCTTCGAACTCTCCCGCATCCACGCCGGCGCCCTGGTCCTCAGCCCGAGCCGCATGTCCGTGTACGACCTGGTCGGCGACGCCCTGAGCGGCGCCGACCCGCTGGCCCGCGAGCACCGGGTGCGGCTCGTGGGAGAGGAGGTCGCGGCCGTACCCGTCGAGGTGGACGGCAAGGAGATGACCAGGGTCCTCGCGAACCTCCTCGTCAACGCGATCCGGCACACGCCGGCCGACGGGACCGTCGCGGTCGCGGCCGAGCACCGCGAGGACGCCGTCGTCCTGTCCGTCACCGACGGCTGCGGGGGAATCCCCGACGAGGACCTCACACGCGTCTTCGACACCGGCTGGCGCGGGACCGAGGCCCGCACCCCGCCGGCCGGCGCCGGGCTCGGCCTCGCCATCGTCCGCGGCATCGTGGAGGCCCACGCGGGCCGCGCCGAGGTCCGCAACGTCCCCGGCGGCTGCCGCTTCGAGGTCACCCTGCCGACGGCGGCGAGCTGAGCCCGGTCAGGCGAGGGCCGCCGAGGCCCGTTGTTCCGCCCGGGCGAACTCCGTCATGCCCTCGGCGAAGCCGACCACGGGCCGCCAGCCCAGCTCCCTTCGCAGCAGGGACGAGTCGGCGGTGACGTGCCGGACGTCGCCCAGCCGGTACTCGCCCGTGACCACGGGCCGAGGGCCACCGCACGCCCGGGCGAGCGCGACGGCCATGTCGCCCACGGTGTGCGGTTCGCCGCTGCCGGTGTTGTACGTGCTGAGCGCGCCGGCCGGCAGACCGTCGGCGGCCTCCAGCGCGACCAGGTTGGCCGCCGCCACGTCCCGCACGTGCACGAAGTCCCGCCGCTGGCCCCCGTCCTCGAACACGCGGGGCGCCTCGCCCCGGGCGAGGGCCGAGCGGAAGAGGGAGGCCACGCCGGCGTACGGGGTGTCGCGGGGCATCCCGGGCCCGTACACGTTGTGGTAGCGCAACGAGACCGCCGTGCCGCCCACCGCGCGCGCCCACGCCGCCGCCAGGTGCTCCTGGGCGAGCTTCGTCGTCGCGTACACGTTGCGGGGGTCGACGGGGGCGTCCTCCGCGACCGGGCCGGGGGCGAGTTCGGCGCCGCAGGCGGGGCAGCGCGGTTCGAAGCGGCCGGCGGCGAGGTCCCGGGGGAGGCGGGCGCCGGGCCGTACGACACCGTCCGCGGGGCACTCGTACCGCCCCTCCCCGTACACGACCATCGATCCGGCGAGGACGAGTCGCCGGACGCCGGCGTCCGCCATGGCGGCGAGCAGGACGGCCGTGCCGAGGTCGTTGCAGCTCACGTACTCCGGTGCGTCCGCGAAGTCCTTGCCGAGACCGACCATGGCGGCCTGGTGGCACACCGCGTCGACATCCCGCAGAGCGGCTCCGACCGCCGACGGATCCCGCACGTCCGCGCGGAGGAACTCCACGGCCGGCACCTCGGGAGTCACGCGGTGTGCGCTGGGCAGCAGAGCGTCGAGGACCACCGGCTCGTGCCCTGCCTCGGTGAGCGCGGTGACGATGTGCGAGCCGATGAACCCGGCTCCTCCTGTGACGAGTACACGCATGGGCGCGACGCTACGGACCGGGGCCGGGATCAGGAGGAGCCCGCGCCGGTCCGTAAGACTTCCGTCATCCCGGTGGGGGACCCGTGGCCGAACGGTCCCGGCCCGGTGGCGTAAGCCTTTCGTCATGGGGCCAGGACTGTTCCGTGAGGGGCGGATCGCCTTGGATGGCGGACGAAGGCGAGTACGGGATGCAGGGAGGGAAGGCGTCGTGGAGAGCGTCACGAGGAAGCGGCGGTCGTGGGCCGCGGTGATCGTCGCGGGTCTGGCGGTGGCGGTGGCGGTGGCCGGGTCGCTGTGGTTCAAGCCCTGGGCGCTGTGGGTGGACGAGACGGTGAACGAGGCGTTGCCCTCCGCGGGCGCGACTCCCGCTGGGCCGGCGACGGGTGAGCCCTCCTCCGCGTCGGCCGCTCCCGCACCGTCCGGCCCGGCCACCGTCGCGCAGGGCACCTTCGTCAGCCACGAGCACACCACGACCGGCACGGTGAAGATCGTCCGGCTCGCGGACGGCACCCACACGCTCCGGCTCGAAGGCCTGGACACGAGCAACGGCCCCGACCTGCGCGTCTGGTTGAGCGACGCGCCGGTGAAGGAGGGCAAGGCGGGCTGGGACGTCTTCGACGACGGGAAGTACGTCAACCTCGCCAAGCTGAAGGGCAACAAGGGCGACCAGAACTATCCGCTGCCCGCCGGCTTCGACTGGTCGACGTATCCGAGCGTCAGCATCTGGTGCGACCGGTTCGACGTCTCCTTCGGCGCCGCGGCGCTCGCCCGCACCTGAAACCCGTCAGGCGGTCCGTCCGTCCCGATGCCCCGGAGCACGCATGCCCGGGGCATCGGCACGTGGCATCCCGCTCCCGAGCGCCGCACCTCATGACGCTTTCGGCATCCCCTTGACGCCGCCTGGGACGGCTGTCCTAGAGTGGCGTCCGGCAGGTAGGACGATCGTCCTAGCGGTGGATGAGGGCTGTGAGGTCGTGGGGTGGCGGGAAGCACGGACACGCGGGCGCAGATCGTCGATGCCGCGAACCGGCTCTTCTACGCGAAGGGTTTCGAGCACACGTCGTTCGCGGCGATCGCCGAGACGGTGGGCATCTCGCGGGGCAACTTCTACCACCACTTCAAGAGCAAGGACGAGATCCTCGGCGCGGTCATCGAGGCCCGGCTCCGGAGCACGCGCGCGATGCTCGCGGAGTGGGACCGGGACGAGCCGGGTCCCGCCGGGCGGGTGCGGCGGTTCGTGGAGATCGTCATCACCAACGCCACTGACATCCAGAACTTCGGCTGCCCGGTCGGGACTCTGACGAACGAGCTCGCCAAACTCGGTCATCCCGCACGGCCCCGGGCCGTCGCCGTCTTCGACCTGTTCCGGACGTGGCTCCGGGCGCAGTTCGAGGAGCTCGGCTTCGCCGACGAGGCCGACGACCTCGCGATGCACGTCCTGGCCTTCGGCCAGGGAGTGGCGACCGTGTCCAACGCCTTCCACGACGGCGAGTTCGTACGGCGGGAGGTCGACCGCCTCCACGCCTGGCTCGACGAGCGCCTCGCGCACGGCCCGGCACCGCGCTCCGCCCACTGAGCCCGGCCTCTTTCCCCCTCCGACAGTCGAAGGAGATCTCCGTGTTCGTCGTCCTGCTCCGCTTCGCGGCCCACAAGAACAAGGCCCCTGATCACATGGCGGAGCATC
This sequence comes from Streptomyces sp. NK15101, assembly GCF_020400725.1. Lineage (GTDB taxonomy): Bacteria > Actinomycetota > Actinomycetes > Streptomycetales > Streptomycetaceae > Streptomyces. The sequence continues at coordinate 53,534 of NZ_JAINVG010000011.1, read as the reverse complement.
AGAAGTGGATCCGGCAAGGCGTGGAGGACGGGGTCTTCCTGCTGGTCGGAAGCCTCCAGTCCGGCCAGGGGGGTGCCGTGCTGGCCCATGGCGCGACCCTCGACGAGCTGGAGGAGCGGGTCGCGGCGGATCCGTTCGTCGCCCACGAGGTGGTCTCGGCCGAGATCGTCGAGATCGCGCCGAACACCACCGATCCCCGGCTCGCCTTCCTGGCGGCCTGAGCCGTGGCCGTGCTCATCGCCCCCGGCCGCGCCCCTCAGCTCAACCGGTCGAGTGCGGCCAGGATGTCGGCCGGTTCGGCGCGGGCGGTGTAGTCCGTGTCCACGAAGGCCCAGCGGATCGTGCCGTCGCGGTCGATGACGTAGGTCGCCGGCACGGGCAGGGTGCGCGGGTGGCCGGCGTTCGAGCGGTCGAGGTCGATGCCGAAGCCGGCGTAGACGGCCGCGAGGTCGTCCGGCAGGTCGAAGGCGAGACCGTACTGCTGGGCGGTCTCGCAGCCGAGGTCGCTGAGCACGTCGAAGGCCAGCTCGTTCTTCTCGGCGTACGACAGCGACTCGTCGGGGACCTGCGGCGAGACGGCGACCAGCCGCGCCCCGCGGGCGGTGATGGCGTCGTGGTGCTGCTGCAGGGAGCGCAGGGCGATGTTGCAGTAGGGGCACCAGGTGCCGCGGTAGAAGGTCAGCACCACCGGTCCGTCGGCGAGCAGTTCGGGCAGGTCGACGGTGCGGCCGGTGGCCGAGGGCAGGGTGAAGGACGGTGCCTTCGCGCCGACGGTCAGGGCCCGGTCGGCCTGCCCGGACTCGGCCAGCTCGCGCGCCGCGCGCCGCATGACGGAGCGGACGTCGTCGGGGACCTGCTGCCGGCGGCTGTCGAAGAAGGCGCGCAGCTCGGCGTTGACGCTCATGGGTCTCCTCCCGGAGTCATCTTGGAACGTTCGTTTCAAGATAGCGATGAGAGCGCACTCCAAGTCAACGGTGGAGCGGGTATCTTGGAATCATCGGTTCAAGAAGGGGCGGCGGGGCATGGCGGACGTCAAGCACTTCGATCCGGACGCCACCCTGGACACGGTGGTGCGGCTGTTCTGGCGTCAGGGCGTGGCCACCACCGGGATCCAGGACATCGTCGACGTCACCGGGCTCAACCGCTCCAGCCTGTACGCGACCTTCGGCGGCAAGCAGGAGCTGTACCGCACGGCCCTCGAACGGTACGTCCAGGACCGGTCACGGCTCGGCCGGCTGGAGGAGGACGACCGCGGACTGCCGGCCGTCACCGAGTTCTTCGCCACGCTGATCGAGACCCGCTGCACCGGTGAGTTCGCCGGATGGGGCTGCATGATCTCCAACGCGCACGCGGGCACCGAGAACGGCGATCCCGCCGTCCGCGCCATCCTCGACCGCCAGCACCAGCGCCTGCGCACCGCCCTCCACACGGCGCTCCTGGCGGCACGGCGGCAGCGACAACTCGCCGAGGGCGCCGACCCGGACTCCGCGGCCGACATCCTGGCCCTCCTGGCACACGGCGTGAACCTGCGCTCCCGTGCCGGGGCGGACGCCCAGGAGCTGCACGGAACCGTCGCGGCGGCGATCGCCGCTGTGGCGCGCGGAGAGTGATCCCCCTGCCGAGGCGCGCCTTCGGCCGGCCGGGGCGCGGTCGCCGCCCTCGAACGACGACCTCGTCAGCGCTGCTTGCGGAGGTGCTCGAAGAATCCGGCGGTGCCCCCCGCCCTGCTGCCGGGCGGGGGGCACCGCCGTCCGTTCACCGCGCCCGGGCCGCCCGGGCCGTACGGGCGAGGGCGTCCCGGGCCGCTTCTTCGGCGATGGCGCGGTCCTCCGGGACCACGCCGATGCGGGTGCGGCGGTCGAGGAGGTCGGAGGCGTCGAGGGCGCCTTCGTGGCGGACCGCCCAGACCAGTTCGGCGCCCGTGACGGGGTGGCCGGGCACGACGGGCTCGGCCAGGGCGGGGTCTTCGAGCCCGAGGGCGTGGACGGCCGGGGCTTCGGAGCCGTAGCGCTGTACGAGGCGGGGCGGGACGTCGAGACCGGCGAGGGTCCGCGGGCCGGCCGCGCCGACGAGGGGGAGGGACGCGGTGCGGCATGCGCCGGCGGCCAGGCCGCGGACGGCGACGGCCGCGTCGACGGCGTCCTGGGCCATGCGGCGGTAGGTGGTCAGCTTGCCGCCGACGACGGTGACGATGCCGTCGGGCGAGGTGAGCACGGCGTGCTTGCGCGAGATGTCGGCGGTGCGGCCCTCCGAGTCCCGGGTGTCGAGCAGGGGCCGCAGTCCGGCGAAGGCCCCGACCACGTCGGAGCGGTGGACGGTGACGTCGAGGGCGGAGCCGAGAACGTCGAGGAGGAAGCCGATGTCGGTCTCGGGGACCTCCGGCACGTCGGGGACGTCGCCGTCGACGGGCTCGTCGGTGAGGCCGACGTACACGCGCCCGTCGCCCTGGGGCAGGACCAGGACGAAGCGGTTCGTCTCGCCGGGGATCGGGATGTGCAGTCCGGCGGAGAGCCGGCCGAGGGTTTCCGACCGCAGGACGAGGTGGGTGCCCCGCGAGGGCCGCAGGCGTATGTCGTCGATGAGGCCGCCCGCCCAGACCCCGGCCGCGTTGACGACGGTGCGGGCGCGGACACGCAGCTCCTGGCCTGTGGTCTCGTCGCGCACCAGCGCGCCGTCGCCGTGGAGTTCCAGGGCCCGGGTGCGGGTGAGGACGCGGGCGCCGTAGGCGGCCGCGGTGCGGGCGATCGCGGTCACCAGGCGTGCGTCGTCGGAGAGCCGTCCGTCCCAGGAGAGCAGTCCGCCGCGCAGGCCGACGGGGCGCAGGGCCGGGGCGAGGTGGCGGGTCTCGACGGCGGACAGCGTGCGCGGCTGCGGCAGCGTGCGGCGCGAGGTGCGGGCACCGACGCGCAGCAGGTCGCCCGCGACGAATCCGGCGCGGGCGAGGGCGGCCTGGCCGCGGCTGACGAGCGGGGTGAGGGGGAGCACGAAGGGCTGGGCGCGGACGAGGTGGGGGGCGGTGCGCTCCATGAGGATGCCGCGTTCGACGGCGCTCTCGTGGGCGACGTCGAGCTGCCCGGACGCGAGGTAGCGCAGTCCGCCGTGGATCAGCTTGGAGCTCCAGCGGGAGGTGCCGAACGCCAGGTCGTGGGCGTCGATCGCGGCGACGCGGAGCCCGCGGGTGGCGGCGTCGAGCGCGGCTCCGGCTCCGGTGGCGCCGAGCCCGACGACGAGTACGTCGACGACGTCGCCGTCGGCGAGCCGGTCCAGTTCGCGCCGGCGCCGCTCGGCGTCGAGCGAGGAGCCGGGCAGGGCGGTGCTGCTCGTGGGGTTCATGGGGCGAGGGTCCTCTCCAGCAGGGTGCGCAGCTCTTCGAGGAAGGCGGCTTCGCTCAGTTCGGGATCGTCCTCGTCGGCCATGGTGCGCAGCGAGAGCGTGAAGGACTGGACGACCAGCAGCAGGGACCGGGCCTGCAGGTCGAGGTGGGCGCGGCGTACGGAACCGTCCTCGTGCCCTTCTTCCAGCGCTGTGAGGAGGAGTCCGAGGAGGGCGTCCTGGCTGGCGCCCCGCCGGTCGAGGACGTACGGCAGCAGCAGCTCGGGGTCGACGTCGAGGATCTTCCGGAACAGCGGATGCGACCGGAACGCGGCGACTCCCGCCACCAGCCCCTCGACGATCCGGGCCCGTTCGGGCCGGTCGTCGTCGGCGGGCGGCATGGCGCCGGCGGCGACGGCGATCCATTCACGGGTCATCAGGTCGCCGACGAGGGTCCGCACGTCGGGCCAGCGCCGGTACAGCGTCATCCGGGACACGCCGGCCCGCCGGGCGACGTCGGTGAGGGTGGTTCGCCGTACGCCGACGGCGAGCACGCAGTCGCGTGCTGCGTCGAGTACGGGGTCTGCGTCCGCATGGTTGTGACGAATGGGCGTCATCTGTCACAGTGTAATGCCAGTGCGGGCCGAGCGGCAGCGCCGTCCGTGAAACAGACCGTGAGGAACCTCTCGAAGTGGACATGTTGTGGAGCGGCTGGGGCGACCCGGCCAAGGCGGCGCCCCTGCCCGAATCGGTGACCGGCCTGTTGCGGGACCTGCTCGGCGTCACGCCGCGCGAGAGCGGCCCGTCCACCCTCGCCGCCATCGAAGTGCCCGCCCCGGCACTGACCGACGAGGCGAACAGCGCGCTGCGCGCCGCCGTCGCCGCACCCGACGGCCTGCGGGACGACGCCGAGAGCCGCATCCGGCACACCCGGGGCAAGTCGACCCCCGACCTCCTGCGCATCCGCGCCGGCGAGGTCGACGACATCCCGGCCGCCGTCGTGCTCCCCGCCGGTCACGACGAGGTCCTCGCCGTCCTGCGCGCCTGCGCGGACCACGGCCTGGCCGCCGTCCCGTTCGGCGGCGGCACCTCCGTCGTCGGCGGCCTCGCGCCCACCACGAAGCGGCCCTTCGTCGCCCTGGACCTCCGCCGGCTCGACCAGCTCCTCGCCGTCGACGAGGTGTCGCGCACCGCGACCCTGCAGCCCGGCCTGCGCGGCCCGCAGTGCGAGGCGCTGCTCAACGAACGGGGCTGGACGCTCGGCCACTTCCCGCAGTCCTTCGAATGGGCGTCCATCGGCGGCTTCGCCGCGGCTCGCTCCAGCGGCCAGGCCTCGGCCGGCTACGGCCGCTTCGACGAGATGGTCGTCGGCCTGAAGGTCGCCACCCCCGAGGGCACCCTGTGGAGCGGCCGCGCCCCGCGCTCCGCCGCGGGTCCCGACCTGCGCCAGCTGCTCCTCGGCTCCGAAGGCGCCCTCGGCGTGATCACGTCGGTGACCGTACGCATCCGCCCGCTGCCCCAGAAGCGGATCTACGAGGGCTGGCGCTTCGCCTCCTTCGAGGCCGGTACGGAGGCGCTGCGCCGGCTCGCCCAGGACGGCCCGCGGCCCACGGTGCTGCGGCTGTCGGACGAGTCCGAGACCTTCGTCGGACTGGCGCAGCCGGATGCCATCGGCAGCACGGAACTCCCGCAGAACCCCGGCTGCATGGCCGTCGTCGGCTTCGAGGGCACCGAGGCCGACACGGCAGCCCGCCGCGCCGCCGCGCGTGAGGTCCTCCTCGCCTGCGACGGCGAGTTCCTCGGCGAGGAGCCCGGCGACAAGTGGGAGCACGGCCGGTACGACGCCCCCTACCTGCGCGACGCGCTGCTCGACGCCGGCGCGTTCGCCGAGACGCTGGAGACGGCCGCCTTCTGGTCCGCGATCCCCGGCCTCCACACGGCGGTACGCGACGCGCTGACCCGCACCCTCACCGAGGCCGGCACCCCGCCGCTCGTCATGTGCCACATCTCGCACACCTACGAGAACGGCGCCTCGCTGTACTTCACCGTCGTCTCCGCGCAGGGCGAGGACGCCGTCGCGCACTGGGCGCCGGCGAAGCGGGCGGCGAACGACGCGATCCTGGCGGCGGGCGGCACCATCAGCCACCATCACGGCGTCGGCACCGACCACCGCGACTGGTACGCCCGCGAGATCGGCCCCCTCGGCATCCGTATGCTCCAGGCCGTCAAAGCCGAGATCGATCCGTCCGGCGTGCTCAGCCCCGGGGTCCTGATCCCCGTCCGCTGATCCCCGCCCGCCGAACCCCTTCCTCCCGAATTCCTTCTTCTGCCGCCCGGAGGCCAGATCCATGCGACAGTTCACCGCCGTCGTCAACCCCACCGCAGGGGGTTCCAGCGGCACGGCGAGCCTGCTCCCGCTGGCCCGGCTGCTGCGGGAGGCGGGCGCGCGGCTCGACACCGTCTACAGCCGCAGCCTGGAACACGCACAGGAACTCGCCCGGGACGCCGGAGCGAAGGGGCACGTCGTGCTGGCCGTCGGCGGTGACGGCATGGCCGGAACCGTCGGCGGCGCGCTCAGCGGCACGGACACGGTCTTCGGCCTGGTCCCCGCGGGCCGCGGCAACGACTTCGCGCGCGCTCTGGGGCTCCCCACCGACGCCCCGGGCCTCGCCGAGGTGCTGCTCGACGGCGAACCGAGGGCCGTCGACACCATCGAGGTGAAGTCCGCCGGGCACCCGGGAACCCACGTCCTCGGCAGCGTGTACGCGGGTGTCGACGCGGTGGCCAACCGCCACGCCAACGCCTCCCGCCTGCTGCGCGGCGCGGCCTCCTACTACGCCGGTGGCCTCCGGGCGGTCCTCGCCTGGAAGCCCGCCGCGTACCGCATCACGATCGACGGGATCCGGCACGAGCGCACCGGCTACACCGTGGTCGCGGCCAACTCCGGCTTCTACGGCTTCGGGAGGAACATCGCCCCGGGCGCTCGGGTCGACGACGGCCTCCTCGACGTCGTGGTGATCAAGGAGGCGCCCAAGCGCCTCTTCTTCGCCATGATGAACGAACTGAAGACGGGCGCGCACGTGAGCCGTCCTCAGATCGAGATCCTGCGCGGCGAGGAGGTCCGCATCGAAGCCGACCGGCCCCTCCCGTACGGGGCGGACGGCGAGGTCGACGCGACCCTGCCGGTGACCCTCAGGGTGAGGCCCGGGGCTCTCCGCGTACTGGCCTGACCACGGCTCGGCCCGATCCGACCCGCCACCTGTGTCCCCCCACGGCCGCCCCGAGGGGGCTCAGGGGGACGGAGGGTGCGTGGCCAGCCAGTGCCGGGCGATCTGCTCGCGCGTGGCGACCCACGCGCCGCCGCGCTGTGCGACGTACCGCAAGAAGCCGTCGAGAGCGCGAATGCGGCCGGGCCTGCCGATGATCCGGCAGTGCATGCCGACGCTCATCATGCGGGGAAGTCCGGCGCCTTCCGCGTGCAGGGTGTCGAACGCGTCGACGAGATACGCGAGCATGTCGTCCGCGGTCGTGAACCCGTGGACGATCAAGAACTTGAAGTCGTTCGCGTCGAGGGCGTACGGCACCACGAGGTGCGGGCGGCCGGCTTCCTCCACATAGAAAGGGAGATCGTCCGAATAGTCGTCGGAGTCGTAGAGGAAACCGCCTTCCTCCACGACGAGGCGCCGGGTGGCGGAGCTCGTCCGGCCGGTGTACCAGCCGACGGGCCGGCGTCCGACGAGCCGCTCGATCGTCGCGACCGTGCGTGCGACGTCGGCGCGCTCGACGTCCTCGGGCGCGTCGCGGTAGTCGATCCAGCGCCAGCCGTGGCCGGCCACTTCCCAGCCGGCGGCGCCCATCGCGCGTGCCGCGTCCGGATTGCGCTCCAGGGCCTGCCCCACGGCGTACACGGTGAGCGGTGCGCCGTGGGCGACGAGCGTGCGGTGAACGCGCCAGAACCCGGCCCGCGCCCCGTAGGCGAACATCGACTCCACGTTCAGATCGCGTCCGCCGACCACCGGCGGAGCGCCGACGACCTCGTGCAGAAACCCCTCCGAGGCCGGGTCGCCGTCGAGGACGTTGTGCTCGCCGCCCTCCTCGTAGTTGAGGACGAGGCTGACGGCCACACGGGCGCCACCCGGCCAGCCCGCACGTGGCGGCTCGGCGCCGTAGCCGACGAGGTCGCGCTGCTGCTCGGACACGGCGGCCCCCTACCGCCGGCCCGCATTGGCATGGCGGACGGAGCACTCCTCGTACCGGTCTTCGACCGCCTGCGCGATCAGCGGCCGGTCGAAGGTCTCGTAGCGGCTGGTCTCGGTCTCCGGGAGCAACACGCCGATGGTGAGGCCGTCTTCTCCACTGCCGCCGCTTCCCCCAGGGGTGTCGGTGGTGCCGCAGGCGGTGCTTGCCGGAACGGGAGCGGCGATCATGGGGGTGCCGACCGTCCATGGCTTCATACGGGACCTCCGCCGTCCGTCGGCACGTCCATCGCTTTGACCAAGAACGCCCTGGCTCGAACGTTTCACCCCATTTTATCCGGGTCGGCTTTTCTGTGAGCGCGACGACCCGCCGACGGGCGAGGAGGCGGCCACGGTCGACTTCCGCCCATGGGAACGGTGCGGGTGCAGGGCGGCGGCACGGCCTCCGGCCTGCACCCGCACCGGTCCTGGGAATGTCCGGGGCTCAGGCGCCGCCGGCGGTGACGAGGGCGGGGTCGCACGTCCGCAGCCCCGTGACGTAGTTGCCGTCCGTCCCGTAGCCGGCGAAGGTCGCCCAGCCGCCGGGCTCGATGACGCGGCACGGGGCCCACTGGCCGTTCGTGTACTCGACCGTGACGGAGACGGTGTGACCGCAGCCGTTGTGGACGTCGGTGTAGCGCCAGCTCTGGAAGTACTCCACGCACTCCGGAGCCGGTGATCCGGTGTCCGCCGCGGCGGACGGGGCGGTGGTCAGGGCCGTCAGGAGACCCGCCGTGGTCATGACGGCGACAGCGACGAGACGCGATGCGCGCTTCATGTGGTTTGCCATGTCCCGAATCCTCGGGACACAGGGACGCTCCCTGCAAGTTTCTGTAAGTATTTTCAGACAGTACTCCGCTGTTGGCATCAATGGACAGGTCAGCAGTCCTTTCGAGGATGGAAAGAAGTTGCACACCTCTCGCGTGTCATGGCCGTGACGAAAGCGGTTCCCGCCTGTCGCAGCCGGTTTCCACGGCATCGGTCACGGACCTGGTTCGCGGGTGGTCGCGGCGCTCACAGTGGCCGAGATTCGACGGATCCCCGCAACTCGTCAACCCCGGGCCTCACGCCTTCGCGCCCGCCCTGACCGGCCCCACCCCGCACGTCCGTCGAAAGTCGCAGTTCGAGTCGCCGTGTCCGGCGCTTCCTCTGTCCGTGAAGGACGCTTCGCCGCAAGGTGTTTCAAAGTCTTGCAGAAAGGAGGGTGCCGCCTCTTGACGGTGGCGTCGGAGCGGGACATCGTCATGGCCGGCCCTTCACAGGACGAATCAGTCGCTCGGCCGGCTTCGCCGATGGCCTGCTTCCGCCATGCCGGCGTGGCTCCGCGGTCGATCGGCCGCCGTACGACCCGTGGGTCGCCTCCTCCGTTCGCCCCTGTGAGCCGCAGCGTCCAGGAGACACCATGACCGTGCTCCCCCAGTCCGTGAGCCCTCCGCCCCGAACGGCGCAGGACCGCCGACCGCACGCCCTCAGCACCTCGGCACGGGCCCCGCGGCCACTGCTCCCCGTGTGGCTCGTCACCATGCCCACGGTCGCCGGGGACGGCACCTGCGGAAGGCAGTGGTTCGCGGTCCGCACCCGCACGGCGGCGCAGGCGATGGCGACCGCCACCGTGCGTGCGGGAAGCCCCCGAGCGGTCTTGCGCCGGCGAGGAGCCCGCATCCGCGTCGAACACGCTCACGCCGCCCTGTGCGATACGGCCGGGTCCCCATGGCTGTCGCCGTGACGGGCCCGAGAGGAGTCGGCGCATGGGCTCCTGGCGGTGGGGGCCGACCGAGGTGCGGTGCCGGCCGGGCCGGGCGGACGTGCCGCCCGGCCCGGCCGTGGATCAGGCGCAGGCGCTCCCGTTGAGCGTGAAGGCCGTGGGGGAGGGGTTCGAGCCCGTGTGGGTGCCCTGCACTCCGAAGCTCGCGGTCGCACCGGGGGCGATCGTCCTGTTCCAGTCGGCGTCGCGGGCGCTGACGGTGGTGCCGTTCTGGGTGACGGTGGCGTTCCAGGCGCTCGTGACGCGCTGGCCGCCCGGGTAGGCCCAGCCCAGCTGCCAGCCTTCCACGGCCGTCGGGCCGGTGTTCTTGACGGTGACGGTCGCGGTGAAGCCGGTGTTCCAGACGTTGCTCACCGTGTACGTCACCGCGCAGGCGGCGGTGGGCGGTTCGCCGCCGGTGGTGGTTCGCTCGGCGGCGTAGGTGGCGAGCCAGGCCAGCGGGGCGTTCCAGTTGACCGCCACCTCGTTGGTCGAGTACGAGCCGATGTCGTCGACGTAGCAGGCGGCGGGCGCGCAGCCGGTCAGCTTCTCCTGCGCGACCGGGTCCTGGAGCGCGCTGTTGGGACCGCCCGCGAGCGACCCGGCCGGCGGGCGGGGCAGGGAGGCGTCCAGCTGGTGGGCCCAGGACCGGTGGTGCTGGTTCTGCGAGGACGTCTCGCCGTGGCCGGTCACGTACGACACGCCGAGGGCGTTGCGGCCGAGCAGGTAGTCCATGGTCTCCAGCGCGCCGGCGCGGTAGCGCCCGTCGCCCGTCAGCTCGCCTGCGACGGCCATGACGATCGCGTCGTTGGCGACTTCGCCGTTCGAGCCCCAGAAGTATCCGTCCGCCGGGACGGGCACGGCGTAGCCCTGGGCGGCCATCCTGGACAGGTGGACGTCGGCGGCTGCCGTCACCGAGGCCCTGATCCGGGCCAGGTCGGACGCGGGCAGGCCGTTGGGGACGGTGGCCAGGACGAGCCGGCCGAGCGCGGCCGTGTCCGCCCAGCCGAAGCCGTACGGGCTGAACGCGTCCGCGGAGGTGTGCCAAGACGAGGAGGTGACCGCGTCCCGGTAGGCGCTCTCGCCGGTCGCCGCGTACAGCTCGGCGGCCGCCCAGTAGAACTCGTCGGTGACCCGCGTGTCGTCGTAGGCTCCGCCGCCCGTGCCGTCCGAGGCCGGCGCGTACAGGGCGGGGTCGGCCTGCGCCGCGGTCCAGGCCCGGCGGGCGGCCGACAGGCACCGGTCGGCGTAGGCGGAGTCGTACGGGCGGAAGACCCGGGCGCACTGCGCGGCGGCCGCCGCGAGGTTGAGGGTCGCCGCAGTGGACGGCCGGTGCAGCTCGCGGGGCTGCGCGTCCTGGTCGGGGCGCAGCGGCATGCCGGTCCAGGCCGCGTCGTGGACCTTGTGGAAGGCCATGCCCGCGTACGGCTTGCCCTCGGGCACCTGCATGCGCATCAGGAAGTCGAGCTCCCACCGCGCCTCGTCGAGGACGTCGGGCACTCCGTTGCCGCGTTCGGGGATGCGCAGGGTCGAGTCGCCCAGCGCGGCGTCCCTGCCGGCCCGCTTGGCCCGCTCGAAGGAGTTGACGACCAGCCAGGTGGAGATGCCGCCGTTGACCACGTACTTGCCGTGGTCGCCCGCGTCGTACCAGCCGCCCCTGACGTCCCGCGCGTAGTCGCACACGGTGGCCTGGCACGGGACGGACGTGTCGCCCCGGTTGGGCGCGACGCCGAGGTGCCCGGCCGGGCGCGCGTAGGCGGAACCCACCAGGGAGGCGTCGATCGCGATGCCGCTGCGCTGGTGGTGGAAGAACGCCATCGAGTCGGAACGCAAGGTGTCGTAGAGATCCGCGCGGATGTCGAAGGGCGCGCTGCTGTTGCCGTCCACGGACAGGACGTATCCCGAGCCCGTGCTCCGGTACGAGGAGAAGTCGGCCACCTGGACGGACTGCCCGGAGGGGGCGTCCGCGCCGCGCGGGACGGTCGATCCGGAGGCGACCAGGGCGCCGGACGCGTTCCGCAGCTGCCAGGGGAGCGCCTGCGTCGCCGTGGTGACGACGGTGGCGCGCTTGGGCCCGTCGGGCAGGTAGCCGACCTGGTTGACGCGTACGCCCGTGGTCGCCGCCGTGGCGGCGGGGGCGTCCGCGACGGCCGGCGCGGTCGCGAGACCGCCCAGGAGGAGGGCGCCCGTCAGCAGGGCGGTGGAGAGGCGTAACGAGCGAGAGGGTGGCATGTGCGGCTCCTGTGTGTCGTCGGGGGAATCGGCGGGGCGAGTCGGTCTGCGCGAGCGGGCCCGTCTGCCGGGAAGGCGGAGACGGTCGCCCGGGAAGCCGGAGGTGGTCGCCTCCGGCCGGCCGGGACGCCGCTGGACGACCGTGCCTGCATGAGGTGAGCATGCCAATCGGCCTCACTTCGCCTCCCTGGCTGTGGGAGCGCTCCCAAGCCGTGACGTGTCGAACGCCGATCAGAAGGGGGGGGATCTGAGCGCAGATTAGTGAGGCCCGCCCATGCCGTCAACGGAATCGACGCGATGGCGCGAAGCCGGCCGTCGGGCCGGTCCACGGGACGTGACGCCCGTGCGGGTAGCGTTCGGCGCAATGGTGCAGGCGGTCGACCGCCGCGACGGAAGGACCCGATTCTGAACCCCCAGCTCGCGGAGACCCTGTCCGCGGCCCTGCTCGTCCTCGTACTGGCCTGTGCGGTCATCCGCCCCTTCGGCTGGCCGGAGGCGGTCGTGGCCGTCCCGGCCGCGGCCCTGGTGATCGTCACCGGGGCCGTCTCCCTCGACGACGCCCTGGCCGAGGCGGAACGGCTCGGGCCGGTGATCGGCTTCCTGGCGGCCGTGCTGGTGCTGGCCCAGCTCTGTGACGACGAAGGGCTGTTCCAGGCCTGCGGAGCGTGGATGGCGCGTACGGCGGCGGGCCGGCCGCGTCGGCTGCTCGCCCAGGTGTTCCTGGCGGCATCGGCGATCACCGCCGTGCTCAGTCTGGACGCCACGGTCGTGCTCCTGACCCCGGTGGTGTTCGCCACCGCGGCCCGCATCGGCGCCCGTCCGAAGCCACACGTGTACGCCTGCACCCACCTGTCGAACACGGCCTCCCTGCTGCTGCCCGTCTCCAACCTCACCAACCTCCTGGCCTTCGCGGCCAGCGGGCTCAGCTTCACCCGGTTCGCCGCCCTGATGGCCTTGCCGTGGGCAGCCGCGATCGCCGTCGAGTACCTGGTCTTCCGGCGCTTCTTCGCCACCGACCTGGACGCGGGAGCGCAGGCCCCCGCCGTCGTCGAACCGCCGCCGCTGCCGCTGTTCGCCCTGGTGACCGTCGGATGCACGCTCGCGGGCTTCGTGCTGACCTCGGTGGTCGGCGTCGATCCGGCGTGGGCCGCCCTGGCAGGGGCACTCGCCCTGGCCGTACGGGCCCTCGTCCGCCGCCGCACCACCCCCCGTGCGCTGGTCCGCGCCGCCTCGGTGCCCTTCCTCGCCTTCGTCCTGGCCCTCGGCATCGTGGTCCTGGCGGTGGTGGACAACGGTCTCGACGATGCCCTGGGACACCTGATCCCCGACGGCACCGGCTTGCCGGAACTCCTCGCCCTCGCCGGACTGGCCGCCGTCCTCGCGAACGTCATCAACAACCTGCCCGCGGTCCTGGTGCTCCTGCCGCTGACCGCCCCGTCGGGGCCCGGCGCCGTCCTCGCCGTCCTGCTCGGGGTGAACATCGGCCCCAACCTCACCTACGCCGGTTCACTGGCCACCCTGCTGTGGCGGCGCATCGTCCACGCCCACGACGGCGAGGTGGAACTGAAGGAGTTCACCCGGCTCGGCGTGTACGCCGTACCCACGAGCCTGGTCGCCGCCGTACTGGCACTGTGGTTCTCGCTGACCGTCATCGGAGGAGGCTGACCCATGGCCGTGGTCGTCTGGATCGTCGAGGGCACGTGGCGCGCCTGCGTGGACGCCGCCCGCGCCCACACCCCGGCGGACGCCGACGTCGTCCTCCTGCACGTCACCCCCGCCGACGTCCCGGGCGCCGCGCACGGCGCCTTCGCCGGACTCCTCGGCCGCGGCCACCCCGCGGGGCACCGCCCGGCCGAAGGCTGGGGGAGGGACCCCGGCACGCGACTGGAACACCTCGCCGCCGCCTCCGCGCGGCAGCTGCTCCAGGACGCGGCCGACCGCCTGGACCGCCCCTGCACGCGGACCGAACGCACCGGCCGCGTCGAGCGAGAGGTCGTCGCCGCGGCCGAGGACAGCGACCTGCTGATCCTGGCCCGGGACGGAGACCGCACCCACCTCGGACCGCACAGCCTCGGCCCCGCCGCACGCTTCGTCGTCGACCACGCCCCCTGCCCGGTGCTGCTCGTGTGGCCCGAGCCGCCGCCGGGGCTGCCCACCCTGCCGCCCCCTCCTCCGCGCCACACCGCCTGACGGGCGGCGGACCCCCGCCGGCCACCGGCGGAGGCCGGTCACGCGGCCTGCTCCCGCGCGAGCCCGGCCACGGGCGAGAGGCCTCCCGTGGCCGACGCGGACGGGGGACGAGCGGAGCTCGCCGGTTGAAGGTCAGCCGCGGTTGAAGGTCAGCCGCGGTGCCGCGTTGCGGGCCAGCGTGTGGGCCTGGTCGGGCCACCAGGCGCCGGCGGGCGGGTCGACGATGCCGTACTCGGGGTCGATCGTGCCGCCGGTGTTGCGCGTGCAGCTGCCGTCGGACTCGCCGGGGACCTTGATCCACAGGTAGGCGTCGACGAGCGGTACACCGGTGTCGGCGGTCGGGCGCGGGCCGAGGCCGCGGCCGGGCGCGTTGCACCAGATCTCCGGGTCGCCGGTGTACTTGCCGGGCTCCGGGGTCCAGGCGCCCAGGCCGTTGCGGCTGGTGTCGATGACGAAGTGGTGCAGGGCGTCGTTCGGCAAAGTGCCCACGCTCCGGTCGAACCAGGCGTCGGTCCAGCGCCAGGTGGCGGGGTCGGCGGAGTCGACCGCGTTGCCGGGGACGCCGTCGTTGGGCGCGGCGGGCGAGTAGTACTGGGTGGCGCACCAGTCGGTGTGGCCGCGGGCGTACTCGGGCCCTTCGGTGGCGAACCACATGCACTTGGCTATCCAGGTGCCGTAGCGCGCGTTGTGGTCGGTGGGGTGGGTGTTGGACACGTTGAGGGCGAAGCCGTCGCTGTCCTGGACGCCGGCGTCGAGCAGTCGCCGCGCCATGTCGCCCACAGGCCGCCACAGGACGTTGCCCGCGTCGAGGTAGACCGCGGTGCGGGCCTTGGACTTGATGGTCCTGACCGCGTACGCCAGGTCGGCGACGCGGGCCGCCGTGAGTTCGCCGCTCGGGTCCGCGCCCGGCCCGCAGTCGCCGGGGAGGAGGGCGAGCCCGTCGGGCTCGACCACGACGACGGCCTCGCTGTCGCCGATGCCGGCGGCGAAGGCGTCGATCCACTGCCGGTAGGCGGCGGAGGAGGCGGCGCCGCCGCTGGAGTACTGGGTGCAGTCCCGGCCCGGCACGTTGTAGGCGACCAGGACGGGGGTCCGGTTCACCGTCCTGGCTTCGCGGACGAGGCTCCGCACCTTGGACCGGACTTCGATGGGCGTGCCCTCGGTGAACCACTCGGCCTGCGGCCAGCTCGCGAGCTCGGCCATGTTCGCGGCGTTCGTGAAGTCGCCGTTCCTGAGGTCGGTGAGTGCCTGCTCGGCGGCCTTGCCGTGCGGGTCCACGTAGAACTTCGTTGCGGGGGTGAGCGTGTCCCCGGCGGGTGCGGCCTGCGCCTGCCCCTGCGTCGCGGTGAGGGCGGCGCAGGCCGCGAGCGCCGCGAGGGCGGCGGTCGCACGGCGCCGTAGGGTGCGCGGATTCATGGAGGCTCCTGGTCGAAGGGGCGGAGGTGAGGAGGGGGTGGTGCCCGTGGCCCGGTCGCGGGAGGCGGACGCCGGGCCACGGGACTCCGAGGTCAGTAGCCGTAGATCATCTTGTAGGCGACCTCGGGGAGGAACTGTCCGGCCGTGGAACCGGTTCCGACGCCGCAGTTGCCGTCGGACTCGCCCGGGGCCTTGATCCACAGCAGCATCTCGGCGCCGCCGCCCAGCTGGGTGGGCGTGCCGATGCGGCGGCCGGCCGCGTTGCACCACTCGCCGTTGGAGCCGTTGCCGTTGCGGCTGGTGTCGACGACGAACGGCTTGGTGTAGCCGTAGCGGGCGGCCAGTTCGCTGTTGACGGCGTTGCCGTAGGCGGTGTTCTGGGCGGTGGTGTAGTGGTTCGACACGTTGAGGGAGAAGCCGTGGGCCTGGCGCAGGCCGGCTTCGTGGAGGCGCTGGGCCATCGTCCCGGCGCTCACCCAGCCGGGGTTGCCGGCGTCGAGGTAGACCCAGGTGTTCGGCGCCTGGCGGCCGAACTCGGCGAGGGCGCCGCTGAGCATGCCCTGGCGTTCGCGGATCTGGGTCTGGTTCAGGCAGCCGTAGTCCGCGAGGGAGTCGGGTTCCAGGACGACGACGGCCGGGCGGTTGGCGATCCCGCCGGCGAACTGCGCGATCCAGGTCGCGTAGGCGGACGGCGACGAGGCTCCGCCTCCGGAGTGCCCCCCGCACGAGTCACGGAGGTAGATGTTGTACGCGACCAGGACGGGCAGCTTGTCCGAGCGGTCCGCCGCCCCGACGTACGCGCCGGTCGCGGTGCCGATGGTGCCGCTCCAGGAACCGAACCAGCGGGCCATGGGGGTGTTGGCGAGGGACGCGCCGATGGCGGGCGCCCGGCCGTCACCGGGGTTGGCGGCGACCCACTGCTTCGCGCTCGAATTCGGGTCCACGTAGAACCCGCTGGTCATGGTGGTCGGATCGGCCGCGTGGGCGGAGGGCGCGACGGCGAGCGCCAGCGGGAGCGCGAGGAAGGCTGCCGCGAGGGCGCGGATTCGGCGGCGCATGACGGTACCTCGATTCCTGACGGGGGACGCGCCGCACGCTCTCGTCCCGAGCGGGCGGCGCACTGAGGAAGTGCGGTGGTACGTCACACCTGGGAGTGGAAGCGCTCCCACTGGAAGCGATCCCAGTGCACGCTTCGGCTGCCCTGAGGTGTGGCCGGTATCGTGTGACGCCCCGTTCGGCCTGTCAAGTGGGCCTGTTCGAGCAGCACTTCACATGACGGCGAGAAGGCTTTACAGTCCTGGAACTGGAAGCGCTTCCAACCTTCCAGGCGTTCAGGTCGCGACAGGGAGGCGGATCATGGCCGAAGGTGCGCCGCGACGGCAGTCGACACTCGACGAGGTGGCCGAACTGGCCGGTGTCTCACGGTCGGTCGCCTCGCGTGTGCTCAACAACGCCCCGCACGTCAGCAGCGCCAAGCGGGAGGCGGTCGAACGGGCCGTCCACCAGCTCGGTTACGTTCCCAATCCGACCGCCCGCGCGCTGGCGACCCGCCAGACCGGTGCGGCCGCCCTGGTCGTCTCGGGGGAGGACCCGTCGATCTTCGCGGACCCGTTCTTCGCCCAGGTGATCGTGGGCGCCTCGGCCGCGCTGGAGGACGCCGACCTGCACCTGATGCTGTGTCTGGCCGCCTCCGACCGCGGACGCCGGCGCGTGGAGCAGCTCCTCCGGTCCAAGGGGGCCGACGGGGTGATGCTGATGGCGCTGCGCGAGGACGATCCGCTGGCCCGCATGGCGGAGAAGGCGGAGATGCCCGTCGTGTTCGGGGGGCGCCCGGTCGGGCTGGATCCCCGGTGGTACGTGGACGTCGACAACCTCGGAGGGGCGCGCGCGGCGACCGAGCACCTGATCTCGCTCGGCCGGACCCGGGTCGCCACGATCTGCGGGCGGCTGGACACCGAGGCGGGGCGCGCCCGTCACCGCGGCTACCGGGACGCCATGCTGGCGGCGGGCCTCGAACCGTACCCGCCGGAAGCCGGTGACTTCACCGAGTCGAGCGGAGCGGTCGCCATGGCCGCGCTGCTGGCGCGGCATCCGGACCTGGACGGGGTGTTCGCCGCCAGCGACAACATGGGGGCGGGGGCCTTGCGCACGCTGCGCGAGGCCGGCCGCCGCGTCCCCGCCGACGTCGCCGTGATCGGCTTCGACGACCTGGCCGTGGCCCGGATCGCCGATCCGCCGCTGACCACGGTGCACCAGCCCATAGAGGGTCTCGGCCGGGAGATGGCGCGCATGGTCGTCGCGCTCATCAACGGGCAGGACCCCACTCCGCTGATCCTCCCCACGCGTCTGGTCACCCGCGCCAGCGCCTGACGGGTCGCTCTCGCCGCCCACCCCGCGGCGAGATTTCGCCACCCCATTTTTGGGAGCGCTCTCATAGGTTCCCCGCGCCGAACGCCGAACGCCGAACGCCGAACGCCGACCGCCGAACGCCGACCGCCGACGAGGCGAGGCTCCGCCTGGCGTGTCCCCAACCCCTTTGGCGCATCGAGGAGACGCCATGTCCCGCTCGTCCGTGCCGCATGCCCGCATCCGCTCCGCCGCACTCACCTCCGCGGCGGCGACGCTCGCGCTCGCCCTCACCGGCCGCTCGTCGCCCGGTGACGGCTCCGCCCCGCCGACGGGGAGATCGCCCTCACCTTCGGGACCTTCGGGACCTTCGGGACCTTCGGGTACAAGGGGGCCGGCCTGTACGACGCGTACATGAAGCAGAACCCCGGGATCACCGTCAAGGAGAACCCGACGACCGTCGAGGGCAACTACTGGACCGCCCTGCAGACCCGACTGTCCGGCGGCCTCGACGAGGTCCAGGCCCTGGAAGTGGTTCGCATCTCCCTGGCCACCTCCGGGGAGCTCTCCGACGCCTTCGCCGACCTGTCCCACGCCCCCGGCGTCGACAAGAAGGCGTACCTGCCCTGGAAGTGAGACCAGGTCATTACTGCCGACGGCAGGACGATCGGCCTGGGCGCCGACGTCGGCCCGATGGCCGTCTGCTACCGCCAGGACCTGTTCGAGGCCGCGGGCCTGCCCTCCGGCCCCGAGGCAGCGGGGCGGCCCAGGTAGACGGCGCGGTCGCTGCCGCAGATCCCGACGGCGTGGACCTGGACCTGGGTCTCGCCGGGCCCCGGATGCCGGGGCGTGTCCTCCACGAGGCGGGACATCCCGGGAGCGTCGAGGACGACGGCCTGTCCCCGAGGGCTCACAGGAAGCCGCCAGGGGTGCTGGACCGGGCGGAGCGCATGGGACGACTCCCGATGTTCGAGATCTCGGGCGATGTTCGAAATCGTGTCGCGACGATACGAAGTGCGCCGAGGGGGTGTCAACGGCCCCCGCCCGCAGGGTTTTCGCCGCCGCCCCGCAGGGTTTTCGGCAGTCCACGGCGGTCCTCCGGCAGCCCTCCCGGGATGCGTGTAGGCGCGACGCGCGCCGGCGTCCCCTCCGGCTCGCATGCGCGGAATGGGGAGCATGAGTGTTAACGCTCACAACTTTCAGGTCGATGTTCCACGTCAGGACGCCTCGGGCCCGGAGGCGGCGGAGCGGCGCCTCGATCCGGCAGAGTTCGTAAAGGCTGTTCGGAGAGGCGAGGAGCTCTTGGCGACCGCGTGCTCCTCCTGGCCTCCAGGGGCCTCTCCTGCTCCGTCGCCGGCTCCCTCCCGCGCATCAAGAACGGGTAACGGCCGTACGAGCCCTTGAGTTACAACTCTGTTAGCGCTCACAATGTGTCGCGTTCGCCAGCTCGCCGATCGTCGGGGCCGACGCTTCGTCCTGCCTCGCCCGGCTCAACCACCCCTGCGCAACCACGCCTTCACGGGCCCGTCTCCTTCAGGGCTCCGCCTGGTACGACGCACGTCCCGAGAGGAATCACGACATGGCCCACAGAACCCTCCGCATCATCGCCGCCGCCGCCCTGGCCGGCGGTGTGCTGACCGCCTGCACCACCGAGCCCGCGACCACCGGCACCGCCGGCGGCACCGGCAAGGGCTCCTCCGACGGCAAGCTGGTGCTCGGGTTCGCCCAGGTCGGAGCCGAGAGCGGCTGGCGCACCGCCAACACCAAGTCCGTCCGTGACGCGGCCGAGAAGGCGGGCATCACGCTGAAGTTCTCCGACGCGCAGCAGAAGCAGGAGAACCAGATCAAGGCGATCCGCACCTTCATCCAGCAGAAGGTCGACGTCATCGCCTTCTCGCCGGTGGTGGAGTCCGGCTGGGACACCGTCCTGAAGGAGGCCAAGAACGCCGGCATCCCCGTGATCCTCACCGACCGCGCCGTCGACTCGAAGGACACCTCCCTCTACCGCACCTTCCTCGGCTCCGACTTCGTCAAGGAGGGGAACGAAGCCGGCAAGTGGCTCGTGAAGGAGTACGAGGGATCCTCCGAGACGGTCAACGTCGTCGAGCTCCAGGGCACCACCGGCTCCGCCCCCGCCAACGACCGCAAGGCCGGCTTCGCCGACGCCATCAAGGGCGACCCCAAGTTCAAGGTGATCGCCTCCCAGACCGGCGACTTCACCCGGGCCAAGGGCAAGGAGGTCATGCAGGCCTTCCTCAAGTCCCACGAGGACATCGACGTCCTGTACGCCCACAACGACGACATGGCCCTGGGCGCCATCCAGGCCATCGAGGAGGCCGGCAAGAAGCCGGGCACCGACATCAAGGTGATCTCCGTCGACGGCATCAAGGACGCCTTCGTCGCCATGAAGGACAAGAAGATCAACGTGGTCGTCGAGTGCAACCCGCTCCTCGGCGACCAGCTCATGGAGCTCGCCAAGAAGGTCGCCGCCGGTGAGGACGTCCCGCGCCGGGTCGAGACCAAGGAGGGCGTCTTCACGCAGGACCAGGCCGAAGCCGCCCTGCCCGGCCGTCAGTACTGACCCACCGCCCGCACGCACCGGGGGCGGCCCTCGCGCCGCCCCCGGACCCCTCAGGAGAGGAGGGCGGATGGCAGCCCCACCCACCCCCCGCACACCCACCCCCACCGGCCGGCCCGTCCTGGAGGCCCGCGGCATCCGCAAGGCCTTCCCCGGCGTCATCGCCCTCGACGGCGTGGACCTGCGCCTCTTCCCCGGCGAGGTCCACGCGCTGATGGGCGAGAACGGCGCCGGCAAGTCCACCCTCATCAAGGTGCTCACCGGAGTCCACGCGCCCGACGCGGGAACCGTCACCGTCGACGGAGACCACCGGCTGTTCACCGAACCCCTGGAAGCCCAGCACGCCGGAATCAGCACGGTCTACCAGGAGGTGAACCTCTGCCCCAACCTCTCCGTCGCCGAGAACATCCTCATCGGCCGTGAGCCCCGGCGCCTGGGACTCGTCCACTGGTCGGCCCTCCACCGGCGCGCCGAGCGGCTCATCACCGAGCTGGAGCTCGACCTCGACGTCCGCGCGCCGCTGAGCGCGCACTCCATCGCCGTCCAGCAACTCGTCGCCATCGTGCGCGCCGTGGACATCAAGGCGAAGGTCCTCGTCCTCGACGAGCCCACCTCCAGCCTCGACCGGGACGAAGTCGCCCAACTGTTCACACTGGTGCGCCGGCTCCGCGACCGGGGCGTCGCGATCCTCTTCGTGACCCACTTCCTCGACCAGGTCTTCGACCTGTGCGACCGGGTCACCGTCCTGCGCAACGGCCGCCTCGAAGGCGAGTACCGGATCGACGAACTGACGCCCGTCACCCTCGTCCACCGCATGGTCGGCGGCGAACTGCGCAGCCTCGACGAACTCGCCGAGACCTCCCAGACCGGCGCCGACACCACCGCCGGCCCCGGGGACGTCCCCTTCCTGAGCGCCCGCGGACTCGCCAGGACCGGGTCCATCCAGCCGTACGACCTCGACATCCACCGAGGCGAGGTCATCGGCCTGGCAGGGCTCCTCGGATCCGGACGTACGGAGGCGGCCCGGCTGCTCTTCGGCGCCGACCACGCCGACGAAGGCGAGCTGCGGATCGACGGCGAACCCGCCGCCCTGCGCTCCCCACGCGCCGCCATCGCCCGCAAGATCGCCTTCTGCTCGGAGAACCGCAAGGCGGAGGGCCTGATCGGCGAACTCACCGTCCGCGAGAACATCGTGCTCGCCCTGCAGGCCGCCCGCGGCTGGACCAGACCCCTCTCCCGCGCCCGGCAGGACGAGATCGCCGCCCGGTGGATCGAGGTCCTCGACATCCGCCCGGCCGCCCCCGAGGCGCAGGTGCGCAACCTCAGCGGCGGCAACCAGCAGAAGGTGCTGCTCGCCCGCTGGCTGCTCACCGATCCCGAGCTGCTGATCCTGGACGAGCCCACCCGGGGCATCGACATCGGCGCCAAGACGGAGATCCAGCGGCTCGTCGGCCGCCTGGCCTCGGAGGGCACGGCGGTGCTCTTCATCTCCGCCGAACTCGAGGAAGTCCTGCGCCTCAGCCACCGGGTCGGCGTCCTGCGCGACCACCGGCTCGTCGCCACCCTCCCCAACGACACGACCCTGACGCCCGACCGCATCCTGGGCACCATCGCCACCGGAGCCACCTCATGACCCCACCCGACGACACCGGCGCCGGTACGCGCCCGGCCCAGGTGCCCGGCGGTGCCCGGCGGTTCACCGGGCACCCCCTGTTCTGGCCCGCCGCCGTCCTCGCGGCCCTGCTCCTCGGAAACGTCGCGCTCACCCACGACTTCCTCGCCGTCCGCGTCCAGAACGGTCACCTGTACGGCAGTCTCATCGACATCCTCCAGTTCGGCGCCCCGCTGATCCTCGTCTCGCTCGGCATGACGCTGGTCATCGCGACCAGGGGCATCGACCTCTCGGTCGGCTCGACGGTCGCCATCTCCGGCGCCCTGGCGTGCGAGCACATCGCCACGGCGAAGGACCCCGGAAGCCTGCCCACCGTCCTCACGGCGATCGCGACGGCGCTCGGCGTGGCCACCGCTATCGGACTCCTCAACGGCCTCCTCGTCGCCCGGCTCGGCGTCCAGCCCATCGTCGCCACGCTGGTCCTCATGGTCGCCGGGCGCGGCGTGGCCCAGCTCATCACCGACGGTCAGATCATCAGCGTCTCCAGCAGCGCCTACAAGATGATCGGCGGCGGTTACTGGCTCACGCTCCCCTTCGCCGTCCTGCTGGCCGCCGCCCTCGTCGCCGTGACCTCCCTCGTCACCCGGCGGACCGCGCTCGGCATGCTCATCGAATCAGTGGGCGGCAACCCGGTGGCCAGCCGCCTCGTCGGCATCCGGGCGTCCGGACTGCTCGTCACCGTCTACGTCGTCAGCGCCGTGTGCGCCGCCGTGGCCGGCCTGATGATCAGCTCCAACGTCTCCAGCGCCGACGGCAACAACGCGGGCCTGTGGATCGAACTGGACGCGATCCTCGCCGTGGTCATCGGCGGCACCGCCCTCACGGGCGGCCGCTTCTCCCTCGGCGGCACCGTCCTCGGCGCACTCGTCATCCAGACCCTCTCGACCACGATCTACACCCTCGGCGTACCGCCCGAGACCACCCTCGTGTTCAAGGCCCTGGTCGTCATCGTCGTATGTCTCGTCCAGTCGCCCGCTTTCCGCGCGCGACTCTCGCGCAGTCGCCGCCCGGCCGCACCGGACCCGGCCCCCGCCGCCGGCGACGTCGCGGGCCGCCGGCAGGAGGTCCACCCGTGAGCACCACCCTCAGCTCCCTCACCAAGCCGCTCCACCGGTTCTCGGTACGGCACGCCACCCGCCTGCCCCTCATCGTGACGGCCACCCTGCTGGTCGCGATGTTCTCGGTCGGTTCCCTGAACTACGAAGGCTTCTTCTCCGCGCAGGTCCTGCTCAACGTCCTCATCGACAACGGCTTCCTGCTCGTCGTGGCCATCGGCATGACGTTCGTCATCCTCACCGGCGGGATCGACCTGTCCGTCGGCTCCATGGTGGCCCTGTCGACCATGCTGACGGCCTGGCTCGTCGAACAGAACGGCCTGCCGCTCGCCCTCGCGATACCCGTGGTCCTGCTCGTGGGGGCCGGCGGAGGCGCGCTGATGGGCTGGGTGATCCACGCCTTCGAGATCCAGCCCTTCATCGTCACCCTCGCGGGCATGTTCCTCGCCCGCGGCCTCTGCTACATGATCAGCACCGAGTCCATCTCGATCACCGACCCGACGACCACGCGGATCGCCCAGACCCGGGTGCTCCTGCCCGGCGGCCTGTTCGTCTCGCCCGCCGTGGTCATCGCCCTGGTGGTGCTCGCGCTCGCCTTCGTCGTCCTGCACCACACCCGCTTCGGCCGCAGCGTCTACGCCCTCGGCGGCAACGAGACCTCGGCGCGCCTCATGGGCCTGCCCGTGGGACGCACCAAGGTCGCGGTGTACGCCGTGAGCGGTCTGTGCTCCGCCCTCGGTGGCCTGCTGCTGACGTTCTACATGCTGTCCGGCTACGCCCTGCACGCCGTCGGCATGGAACTCGACGCGATCGCGGCCGCCGTCATCGGGGGGACGCTGCTGACCGGGGGCTCCGGCTTCGTCCTGGGCACCGCGCTGGGCGTGACGGTCCTCGGCCTGATCCAGACCGTCATCAGCTTCCAGGGCACACTCAGCTCGTGGTGGACGCGCATCGTCATCGGCGGTCTGCTGTTCGTCTTCATCCTCCTCCAGCGCCTCTTCGGCGGAGCCCGTACGGCGGAATGACCGGCCCCGGCCACTCGGCTACCGCGCCCGGAACGGGGGCAGGGACTCCCTGCCCCCGTTCCGGGCACCACCCACCCCGGACAAGGAACCCCATGAACCCGTACCCACCCACCCCCACCGGAGTACCACCGGTCTGCCAGCCCTGTGAGGACGGAGGAGAACGCTGGACCTTCGGCTTTCCCGGCGGAATCACCGCCGAGGTGCACACCCTCGGTGCCCGCCTCCACGGACTGTGGGTGCCGGACCGGTTCGGCACCCTGGCCGACGTCGTCCTCGCCCCCCGCGACCCGGCCCTGACGGCCACCTCCGCCCGGTACTTCGGCGCCACCGTCGGCCGCTACGCCAACCGGATCGCACACGGCCGGTTCTCCCTGGACGGGAAGCCGTACCAGCTGACCACACAGGAGGACGGCCACTCCCTGCACGGCGGAACCGACGGCTTCGACACCCGGATCTGGGAAGCCGAGAGCGTGCACACCGCGGAGTGGACCGGAGTCCTCCTGCACCTCCGCAGCCCCGACGGCGACCAGGGTTTCCCGGGGAACCTGGACGTCACCGTCAGCTGTCTCGTCGGCCGCGACAACGAACTCTCCTTCTCCTACGCGGCGGTCACCGACGCCCCCACCCTGGTCAACCTGACCAACCACGCCTACTTCAACCTGGAGGGCGAGGGCGCCGGGGACGTCCTCGACCACGAACTGACCGTCGACGCCACCCACTACACACCGGTCGACGGGGATCTCATCCCCGTCGGCGACCACCGCCCCGTCGCCGGCACCGCGTTCGACCTCCGCCGACCGCTCGGGATCGCCCGGGCCCTGGCACGCCCCGGCGCGGACGGCGGGTACGATCACAACTTCGTCCTGAGCCCGCACGACGGCGCGACACCGCGCCGGGCCGCCCTCCTCCACGCGCCGGCCACCGGCCGCTGCATGGAGGTGCTGACCACGGAACCCGGACTCCAGATCTACACCGCGGGGCAGTTCGACGGAACGGTCCTCGGCAAGAGCGGTACGCCCTACCGGTCCGGCGCCGGCATCGCGCTGGAGACCCAGCACTTCCCCGACTCCCCGAACCGCCCCGGTGACCCCTCCCCGGTGCTGCGCCCCGGCGACGAGTACCGGTCGAGCACGGTGCTGCGGTTCAGCACCCGCTACTGACTCCGTACGGACATGCCGACACGGCTGTGCCCGCCGGTCGGGGAACCGGCGGGCACAGCCGTGTCCGGAGCGGCGTCAGGCGCCCGCCCTGCGCTTGTTCCACACGTCGAAGCCGACCGCGGCGAGGAGCACGAGGCCCTTGATGACCTGCTGCCAGTCGGTGCCCACTCCGACGAGGTTCATGCCGTTGTTGAGCACGCCGAGGACCAGGCCGCCGATGATGGCTCCCAGGACGGTCCCGACGCCACCGCTCATCGACGCGCCGCCGATGAACGCGGCGGCGATCGCCTCCAGTTCGAAGTTCACGCCGGCCTTCGGCGAGGCCGCGTTGAAGCGCGCCGCGAAGACGAGTCCGGCGAGCGCCGCGAGCATGCCCATGTTCAGGAAGACCGCGAAGGTCACCTTCCTGTCCTTGACCCCGGAGAGCTTCGCGGCGGGCAGGTTGCCCCCGATCGCGTACACGTGGCGGCCGATCACCGCGTTGCGCATCACGTATCCGAAGGCCACGAGCAGCGCGGCCAGGATCAGGAGGACGACCGGGGCGCCCTTGTAGCTGGCGAGCAGCAGGGTGGTGACCAGGACCGCCGCGACCAGCGCCGTCGTCTTGAGCGCGAACAGACCGGTGGGGAGCGTCTCCAGGGCGAACTCCCGCTGCCGGCGACGGTCCCGGAGCTCCTGGACGACCACGTAGGCGACGAGACCCAGGCCGAGGAGCAGGGTCAGGTTGTGGTAGTTGGTCCGCGGCCCCACCTCGGGCAGGAAGCCGTTGGCGACCTTCTGCAGTCCGTCCGGGAACGGGCCGAGGGTCTGCCCCTTGAGGAAGATCTCGGTGAGCCCGCGGAACAGCAGCATGCCGGCGAGCGTCACGATGAACGACGGTATGCCGACGTACGCGATGAAGAAGCCCTGGAGAGCGCCGGCGACGGCTCCGAGCAGCAGGGTGAGGAGCACCGCCACGGGCCAGGACACATGGTGCTCGACCATGAGCACGGCTCCGATGCCGCCGACCAGTGCCATGAGGGAGCCCACCGACAGGTCGATGTGCCCGGAGATGATGACGATCATCATCCCGATGGCCAGGATGAGGATGTAGCTGTTCTGCAGCACCAGGTTGGAGACGTTGCGCGGCAGCAGGAGGTCGCCGCCCGTCCAGATCTGGAAGAGGAGCACGATCAGGCCGAGTGCGAAGAGCATCCCGTACTGGCGCATGTTCCGCCGGACACCGTCCAGGAGCACCCGGCCCACCGGTGTTCCGGTGGACGGGGTCCCGCCGCTCCGGGCGGGGGGGACGGTCGTTTTCGTGCTGGCGTCGGTGCTCATGCCTGGTGTCCTTCGTCGGATGTGCCGGTGTCCTGCGTCATGTGCCGCATCAGGACTTCCTGGGTGGCGTCCGCGCGGCCGACCTCGCCGGTCAGCCGTCCGGCGGCCATGGTGTAGACGCGGTCGCACATGCCGAGCAGTTCGGGCAGTTCGGAGGAGATGAAGAGAATCGCCTTGCCCTCGGCGGCGAGCCGGTCGATCACGGTGTAGATCTCGTACTTGGCCCCCACGTCGACCCCGCGGGTGGGCTCGTCGAGGACGAGGACGTCCGGTCCGGCGAGGATCCACTTGCTGAGGACGACCTTCTGCTGGTTGCCGCCGGAAAGTCGGCCGACCGGTTCGAGGACGTTCGGAGCCTTGATGTTCATGGTCCGCCGGAACCGTTCGGCCACCCCGCGCTCCTCGTGCCCGTCGACGATTCCGCGGCGGGCGAGGGCGCCGAGGGACGCGAGCGAGATGTTCCGGCTCACGGAGTCCGCGAGGTCGAGACCGTAGTGCTTGCGGTCCTCGGTGACGTACGCGATGCCGTGGGCCACCGCCTCGGGGACGGTGTGCGTCCGCACCTCCCGGCCGTCCCTGAGCACCGTGCCGCGCTCGTAGCGGCCGTAGGAGCGCCCGAAGACGCTCATGGCGAGTTCGGTCCGGCCGGCCCCCATGAGTCCCGCGACCCCGACGATCTCGCCGCGGCGGACCTGGAGCGAGACCCCGTCGACCACCTTGCGGCCCCGGTCGAGCGGGTGGCGCACGGTCCAGTCCCGGATCTCCAGGGCGGGCGCGGCGTCGGCCGCGCCCTCGTACGGGGTGCGGTCGGGGAAGCGGCTGTCGAGGTCCCGTCCCACCATGCCGCGGATGATGCGTTCCTCCGTGGTGGCCGGATCCCTGACGTCGAGTGTCTCGATGGTCCGCCCGTCGCGCAGGATCGTGACGGAGTCGGCGATCCGGGCGATCTCGTTCAGCTTGTGCGAGATGATGATCGAGGTGATGCCCTGGTCCTTCAGCTCGCTCATGAGGCGCAGCAGCTTCGCGCTGTCCTCGTCGTTGAGCGCCGCGGTGGGCTCGTCGAGGATCAGCAGCCGGACGTCCTTCGCCAGCGCCTTGGCGATCTCCACGAGCTGCTGCTTGCCGACGCCGATGTCGGCGACCCGGGTCTCGGGGTGTTCGTCGAGACCGACCCGCCTGAGCAGGGCGGACGCGCGGCGCAGCGCCTCGTGCCAGTCGATGATCCCGCGCCGGGACGGTTCGTTGCCCAGGAAGATGTTCTCGGCGATCGACAGGTAGGGGACGAGTGCGAGCTCCTGGTGGATGATGACGATGCCGCGGCGCTCGCTGGCCCGGATGTCCTTGAAGCGGCACGGCTCGCCGTCGAAGAGGATCTCGCCCTCGTAGCTGCCGTGCGGGTGGACGCCGGAGAGGACCTTCATGAGGGTCGACTTGCCGGCACCGTTCTCCCCGCACAGGGCGTGCACCTCGCCGCGTGCCACGGACAGGTTGACATCGGAGAGCGCCTTGACTCCGGGGAAGGTCTTGACGATGGAACGCATCTCGAGGACGGGTCCCGCCGGGGTGGGGGCGGGGGTCACCGCAGGGCGCCGGCGTCGATGTAGCCGGAGTCCACCAGGACCTTCCGGTAGTTCGTCCTGTCGACGCTGACCGGGTCGAGCAGGAAGGCCGGAACCACCTTCTTGCCGTTGTCGTAGGTGGTGTCGTCGTTGATCTCGGGCTTCTTGCCGTCGAGGACGGCGGTCACCATGTCGGCGGCGACCTGCGCGAGTGCGCGGGTGTCCTTGTAGACGGTCTGGGTCTGCTGGCCCGCGATGATCGACTTCACGGAGGCGACCTCCGCGTCCTGTCCGGTGACGATCGGAAGCGGCTTCGCGGCACTCCCGTAGTCGTCGGACTTCAGGGCGGACAGGATGCCGATGGAGATGCCGTCGTAGGGGGAGAGGACGGCGTCGACCCGGGCCGAGGCGTACGCGGAGGTCAGCAGGTCGTCCATGCGCTTCTGGGCCGTACCGCCGTCCCACCGCAGCGTGGTGACCTGGTTCAGCTGGGTCTGCCCGGAGCGCACGACCAGCTGCTTCTTGTCCATGTAGGGCTTCAGCACCTTCATGGCGCCGTTGAAGAAGTACTTGGTGTTGTTGTCGTCGTTGGAGCCGGCGAAGAGCTCGATGTTGAAGGGGCCCTTCTTGGCGCCGGCCTTCAGCCCCAGCTTGTCGACGATGTACGTGGCCTGGAGCTCGCCGACCTTCTCGTTGTCGAAGGAGGCGTAGTAGTCGATGTGCGGGGAGCCCAGGATGAGCCGGTCGTAGGAGATCACCGGGATGTGGGCGTCGGCCGCCTGCTGGAGGACGTTGGAGAGGGCCTCGCCGTTGATGGCGGCCACGACCAGGGCGTCGACGCCCTGGGTGATCATGTTCTCGATCTGGGCGACCTGCTGGTCCGGGTCGTCCTCGCCGTACTGCAGGGTCGTGGAGAACCCGGCCTTCTTCAGGCTCTCCGTCATGTTCTTGCCGTCGGCGATCCACCTCTCGGAGGACTTGGTGGGCATCGCGATGCCGATGGTGAGGTCCTTCTTGTCCTTCGTCTCCTGGCTGCCGCCCTCGCTGTTCTGCCCGCAGGCGGTCAGCAGCAGGGCACAGCCGGTGGTCACGGCCAGGAGGGCGGATGCGGATCGGAACTTCTTCATGGGGGAAACCCATCCCGTCGTCGAGGGCGGCTCCGACCGGGGCGGGCTCGATGGCGGCGCGTGTCCTCGCACCACCGGGACGGCACCGTTCCGGTTGGGGGGTCCAGGGCGTCGACACCCTGGTCGAGCTAGATTGTTAGCGCTCACAACGCCGTGATACAAGAGGCGATAAGGTTTTTCTCGCATCGATACACGACCGTGAGCACGGAGAAGGGAGGCGAACGTGGCCCAGTCCGCGGAAGACGTCCGCCCGCCGACGATGGCCGACGTCGCACGAGAGGCGGGGGTCTCGCACCAGACCGTCTCCAGGGTGCTGAGCGGTCACCCCAACGTGCGCGCGGCCACCCGCGACCAGGTCACCCTGGCCATCGAGCGGCTCGGCTACCGCCGCAACTCCGCCGCACGCGCCCTGGTGACCCGTCGCACGAGGACGCTGGGCGTCATCGCCGTCAACACCGCCCTGTACGGCCCCGCCAGCACCCTGACCGGTCTGGAGGAGGCGGCCCGGGAAGAGGGCTACCTCGTCTCGACCGTCAGCCTCCGCGGCGGAGAGGGGCAGGGGCTCAAGGACGCCATCGACCACCTCGCGGCCTGGGGAGTGGAGGGCGTCGTCGCCATCACCCCGCAGCGCTCGCACGTGCAGGCGCTCGCCGAACTGGACGCGCCCTTCCCCGTGGTCACCGTCGAGGGCGGCCACCAGCTCGACCTGCCCGGCGTCTCGCTCGACCAGGAACGCGGCGCCCGGATGGTCACCGAGCATCTGCTCGCCGCCGGGCACCGCACCGTCTGGCACGTGGCGGGCCCGGAGGACTGGCTGGAGAGCGAGGCCCGCACCGCGGGATGGCGCGCCGTCCTGGAGGAGAACGGCATCCGCCCTCCGCGCGTACTGGCGGGGGACTGGAGCCCGCTGTCCGGGTACCGGGCGGGACAGGAACTGGCGGGCCTCGCCCTGGCCCGCCGCGGCGCGACACCGGTCACGGCCGTCTTCGTCGCCAACGACCAGATGGCGCTCGGCGTCCTGCGGGCGCTGCGCGAGGGCGGGATCCGCACCCCCGCGCAGGTGGCCGTCGCCGGTTTCGACGACATCCCGGAGGCGGAGTACTTCCCGCCGCCGCTGACGACGGTCCGCCAGGACTTCGCCGCGATCGGGCGCCGCAGCATCCAGCTTCTCGTGGACCACATCGAGGGCCGCGCCAAGAAGGCCGAACACCTCCTGGTGCAGCCGCAGCTCATCATGCGCGCGAGCACGCGCCCCTCGAACGAGGCCTGACGCGGCAGACCCCGCAGCCGTCTCCCGGGCGCCGGCGGAGTGCTCGCCGCCGGCGGGCGTAGGGGCGGCGGCGCATCCGTGCGCGCCGATCCGCCCGCGCCGATCCGCGCGCTTCGTATGCGTACGTGTCGGTACGCGCCCGCGTCGGCGCCCCACGCGTCGGCACGGCAAGGTGAGCGCTCACTTCCAGAGCCCCTTTTCTTGGCGAATGTTCGACAGAACCGCACCCAGCTATTGTCCAACCTGATTGTGAGCGTTAACAATCTGGATGCTCCCCTGGCCCCGCTCATGACGAGAGAGACGCATCGTGACTCCACACGCCCTTTCCGACCCCGCGGCCCGACACCACCCCGAGGCCTGCACCATCGGAGTCGACTTCGGCACCCTCTCCGGGCGCGCCGTCGTCGTCAGGGTCCGGGACGGCGCCGAACTCGGCTCCTCGGTCCATGAGTACCGCCACGCCGTCATCGAGGACCGCCTTCCCTCCACCGCGGCCCCCCTGCCCCCCGACTGGGCGCTCCAGCACCCCGAGGACTGGCGCGACGTCCTGCGCACCGCCGTTCCGGCGGCGCTCGCCGACGCCGGAGTCGACGCGGCCCACGTCATCGGGATCGCCACCGACTTCACCGCCTGCACGGTCCTGCCGACCACCCCGGACGGCACCCCGCTCGCCCTGACGCCCGAGTGGGCCGGCCGTCCGCACGCCTGGCCCAAACTCTGGAAGCACCACGCGGCCCAGGGGCAGGCCGACCGCATCAACGCCCTCGCGCACGCCCGCGGCGAGAAGTGGATCGCACGGTACGGCGGCAAGATCTCCTCCGAGTGGCAGTACGCCAAGGCCCTGCAGGTCCTGGAGGAGGACCCGGCCGTCTACGCCGCCTGCGCCCGCTGGATCGAGGCGGCCGACTGGATCGTCTGGCAGCTGACCGGCGCCGAGTCCCGGAACACCTGCACCGCCGGCTACAAGGGCATCCACCAGGACGGTGCCTACCCCTCGCCGGACTACCTCGCCGAACTCCACCCGGAGTTCGCCGACTTCCCCGCCACGCGCCTGGAGCACCCGCTGTCGCCCCTGGGCTCCCGGGTCGGCGGACTGACCGCCGAGGCGGCGCGCTGGACGGGCCTGCCCGAGGGCATCGCCGTCGCGGCCGGCAACGTCGACGCCCACGTCGCCGCCCCCGCCGCGGGCGCGGTGGAGAACGGCCGGATGCTCGCCATCATGGGCACGTCCACCTGCCACGTACTCAACGGCGCCACCCTGGCCGACGTCCCCGGCATCTGCGGGGTCGTCGACGGCGGCATCGTCGAGGGCGCCTACGGCTACGAGGCCGGCCAGAGCGCGGTCGGCGACATCTTCGCCTGGTGGCTCCGGCAGGGCGTACCGGACCACTACCGCGCCGAGGCCGAGGCGTCGGGCGAGGACCTGCACCAGCTCCTGACCCGCAAAGCCGCCGGTCAGCCGGTCGGCGCACACGGCCTGGTCGCCCTCGACTGGATGAACGGCAACCGCTCCACCCTGGTCGACCACCACCTCTCGGGCGTCATAGCGGGCCTCACCCTCGACACCCGGCCCGAGGACGTCTACCGGGCCCTGCTCGAATCCACCGCCTACGGCACCCGGACCATCGTCGAGACCTTCGAGGGCGGCGGGATTCCCGTGGAGGAGTTCATCGTCACCGGAGGCCTGAAGAAGAACGCGCTGCTCATGCAGATCTACGCCGACGTGCTCCGCCGCCCCGTCTCCGTCGGCACCTCCGAACAGGGGCCGGCGCTCGGCTCCGCCATCCACGCCGCCGTCGCCGCGGGCGCCTACCCCGACGTCCGCTCCGCCGCCGCCGTCATGGGCAGCGTCCAGCGCGACGCGTACGTGCCCGACCCGGCACGCGCGGACGCCTACGACGCGCTGTTCGGCGAATACCGCGCCCTGCACGAGCACTTCGGCACCGGCACGGACCTCCTCCTGCACCGCCTGCGCCGCATCCGCAACACGGCACGCCTCGCCACCGACGCCTGACCGGGGCGCCTCCCCGCCCACGGTCCCATCGGCCGACCGGCAGCGCCTCCCCGCGCCCGGCGGCCGCCACCGGCCGGCCGGGGCGCCTCCCCGCCCCGGCCGGCCCAGGCCCGACACCTCCGCCCCGCACTTCCGAGGAGCACACCCGACATGACGCTCACCCCGCCCGACCGCGAGATCTGGTTCCTCACCGGCAGCCAGGGTCTCTACGGAGACGAGACCCTGGCCCAGGTCGCCGACCAGTCCCGCGCCATCTGCGACACCCTCGCCGCCCAGCCCCAGATGACCGTCCGCCTGGTCTGGAAGCCGGTCCTCACCGACGCGGCCGCCATCCGCGCGCTGATCCTGGAGGCGAACGCCGACGACCGCTGCATCGGCCTCATCGCCTGGATGCACACCTTCTCCCCGGCCAAGATGTGGATCGCCGGCCTCGACGCCCTGCGCAAGCCCCTGCTGCACCTGCACACCCAGGCCAACCGCCGGCTGCCCTGGTCCACCATCGACATGGACTTCATGAACCTGAACCAGGCCGCCCACGGCGACCGCGAGTTCGGCTTCGTCCAGACCCGCCTCGGCGTCCCGCGCAAGACCGTGGCCGGCCACGTCTCCACCCCCGACGTCGTCGACCGCATCGCCGGGTGGGCCCGTGCCGCCGTCGGCCGCGCCGAGCTCACCACCCTCAAGCTCGCCCGGTTCGGTGACAACATGCGCGACGTCGCCGTCACCGAGGGCGACAAGGTGGAGGCCCAGCTGCGGTTCGGCGTCTCGGTCAACACCTACGGCGTCAACGACCTCGTCGCCGTGGTCGACGCCGCCCCCGAGGACGCCGTCTCCGCCCTCGTCAAGGAGTACGAGGAGCTCTACGCCCTCGCGCCCGAGCTGCGGCCCGGTGGCGAGCGCCACGACTCGCTGCGCTACGCCGCCCGCGTCGAAGCCGGTCTGCGGACCTTCCTCACGGAAGGCGGATTCCGCGCCTTCACCACCAACTTCGAGGACCTCGGCGGCCTGCGCCAGCTGCCCGGCCTCGCCGTGCAGCGACTGATGGCGGACGGCTACGGTTTCGGCGGCGAAGGCGACTGGAAGACCTCCACCCTGCTGCGCACGCTGAAGGCGATGGACCGCGGTCTGCCCGGCGGCACCTCCTTCATGGAGGACTACACCTACGATCTGACGCCTGGTCAGGAGCTTATCCTCGGCGCCCACATGCTGGAGGTCTGTCCCTCGATCACGTCGGCCACGCCCAGCTGCGAGATCCACCCGCTCGGCATCGGCGGCCGCGAGGACCCGGTCCGCCTGGTCTTCGACGCGGATCCCGGTCCGGCCGTCGTCGTCGGCCTCGCCGACATGGGCGACCGCTTCCGCCTCGTCGCCAACCACATCGACGTCGTCACCCCGCCCGAGCCGCTGCCGAAGCTCCCCGTCGCCCGGGCCGTCTGGAGCCCCCGCCCCGACCTGCGGACCTCCACCGAGGCCTGGCTGACCGCGGGAGCGCCGCACCACACCGTCCTGACCACCGCCCTCGGCGGCGAGGAGCTCGAAGACCTCGCCGAGATGCTGCGGATCGAACTCGCCGTCATCGACGAGGACACCACCGTACGGCGGTTCACGCGCGAGCTGCGCTGGAGCCAGGCGTACCACCGTCTGGCCCAGAGCCTGTGAGCGCGGCCCCCACCCCGACCGACCCCGCGAGGACGGAGACCTCCGTGACCACCGCCGTTTCCAAGGAGCTGCGCCGGGAGGTGCTGGAGGCCAACCTCCGCATCCCCCGGGCCGGTCTGGCCACCCTCACGTGGGGCAACGTGAGCGGTGTGGACCGGGAAGCCGGCGTCTTCGTCATCAAGCCCTCGGGCGTGGCCTACGACGTGCTGAGCGAGGAGGACCTGGTCGTCGTCTCCCTGGCCGACGGGAGCGTCGTCGAAGGCCGTCTGCGCCCGTCCACCGACACGGAGACGCACCGGAGCCTCTATCTGGCCTTCCCGTCCATCGGCGGGGTGACCCACACCCACTCCACCCACGCCGTCGCCTTCGCCCAGGCCCGGCGCCCGATACCGGTGCTCGGCACCACCCACGCGGACACCTTCAACGGTCCCGTCCCCGTCACCGCGGCCCTCACCCCCGAGCAGTGCGCCACGGACTACGAGTACAACACCGGTCAGGTCATCGTGGACCTCCTCGGACGTGACGACACGCGGGCCCGGGAGGTCCCCGGCGCGCTGGTCGCCCATCACGGCCCGTTCACCTGGGGTGCGAGCGCCACGGCGTCCCTGGAGCACGCGATCATCTGCGAGGCGGTGGCGGAGATGGCGCTCCACACCATCGCCCTGGGCACGGTGGAACCCCCGCAGCACGTGCTGGACCGTCACTTCACCCGCAAGCACGGCCCCGACGCGTACTACGGGAACCCGCCCTCCGCCTGACGGCGAAGGGGGGAGCCAGGACGATCCTGGCTCCCCCCTTCGCCGTGTGCCAGCGGGTCGGACGCGCGTCAGACGCGGGTCCACCGCTGGTTGGTGCCGTTCCAGCACTGGTACAGCTGGATCAGCGTGCCGTTGGCGGTGCCGTTGGCGGCCGCGTCGAGGCAGAGCCCGGACTGCACGCCGACGATGGTTCCGTCGGAGTTCAGGCGCCACTTCTGGTTGTCGCCGCCCCAGCAGCTGTAGATCTGCACCTTCGAGCCGTTGGCGGTGCCGGCGGCGTCGAGGCACTTGTCGCCGTAGACCCTGAGCTCACCGGCGGAGGTGAGGGTCCACTGCTGGTTGGTGCGACCGTTGCAGTCCCACAGCTGGACCTGGGTGCCGTCG
The DNA here is from genome assembly GCF_020400725.1 of Streptomyces sp. NK15101. Classification (GTDB taxonomy): domain Bacteria; phylum Actinomycetota; class Actinomycetes; order Streptomycetales; family Streptomycetaceae; genus Streptomyces. Next base: position 18,478 of record NZ_JAINVG010000011.1, on the reverse strand, counting down.
GTGGTGGAGGAGCTCGGCACGTCCACGCAGCGGCCCGAGGCGACGCCCTTGATCGGTCCGGTGCCGGGGGTCGGCGTGGGTGTGGGAGTGGTGGAGCCGCCGTTGAGGGCGTTGAGCACGGAGGTGTACGCGGGCTTCTTGCTGCCGTCGCCGTTGAACAGCAGCGGTGTGTCGCCGGAGCGCCAGGAGTCAGTGTCGCGCACGCCCCAGACGGTGATGCCGAGGCAGCGCGGGACGGCCAGGCAGTCGTTGGTCACGTTGGCGTACGTCGTGCCCGAGGCGCCCTGGATGTCGAGCTCGGTGATGGCCACGTCGACGCCGAGCGCGGCGAAACTCTGCAGGGTGGTGCGGAAGTTGCTGTTGTACGGGCTGTCGCTGTTGAAGTGGGACTGGAAGCCGACGCAGTCGATCGGGACGCCGCGCTGCTTGAAGTCCTTGACCATGGCGTACATGGCCTGGGTCTTCGCCCAGGTCCAGTTCTCGACGTTGTAGTCGTTGTAGCAGAGCTTGGCGGCGGGGTCGGCGGCACGTGCCGTACGGAAGGCGACCTCGATCCAGTCGTTCCCGGTGCGCTGGAGGTTGGAGTCGCGGCGGGCTCCCGAAGTGCCGTCGACGAAGGCCTCGTTCACGACGTCCCACTGGGCGATCTTGCCCTTGTAGTGGGCCATCACGCCGTTGATGTGGTTGATCATGGCCTGGCGCAGCGAGCTGCCGCTGAGGTTCTGCATCCAGGCGGGCTGCTGGGAGTGCCAGGCCAGGGTGTGGCCGCGCACCTGCTTGCCGTTCTGCACCGCCCAGTTGTAGACCCGGTCGCCGGCGGTGAAGTTGAACTGCCCCTGCTGCGGTTCGGTGGCGTCGATCTTCATCTCGTTCTCGGCGGTCACCGAGGTGAACTCGCGGGCCGCGATCGACGTGTACGTCGAGTCGCCCAGCCGGCCCGAGGCGATGGCGGTACCGAAGTAGCGGCCGCTCTGCGCCGCCGCGGCGCCGAGCGTGCTCTCGGCGGCCTGGGAGGCCGGCGCCGCCAGCAGGGTGGCGGACCCGAGGGCGCCGGCGAGGAGCGCCGCGATCAGGCCGCCCCTTTTCCGGCGGACCGTGGGCGGGGCAATGGCGTGAGAGCGCATGGGTGGACCTCCGATAAGGGAAATCGCGGGTGGGGGAGAGCGCGCGGCGGAAGGAATCCGCGGCGATGTCCGAGTCCGGGAAATGGGACCGCGGAAAGCGGCGGTGACGCCTCGGGAATCAGTCTGGAAATACGGCATGAGCCTGTCAATGGTTTCGTAGATGTTTCGGAAACATCAGCCGTCGGTCAGGACCGTCACGGCATTTCACTGGAGCCAAGAAAGAACGGTCCCTGTCGAAAAGGTTTCGACAGGGACCGCTTCTCTGTGAGTGAGTCCTCGGTCAGTTCGGATACGCGATGTCGAACCACGGGAAATGGGCCTGGTTCGAGGACGGGTGCCCGTGGGAGGTGGCGTACAGACCGATCTGGACGCTGGTGAACAGCGGCCTGAGGAAGCCGGCCTCGACGGTGGCCAGCTCCTGCCAGGGGCCGTCGGGCGCCGCGTGGACGAAGGTGTGACCGAACCCGCGGACGCGGACCCCCAGACGGAGGGGGCCGGGGGAGAGCGGGACGCCGGCCAGGACGTCCGGCCCCCGGCGGAGGACGAGTCCCCCCTCGGTACGCAGCAGGAGGAGGTGGGCGTCATCGTCGACGACCACGGCGAGGCCCGCCTCCTCGCCCGGTCCTGCCGGGGTGAAGCGCAGCTCCGTGGACACGTCGCAGTCGGGCTGTTCCTGGGGGCGGACCAGGAGGGACGGGGCAGCGCGTTCGCCGAGCCGCTCGGGGCGGAGCCGGAGCCGTAGCCCGTCGCCGGTGCTCCAGAACGGCGCGCGCGGAGTGCGCAGGGTGCTCCAGTCGGGGGAGAGGGTGGCGAAGTCGTCGCGCAGAGGGCGTGAGCGGCCGGCGTGGACGACGGGGGAGAAGGCCGGCACGCCGTCGTGCCAGGTGACCCGGCTGAGGAAGGTCTCCCGGCCCAGGGCGGAGCCCGGCCGGACGCCCAGCAGGACGGCCCGCCACTCCCCGTCCGGAGTCTGGACGAGGTCGGCGTGACCGGTACAGGTGACCGGCCCCTTCGGGACCGGGGCCAGGACCGGGTTACCGGGAACGCCCTCGTAGGGGCCGGTCACCTCGTCGGCGCGGGCGGCCACCACGCTGTGGTCCACGTCGGTGCCGCCCTCGGCGGTGAGCAGGAGGTAGGTCCCGTCGACCTTGTAGAGGTGCGGGGCCTCCGACCAGCGGGCCTCCGGGTGGCTCCCCGACCACAGGACGTACTCCGGTCCCGTGAGCCGTCGCTCGCCGGGCACGTACTCGCGCATCCAGATCTCGGTGTGGCCGGCGGCCTCGTCCCTTACCCGGGAGGCGGTGAACCAGGCCCGGCCGTCGCCGTCCGGCCCGTCGTCGAAGAAGAGCGACGGGTCGAAGCCCTCGCCCTCCAGCCAGTGAGGCTCCGACCACGGCCCGGCGGCGTCGGTCGCCGTGACGACGAAATGGCCCGGGCCGTCCATCAGCGTGCAGACGAGGTGGAAGAGGCCGTCGTGGTGACGGATCGTCGGCGCGAACAGGCCTCGCGACGGCCCGCACCCGTCGAGGTCGAGCTGCGACGGCCGGTCGAGCGCGGAGCCGAGACGCCGCCAGTTCACCAGATCGCGGCTGTGGAACACGGGCAGCCCCGGGAACCACTCGAAACTGGATGTCACCAGGTAGTAGTCCGCCCCCACCCGGCAGGCGGACGGGTCGGGCCTGAACCCCGGCAGGACGGGATCAGCGAACGCCCCGCTCACGGCACCGGGACGATCTCGACCGGCACGGACAGGACACGGTCGGCACCCGGGTGACGCACGGGGCCGTGCAGGGTGAAGGACCCCTGGAGCGGAAGATCACCGCTGGACCGTCCGACGGCCACGCCGAACTCTCCCGGCTCCACCCTCCTCCGCAGGTCGATCCCGGTGAAGGAGGTCCGGTCGGCGTGGACGGAGAAGGTGAGCCGGGCGGCCTCGCCCGGCCGCAGCTCGGCCCTGCCGAATCCGGCGAGCCACCGCAGAGGCCGGACCACGGACGCCTCGGGGTCCGACAGGTACAGCTGGACCACCTCGGTCCCGGTCACCTCGCCGACGTTGCGCACGGTGACCGCGACCGACACGGACCCGTCCGTCGCGGCAGCGGGATCCACCGTGAGATCCGTGTAGGCGAAGCTGGTCCAGCTCAGCCCGTGCCCGAACGGGAACAGCGGAGTCGGGTCCACCGAGCTCCAGTCGGTCTTGCCGCCCAGCGTGGAGTGCAGGTAGGTGCCGGGCTGTCCGCCCACCTGGCGGGGGAGGGAGACCGGAAGGCGCCCACCCGGTTCGGCGGCTCCGCTGATGACGCGGGCCAGCGCCGTCCCGCCCTCCTCGCCGGGGAAGAAGGCCTGGACGACGGCCGCCGCCCGGTCGGCGAGCGAGCCGAGGGCGTACGGCCGGCCCGAGACGAGGACCAGCACGGTCGGCACCCCGGAGTCCAGGACGGCCTCGGCGAGCGCGGCCTGGTCGCCGGGCAGGTCGAGGGTCTCGGCGTCGCAGCCCTCGCCCGAGGTGCCCCGGCCGAACATGCCGGCCCGGTCGCCGAGTACCAGCACGTTCACCTCCGGATCCTCCTCGGTGACCGTGAACCCGGCGGCGGCGAGCGCCTCGCCGAGCGTCGGGATCTCCACCCCGGGATCGCCGGGCAGCGCGACGTGGTTCGGGAAGGAGTAGCAGCCGAGGAAGGCGTGCGGATCGTCCGCGTACGGCCCGGTGACCGCGACCCGGCACGGCCGCAGCGGCAGGATGCCGTCGTTGGCGAGCAGCACCGTGGACCGTTCGGCCAGGATCCTGGCCAGCGCCCGGTTCTCCGGCGGGTCGAGGTCGATCGGCTCGGGCTTGACGGGTTCCCAGTCGGGGTCGAGCAGGCCGAGCTCGGCCTTCTGCAGCAGCACCCGCTCCACGGCCCGGTCGACGAGGGCCTCGGGCAGGTCTCCCGACCGTACGAGTGCGGTCAGCGGCTCGCCGTAACAGCGGGCCGTGGGGAGCTCGACGTCGATGCCGGCGGTCAGTGCCAGCGCGCCGGCCGCGCCCCGCGATCCGGCGACGCCGTGCCGGGACTCCAGGAAGGAGACCGAGTAGTAGTCGGCGACGACGGTGCCGTCGAAGCCGAGCTCGTCCCTGAGGAGTCCGGTGAGGAGCCGCTCGTCGGCGGCGACGGGGACGCCGTCCACGTCGGTGTAACTGTTCATCACCGACCGGGCGCCGCCCTCGCGCAGCGCCCGGACGAAGGGCTCCACCAGGACGTCGGCGAACTCGCGCGGGCCCACGGCGACCGGGGCCATGTTCCGGCCGCCGCGCGAGGACGAGTACCCGGCGAAGTGCTTGAGCGTCGCCACGATGCCCGCGCCTTCCAGACCCTGGACGTACGCGGTGCCGATCGTGCCGACGAGATACGGGTCCTCGCCCACGCACTCCTCGGTACGGCCCCACCGGTAGTCGCGGACCACGTCGAGCACCGGAGCGAGCCCCTGGTGGACGCCGACCCGCCGCATCCCGTCGCCGATGGCGGCGGCCATCCGCCGCACGAGCCCGGGATCGAAGGACGCGCCCCAGGCGAGCGGCCCGGGGAAGACCGTGGCGCCGAGCGTCATGAACCCGGTCAGGCACTCCTCGTGAGCGAGGGCCGGAATGCCGAACCGGCCGGCCTCCGTCACCTGCGTCTGGAGCGCGGCGAGCCGCTCCATGCCGGTCTCCGCGGCGATCGGCGCCGTCCCGTACACCCGGGTGAGCTGGCCGAGACCCTGCCCGATGATGTCGTCGAGGCCGGGCGCCGGTTCGCCGGAATCGTCCTCCATGGGCGCCACCGGCGCTCCGGGATCGGACGGCAGGGCCCAGAAACCGGCGAGTTGACCCGCCTTCTCCTCCAGCGTCATCCGGCTCAGCAGATCGGCGACTCGGACGGAAGCGGGCAGGAGGGGGTCACGCCAGGGCTCGGTCACGGAGGTACTCCTAAGAACGGGGTGGGGCGGTGGAGACGCGGACCTTGAGTTCGGTCGAGAGCTCCATTCGGGGGCTGACCAGGGGCTGGTCCTCCAGAAGCTGGAAAAGCGTGCGAGCCGCGAGCCGGCCCATCTCCTCCAGCGGCTGACGCACCGTCGTCAGCGGCGGTGACAGCCATTCGCACATCGGCAGGTCGTCGAACCCGACCACGCTGAGGTCCCGGGGGATGCTCAGCCCGGCCTGCCGGACGGCCTCGTAGACGCCCATGGCCTGCTGGTCGCTGCCCGCGAAGATGGCGGTGGGCGGCTCGGGGAGGGCGAGCAGCTCCTGCGCGCACCGGAATCCGCCCTCGTGCTGGAAGTCGCCGAACCGGATCAGGTCGCGGTCGAACTCGATCCCGGCCCGCTCCAGGGCGGCCCGGTAGCCGTCGATGCGGGCCTGGCTGCAGAGCATCTCCTTGCGCCCGCCGATCGCGGCGATCCGGCGGTGGCCCAGCTCCAGCAGGTGTTCGGTGGCAGCGAGGCCGCCCGCCCAGTTGGTCGCGCCGATGCTCGGCACACCGTTGTCCGGCAGGTCGATCGGGTCGATGACGACGAGCGCCACCCCGCCCCGCTCGACCTGGGCGCGCTGTGCCTCGGTGACCGAGGCGGTGACGAGGATGACGCCGTCGCTGTGGTGCTGGACCGGCACCGCCGACCAGCTCGACGGGGTGGCCTCGCCGGCCGGGACGAGCGACACGACGGTGCCGATGCCGCGGCCGGCGCACTCGGCCTCGACGCCGCGGAGGATCTCCACCGCCCAGGCGCTGTCCAGGCCGCCGATGATCAGGTCGACGAGGCCCGATCTGCGGGTTCTGTTCTGCCGCCCGGGCTGGAGGTAGTTGTGGGATCGCAGCAGTGCCTCGATCCGTCGGCGCGTCGAGGGCGCGACGTCGGAGCGGCCGTTGATCACCTTGGAGACGGTGGCCTGTGAGACCCCCGCCTCCGCCGCGATCACCGCCAGGGTCGCCCGCTGCTCACTCAACTTCTCTCCTCTTCGACGCCGTCGGTCGACGACAGGTTTCGCAAACTTTCGAAGAGTTTCTGGGTGGCGTGACAGCTTGTCAAGTCCTGTGTTGCCGCCAGGTTTCCGAGATAAATCGGTGAGAAGTCTTGACCGTGGTGTCCGGCGTTCCTAGTTTATGGCACCACGTAATTCGAGAGTGTTTCGAAAAGTTTTCGAGCGCATCCCCCTCACGGAGGTCCCATGGCCAGCACCACCCCGAGCCGACGCAGCTTCCTGGCGCTCGTGGGCTTGACCGCACTGTCCGTCCCCCTGACGGCGGCCTGCGGGGCCGACACACCGGGCGGCGGGGCGGCGGCCGACGGCAAGGTGACGTTCGAGTGGTGGAACATCGCCACCACGGAGCCGGGCAAGTCCCTCTTCCCGGAGATCTCCACGGCGTTCACCAAGGCGCACCCGAAGATCGCGATCAACACGACCTCGCTGGAGAACGAGGCGTTCAAGTCCAAGCTGACCGCCACCACCTCCTCGGGCAAGCTCCCCGACGTCTACCAGACCTGGGGCGGCGGCGTGCTCCAGCAGCAGGTCGACGCGGGCCTCGTCGAGGACATCACCGACCTGATCGACTGGTCGGACAAGCTGACGCCGGTCTCGCTCCAGGCGTACCAGATCGACGGCCGGACCTACGGAATCCCGTACGACATCGGCATGGTCGGCTTCTGGTACAACAAGAAGCTCTTCGCCAAGGCCGGGATCACCGCTCCGCCCGCCACCTGGGCCGAGTTCCTCGACGACGTCAGGAAGCTCAAGGCCGCGGGCGTCACCCCGATCGCCCTCGCGGGCAAGGAGAAGTGGCCGGGCCACTACTACTGGGCCTACCTCGCGATGCGCGTCGCCGGCCTCCCCGCCCTCCAGAAGGCCGCGACCTCCAAGGACTTCTCCGACCCCGGCTTCGTCAAGGCGGGCGCCCACCTCAAGGAGCTCGTCGACCTCCAGCCCTTCCAGCCCGGCTTCCTCGGCGCCGGCTACGCCACCCCGGGCGGCCAGGCCGCGACCATGGGCAACGGCAAGGCCGCCATGGAGCTGATGGGCCAGTGGGGACCGTCGGTGCAGAAGGACGCGGGCGCCGACCTCGGAGCGGACCTGGGCTTCTTCCCCTTCCCGACGGTCGAGGGCGGTGTGGGGCAGGCGACCGAGGTGTTCGGCGGCGGCGGCGGCTTCGCGCTGCGCAAGGGAGCCCCGAAGGAGGCCCTGGACTTCCTGAAGTTCTTCGTCCTGGACAACGAGTCCAAGCTGCTCGCCTCCAACGGCTACCTGCCGGTGGTCAAGGGCGCGGAGAGCCAGCTCACCGACGCCAACAAGAAGGTGGTGGCCGAGAGCCTCGTCAAGGCGACGGGCTTCCAGCTCTTCCTCGACCAGGCCTACCCGCCGGCGGTCGGCCAGGAGGTCAACGACAGCGTCGCCGACCTCATAGCGGGCAAGAAGACGCCCGAGCAGGTCACGGCGTCGATCACCGAGGCTGCGAAGAGTGCCTAGCTCCGTGTCCACCCTGACCGAGGAACGGACGGAGGAGTCCGCGGTGGCACCCCCGCCGCTCCCGGAGCGTTCGCGGCGGAGCCGCCTGGGAGCCTGGGCGTCGGTCGCCTGGTTCCTCGTCCCCGCCCTGGTCCTCTTCCTCGTCTTCGTCCTCGCCCCGATCGTCGTCGCCGTCTGGACCGGATTCTTCAAATGGGGCGGCATCGGCCCCATGGACGACTTCGTCGGCTTCGGGAACTACACCAAGCTCTTCGACGACCAGGTCTTCCTCGGCGACCTGGGGCGCGGGCTCTACCTGATCGTCCTGTCGATCACGGTGCAGCTGCCGTTCGCCCTCTTCACCGCGGTCCTGCTCAACCAGAAGCTCCGCGGCCGGGCCGTCTACCGGATGCTGTTCTTCGCCCCGTACATCCTTTCCGAGGTCGTCACGGCGGTCCTCTTCACGATGATCTTCCTGCCCGGCGCGGGCATGGCGGACCACCTCGCGGGGTTGTTCGGCCTCGAGGGCCTCCAGGGCAAGTGGCTCGCCGATCCCTCGACGGTCATGCCGACCCTGTTCGTCGTCATGATCTGGAAGTACTTCGGCTTCCACATGATGCTGTTCCTCGCCGGGCTGCAGAGCATCCCGTCCGAGATCCTCGAAGCCGCCTCCATCGACGGCGCCAACGCCTGGCAGCGCTTCCGGCACGTGACGCTGCCGCTGCTCGGACCGACGATCCGGATCAGCGTCTTCCTGTCGATCATCGGGTCCATCCAGCTCTTCGACCTCGTCTGGGTCATGACCGCCGGCGGGCCCAACCACTCCTCCGAGACGATGGCCATCGCGATGTTCCAGTTCGGGTTCAAGCGGTACCAGGTCGGCTACGCCAGCGCGATCAGCGTGGTGCTGTTCATGATCAGCCTCGTCTTCTCCCTCTTCTACCAGCGGTACGTGCTCCGCCGTGACCTGAGCGGCGCCGTCACCTCGGGAGGTGGCCGATGAACGCCCGCAGGACGGTACGCGGCCTCTCGCTGCACGCCGTGGTCTGGCTGATCGCCGCGTTCGTCGCCGTACCGCTGCTCTACGCGGTCGTCTCCGGTTTCAAGAGCACCGCGGAACTGACGAACAATCCGTTCGGACTGCCGGAGCACTGGAAGGTCGGCAACTACACCGGAATTCTCGGCGACGGCATGTTCTGGCGGCAGATCGCCAACAGTGCGGGCATCGCGATCGGTACGACGGTCTGCACTGTGGTGGCCTCTGCGATGGCGGCTTTCGTTCTCGCGCGATATGCCTTCCGTGGAAGGGAGTTGTTCTATACGCTCTTCACCATCGGGCTGATGTTCCCGTTCGCGGTGGCCGTTCTGCCGCTCTTCCTCATGCTGCGGACCTTCGGTCTGCTCGACAATCCGCTCGGAGTGATCCTCCCGCAGGCGGCTTTCGGGCTCCCCATGACGATCGTGATCCTGCGCGGTTTCTTCCGGACCATCCCGGCGGAAATCGAGGAGGCCGCCACCATGGACGGCTGCGGCAAGTTCCGTTTCTTCTGGCAGATCCTGCTGCCGATGGCGCGCCCGGCGCTCGGCACGGTCTCCGTGCTCGCGGTCGTCGCGAGCTGGAACAACTTCTTCCTGCCGCTCCTGGTGTTCAGTGACCCGAAGTGGCAGACGATCCCGGTCGGTGTCCAGCAGTTCCAGGGCCAGTACTCGACCGACTTCGCGCTCGTCCTCGCGTACATCGTGCTCGCCATGGTCCCCGCCCTCGCCTTCTACGCCGTCGCGGAGCGCCAGCTGATCGGCGGCCTCACCGCGGGCGCGACCAAGGGCTGATCCGTACCGCGCGACCAAGGGCTGATCCGTACCGCACGCCCTCCCCTCCCGAGGAGACTCCGTGAAACGCCTGACCGCCTTGACCGCCGTCATATTGTTAGCGCTAACAACACACGTGGCCGCCGCCGACCCCGCACCACGGGCCGCCGGCACGGCCGGCACCGCCGCCGCCTCCGCCCGCCCCGCCATCGACTTCCGGGCCGACCTCCAGCCCATCGACGGATTCGGCTTCTCCATGGCCTTCCAGCGTGCCGACCTGCTGCACGGCGCGCGCGGCCTCAGCCCCGCCAAACAGCGCGAAGTCCTCGACCTGCTGCTCAGCAAGGAGAAGGGCGCCGGCCTCTCGATCCTGCGCCTGGGCATCGGCTCGTCGACCGACCGGGTCTACGACCACATGCCGACGATCCTGCCCACCGACCCGGGCGGCCCGGACGCCACGCCGACGTACGTCTGGGACGGCTGGGACGGCGGTCAGGTCTGGCTCGCCAAGGAGGCCAAGGCCTACGGCGTCAAGAGGTTCTACGCCGACGCCTGGAGCGCGCCGGCCTTCATGAAGACCAACGGCAACGAGAACAACGGCGGCGAACTGCTCCCCGCCTGGCGCCAGGCGTACGCGAACTACCTCGTGCAGTACGCCAAGTTCTACGAGCGGGAGGGCATCGACATCACCGACCTCGGGTTCACCAACGAACCCGACTGGACGGCGACCTACGCCTCGATGCGCTTCACGCCCCGACAGGCCGTCGACTTCCTCAAGGTGCTCGGGCCGACCGTCCGCGCCTCGGGACTGAAGACCGGCGTCGTCTGCTGCGACGCCGCGGGCTGGGACCGGCAGGTCGCCTTCACCGAGGCCATCGAGGCCGACCCGGAGGCCGACAAGGCCGTGCGGACCGTCACCGGCCACCGCTACAGCGGCCCGACCACGGTCCCGCAGCCGACCGACAAGCACGTGTGGATGTCCGAGTGGTCGCCGGACGGCACCACCTGGAACGAGCACTGGGACGACGGCAGCGGCTACGACGGCCTCACCGTCGCCGCCGACATCCAGAACACCCTGACCGTCGCCAACGCCAACGCCTACGTCTACTGGACCGGCGCCTCCCTCGGGGCGACCCGGGGACTCATCCAGCTCGCCAACCCCGGCGACGACTACCGGGTGTCCAAGCGGTACTGGGCGCTGGCCGCCTTCAGCCGCTTCATCCGCCCCGGCGCCGTCCGCGTGCCGGTCACGAACGCCGACCCCGCCCTGAGCGTCACGGCCTTCCGCAACACCGACGGCACCCGCGTCATCGAGATCCTCAACACCGCGACCACCGAGAAGTCCGCCGACTTCGCCCTCCGCGGCGGACACGACCGGCACCCCGACGCCTACGTGACCGACGAGACCCGCTCGATCACCCCGGCCGACGTCGCCTCCACGCACGGCACGACCCTCACGGCCAGGCTCGCCCCGCGCGCGCTCACCACGATCGTTCTCGACTGACTCTCCCGACACCCGAGGAGCCACCCATGTCCACGAAGAAGTCCCGGTCCGTGTCCCGGCACCTGATCGCCCTGTCCGCGGCCGTCTGCGTCGCCGCCGGCCTCGCCGCCACCCCCGCCACCGCCGAGCCCCGCCCCGCCACGCTCGCCGAACTGGCCAAGAAGCACCACAAGTACTTCGGCTCCGCCACCGACAACCCCGAGTTCACCGACGCCGCCTACCTGAAGCTCCTCGGCAGCGAGTTCGGACAGACCACCCCCGGCAACGCCATGAAGTGGTACGCCACCGAACCCCGGCCCGGCGTCTTCGACTTCACCGCCGCCGACGAGGTCATGGCCTTCGCCAAGGACCACCACCAGAAGGTCCGCGGCCACACGCTCGTCTGGCACAGCCAGCTCCCCGCCTGGCTCACCGACCGCACCTGGACCGCCGAGGAGCTGCGCCCCGTCCTCAAGAACCACATCCAGACGGTGGCGCGGCACTACAAGGGCAAGGTCATCCACTGGGACGTCGTCAACGAGGCCTTCAACGAGGACGGCACCTACCGCGAGTCGGTCTTCTACAAGACGCTCGGCCCCGGCTACATCGCCGACGCCCTCCGCTGGGCCCACGAGGCCGACCCGCACGCCAAGCTGTACCTGAACGACTACAACGTCGACGGCATCAACGCCAAGAGCGACGCCTACTACAAGCTCATCAAGCAGCTGAAGGCCGACGGCGTCCCGATCGAGGGCTTCGGCCTCCAGGGCCACCTGGCGCTCCAGTACGGCTTCCCCGCCGGCGTCAAGGAGAACATCCAGCGCTTCGCCGACCTCGGCGTCGACGTCGCCATCACCGAGCTCGACATCCGCATGCAGCTCCCGGCGACCCCCGAGAAGCTCGCCACCCAGGCCACCTGGTACGCCGACTACGTCAAGGCCTGCCTGGAGGTCGAGAGGTGCGTCGGCGTCACCATCTGGGACTACACGGACAAGTACTCGTGGATCCCCGGGGTCTTCCCCGAGGAGGGCGCCGCGCTGCCCTACGACGAGAACCTCCGGCCCAAGCCCGCCTACCACGCCATCCGGAAGGTGCTCGGCGGATGATCAGGACGGCGATCGTCGGGACGGGCGGGATCGCGGGCATCTGCCACGTCCCCGCCCTCCGGGCGCAGGCCCACCGGGCCGAGATCGTGGCCGCCGTCGACGTGGACGCCGTGCGCGCCGAGGCCTTCGCGGCCGAGCACGGCGTCCCCGCCGTCCACACCGACCTGGACACGATGCTCCGGGAGGAACGCCCGGACCTCGTGCACCTGTGCACGCCGCCGTACCTGCACGCCGAACAGGCCGTGGCCTGCCTGGAGGCCGGGGCGTGGGTCTGGTGCGAGAAGCCGGTGGCGCTGTCGCTGGCCGAACTCGACCGGATCCACGCCGCCGAGGGGACCGCCGCCGCCGGCGCGGTGTTCCAGCACCGGTACGGCTCGGGCGCCCGGTACCTGCGCGGCCTCATCGCCGCCGGGACCCTCGGACGTCCGCTCGTCGCGCAGTGCGTCACGGCCTGGTACCGCGACGACGCCTACTACGACGTGCCCTGGCGCGGCACCTGGGGGAGGGAGGGCGGCGGCCCGACGCTCGGCCACGGCATCCACCAGATGGACCTGATGCTCGCCGTGCTCGGTCCCTGGGCCGAGGTACGCGCGATGGCCGGCCGCCTCGAACGCGACGTCCAGACCGAGGACGTGTCCACCGCCCTGGTCCGCTTCGAGAGCGGTGCCATCGCGACGGTCGTCAACAGCGTCCTCTCGCCGCGCGAGGAGAGCTACCTGAGGTTCGACCTCACCGACGCCACGGTCGAGCTGCGGCACCTGTACGGCTACTCCAACGCGGACTGGACGTTCACCGCCAGGACGCCCGCCACGAAGTGGGAGCCGCCGGAGGACCTGCCCAGCTCGCACACCGCCCAGCTCGCGGAGCTCCTGGACGGCTACGAGGCCGGGATCCGACCCGACCTCGGCAGACCCACCATGGAACTGGTCACCGCCCTGTACAAGTCCGCGATCACGGGCCGGCCGGTCGTCCGCGGCGAGATCGACGCGGCCGACCCCTTCTACGGCTCGCTCCACGGAGGACGCCCGGAGGTGTTCCGATGACCTTCGAAGTTCTGGAGCAAGAGGACTCGCTGACCGTCCGGACACGCGGCACCGACCTCTTCCGCTACGTCCACCAGCCGGTCATGGACCCCTTCGAGGCACCGAAGCCCTACCTGCACCCGGTGCGCACGCTCGCCGGCCGCGTCGTCACCGGATACCGGCCGCACGACCACCGCTGGCACAAGGGCGTCCAGTTCACGGCGTCATGGGTGTCGGGCCAGAACTTCTGGGGCGGCGGCACCTACCTGCGCGGCCAGGGCTACGTCGACCTGCCCAACCTGGGCACGATGCGCAGCCTCACCGTCTCCGCGGAGACCGGGAACGGCCGCGCCGACATCACCGAACACCTCGCCTGGCACACGATGGCGGGGGAGCACTGGATCGACGAACGCCGCACGCTGACCGCACGCGACGTCGAGACCGACTCCTGGACCCTGGAGGTCACCACCGCGCTGACCAACGTCCACGACACCGAGCTGGTGTTCGGCAGCCCCGGCACCCAGGGCAGAGAACTCGCCGGATACACCGGCCTGTTCTGGCGCGGCCCACGCGAGTTCACCGGCGGCGACGTCATCGGCCCCGGCATGGGCGAACAGGGCGACTGGCTGGCCTTCGTCGGCGAGCACGACGAGGTCGACCACTCGTCCACGCTGCTCTTCCTGGACGATCCGGACGCCTCCTGCCGATGGTTCGTCCGCAGTGAGCCCATCCCCGCCGTCAACCCGTCCCTGGCGTTCGACGAGGAACTGCCACTGGCCCCGGGCGACACCCTGTCGCGCCGCTACCGGATCGTCGTGGCCGACGGCGCGTGGGACTCCGCGCACGTCGTGCGACACCTCGAGGAACATCCGTGGTGACACCGCTTCCCGGCGGCGTGGGGATCTCCGGGCTGACCGTGTACGACTGGGAGGCCGCCGACGGGCTGTGCGGCGGCACCCCCCACATGCACCTCGTCTGCTCGGAGGCGTACGTCGTGATCGACGGCGAGGGCAGCGTCCAGACCCTCACCACCTCCGGCTTCGCCGACACGCCGCTGCGCCCCGGCGACGTCGTCTGGTTCACGCCGGGAACGATCCACCGCCTCGTCAACGCCGGCGGCCTGCGCCTCATCGTGCTCATGCAGAACAGCGGACTCCCCGAGGCGGGCGACGCCGTCTTCACCTTCCCCACGCCCGTACTGTCCGATCCCGACGCCTATCGAACGGCGGCCGCTCTGACCGGCGACCACGCCACGGCGGCGCGCCGCCGCCGCGACCTGGCGCTCGAAGGATTCCTCGCCCTGCGCGAAGGCGGGCTGCGCGACTTCCACACCGCGGCCCACCGCCTGAAACGCGATCTCCTCGACGCCTGGTGGAACCGCTGGCGCGACGGCCCGCTGGCCGCGACCCTCGCGACCGGCGCCCAACTGGCATCGCTGAGGGCCGGGGACCTCTCCCACCTCGATCACGGCCACGTGTCGCGACTGGAACGCCCCGAGGAGCAGCTCTACGGCATGTGCGGCCTGCTCCGCCCCTACCACGCAGCCGTACCCGATCCCGACCTCGATCCCGACCCCAATTCCGTCCCCGTGCTCCCGACCCGGCCGCCGAGCGGTTCGTCGGAGCCACCCAACCCCCATCCCCCTAAGGAGCCCTCCTGATGAGATTTCGCCGCCCACCCCTGATCCTGAGTCTCGTCCTCGCGGTCCTGTCGTCCCTGCTGCTCGGGGCCTCGCTCCTCACCGCCCCGCCGGCGGCCGCGGCCACCGTCGACACCAGCGCCTGGTACGTCCTCGTCAACCGCAACAGCGGCAAGGCTCTGGACGTCTACAACCTGTCGACCAGTGACGGCGCCCGCATCACCCAGTGGACCAGGAACGACCAGAACCAGCAGCAGTGGCAGTTCGTCGCCTCCGGCGACGGCTATTACCGCGTGAAGTCCCGCCACTCCGGCAAGGTCCTGGACGTCCAGAACAGCTCCACCGCCAACGGCGCCGCCGTCACCCAGTGGACCGACGCCAACAGCACCAACCAGCAGTGGCGCCTGGCCGACAGCGCGGACGGGTACGTCCGCCTCATCGCCCGCCACAGCGGCAAGGCCCTCGAGGTCCAGGGCGCCTCCACCGCCGACGGCGCGAACATCGTCCAGTACGACGACTGGGGCGGCGCCAACCAGCAGTGGCAGTTCGTCAAGGTGGCCGGCGGCACCCCCGGCACCTGTGCCCTTCCCTCGACGTACCGCTGGTCGTCGACGGGCCCCCTGGCGCAGCCCAAGGCGGGATGGGCCTCGCTCAAGGACTTCACCGTCGCCCCCTACAACGGCAAGCACCTCGTCTACGCGACCACGCACGGCACCACGGCATCGGGAGTGGGCTGGGGCTCGATGAACTTCACCCCCTTCACCGACTGGTCGCAGATGGCCTCCGCCGGCCAGAACGGCATGACGAACTCCGTCGTCGCGCCCACGCTCTTCTACTTCGCGCCGAAGAACATCTGGGTGCTCGCCTACCAGTGGGGCAGGACCGCCTTCTCCTACCGGACGTCGACCGATCCCACCAACCCGAACGGCTGGTCGGCGGAGCAGGAGCTCTTCTCCGGAAGCATCGCCGGCTCGGGAACGGGCCCCATCGACCAGACGCTCATCGGCGACGGGACGAACATGTACCTGTTCTTCGCCGGTGACAACGGCAAGATCTACCGGGCCAGCATGCCGATCGGGAACTTCCCGGGCAGCTTCGGCTCGTCGTACACGACGGTCATGAGCGACACGGAGAAGAACCTCTTCGAGGCGCCCCAGGTCTACAAGGTCAAGGACCAGAACCAGTACCTGATGATCGTCGAGGCCCGGGGCGCGAACGAGCACCGCTACTTCCGCTCGTTCACCGCCACCAGCCTGAACGGTTCGTGGACGCCCCAGGCCGCCACCGAGAGCAACCCCTTCGCGGGCAAGGCCAACAGCGGCGCCACCTGGACCAACGACATCAGCCACGGCGAGCTGGTCCGCGCCGGCGCCGACCAGACCTTCACGATCGATCCCTGCAACCTGCGCTTCCTCTACCAGGGCCGTGACCCGAGCGTCGGCGGCGACTACGGCCAGTGGCCCTACCGCCCGGGCCTCCTGACCCTGCAGCGCTGACGGTGTGACACCGGTCCGGCTCCGGCGTGGAGCCGGCGCGAGGCCGGCGTGGAGGGCCCGGCGGACGGCCGGGCCCTCCACGCCGGTGCGGCGCAGGGTGTGGCGGCGCGCCGGTCGCGGTGACGTCGTCGCGGCCTCCCGCACTCCCCCCGCCCGCCGGGCCGGCCGTCACCCGAGGCCGGCCGGGAGTTCCTCCAGAAACGCCGCGAGCGCACGGACACCGAGGCGGAGGGCCTCGATCTCGACGCTCTCGTCCGGGCCGTGCCAGCCGTCGCCGGGAAGTCCGGTGCCGAAGAACAGCACGGGCGCGTCACAGGCACGTGCCAGCTGTGCCGCGGGCGCGGCGCCGCCGTTGCCGATCAGGAGGGCAGGTGAGCCGTACGCGCGACCCACCGCGCGGGTGAGAGCGGCGAGCGCGGGGTGGTCCTCCGGCGTGCGGTAGGGATCCGAGATGGTGGAGGAGATCTCCAGCTCGTAGCCGAAGCCCGGTCGCCGGTGACCGGCCAGCCAGGCCCGCAGCTGGTCGGCGACCTCGTCGGCCCGCTGGTCGGGTACGAGCCGGAGCAGCAGGTCCGCGCCGGCCTTCGCGGGGATCAGACCCAGCGACGGCGCGTCCGTGCGGCCGGCCGTGAGACGGGCCACCTCCACGGCGGGGCGGGTCCACAGGCGCTCGGGTGCGGTGAAGCCGTCCTCCCCGTCGGCCCGGAAGGTGCCGGTGTCGGCCAGCCACCCCGGCAGGTCGAAGGGCAGGGAGTCCAGGGACGCGCCGAGTGCCGGGCCCGGGCCGGCCACCGCGTCGTAGAAGCCCGGCAGTGTGACCCGACCGGAGCCGTCGGTCAGCAGGGCGAGGAGCCGGCCGAGTTCGAGGGCCGCGTTGGCGGCGGCGCCGGACACCGCGCCGCTGTGCAGGTCCCGCTCGGCGCCGCGGACCGTGAGGGTCGCGGTGACCGAGCCGCGGACCGTGGCGCACACGGTCGGTTCCCGTACGGACCACAGCATGGTGTCGGACACCATGACCACGTCGGCGGACAGCTCCTCGGCGTGCTCGGAGAGCAGGTCGGCCAGGTGGACGGAGCCGATCTCCTCCTCGCCCTCGATCAGGTGCTTCACGGTCACCGCCGGGGCGGAACGGTGTGCGAGGTGGGCGCGGACGGCCCACAGATGGGCCATGACCTGCCCCTTGGCATCGGACGCCCCCCGTCCGTACAGACGCCCCTCACGCCGGAGCGGGGAGAAGGGCGCCGTCACCCGCCACTCGGAGGGATCCGCGGCATGGACGTCGTGGTGGCTGTAGACCAGGAGAACGGGTGCGTCGGGGTCGGCCGCCGGCAGGCAGCCGTACACGGCCGGCAGGCCGTCCGTCTCCCAGACCCCGGCGCGCGGGAAACCGCTTCGCCGCAGGCGGTCCGCCAGCCAGCGGGCGGACCGGCGCACGTCGTCGGCCCGGCCGCCGTCGGAGGAGACGGACGGAATGCCCACCCACTCCGTCAGGGCGTCCACGGCGAGGGGCCCGGTCGGGGCGTCCCGCGGCGTGGCTGGCCCGGTGGCGCTCATGGTGGGTGACTGCCCTGGATCACCGGTTCGAACCGCGTCCCGCTGTCGGACCGCCTCACGCACCTCTCCGAGCAGCGGCGAGGCCCGCCCCTTCCTGCCGGGACGGACACGCATTCCGGCGGAGAGCGGTGGAGGCGCCGGTCCCGCCGGACCCGGAAGCGTCCGTGGAGTCGGCCCGGGGACCGACCCGGGGGCCGGACGCGCAGGACGTCTCACGCCACCGGGCACCGGACCCGAGCCGCCGGATCACCCCCTCGGACTGCTCCCGCAGCCGCTCGGGGGACGCGCGAAGCCGCCGACCGCCAGGTCACGCGACTCCTCGTTCGGTGTCCGGTGAACCGTCGGCCGACGGTCGTCGGTCGTCGGGCGGGCGAACGCAGCGGGCCGGGACCGGTGGCAGGACCACCGGTCCCGGCCCGCGCGGGTGCCGGCTCGTTACATCGGGTCGGGGAAGATGTCGCTGATGCTCCAGGCGACGCTGAAGCAGGGGGCGAAGGCGTCGGCCTCCTGCTCGGTGTCCAGGGCCTGGAGCGCGAGGATCTGGCTCATGGGTGATCTCCTCTTTCCTGTCGGGGTCGTATCGGTCGGTCACTGCGTACCCGGGCACGGAGGTGTTCGCCGCCGCGCCCAGGGGTTCATGGGAGGCCCGTCCGGTGACGTCACACGGCTGCCGGGAGCCGGGGACGGGCGTGGTGGGGCTCCGTCAGGAGCGGGCCGGCCAGCAGGCGGTGCAGGGCCAGCAGGACACCGGCCCCGCCACTGGACAGGTCGGCGGCGAACCGCCGCGGACC
>NZ_JAINVG010000109.1 GCF_020400725.1 Streptomyces sp. NK15101 | reverse complement strand
GGGTGCCCTCGACGACCGCGGAGGTCTGGAGCGCGGCGGAGCCGCTGGCGACGTCGGCCACGTAGTCGGCGGCGTACACCTTGTGGCGCACCACGCGCGGAAGCGGCTCGGTGACGAGGACGAAGCCCCTGCGGGGCAGTACGGGCAGGTGGACGCCGGCGAGTTCGGCGAGGGCGCCGCCCCAGGTTCCGGCGGCGTTGACCACGTACGGGGCGTGGATCTCGCCGGTGGCGGTCCGTACGCCGCGGATCTCTCCGGCGCCGCCGGTGAGGAGGCCGGTGACCTCCTCACCCAGGCGCAGCCGGATCCGTTCGACGTCCGTGCGCAGCAGCTGGGCCGCGGCGTGGGCGGGCATCACCTGGGCGTCCTGCGGGTAGTGGAAGCCGCCCGCCAGGGTGGGCGCGAGGTGGGGCTCCAGGTCGTGGAGCCGGTCCGCGGGGACCTCCTGGACGGTGACGCCCGCCCCCTCCTGGCCGGCCGCGAACGCGCGCAGGGCGCGCATCCCGGGCTCGTCCGAGGCGACGACGAGGCCGCCCTTGGCCTCGTACTCGACCCGGGGCGGGAGCCGTTCGGCCAGCTCCCGCCACAGCGCGGTGGAGATCAGGGCGAGTTCGAGCTCGGGACCCGGTTCCTTGTCGGAGACCAGGAGGTTTCCCTCGCCGGCTCCCGTCGTGCCGCCGGCGACGGGTCCGCGGTCGACGACGGTGACGGAGAGGCCGGCTCGGGCGGCGTAGTGGGCACAGGCCGCGCCGACGACGCCGGCGCCGACGACGATGACATCCGAGGTGGTTCTCGTGGGCACGGCAGTAATATTTCACATGGCACTGGAGTTGCCAAGACCCGCGGGAAGCTTCTCAGTCGCCTCGCCCCCCGCCTCCGGCACGGAGGGAGCGGCCCTCCGGTCTTGACAACCGCCCACGCCCCTCGCCCTCATGTTCCTGACAGAAGGGGGACCACCACGGGGGACGATCAGCGCATGACCAAGCCCGAAAGCGCGGGACACGAGTACGACGTCGTCATCAGCGGCGCGAGCCTCGCCGACAGCGCGGCGGCGATCCTGCTCGCCCGGCGCGGCGCCCGCGTCGCACTCCTGGAACGCCGCTCGGACCCCCGGTCGTACAAGACGCTGTGCACCCACTCCCTCACGGCCAACGCCACCCCCGTACTGGAGGAACTCGGCCTGCTCCCCGCCCTGGAGGAGGCGGGCGCCGTCCGCAACGAGGCCCGCTGGTACACCCGCTGGGGCTGGATCGAGCCGAGGGCCGCTCCGGGCCCCGAGCTGCCGTACGGCTGCAACGTCCGCCGCAGCACCCTCGACCCGCTGATCGGGTCCCGCGCGGCCGAGACCCCCGGCGTCGACCTCCTCCTCGGCCATCAGGTGAAGGGGCTGCTCCAGGAGGCCGGACGGACCGCCGGGGTGCGCGCCTCGGCTTCCGGGGGCGAGCGCGAGATCCGGGCCCGCCTGGTGGTCGGCGCCGACGGCAAGGACTCGGCGGTGGCCAGGCCGGCCGGGGTCCCCACCCGGCGGCACGAGAACGCGCGCTTCGGCTATCTCGCGCACTTCCGAGGCCTTCCGCTGCGCGACGGGATCAGCCACGCCTGGTTCCCGGTGCCCGACACGGCCTACGCGTTCCCGAACGACGACGGCGTGACGGTCGTCGCGGTGCTCCCGGACAAGAAGCGGCTTCCGGACTTCCGGAGGGACCTGGAGGGCAGCTTCCTCGACGTCGTCCGCTCCCCGCCCGACGCGCCGCCCGTCGACTCCGCCGAACGCGTCACGAAGATCACCGGCACGGTCGACCACCCGCTGCACACCCGCAGGCCGACGGCCCCGGGGCTCGCCCTCGTCGGCGACGCCGCCCTGACCGGCGACCCCCTGTGGGGAGTGGGGTGCGGGTGGGCCCCGCAGTCCGCGCAGTGGCTGGCGGAGGCGGTCGGCCCGGCCGTGGCCGGACGGGCCGACCTCGACCGGTCCCTCGCGGCGTACGCGCGCCGGCACCGGCGCCGGCTGGGCGGCCACCGGTACCTGGCCGCCGACTTCGCCAAGGGCCGCCCCTTCAATCCCATGGAGCGGCTGCTGTTCTCGGCGGCGGCACGGGACGCCTCCCTGGCACGGCACATGCACCTGTTCGCGTCCCGCCTGATCGGCCCGCTGCGTTTCCTGAACCCCGTGGCCGTGGGGCGGGCCGCGGCCGTCAACATCAGGCACCGCGGGACGGCCGGCCGGACCGCTCCCCGTCGCCCACCGGGTCATGAGCCCCCGCGGGCCGCGCGGTACAGGGCACCGGCGACGGCGAGGTCCTCCCAGGCCATGCCCACGCTCTTGAAGAACCGTGGACGCCCGGAGGGGACACGGCCGTTCACCAGATCGGCGAGGGTGCCCGCGATGTGGTCCTCGCCGATCGCCCCCTCGGCCACCGGGACGAGCAGGTCCCCCGCCTCGCGGAGCGCCGCCGCGCGCGCCTCGACGTACACCTCGGCGCGGGTCACGAGCGCGGTGTCGGTCTCCCGGGCCGTCGGCTCGTGCGAACCGACGGCGACGACGGTGGCGCCCGGAGCCACCCGGGCACCGTCGAAGAGGGGTTCCCTGGCCGTGGTGCAGCAGACGACGAGGTCGGCCCCGTCCACGTCGTCGGGTGTGCCGGCGCGGGCGGGCACGTCGAGCGACCGCGCGTATCCGGCGAGGGCGCGCGCCCCGATCGGGTCGCGCCCGACGACGACGGCCTCGGCGAGCTCGCGCGCCGCGAGGACGGCCTCCAGGTGGCCGTACGCCTGGGGTCCGGTACCGAAGAGGACGAGGCGCAGCGGCCGGTCGCCCGGTGTCAGACGGCGCACGGCGAGCGCGGAGACGGCCGGGGTGCGCAGCTCCGTGAGGGCCGCGCCGTCGAGGAGGGCGAGGGGGCGGAGGTCCGCCCCGTCGAGGAGCAGGTAGGAGCCGGTGATCCGGGGCAGGCCCAGGGCCGGGTTGCCGGGGGCCACGCCCGCGATCTTCACGCCTGCGTACGCGCCGGAGGCGGCGGGCATGAGCAGGAGCTCACCGGCCGGGACGGGGACGGCGGTGCGGAGCGGGGCGGTCTCGGGGTCGAATCCGGCGCGCAGGACCCCGGCGAGGACGTCGGCGGTCGCCGCCGGGGTCAGGAGGCGGGTCATGGCCGGGGCGTCGATCAGGAGCAGGTCGGCCATGGCGGTCGGGGCGGTCGTGGCCGTCATGAGGGTCGGGGCCGTGACGGCGGGCGTGGCGGGCGTGGCGGGCGTGGCGGGCGTGGCGGGCGTGGCGGGCGTGGCGGGCGTGGCGGGCGTGGCGGTCACAGGAGGAATCCCGTGCCCAGATCGTCGTGGGGGTCGAGGACGAAGGTGTGGGTGCCGGTGCGGTGGGTGGCTCCGGTGACCTCGGTGACGCCCCCGGCCAGCAGCCGGCCGGTGAAGACGGTGCCGGCCACGGACTCGTGCGTGAGGACGTCCCCGGGGCCGAGGCGCCCGTCCTCGCCGAGCAGTGCGAGTCGGGCGGAGGTGCCCGATCCGCAGGGTGAGCGGTCGATCTGCCCGTCGGCGAAGACGGTGACGTTGCGCTGGTGCGGCCCGTCGGGGGTGTCGGGCAGTTCCTCGTAGAGGATGACGCCGTACACGTCGTGCTCGGGGAGCGCGGCGCGGATCTCCCGTCCGGCCCGGACGAGCGCGGGCAGGGAGGCCCGGGTGGCGTCGAGGCCGAGGGCGCGCGCGGGAAGCGTGGCGTAGCGGGCGCCGGAGTCGGCGAGGTCGACCTCGACGGTGCCGGACGCGGTGGTCACCGGGACCTTGCGGGCGAGGACGCGTGTCGGGACGTTGCGGAAGGTGACGCCGGTGGTGCGGCCGCCCGCCCGGTGCACGGTCGCGGTGACGCGTCCGGAGGGCACGTCGACGCGTACGGGGACGTCGCCGTCGCCGGGTGCCGGGACGCGTCCGGTGTCGACGGCCCAGGCGCCGAGGGCCATCGTGCCGTGGCCACAGGCGGTGGAGTAGCCGTCCTTGTGCCAGAACAGGACGCCGAAGTGGGCGCCGTCGTCGTCGGGCGGGACGACGAATCCGCCGTACATGCCGGAGTGCCCGCGCGGTTCCCGCACCAGCAGGCGGCGCAGTCCGTCGAGCGGGCCGGACCGGAGGGCGAGGGCACGGCGCTCGGCGACGGTGTCGCCGGGGATCGGGGGCAGGTCCTCGTGGACGATCCTGAAGGGCTCGCCCGCGGTGTGGTAGTCGGTGGTGCGGACCGGGTGCGGGGTGGTGCTCACGGAGTGCGGCCTCCAGAGGGGGTCGTGGTGCCGGGCCGGCCCTCCCCCGTGGAAGGACCGGCCCGGACGGTGGGGTGCGGTCAGCTGCGGAGGGGGCCCTCGCAGCTGTAGCTCGACGTGCCCGCGACCTTGCTGGACCAGATGTCGATCGGTCCGAAGCTGCAGTTCATGTCGGCCAGGTTGTTCGAGGCGGCGCCTGCTCGGTCGAGGATGAAGTAGTCGACGGTCTCCGACATGTCCTTGAAGTTCCGGTCCTCGCTGGTCCAGTCGGACAGGTTGGCGGTGATCCGCCCGGTGCAGAGGAAGCGGCGCTTTCCGGGCTCGCCCTTCTCCACGCAGTCGGGGGTGCTGTACGTGGCGGCGGCGAAGGACGACTTCACCGACGCGAGGTCGGCGTCGCGGAGTTGGGCGTTGGGCGTGTACGTGGTGTTCGGGACGTACAGCTGGTCGACCTTGGCGATCTGCGCGTCGAGGAAGCGGTCGTAGTCGCGCTGGAGGTTCGCGTCGGAGCCGAGCCGGTCGCGCCAGGCGTCGTACGCCGCCACGTCGTTCGCCCGCAGGTGGGTGTACATCTCGCGGAGCAGGGAGGGCTTCTCGGTCCAGAGGAACTCGAAGAACGTCCCCGCGTAGTTGTAGAAGCGGAAGCCGTCGCCGTCGTAGGTGGCGTTGAGGATCTGGCGCAGGTTCATCCGGGGGCCGCCGCCGGCGGTGTCGTTGATGACGCCCCGGACGAGTGACTTGCGGACGGCGATGCCGTTGTCGCGGGTGGCTCCGTCGAAGAACTCGGCCGTGCCCTCGTCCATGGCGGTGGTGCGGTCGCCCTGGTACCAGGGGCCCTCGCCGAAGAAGCCGGGGACGGCCCAGCGGCCGTTGAGGTAGTGGGTGTACTCGTGGCGGAAGAGCTCTTCCAGCGTCAGCGAGGAGTCCTGCGGGACGCGCCGCTGGTACGTGTAGAAGGTGGCGCCGCGCTCGATGTAGATGCCGCCGTTGTTGGTGCCCATGCCGGTGAGGATGGGGTGGTAGTTCTCGTAGTCCGCCCGGGAGGCGTAGAGGACGACGTTCAGACTGGTGTTGGGGTCGCCGGCGAGCGGCTGCTCGGTGCCGAGGACGCGGTGGTACTGCGCCTTGACCTGCTTGCTCGCGTAGTAGAGCTGGTCGACGGTGGCCCGGTCGAGGGCGGTGCGGACCTTGATGGCGCCGTTGTCGTAGGTGTACGTGTAGGGGAAGAGCTGCTTCTCGATGTCCTCCTTGCACACGCCGTACGGCTTGCAGGCCTCGTAGAAGTTGAGCCAGGAGACGACCTTCGCCCACTGCTCGCTGCCGCGGCCGAAGGTGTCGACGACGGTGGTGAGGACGGCTCCGAGGTCGGCGACGACACCGTCCCTGAGGCCGTCGATCTGACCGAAGCGGCCGTACTCGCCGAGGGCGTCGCGGGCGACCCAGGCGTTGACGGTTCCCTTCAGGTGGCCGTAGCCCGCGAAGGCCTTGAAGGTCGCGCGGTAGGCCGGGTCGGCGGCGACGGCCGCGCGGAAGGCGCTGTCCTGGTTGCCCGGGTAGACGCCGAGGTAGTTGACGGAGAGGCCGGCGAGCGCGGCGCCCGCCCACGCCGGGTCGGGGTTCGTCGCGGGGTGCGAGGGGTCCATGGTGGCCAGGACCCGCTTGACGAGGCCGAGTTGGTGCTGGCGGAGGCCGGGCGCGCTCGCCGCGTAGAGCGCTTCGCGGAGGGTGTTCGCGTTGCTCTTGGTGACGTCGAAGGTGTGCGCGGCGGCGCCGAAGTCGGCGACGGCCCGGCGGATCGCGTCAACCGTGGGCGCGTCGGTGGTGTCGATCTCGTCGCGCGAGTAGTCGTGGTACGCGACGGCGTGCAGGTACGTGAACATCTCCTCCAGGTGGGAGGAGTTCCGTCCGTCGTGCGAGGCGGACAGGCTCGATATGCGGCGGGCGACGGCCTGGACGTGGGCGTCGGACATCACCGGCGCGAGCCGGGCGTCCCAGGTCCATATGAGGCCGCGGAGACAGCCGTCGGCGGTGACCGCCGGGTCGGCGAGGAAGTCGGCGAACCGCTCCGGGGCGAGGCCGGTGATCCCGTCGAGGGTGCAGGGGACGCCGGCGGCGGTGGTGCCGGGGATGGCCGCGGCGAAGGACCGCGCGGTGGCGGCGGCCGGCGCCCGGCCGGGAACGCGGCCCGTGGCGTGG
Source organism: Streptomyces sp. NK15101 (assembly GCF_020400725.1). Classification (GTDB taxonomy): domain Bacteria; phylum Actinomycetota; class Actinomycetes; order Streptomycetales; family Streptomycetaceae; genus Streptomyces. Next base: position 15,217 of record NZ_JAINVG010000109.1, on the reverse strand, counting down.
CCGCCGGGGGCGGGCGCGGGCCCGTAGCTGACGCGCGGGGCGGAGGCCAGGTGCTCGACCTCGTCGAAGGGGTTGGCTCCCGGCTGCGCCCGCGGGGCCGGCGCGCCGAACGCGGGGGCCGGGGCGGGCCGGTCGTCCGGGGCCGCCGCGGAGACACCGGCCTGGCCGGCGGAGGCGAGGAGGGTGACCGTGACGGCGGAGGCGAGCAGGGAAGAGCGCACACGTCTGTGGAGAGACAACAGGACTCCTGCTGGTGAGGGGGGTTGGTCCGGAGATGCGTGGGCGAACTGGTCTGGTTCGCACGGCGTATGACGGACGTTCATCGAACCGTGTGCGCTGTAACATAGTAATGTGAAATTGCACTGACAAGCCTTATGGCGACATCAGTTCCCCGACGCGGCGGACAGGCTGCCCCGAAAAGGGATCGATCCGCCCCAGGAGCCGCAGGATTCGACCCTTGGTTCACCGGCACCGATCCCCGACGCGCGTCGTCGGCACCGCCCGCCCGCGGGCGATGCGCCGACCACTTGAGTCCCCGTCACCCTTCGACACCCGAGCGAGGTCCGGCGAGCGCCGACCGCGCACAACCAGGTCTCCTCGGTGCCGGGCGACCGACGCCCGCAGCACGCCTCGCCGAATGGCCGACGCAGAGGTCTATAGTGCTAGGCAACTAGATAAATGGAGGAACCGGTGATTGAGTTCCACCTGAACAGCCGGTCCGGCCTGTCCCCGTATCAGCAGCTGGTCCAGCAGGTGCGGCACGCGCTGCGCCTGGGCCTGCTGAGCGAGGGGGACCGGCTGCCGACCGTCAAAGACGTGGCGAAGCAGATGGCGGTCAACCCGAACACGGTGCTCAAGGCATACCGGGAGCTGGAGTACGACGGCCTGGTGGCCGCCCGTCCCGGCGTCGGGACGTTCGTGACCCGGACGCTGGCCGACGGCACGCTGGCCGCGCACGGACCGCTGCGCAAGGACCTGAAGCGCTGGCTGACCAAGGCCCGCCTAGCCGGGCTCGACGACGAGAGCATCGAGGCGCTGTTCATGAGCACGTTTCGTGACGCCGCCGGAGAGGACGTGGCATGAGCGCTGTCTTGCGGGCCCGCGGCCTGGGCAAGAGGTACAAGCGGCGCTGGGCGCTGCAGAACTGCGACCTGGACGTCCCCGCCGGCCGGGTGGTCGGCCTGGTCGGCCCCAACGGCGCCGGCAAGTCGACTCTGTTGAAACTGGCCTCGGGCATGCTGACCCCGACGGCCGGCACCATCGAGGTGTGCGGCGGTCGTCCCGCCGAGGGTGTGGAACAGCTGGCCAAGGTCGGCTTCGTCGCCCAGGACACCCCGACCTACGCCACGCTGAGCGTCGCCGACCACCTCGACTTCGGCAAGCGCCTCAACACGAACTGGGACGACGCCGTGGCGCGCGACCGGATCCGCCGCCTCGGCCTGGACCCGAAGCAGCGGGCCGGCAGCCTGTCCGGCGGCCAGCGCGCGCAGCTCGCCCTCACCCTGGGCATCGCCAAGCGCCCGGAGCTGCTCATCCTGGACGAGCCGGTCGCGGCCCTGGACCCGCTCGCCCGACGGGAGTTCATGCAGGACCTGATGGAGGCCGTCGCCGAGCACGAGCTGAGCGTCGTGCTCTCCTCCCACCTGGTCTCCGACGTGGAGCGGACCTGCGACTACGTCGTCGTCCTGGTCGACTCCCGGGTGCAGGTGGCCGGCGACATCGACGACCTGGTCGCGTGCCACCACCGGCTCACCGGCCCGCGCCGGGACCCGGGCACGATCCCGGCCGGCCAGCACGTCATCACCGCCAGCCACACCGAACGGCAGACCACTCTCCTGGTGCGCACCGACACCGCGGTCCGCGACCCGTCCTGGACCGTCAGCCCGCTCGGTCTGGAAGACATCGTCATGGCCTACATGACCCGGCCCGCCGATGCGGCGCGTGACACCCGGCCCGCACTGGAGGTAATCCGATGATCTGGCTGACCTGGCGCCAGTTCCGCACCCAGGCCGCCGTGCTGTTCGCCGCGGTGGCCGCCCTCGCCGCCACCCTGGCGGTCACCGGCCCGCAGCTGGCCGACCTCTACCGGACGGCCGGCAGCGGTCTGGTGGACCAGGTCTCCGGCTCGGACCGGACCCTCTACTACACCGGACTGCTGGCCGTGCTCGCCGTGCCGGCGGTCATCGGAATGTTCTGGGGCGCACCGCTGGTCTCCCGCGAACTGGAGACCGGCACCCACTACCTCGCGTGGAACCAGGGCGTCACCCGCACCCGCTGGCTGGCGACCAAGCTGGCCCTCGGCGCGGCGGCCTCCATGGCCGCCGCCGGACTGACCAGCCTCGCGGTGAGCTGGTGGAGCAGCCCCATCGACCGGGCCGTCGACGGCGGCGGCGCGACGGACACGTACTTCCCGCGACTCGACCCCGTGGCCTTCGCCGCACGGGGTGTCGTCCCCATGGCCCATGCCGCCTTCGCCTTCGTGCTGGGTGTCGCCCTCGGCCTGGTCGTCCGCCGCACCCTGCCCGCGATGGTCACCACGTTCGCCCTCTACGCCGCCGTCCAGATCGCCGTGCCGACGTGGATCCGGTCCCACCTGGCCGCCGCGGACCGGACCACCCTGCCGATCGGGCCCGACGGCGCCCCCATCAGCATCCAGGACGGCGCCGAGCAGATCGTCGCGCACCTGGAGGAAGTGCCCGGGTCCTGGGTCGTCTCCCAACAGACGCTGGACGCCGCGGGCCGGCCGGCCCCCGTGCCGTCGTCCTTCGCCGACTGCCTGCGCACCGAGTCGGGCCCGCCCACCCCGCAGCAGTTCGACGGCTGCCTCGCCGACCTCGGCGCCCAGGGCTACACACAGCGGGTGACCTACCAGCCCGCCGGTAATTTCTGGACCCTTCAATGGGCCGAGACGGGGCTCCACCTCGGCCTCGCCCTGGCTCTGACCGGGTTCTGCGCCTGGTGGATCCGCCGCCGGGCGACCTGACGGACGCCAGTCCCACGACGGGGGTGACCGTGAGGGGCAGCCGGGTCCCGGCTGCCCCTCACTGCGCCGGCAGGACCCTTCCGTTCGGAATCGGTCTCGTCGGCCCCAATCGCCACCGGGCCCGGTCGCCGTCCGCCTGCCCCAGGGCCACCCAGGGGGCCTCGGGGGCCGACGAAGCCGTGCAGGAGGCTGTTCATCCGCCCCCTCAGCCCTCACCATGCTCCTGACTACTCGTGCGTAACTCGTCTTGGAGGAAAGCGTGTCGAGACTCCGTGGCCGGATCGCCGTTCCGCTGCTCGCCGTCGTCGCGGCCCTGTCCCTGCCGACGGCGCCCGTCCGGGCCGAGACGCCCGCGCTCGGCTCCTCCCCCCGCACCCCCGTCGTGTTCGTCCACGGGTACAACGCGGATCCCGGCGTATGGGGCGGACTGCGCGCGGACTTCAAGGCCGACGGGTACACCGACGCCGAGCTGTTCTCCTTCGGCTACGACACGCACCGGTCCGTGAACGAGGTCCTCTCCGGCGAACTCTCCGCGTACGTCGAGGGCGTCAAGCGGCAGACCGGGGCCGCCCGGGTCGATCTCGTCGCCCACTCCTTCGGCAGCCTCGTCACCCGCTGGTACGTGAAGTTCGACGCCGCCGGCCGGTCCTCAGTCGCCCACTGGGCCTCCCTCGCCGGCCCCAACCACGGGACCGGCACGGCGTGGGCGTGCGCGCTGTGGGACCAGGCCTGCCGCGACATGACGCCGGGCTCCTACGTCCAGAAGAAGCTCGCGGAGGGCGACGAGACGCCCGGGGCCGTGCGCTACGCCACCTGGTGGTCGAACTGCGACGAGGTCGTCAACCCCGACAGCAGCGTGCCGCTGGCCGGTGCCGTGAACAACGGCGCCGGCTGCCTCGACCACAACGCACTGCTCGGCGACGACGCGGTCTCCCAGGGGGTCCGCGCCTTCCTCCGCTCCTAGGCCCTGTCGCGTGACGGCGTCGGACGGAACGTGCCCCCGTACATGGGAAGTTCGATCCGGTCGCCGTAGCGGGCGAGCTGGGCCCAGGGCCGGTTGATGCCGGCGGAGCCGTACGTACGGACGCGGGTGACGGCATCGAGGTCGAGGACGTCGACGAGGACCTCCTCGCCGGTGCCCGCCTGCTGGCGGACCGTTCCCTCCGGGTCGACGATGACGCTGGCGCCGACGCCCGCCGGGTCGGCCGCGTTGACGTTGACGACGTACACCTGGTTGGTCCAGGCGTTGGCCCGGGCGCAGACCAGTTCCATCTCGCGGTCGCGAGTGGTGGTCAGCGTCGGCTGGATGACGAGCTCGGCGCCCAGCCAGGCCAGCTGGCGCGCGGTCTCCGGGAACGAGCCGTCGTAGCAGATGGCGAGCCCCGCGCGGCCGATGCCGGGCAGGTCGAAGACGACGAACTCGCTGCCGGGCCGCGTCTGCTCGTACGGCTGCCAGGGGAAGACCTTGCGGTAGCGGGCGGCGATCTCGCCCTCGGGGGAGACGGCGAGGGCGGTGTTGTAGACGTGGCCGTCGTCGCCCTGCTCGTAGACGCTGCCCGGCACCAGCCAGAGGCCGGTCTCGCGGGCCAGGGCGCAGAGCCGGTCCGTCAGCGGTCCGGGGACCGGTGTGGCGGCCTCCCGCATCCACTCCGGGCGGGACCGGAGCAGTGGCGCCTCCGCGGAGAGCAGCAGTTCCGGGACGACGAGGAGCTGGACGTGCGGGAAGGTGGCGCGTACCGCGCGGACCTGGTCGGCGAACCGCTCCCAACTGGCTTTCGGATCGTGGGCGACGGGGGTGGTCTGGAGGGCGGCGACGGCGAGGGTGCGCATGGGTGTCAGTTCTCCGTGACGGACAGGGTGGCGACGGCCGTGCGGCCGTCCTGGAAGAAACGGCGGTGACGGACGCGGACGAGGAGCATCACGAGGCCTCCGAGGACGATCGAGCCGACGCCGAGGAGGAAGACCCCGCCGACTCCGCCGACGGACGTGGAGCCGTAGCCGGGGTCGGCCATGTCGTAGGCGCTGCGGACGAACGCCGCCAGCATCATCAGTCCGCCGGCCGCCGGGAGGACGCCCTTGACCAGCAGGTCGCGCGGGGAGTCGCGCAGCCGCCGGCGGAAGTACCAGACGCAGGCGAAGCCGGTGACGCCGTAGTAGAAGGCGATCAGGAGGCCGATGGACAGGATGGCGTCGCCGAGGAAGTCGGCGGAGACCAGGGTGAGCAGGACCAGGGCGACGGCCGCGACGGCTCCGCAGAACACCGTCCCGAAGGCGGGGGTGCGGAAGCGCGGGTGCATGCGGCCGAAGGCGGCGGGCAGGGCGCCGTGCGCGCTCATCGAGAGCGTGCTCCGGGGACTGGAGCCCGCGCAGGTCAGCAGGGCGCCGACGGCCGAGACGGCGATGGCGAGCGTGACGACCCGGCTCGCGGTGCCGCCGAGCACGGTGGGTGCGAGGCGGGTGAGGATGTCGGCGGTGTTCTCCTCGTTGCCGAGCCCGAGGCCCCCGGTGCCGGTCCCGGCGAAGGAGATCGCGGCGAACGCGGTGAAGAGGTAGGTGACGAGCAGGATCAGGGTCGAGGCGACCGCGGCCCTGCCGGGGGTGCGGTCACTGTCGACGGTCTCCTCGTTGAAGGTGATCAGGGCGTCCCAGCCCCAGTAGATGAAGAGACAGAGGAGCACCGCCTCGGCGAAGGAGCCGAAGTCGTCGAAGGCGAAGGGAGAGACCCAGCCCAGGGACGGGCCTGCGGCGCCGTCCCGGGCGAAGGCGGCGATGCCGAAGGCGAGCATCGCGAGGAGCTGCAGGCCGAGCATCGCGTACTGCACGTGGGCGGCGAGCTGGATGCCCCGGTAGGCGACGGCGACCACCAGGGCGAGCAGGGCCACGGCGAGGGCGGTCACGGCGAAGGTGCTGCCGGCCGCCGCGTCGAGCCCCAGGAAGGCGAGGATCGCGGAGGCGCCGACCCGGGCGAGCGCGGTCATCGCGAGGACGGTCGCGACCAGGACCGTCCAGCCGCCCGCCACCCAGCCGACGGCCGGACCGAACGCCCGCGTGTTCCACACGAAGGTCGTGCCGCAGTCCGGCATCCGCCGGTTCAGCTCCCGGAAGGCGAAGGCCGTGAGGAGGATCGGCACGAAGCCGAGGAGCAGGGCGGCGGGGGCCAGGTCGCCGACCACGAGGGTCACCAGGCCCAGGGTGACCGCGATGCTGTACGCGGGGGCGACGGAGGCGAGCCCGAGGGCGATCGTGGCGAGCAGGCCGACGGAGCCGCCCCGCAGGCCCTTCCCGCCGGGCGGTGCCGCGGGGGGCGGGGTGTCGGATGCGCCGGTCATGAGGGCCTCCTGGGGAAAGCGTACGGGCTGGCCTTATTCGTTAAACAGCGATTTAAGGAATCCGGCGCAGTGCGGTCAAGACCTCGCGCTGTATCTTTTGGTCTCGATTCAGTTCACGAGGCGGTGGAGGAACCCGGTGGCGCGGAACAAGGATCAGGAGGCCCGGCGCGCCCAGCTGGGCGAGGCAGCGGCACGCGCCCTGCTCAGCCGGGGACTCGAAGGGCTCCGGCTGAAGGACGTCGCCGCCGAGGCCGGGGTCACGCCGGCGGCGGTCCTGTACTACTACGAGGACCTCGACGCCCTCATGTACGAGACCTTCCAGCAGGCCATCGAACGGTTCTGCCGGGAACGCGAGACGGCAGCGGAGCGGGAGGCGGACGCACGGGGGAGGCTGCGCAGCTGCATCGCGTCCGGAGTGGCGTCGGGCCCCCAGGACCGGCTGCCCCGGCTGCTCTTCGAATACTGGCCCCGCGCCCTGCGCGACCCCAAGGCCGCCGCCCTCGACAGCGTCCTGACCGAGCGCCAGATCGGCGTCTACCAAGGGATCCTGGTGCTCGGCGAGGCCCAGGGCCACTTCACCCTGACGGACCCGGCCCGCCTGATCGCCGCCAACTTCGTGGCGATGGAGGACGGCTACCAGATGGACGTGCTCGCCGGCCGTCGCTCACCCCGGGAAGTGATCACCGCCCTGCACTCCTACGCCCGCGCCGCGACGGGCTACCTTCCGGGCGCGCCCTAGGACCGGAGGAAGCGTGCCCGCGGCCGTCCCGACGCGGAGCGGGCGGCGGCGAGCAGTTCCTCCCTGTCGAGGATCTTCACGCGGGGGCGTCCCTGGCGCCGCCCCGCCGCGCGTTCGCCGTCGTCGATCGCCCGCCAGCCGTCGAGGCCCACGGCCTCCGGGTGCCCGCCGGACGCCGGCTCCCCGCCGGCGGGGGCGGTGAGCAGGCCTGCCTCCAGGTCGTCGAGGAGGGCGGAGACGGTCTCCTGGGCGCAGGACTTGTTGGTGCCGATGAACCCGTTGGGGCCGCGCTTGATCCAGCCGGCCACGTACACGCCGGGCCGGACCCTGCCCCTCTCGTGGGGCACCGTGCCGGTCGTCTCGTCGAACGGGAGGCCGGGGACGGGCCGGGCGCGGTAGCCGATCGCGCGCAGGACGAGCGAGGCCTCGACGGTCTCCACGGCCCCGTCCGTCTCGACGGTCAGACCGGTCACCCGGTCCTCGCCGAGGATCCGGACCGGGCGGGTCCGGAAGCGCAGGACGATGCGGCGCCGTCCCGGCACGGGGGTCCGGGCGGCCAGCTCGGCGAGCACCCCGGTCTTGGGCGTGGCGTCCGGGGGCACGTCGGCCGGCCAGCCCTGGACGAGGATGTCGACTCCGTCGAGCGCCGCGAGGCCGAGCAGTTCCGGCAGGGTGAACGCGGCCTCGGCCGGTCCGCGGCGCCCGAGCACGACGACCTCGCGGACGCGGCTCGTCCGCAGCGCGGCGAGCGCCCGGTCGGAGATGTCGGTGCGGGACAGGGTGTCGGGGTCGGCGGTGAGGATGCGGGCCACGTCCAGGGCCACGTTGCCGTTGCCGATGACGACGGCCCGTTCGCCGTCCAGGGCGTAGGGGGTGGTGCTGTGGTCGGGGTGGCCGTTGTACCAGGCGACGAAGTCGGTGGCTGAGGCGCTGCCGGGCAGGTCCTCGCCCTCGATGCCGAGCCGCCGGTCGCCGGCCGCGCCGACGGCGTAGACGACGGCGTGGTGGTCGCGGACCAGGTCCTCGTGGTGCAGGTCGCGGCCGATCTCGGTGTTGAGCCGGTACGAGAAGCCGGGCTGGCTCTCGACGGCCCGGAACAGCCGGGCGACCCGCTTGGTGTCCTGGTGGTCGGGCGCCACTCCCGCGCGGGCGAGCCCGTACGGGGTGGGCAGCCGGTCGTGGACGGTGACGGTCACGCCCGGGTACCGGAGCAGCTCGTCGGCGGCGAACAGTCCGGCCGGACCGGCGCCGACGACGGCGACCCGCAACTCGGCCGCGGTGGTGCGGCGTTGCGGGGGCACGACGGCCATCGGCGCGCGGTCCTCGTGCGGATGGGCCTCGTAGTAGGCCCGGTTGAGTTCGAGGAAGGGCAACTCCGCCTCGGTGAGCCGGGTGTGCGGCTTGAGCGCGTCCACCGGACAGGCCGTCGTGCAGGCGCCGCAGTCGACGCAGGTGCGGGGGTCGACGTACAGCATCTCGGTCCGCCCGAAGCCCGGTTCACCGGGGGCGGGGTGGATGCAGTTGACCGGGCAGGCCAGGACGCAGGAGGCGTCGGCGCAGCACGACCGGGTGACGACGTACGGCATGGGGAAGGGTTCTCCGTTCACGTGACCGGTGGGGAGGCGGGCGCCTGTTCACCGGCTCCGTCAGGCGGCGTGCGGGGCGGGCTCGCCGCGGTGGCGGGACGGGCGGCCGTCGATGCGCAGCGCCTTCCACACGCGCCGGGAGGCCCTGTTCATCAGGCCGATGTCCTCGGCGAGCATCCGGACGTCGGAGAAGAGGTCGCGGAGCATCTTCTCGCCGTCGGGCGACTTCCAGAAGATGTCCTTGATCACCCAGTGGGGCACGCCTATCGTCTCGGCGGTCTTCCGGTCGGGGACCATGATGACGTCGCCGAGCACCCGCATGATCACCGGGAAGGCCACCGAGAGCGCGCCCCGGCGTGCCCTGCCGTAGCCGGGGACCTTGACGCGCAGGAACTCGTGGGCGAAGGAGATGTGCCGGGCCTCCTCGGCCACGTGGATCTGCATGAGCCGGCGCATCAGCGGGTGGATGTCCTCGCCGCCGCGCAGGATCGCCTTCTGGAGGTGGTCGATGGGTTCCTCCCCGGCGAGGACGCCGGTGAAGAAGGACTCGGGGATCAGCGAGCCGGCCAGGGGCAGGAAGCGGCTGAGCACGCGGAAGGAGCGTCGTCCGCCGGGCACGTCGGCGCCCGCCCGGTTCACGAACTCCTGGAACATCTGGGTGTGGTGGCACTCCTCCGTGACCTCGTGGGTGAGGTAGCGGAACTCCGGGTTCTGGTTGCGCAGCGCGAAGAGGTAGTCCATCACCCCGCGGATGAGGACGTTCTCGAACTGCATGCCGACCTTGACGATGTTGGCGTACCGCCACAGTCCGATGCGCGTGCGGACCTCCAGCGGCTGCTCCTGGTACCAGGGGTGGCCGCCCAGGGGGTCCGCCGCGGGGAGCACCCAGCGGGGGTCCGTCGGGTCGATGGCGAAGTCGGGGTGGTCCCAGTCGATGTCGGTGAACGCGTCGAAGTGGATGTGCACCGAGGCCTCGGACAGGGTCCTTAGCCTCTCGTGGTAGCTCTGCACGCTGGTCATCGTCGTCCTCGGTCTCTCGCGGTCGGGTGTCCGGAGGCGCTTTTCTGAGGGGCTCTTCGAGGGCTCTCGGGGTGCTTCCCCGTTCGAGGCGCTTCCCTGATGGATCTTCAGGGGCGTCAGGCCGCGGGGGTCCGGTCCCGTCGCTCGGCGGGGCGCCCGTCGGGGGCCGCGCGGTCGAAGCGGAGCGCGGGGTCCTCGATCGGGGACCCCCGCAGCGCGCGGCGGTCGCGGTAGTAGTCGTTCCGGATCCGCCACGGGTCGCGGGTGCCCTGGCGGGGCATGATCGCGTCGCCGCGGGCGATGTAGCCGGAGGTCAGCGACTCGCCCATGACGGAGACGGAGGAACGGTCGGCCTCGGTGGCGACGGGGGTGACGGCGGTGAGGCCGTGGCGGTCCATGTGGGCGACGAGCCGGCTGATGTAGGCGGAGGCGAGGTCGGCCTTGAGCGTCCAGGAGGCGTTGGTGTAGCCGATGATCATCGCCAGGTTGGGGACGCCGTCCAGCATCACGCCCTTGTAGAGCAGGTGGTCGCGGGTGACGACGGGCCTTCCGTCGACGGCGAGCTCCATGCCGCCGGCGAGCTGCATGCGCAGGCCGGTGGCCGTGACGACGATGTCGGCGGGGATCTCCTCGCCGGACCCGACCTTGACGCCGGTCTCGGTGAACGTCTCGATGTGGTCGGTGACGACGGACGCCCGGCCGTTCCTGAGCGTCGTGAAGAGGTCGCCGCCGGGCACGACGCACAGCCGCTGGTCCCAGGGCTTGTACGACGGGGTGAAGTGGCGCATGTCGACGCCCTTGCCGAGCCGCGCCCGTACGGCGCCGAGGAGCACCTTGCGCATGAGGCGGGGGGCCTTGCGGCACAGGGCGTACAGGGCGCGCTGCATCGCGATGTTGCGGGCGCGCCCGACCCGGTGGACGAGCGCGGCGGGGACGCGCAGCCGTCGGAGGAGGGCGGAGAGGGGGTCGTCCCCGGGGAGCGCCAGGACGTACGTGGGCGAGCGCTGGACCATGGTGACGTGGGCGGCTTCGGGGGCCATGGCCGGGACGAGGGTGATGGCGGTGGCGCCGCTGCCGATGACGACGACGCGCTTGCCCGTGTGGTCGAGGTCCTCGGGCCAGTGCTGCGGGTGCACGAGGGTGCCGCGGAAGCGTTCCTCGCCGGGGAACTCGGGGCGGTGGCCGGCGTCGTAGTCGTAGTAGCCGGTGGCGCCGACGAGGAAGCGGGCGGTGAGCAGGCGGGTCTCGCCGGTGGCCTCGTCGAGGGTCTCGACGGTCCAGCGGCCTTCGGCGGTCGACCAGTCCGCCCGGATCGCCCTGCGGCCGAAGCGGATGTGGTCGGTGACGCCGTGCTCCTCGGCGGTGGCCCGGATGTAGCGGCGGATGTCCGGGCCGGCGGCGAGGACCTTGGTGCCGTGCCAGGGGCGGAAGCCGTAGCCGAAGGTGTACATGTCCGAGTCCGAGCGGATGCCGGGGTAGCGGAACAGGTCCCAGGTGCCGCCGATGCCGGCGCGCCGCTCGATGATCGCGTACGTGGTTCCGGGATTCCCTGCGAGCAGGTGGCAGGCGGCACTGATGCCGGACAGCCCCGCCCCGATGATCAGCACGTCGACGTGCCGGTTCTCCATGTCCGTCCCCTCCGCCGCCGGTCCTGCCGGTGGGCATTCTTCCTCAGGTCCCGGAATTTACCTGTGTCACCGCGTCCAGGATACCGGCGGTAACGTGACCTGCGCCACCCCTGGGACCCGTCGTCGGACTCCCGCCGCCGCGGGGCGGGCGGGAGTCCGCGGCAAGGCCCGGCCGCCCGGCCCCCGGCCCCTCCGCCGGGTACGATCCACGCCGTGGCCGAGGACAGACACACACGCAGCGACGGACGCCCCGACGGCCGCGACACCCGCTGGACCGGTCACCGCGCCGAACGCCGGGACCAGGTCCTCACCGCGGCCCTCGCCGTCATCGGCCGCGAGGGAACGACGGTCAGCGTGGCGGCGATCGGCGCCGAGGCCGGCATGCCCCGCTCCGTCGTCTACCGGATCTTCCGCAGCCGCGAGGACCTCGACGAGCAGATCCGCGCGCGCATCACCGACGACCTGATGACCGCCCTGTCCCCCGCCCTCGACCCCAAGGGCACGATCCGGGAGGCGATCGAGCTCGCCGCGGCCACCTACGTGGGCTGGGTGGCGCTCCACCCCCACCTCCACCGCTTCCTCGGCACCGGCTCGCCCGGGCGGCCCGCCACCGGCTCGCGCGCGGTCGCCGGGACCCGCACCGCCGTCGCCCTCCACCTCGCCCGGCTCCTGGACACGTACGCCGAGCGGTTCCTCGACGGCGGGAAGGCGCCCAAGGGGTTCAACCTCAACCTGGCGTTCGGCATGGTCGGCCTGGTGGACGGCGTGGTGAACCAGTGGGCCGCCCACCCCGAGTCGAGGAGCTCCCTCGACGACCTGACCCACTTCCTCAGCGACGCCCTCTGGGGCCTGCTCGCGGGTGCCACCCCGCGCCTGGGCGTCAAGCTCGACCCCGACCAGCCGATCGGGCCGGTCCCGGAGCCGGGCGGCCCGTACGGGACGGCGGACGACGACCGCTGACCCCGCCGCTCTCCCCGCCGCCCTCCCCGGCTCACGGCCCTTGGCCGGGGGCCGGTGCGCATCTACGATGCCGGTGATCGACGCCGCCGTACGAATCGGCCGCATGCGGGGGGACGAAGCATGAACCAGTACGACGTGCCCGTCGGGCCCGCGGCCGTGCGCGGACCGCGCTACCGCTTCCGGAACCCCGCCGGGCCCGCCCTCGTCGTCCAGTGCCTGATAGCCACGTCGGCCCTCGCCGAGGCGTACGTCATCCTCACCGGCCCCGACGCCCCCTGGCTGGAGGACGGGAGCGCCGCGCTCGGATTCCTCCAGATCGCCTGCTGGATCTCGTTCCTGGTCTGGTTCCACCGCGCCCGCTGCAACGCCGAGGTGCTCGCGCCGGGCACCCACAAGTACGCTCCGGGCTTCGCCCTCGGCGCCTGGATCATCCCGCTCGCCATGTGGTGGCTGCCCCGGCGCATCACCCTGGACGTCCGGCGCGCCGGCGGCCCGCCCCGCGACACCTGGCTGATCAACGCCTGGTGGTTCGTCTGGCTCGCCGACGGCCCCCTCTCGGTCGCGGTCCACCTGCTGGTGCTCCACCAGACCGAGTACCACAACCCGGTGGACCACGCCATCGGCATCCTGGACTCGATCCTGGCGATCGCCGTGATCCGCCGCGTGACCGCCGGCCAGCCGGCCGGCCCCCTGCCGTACTTCAACATGACCTGAACACCGCCCGGCCGCCGTCGAGGGCGGCACGCCGTGCCCGGCCTGCTCGCTCGCCAACGCTCCGGGCCGTCACTTCTGCCGCTTCTGCGCGACGCCCGTGGTCCCGGGCCGGCTCTCCACGGCCGAGGGCCCGTACGCCGGCCGGCGGCCCGGGCTCGCCCGCGACCGCAGCCGTGTGCCGGCCCGCCTCCTGATCGCCGCGGCGGTCGTGGCGGTGGTGGCCGGTGGCGTCTTCGGCGGCCCGCCGGCCGCCCGCGCGGTCCAGGACCGTTTCGCGACCCGCGTCCCGGTGCACCCGGTCGCCCGGCCGGCCTCGCGCTCCACGCCGAAGCAGGGCCCTGAGCCGGCGGGCGACGGCTGCTCCAACACCCGGTGGGGCACGGGGGACGCGGGCGATTCGGCGGGCCAGTACCCGGAGGCGCGTTTCGCCGGGCCGACCGATCTGCTCAGCGTCCTCACCACGCCCGGCAGTTCGAAGAACACGACCCGGGCGGACGGACAGGCCGCCCCGCGGACCTTCGATCTCGTGGTCAAGGACGCCGCGGGCGAGCTCCACGTCTCGCACCACCGCGTCGACGACGGCGGCGCCCAGCGGGTCGACCTGCGCGTCCGGGACGCCCCGTCGGTCCAGCTGGTCCTGCGCACGGCCTGGCGCGCCGCCCCCCGCAGGCAGGTGGCGGTCGCGGAGCTGGAGTTCTTCGGCAGGTCCGTCTCCTGAGCGGGGCCCCGAACACGGACGAGTGCCGTCGGCGCGGGTCGCGGCGACGGCACTCGTCGGCGGGAGGGTCAGGGGCAGCTGATGCGGGTGTCACCCGCGTCGGTGGTGCAGGTGTCGCTGCCGGGACCGCCGTTGGCGATGTCGTTGCCGGAGATCCCGTCGGTGGTGGTGAGGCGGTCGTTGCCGTAGTAGCCGGTCAGGGTGTCGTTGCCCGGGCCGCCGTTCATGGTGTCGTCGCCGAAGCCGCCGTCGAGGCCGTCGTTGCCGTAGTCGCCGTAGACGGTGTCGTTGCCGGAGTTCGCGCGGATGGTGTCGTTGCCGCCGAGGCCGCAGATGACGTCGCTGCCGGAGCCGCCGTTCAGGGTGTCCGCGCCGCTGGTGCCGATGATGGTGCAGCCGCGGGCGTTGTTCACCGCGGTGGTCGCGGTGGCCGTGTTGCCGGTGGTCACCGGGTCCGGCTGGGTGGCGCCGACGGCCGCCGTGTCGGTGAGGGTGCCGGTGGCCCGGGGTTCGGCCGTCACCGTGACCGTCGCGCTCGTGCCGGGGGCGAGGGAGCCGAGGGCGCAGTCGGCCGCCGTGGCGGTGGTCGTGCAGGTGCCCTGCGAGGGGGCAGCCGAAATGAGGGTCGCCCCCGTGCCGGAGAGCGTGTCCGTGAGCCTGACGCCGGTCGCCGTCGCGGTGGAGGAAGCGGCGTTGGTGACGGTCACGGTGTACGTGGCGCGGCCGCCGATGCTCACGGCGGTCGTGCCGGACTTCGTCACCGACAGGTCGGCGTACGGCGGGGTCGTGCCGTCGCCTCCCTGGTAGCGGGCGAGGGCGAAGGCGTAGCCCGCCCCGTATCCGGCCGCGACGATCTTGCCGTCGGGCTGGACGAGCACCCCGCGGGCCTCGTCGAAGTCGTTGAAGTCGGTGACCACGAAGCCGTCGCCGCCGAAGCCGGTGTCGACGGTGCCGTTCGGCTGGAAGCGGACCAGGCCGAAGTCGTCGGCCGCGGAGCTGCCGGGGTCGTCGGCCCGGCCGGCGAGCACGATCTTGCCGTTCTGCTGGAGCGCCATGGCGTTCGCGAAGCCGCCGTCGCCCGGGAAGGCGACCGAGGTGCGTCCGGCGGTGCCGAAGGCGGTGTCGGGGCTGCCGTCGGCGTTGTAGCGGAGCAGGGCGTAACCGGCGCCGCCGGCGCCCGCGGCGAGGATCTTGCCGTCGGACTGCACCGCGGCGGCGTTGCCGAACTCGGTGCCGCCGAAGTCGGCGGTGACCATGCCGTCGCCGCTGAAGGTGGTGTCGAGGGTGCCGTTGCCGTTGTAGCGGACCACGCCGATGTCGAAGGCGGTGCTGCCCACGTAGCCGACGGAGACGATCTTGCCGTCCGGCTGGAGGGCCATGCTCCGGGCGATGCCGCCGGCGTCCTGGGGCGAGGTGGGCGTGAAGCCGGCGACGACGGTGCCGTCGCCGCCGAGGCTCGGGTCGAGGTTCCCGGCGGTGTCGAGACGTACGAGCGCGAAGCCGCTGCCACCGGGCTTGCCGGCGGCGATGATCCGGCCGT
>NZ_JAINVG010000108.1 GCF_020400725.1 Streptomyces sp. NK15101 | reverse complement strand
ATGGTCCGCGACACAGCGTGGCGCACGGCCCAGCCGCTCCGGTTGTCGGGCACGGAAGGCGAGTCCGAAGTGATCGCGGAGGTCGGCCCTGAAGGCCCGACCGAGCTCGACTGCAGGAGCCTCGCGCTGCTCCTGGCCGGCCTGACGTACCCGTCGGCCGCGAGCTCGGTCTGTCGCCGCGTACGCTGCTCCGGCGCCTGCGCCGTCTCATGGACCTGGCCGGGGTACGGACCCGGATTCAGTGGGGAGCCCATGCCGTGCGAACCGGCTGGGCGGAGCCCCCGGGAACCTGATCGAGGATCAGGCGAGGACGTTGACCGCGCGGGCGACCACCAGCCCGAGAATGAGCAGGGAGACAAGGGACTGAATGCCCATGGCGATCTTGGCCCAGGGGGCCAGGGGCATCACGTCGGTGGGGCTGAACGCGGTGGCGTTGGTCAGCGCGAGGTAGAGGTAGTCGACGAAGCGGGGCCGCCAGTCGGCGTTTGCCACTTCGGGGCTGAGCTGCTGTGGGAAGGCGAGCGCGGGCGTAGCGGGCATGTGGTGGACACGGGCCGCCGCCCCACCGCAGTCGAGCTCGAAGTACAGCAGGGAGAAGGCCAGAACCGTGCAGGCCCACACCGTGCCGCCGCTCTGCAACAGGCTGGTGGCGGAGCTGGTCTCCTTGCCGCCCTGGAGGATGTCGTCGACCAGCTGGACGGTGGACCAGACGGCGCTGAGCGCGAGAACGCACACCAGAGTGATCGACATGGTGCGCAGTACCGTCGAGCGTCGGTCGATCCTGCCCGGGTCGCCGGCGATGAGCGCGAGCAGGAGCAGTCCCTCGACGGCCGGGAGTACCCAGCGCGGCGCGAGGCGGAGGTCGTCGGGGAGCAGGACGGTCAGTAGCATGGCGGCGACGACAGCGGTGGCCATCGGCCACCGGCTCTCACCGGAGGGCCCGTGCGCAATCGAACTCTCGGTTGGCTCAGGGATGCGTCCGGTCATGTGGCGGGCCCTTACGGTCGAGTGCGGAGTGGTTGTCGCCGTCCTTCTCTCGGAAGATATAGCGGGCCGGCGGGCGGGCCGACGGGAGCGCTTCGTCGACGCGCCGCGGTGCGCCGGTGCAGACGAGATCCTCGCGCGTATCGCCACGACCAGCGTGTGAACGGCGTATGCGGCGCACACCGCCTGGGCTTCGTCGCCCAGCTCACGACCTCACGCCGGCTCGGGTGTCTCCCTGCACGACCCGACAGACGTGCCGGCAGAGGTCGTGGACTACGGCAGGGAGTTCTCCGAGACGGAGGCCGAGCTGCCGGAGGGCTGCGGTCGTTGCCTCCGGTCGGCAGCCCGGCCGCGCCGTCAGTGGTGGAAGCGGACGGCGGGCGGAGCCGTGTGGGTGTCTCGTGTCGAGGTGTGTGATCGCGCGGCGCTGCATCCGTCCCCGCGACCTCGGCTGGTGGATCGTCGCCGTCAAGCAGCTCGGCTCCGTCTTGTTCGTGGTCTCGGCGATTGCCGCCTACACCTGCCCGCCACCGGCAGCGCCATCAACGCTGACATCGCCAACTGGGCCACGTCCCTCGGCACCTCGTGCTGCGCCTCACGAGCAAAGGACCAGCTCAGGCCCCTCTTCTCGTGCTCTTAGACGTCATCTCATTTGGTGAGTCGGCGGTAGCAGATGAGGGTGCAGGCGATGCTGGTGAAGGCGAGGAAGTGGTCGGCTTTGCGTTCGTAGCGTCGGTGGAGGCGGCGGCAGCCGGCGAGCCAGGACATGGTGCGCTCGATGGTCCAGCGGTGCCGGCCCAGCCGTTGCGAGGACTCGATGCCCTTGCGGGCGATGCGGTGGGTGATGCCGCGCCCCCGTAACCATTTCCGCAGGTGGGAGTAGTCGTAGCCCTTGTCGGCATGGAGCTTTCCCGGCTTACGCCGCCTGCGTCCACGGCGGGAGCAGATCGGCGGTATGCCCTTGACCAAGGGGATCAGGGCTCGGCTGTCGTGCAGGTTCGCGCCCGAGATTCCGATGGATATGGGCAGACCGGTCCGCTCGGTGATCAAGTGGATCTTCGAGCCGTACTTACCCCGGTCCACAGGATTCGGACCCGTCAGGTCCCCCTTTTCAAGGCCCGCATGTTCACCGAGTCGATCGCACAGCGCGACCAGTCCAGCTCGCCTCGGGCCCCGAGTTCGTCGAGCACCACTCGGTGGAGCTTGGCCCACACCCGGGCCTTCGACCACTCGCTGAACCGCCGGTGGGCGGTTGCCCCTGACAGCCCGAAGGAGGCTGCTGGCAGTTGCTGCCACGTGCAGCCCGACGTGGCCACGAACACGATCGCCGCCAGCACCTCCCGGTCGCCATGCCGACGCCGGCCACCGCCCTGAGGCCGAGACGGCGCCTCCGGTACCACCCGCTGGAACAGCTCCCACAGCTCATCCGGCACCAACCGCTCCACAATCCCCACGACCTGTCGCGCCTACGACTTGCTGGAGCAGGCGGCATCGGTCCAGGCCGCCTGGAAGTCACGGCAGACAATCGTGAGGGTGCCGTCCCAGCAGGCGATCTCGTGGCTGCAGCCGTCCCCGTGCGGAAGGATCTCGTCGAGAATCACAGCCCCGAGGTCCGTCTCTCGGCCCTCCTCAACGGGATCGATGACGAAGCCGGACACCCCCACGTAGCGGATCAGCAGGTCCTGGTCGTGCTTCCAGCAGCTGTGCTGGAACTCGACCTCCATCTCCTCACCACCGGCACCCCGGACAGTCCGAAGCGTCAGGTCCTTCACACAGCGCCGGCTACGGAAGTCATAGTGGCCCGGGTCAGTGGCAAAAGCCCGGGCTCCCGGCGGCAGGTCACCGGAGATCGAGGGAAGGTGCCTCAGGTAGCGAGCCGGGTCCAAGACCCCTGACAGGTCGCCGACCTGCGCATCGAGATTGACGTACTCCATCGACCTTCGCCCCCGCTCATGACTTCCCACTGGCCGACGAATCGTCGCACAGACTCACCAAATGAGATGACGTCTTAGAAGAATCCGAGCTTCTTCGGCGAGTGCGACACCAGAAGGTTCTTCGGCTGCTGGTGGTACACGGTAGGCGTCTGCCTGACCAGCTTCGCATCATGGTTGGGACACTGGACCGCGTACGGTCCGGATCTTCGCGAGGCACAGTGAAGTGCGGTCGGCGCCGAACCGGCTGGCGCAATGAAACCCGGGCTCAGGGGCGCTGCTTGCGTCCACTGCATTCGGTCCCGCCGATCGCCCGCCGACGACGGAGCGGTGCGACCTCCACGGTCGGTGTCCCGTAACCGCTCGTCGGTGAGGCTCGGGAATGGGGCGGGATCCTGCCCTCAGCCCGTGATCGCCGAAGTGCCCCTCGTACCCGGGCGGTTGAGGTGCGCTCCGGAGGCGAGCCGACTCGACTGCTGCATCGGAGCCGGGAGCCCTCACGGCTGGTGACGAAGAGAATTCACGAGGTAGTAATTAGGTGAATCCCAAACTGAATTACCGTCAATAAGCTCGATCCATATATCTCGATTCGGTAACAAGATTCCCTGAAAGGTCTGGACTTTTCGCGTCCGTGTTTTCAACTTGCCTTTTATTTAAGGTAATTGAGTGTTCATCAGTTCGCCAGTAGAGGGTAACGGTCTGATGTCTCGAGGGTCATTCCTGTTTGCCCGAATTCTCCACTGGGCGGTCTGGCAGGCTTCCGCGCACCCACTCCTCCGACCAAGGATTTGAGGTGCGCATGACCAGGCATCGCAGGAAGCGTGAACACAGGCGCAAGCCCAGGGGATTGATGTTCGCCACCGTCGCCGTGGCATCAGCGGCGGTGATAGCGGCAGGTGCCGCCTACGCCGGCACAGGGGGTGACGCTCAGGCGGGGACGCCCGCACGGGGCATATCCGCGCAGGCCGGTGCGACGGTACCCCTTGCACCGGCCGCAGCGCCGGCCAGAGACGAGGAGCCGGAGCCCGTTGTCGGGAAGCCCGCCAACGACACCCGGCGGGGCATGGTCTACGACGGGCTCAAGGCGGCCGCCAGGGGCGACCGTTGTACGGGTGTCTACCGCACCGACTCCGGACTGTGCACCCATGGGCCCGACGCTCCGCCCAAGGGCGTGGACATCAAGGCGGACGTGGCTCCCGCCGTCGTCACCAAGGCTCCTGCGGCTGGGCGCCCGCAGGACGCGCCCGCCGCCGACGCCGCCGGTGCCAGGACCGCGGCCGCCGCGGCCCCGGAGCCCGCCGCGACGTCCGGAAGTCAGGCCGTCGCCGCAGGCCCCGCGGGTCAGACCGTCCAGTGCGACGGTGACGGCAGCACAGGCAACCGCGTGCAGGTCGTGTACGTGCACGGCTCCGACCGTGACCGGTACGCCGAGTACGTCGCCTCGTTCCGCAAGTGGGCGGCCGACGCCGACCTCATCTACGCGACGAGCGCCAAGGAGACCGGCGGTGTACGGCACATCCGCTACGTGACCGCGGCCGACTGCACGCCGACCGTCCTCACCATCGAGCTTCCGGCGTCCGCGCTCGCCGAATTCAACGCGACCAACAGCGCGCTCGCCGCCAGGGGTCTCAACCGGCGCGACCGCAAGTACATGATCTTCGCGGACACCAACGTCTACTGCGGCATCGGTACCTTCGCCGGTGACGAGCGGCCGGGCCAGAACAACCAGAGCAACTTCGGCCCCTCCTACGGACGTACCGACGCCGGCTGCTGGGGCGGCCACACCGCGGCGCACGAACTGGGGCACAACCTCGGCGCGGTCAACAACAGCGCGCCCAACAGCAGTCGCGGCGCACACTGCACGGACGAGTACGACGTCATGTGCTACTCGGACACTCCGTACTACCCCCAGATGCGGTACGTGTGCTCCAACCAGGCCGCCGAGAACATCCTGGACTGCAACCACGACGACTACTTCCACACCAACCCCGGGGCCGGCAGCTATCTGGCCACGCACTGGAACATCGCCGACAACCAGTTCCTGATGCGGTCCGAGGGTGGTACCACCCCCGACCCGAACCCCAGCCCCACCCCGACCCCGACGCCGACCCCGACACCCACCAGGCAGCCCACGGGCGGCCCGGACGTGACGGTCGGCCAGATCCAGTCCACCGCCGCCGTCGTGAGCTGGCCCCAGGTCGACGGCGCCGCCTGGTACCAGGTCCTGCTGAACGGCAGGCACCTGACCTGGGTGCAGTCGCAGGCGCTGCGCATCTACAACCTCCAGCCCGGCACCGAGTACAAGGTCGCCATCTCGGTCCGCGACCGGTCCGGCCGCGACAGCGGGGCCGGACGCACGACCACCTTCCGTACGGCCGAAGCGGGCGGTGGCGCGATCACCCCCGGCGCCCGCTACACCCTCGGTAACGCGGGCACCGGCATGGCCGCCGAAATCTGGGGCGGACGCTCCGCCGACGGCACGGTGCTCGTCGGCGCGCGCGCCACCGGCTACGCCCAGCAGCAGTGGCTATTCGACGACGCGGGCAGCGGACTCGTCCGTATCCGCTCCGCAGTCTCCGGCAGGTGCCTGCAGGCGGGCGGAGTCCCGGCCCAGGGCATGTGGGTCGCCCAGCAGACATGCGGCAACGCCGCCACGCAGCAGTGGAAGCTGTCCGGCCGCAACGGAGCGATTACCGTGACCGACCCGAGCGGTGGCTACGCCCTGACGGTCAGCAACCGTCCGTACTACGGGAGCTGGCTGCTCGACCTGCAGCGTACAGACGGCGGTGCGCCCCAGTCGTGGACGGTCCAGAAGGTCTCCTGACCTCGATCCGGACTTCGACGGCGACCTCCGGGTCGACCCGGGCGCCGGTGGACGGCCACCGCGGCCGTCCACCGACGCCACCGCACCCACGTACAGGAGCACCACAACGATGCGTACACACCACGCCCTCCGCGCCGGCACGGGCCTCGGCCTCCTGCTCATGCTCTTCGCCCAGGTCCTGGTCCTGTCGACCACTGCCCAGGCCCACGGCGACACCGTCAAGGTGGTGGTGACCGGCCAGCGAGAGGGTCACGTCACGACCGAGATCACCTGGGAGAACGACGGGGACGCCGTCGACGAGACCGTCGCCGCCACGGTGAACGCGACCAGCCCCGACGGATCCCGTTCCCTGGGCCCGTGGCCGCTGGTCCGCGACCCCGGCACCCGTACGGGCTGGAGCACCGCTGAGGTCCTCACCCCCGGCACGTGGAAGGTCACCGTCGACGTGGGCTTCCCCTCCCTCGGCCATGGAGAAGGGGAGATCTCGGTCCCCGTGATCGACCCGTCACCGCCCAGTCCCCACACGACTCCCACCACGTCCGCTCCGGTCCCCACGACGGCCGCCGCTCCGGTCCCGTCCGTGTCGGCGCCCGAGCCGTCCTCTCCATCCGCGCGCCCGGCGGGCGACCGGGGAGTCCGTACGGTCGGGTGGTCCGTGGCCGGTCTGGCCGGATTCGCCCTCGTGGGCGCCGCAGTCGGTGTGCTCGTACGGCGGGCCCGCGGCCGCAGGAGGAGATCTTCTTGAAGTCGCCTTCCTCTGGGCGCTGACCTGTACAGATCGCACAAGACGATCTGGCGGCCACCATCGGACGTCTGCAGGAGGTGACCGCGAACGGCGACTTCGCCTCCTACGTTCGGATCGCAGCCGCCATGGGCGACCTGCCCCAGCCTGTCGGCCCCGCCATCCAGTGGCTCGACGACGAGTCCACCGCCCGCACCCGCTGGCGCACGATGGTCACCGCCCGTCAGCACCGCCTGCGGAACTGACGGACCGGCTGTGGCCAGCCCTCGCGCGGCACGGAGCGTGACCACGAGCGGGGCCGGGTCCCGCTCATCCACCGTCCGGCCCGGCTCCAGCTGACGAACCTGACTGCCGCAGGCCAGGGTGCGTGCTGTACGGATATGGCAAAAGGGGCGGGAGACACCGTGTCTCCCGCCCCTTGATCGTTTCTGGTGTCAGCCGATGGCGCGCCTCAGCGGCACCACCACGGTCTGGCCGGTGGCCTCTCCCCGAGCCTGAAGAACTTCCCTGGCCTTCGCTGTTGATGTACTTCAGCCAACCGTCCTGCTCCAGTTCGCGGCTGGCACGGGAGAAGTGAGGGGCAGCTGCACCCACCAGTTCAGCCGACTGGACCGTCGTCATCTCCACTGGCCCTTCGAGTCCGCCTTGGACGACGCACGTCGTCAGCAGGTTCTGCTTCAGGTGAGGTGGAGCGGGGCTCGCGTAGCCCTCAACCCTTCTGCTTGATACATGCCGTGTCTTTGTGTCACCTAAGGGTTGTCCCGTAACTGCTGGTCACGGAGCAGGCCAGGTGCGGAAAGTGTGTAGCTGCCGAGTTCACGGTGCCGGTATCGTCCGGCCTGAGGACTCGACCGGAGGACGTCCTTGCGGACCGCGCGTATTCATCTCGGGTGATCCGGAAGCGTCTCCGCCGCCGAGGGATCCGTGCTGTCATTCCGCAGCCGTCCGACCAGATCGACCACTGTCTTCGGCGAGGACGTGCGCGCGGGCGCCCGCACGCTTTCGACGCCGAGATGTACAAACAGCGCAACGTGGTGGAGCGGTGCATCAACCGGTTCAAGCAGTGGCGTGGCCAGGCCATGCGAACAGGCAAGCTTGCCATCGTCTACCAGGCTGTACTCCACCTCGCCGCAATCCTTGCCTGGGCTCGGCGGTAGCAGCTGGGGATGATTCACTCGCTGAACAACTTGAGGCTGCCGGGGAGGGCGTGTGGAAGAGCCAGGATTTCGAGTCCTGCTAGCGGAGCCAGGAAACCGGAAGATGGAGGCGATCCGTGCGATCCGAACTGTCACCGGCCTCAGCCTCTGGAACAGCAAGCTCTTGCTGGACAGTGCGCCCGTAGCGGTCACACAACCCCACTGGCTCGAAACAGCCCAGGACGCAGCCGGTCTCCTTGAGGCTGCGGGTGCCCACGTGGCAGTGGTCTGCGACTGGTGCGACCGCACTGTCACGCGAGGGGCTGAACCTCTCGACCCTGCCCCGTGCAGCGGGCCATGCGGTCCGGGCCTGCTGGGGCCGTGCGCGAGCCCCGCGCGACGTTCCGGCTGGGTCAGCGCCTGCGCGGGGCCGGGGAATCCATGACCAAGGCCTCGGAGACCAGGCGGACGCCGCGGGAGAGACGGGCGAGCTGTTCGAGCTCGACGGCGTACATCCTGATCGTCTTCTCGATGACCGACTCGGCCACACCCATCGCCGGCAGCTCGGCCCTGCTGGTGCGCAGGGCAGCGCGCACCGCGCGCGTCTCGTGTTCGAGCTGCAGCTGGACGTGCCGGGTGAGGAGGACGGGGTGACGGGTGAGCGGCAGGTAGCCGCCGTAGCGGGCCGGGAGGAGATTACGCAGCCACTGGGTGGCGGTGCGTTCCCAGTCGGGCATGCCTGGGGCCTTGACCTGGAGTGGCCAGTCCGGGCTGCGCGTGAGGGTGGCCGTCTGGGACATTCTCGTCACTTCCGAGGGGTGTCGAAGCTCTGATCGAGACAATGGTGGGGCGGCCTCGGTCCAAGGGTTGACCGAGGCCGCCGTGCGTTCCACAGGATCCGAGAGCCTTGCCCATCACCCGGTTGGGCCAAGGAGGGGGCGGCCCATCGGGTGGCTGTTCGAAGAGGACGTGGGGTCGTCCTTCCCGGCCTCGGGGATCCGGAACACCGGAGTCAGTAAATATATATACTGCCGAGTATGCAAGGGTATGAAAAATTTCATGCGTGATGAAGGCTGCATATCCCCGTGACGCCGGCGCGGACGAAGCCCGGGCCTGTCCCCTAGAGGAAGAATCCGTGTTGGTCAGCAGCCTGTTCGTATTGTTCGAGTCGAGCCTGGGTCCGCTCCGGACGGGAGTCCGCCATGGCCTGGAGCAAGGCGGCGGAGATCATGCCGGGGGCGGCGTACGAGTCGAAGACGAGCCGCGAGCCGGTCCCGGCGGTCAGCACCACATCCGCCTCCTCGACGAGTGGACCGACGGTGGGATCCGTGATCAGCACGACGCGCAGGCCGGTGCTCCGGGCAGCCCGTAGTGCGGCCAGCGTCTCCTTGGCGTGCCGAGGCATCGCGAAGGCCAGCACCCAGCCGCCGCCGGCCGCCCGGGCCTGCAACAAGGCGTCGTAGGCGACGCTGCCGCCGCGGGTCACCACGCGGACATCGGGATGGATGCGGCGGGCGGCGTAGGCGAAGTACTCCGCGAGGGACGCCGAGATGCGTAGGCCGAGGATGGCCAGGGGCACCGAGTCGGCCAGTTCGCGGCCGATCTCCAGGACGTGGTCGGTGTCGGCGAAGAGCCGCCGGACGTTCTCCAGGTTCTGGATCTCGGCGTCGACGGCGGCCTGGAGTTCGTTGTGCCGCAACTGCTCGCGGCTGCCCGGAACGCCCGCCACCGCGCTCAGGGCGATCGACTGAAGCGACTCGCGCAGGGCGGGATACCCGGTGAACCCGAGGGACGCCGCGAAGCGGGTCACCGAGGGCTGGCTGACCCCGACCCGCTCGGCGAGCTCCGTGATCGAGAGGAACGCGGCCTCGGTGAGGTGATCCACCAGATACTGGGCGATCCGCCGCTGGCCGGGGGAGAGCCGGTGCCCGTCGAAGAGCGCGAGCAACTGGTCGGAGGGAGTCTTCTCCTGCCCCGGCGAAGCTCCACCCGGTGTGATTGCGGCCGCCTGCGCGCGTGCCTGCTGGCTCGATGACACCCGGCGGCCTCCCTCTTACAACACTCGTGTCCAACATAGTCCACGCTCGGCGACCAGATGATCAGCGCGCCGTGATCGTCCCTGCCGGCTGCGCTCGTGAAGGCCCGCAGACGTCCCGATGGCTCCCGCCAGGTTGCGCCAGACCTCGTCTGGACCGGCACGGCGGCCGTCGGAACCCTCGCCGGCACAGGGCTGCCGCAAGTGACGCACCCACACCGCCCCCAACCCTTCCGGCGTCGAGCAGGCGCAGGCACCGCTCGGGGACCCGTGTGCCGGTGGGCCAGGTGGTGACGGCAGCGCAGGACGAGTGGCGGAGGGGGCCAGAGCTGGCGGGAAGCTGGATCCCCGCACGCGGCACACGAGTGGCCCGTTCCCGCATACACGCGGGAACGGGCCACTCGTGTGGCTGTTTGCCTACGGTCCTCAGCAGGTAAGCGGCTGGCCCACGCCTCCAGGCGGGTGTTCTTCGAGCCGCTAAGGATGAGTTTGACGGTCTCGCCGCGCTTGTAGGCGACGGTCGCGTAGTGCTTCTGGCCGTTGCACTGGTGCTGCTTGGCGTAGGGCTTGCCGGTGTCCGGGATCAGCACCTTGAGCTTGGCGTTGCCGCCGCCCCAGCAGGTGAAGACGCCGCGCGCCATGTTGGTGCCGCGGGGCAGCTTGCAGCCCTGCGAGACCCACTTGTTGTGGTGGCTCTTGAGGTAGTCCCCGCTGACGCTCGCGTTCCAGATGTTGGTCCAGCTCGCCTGAGCGGCGGCCGGAGCCGGTGCCGCGCCAGGCGGGGGAGGAGCTCGCCCGGGTGTGCGGGACCGACGCGACGCGGTTGGTCGTGCTGCACGAGACGGCGGTGGGGGACCGGGCGGGGGCACCGGGGACGCCGCCACCCGGCTCGTGGAGGAAACCGGGGGTCACGGACGGCGCCGCCCGGGGCGGCGGTCGTCGCTCCGGAACCGGCGGGCACCGCCCCTGACACGGCGGGCGTCGCTCCGGACCTGGCGGGGGCCGGACCGGCCAGCTCTCCGGCCCCTATGCCGCCGTGGGGAGCCCCGGTTCCGAAGGCGGCCCCGCGCGGGAAACTGCTCCGACGGGCCTCGACAGCGCCGCCGCGGTGGCGGAGGCAGGACGGGGAGCAGCAGGGGACCTCGTACCACCGGAAAAGGCGTCCGAGGACGGGCCTGGCGGACCGGGCGGTCGGCGGACGGGACGGATGGTGCCGCTGGAGCGGGTGCTCGTGCCGGCCGTGCTTGCCGCTGCCGTCGCCTTCGTCGCCAGCCTGCTCGTCGCCGGTGCGTGGCGGGACGAAGGCCTCGGCGCGACCGACCCCGCAGCGACGGGGTACCGCCGGGGACAGACGTACGCCTGCGAAGTACGCAGGGAGGACGGCGAGCTGCGCGCGGGTCACGGCCCCACCCGCGAGATGCTGCTGGACAACAACAGCACCGGCTTCGACGTGGTCGAGACCCAGTGCCTGCTCCGGGAACACGGCATCGACCTGGGAGCGGCCGACGGGCTGTACAGCGAGGTCACGAAGGAGGCGGTCAAACGCTTCCAGAAGGACCGCCGTCTCGTCGTCGACGGCATCGTCGGGCCAGATACCTGGCGGGAGTCGCGCCGGTGAGCGCGGTGACCGACGTACCGACCGAGTGCAGTCGGCTTGCGGCCGCGCTGCGCGAGCTGCGGGAGTCCACAGGGCTGAGTCTGGCGGCGCTTGCCGCGCGCACGCCGTAAACCAAGTCGTCCTGGGAGCGTTACCTCGACGGGAAGAAGCCGGTGCCGCGCCAGGCCGTCGAGGTGCTGTGCGCGATGGCGGGGGAGCCTCCTGGCCGGCTCCTGGTGCTGTGGGAACCGGCCGACGCGGTCTGGAACGGCCGGTCCGCGCCGCCCGGGCACGCCCGGAAATACCCACCACATACGAGGGCGCCCCACCGTCGGCCTGGCACCCGGTGCGAGAGCACGGGACCACGACCGCGGCGCCTGCGGCGCTGGGCCGCGGCCGCCGGGTTGGTGTTGCTCGGACTGGGCGGCCTGACCCTGGCGCCCCGAGGGGACGATGCCCCCGCGGACACCGGCGAGCCTGCCATCTGCAACCCCGGCTGCACGGGCGCGGCATGCGAGGGCAAGGACCCGAAGACGATGGGGTGTGGCGGCACCGGGATGACCTCGACCATCGCGGCGCTCACCGGCGGTGCCGGACAGCACATGGAGCTGCGGCAAGGCGAGGACTGCCGGGTGGTGTGAGTGCGTGCCACGGGCCTCAGGCCGGGCGACCGCGTGGACCTGGCAGACCGTGCGGCTGCGCGGTGGCTTCCCGGGTGTCGACGGCCAGGACCTGATGGTCTCGCTCGACCTTCTCGGCCTGCGCCCGCGGATGGTCTGCCGGCTCCTGACCGTCTCAATGGTGCGGCGGGCGCTCGGCGCTGTCCCGATCGGCAGAACGGCCTCCAGGCTCCGCGCGCGAGATGCTCTGTCCTGCTCTAGTTTGTCCATTGATCGACCGTTCTTCGGAAAGGGAGCTTTTCTCATGGCTGAGAAGGCCAAGGGCAAGATGGAACAGGCCAAGGGCAAGGCCAAGGAGGTCGCCGGCAAGGCGGCCGGGAACGAGCGGATGAAGGCCGAAGGCAAGACCGACCAGGTCAAGGGCAAGACCCGCGAGGTCGCGGACAAGGGCAAGGAGCAGGCCCGCGGGGTGAAGGACTCCCTGCGCGACCGCCGCCAGCCCTGAGCGCTCCGCCCGCTGCATGTACGGCAGACCGTGGCGCTTCCCAGCTCACTGATGTCGATTCAGCAGAACCGCTTCGATCCCTCATCGTGTAACGAGGGATCTTTGCCTCCTACACGGCAGGGGGGCCTCGCCGGCTCGGGCGACGAGAACCGGACGGACGGCTTGAGACGCAGGCGCACGCGTGAGGCCCGGATCCACAGGATCCGGGCCTCACGTCACTTCAGTAGCGGGGACAGGATTTGAACCTGCGACCTCTGGGTTATGAGCCCAGCGAGCTACCGAGCTGCTCCACCCCGCGTCGGAAGGCCCAACTGTACGCCACCCACGGCGTTGCCCAAGACCAGGCCGATGAAGCCATCCGTGCTGCCGCGATCCAGCGGGCCTGCGCCGGTGTCGGGGCCGGCGGCGGCTCTCCCGGGATGGCTGACCGGCCGCGCGGACGGACACGGCCTCACCCTCGATCCCGCTCGGTCCGCTGTCGGACGTGCCCACCTGGCGGAGCTGACCGGGCGTCCGGCCGCCGAGCGGCGGCGGGCACAGCCGATCAATCTCCAGTTCCCATGTCTGCCTGGACGGTCGACTGAACCGCGTAGGACATGCAAGAGATTTCATGGCTGAGAGCGGAGTGACAGACTTCAGGGACAGCGCTCCATGCATGCGTAGTTCGAGAAAGCAGACGATGTCCGATCCGATACCAGGGCCTCCGCACCGCACCCACAATCCTTGGGCGCCTCCGCCGCAGGATGGAGTGCCTCCTGCGCAGCCATGGCCCACTCCACCGGGCGCGTGGGGCCTGCAAGGTCCCACGCCGCCGGCCCGTGCACTTGGACCGACGACCGCACCACCTGGGGCCGCTTACCACGAGCAAGGGCGCAATGGACGCCAGCGTACTTGGGCGCGAACTGGGGAGTTCTTCCTCGTCCTTGCCCTGATGGTGGCCGGGATGATCCTTGTGTTCATCGGCTCTGCCGTCGCCGGCACGGTATTGAAACTGGGGTGGGCTCCAGACGACAGCGACAGATTCTTCGCCGATCCGCTGCTCGACAATGCCGTCCTGCTGGTGGGCCTCGCTTTGTGGACTCCGGCCGTGCTCCTTGCCGTTCGTGTGTGCGGGAAGCGGCCGGCCGGCACCCTCGCGTCCGTCACCGGACGGCTGCGGTGGGGGTGGCTGGGACGGTGCTTCGGGCTGGCTGCGGTCGTGCTCGTTATCCAGAACCTCGTACTGATCGTTTGGGGCCTGTTCCAGGAGAGCTCTGAGACCGTAACCGGGAAGATGCCCGGCTGGTCCGAACTTCTGCTGAGTCTGTTGGTGCTGTGGGCGCTCGTTCCCTTCCAGGCTGCTGCCGAGGAGTTCGTTTTCCGCGGCTGGCTGGTCCAGCTGTTCGGCGGGTTTCTTCGCTCGCCATGGCCCGGGGTGGCCGTGGCCTCGCTGCTGTTCGCCTTGGCCCACGGCTTCGGGCAGATGTCAGGCTTCCTGCTGCTGTGCTACTCGGCGGCCTGGTGGGGCTGGCTCACCATCCGTACGGGTGGTTTGGAGGCGGTCATCGCCGTTCATACGGTGAACAACTTGATTGCCTTCTCGCTCTCCGCGTTCTTTGGAGAGCTGGCCGATGAGAGCACCGCTGCGGATGCACCCTGGGAGGCTCTCGCGGCCGAGGTGCTGTTCGCACCGGCGTTCTGCCTGATAGCTGCTCGACTCGCCGACCGACGTGGAATCCCCACTCGAACACCGAGCCCGACAGTCTGACCGTGGTCCACCGGTGTTGTCCGAGCCGCTGAGAGCTCTCGATGCCTCTGCAGGTGATGGGGTGTCGGCTTCCTCGGCCGAAGAGCCATCGTGGCAGGTGGCGGCAGTCGTGACCCTTGTCGGTATGGAGCTTGCCGGGCTTGCGTTGACGTCGGCCGCAATGTGAAGGGGCCGACGGTATGCCCTGGACCAGCGGGATGAGGGCCTGGCTGTCATGGAGGTGGGCGCCGGAGCTCCCTACAGAGAGACGGATTGGTCCGTGCCGTGGGCGCAGCGCCTGCCCGAGCTCGCCGCCCGCCCGCTGGACGGCGAGAACCTGGAGGTGATCGCATGAGCCCCATACCGGAGACGAGCGGCGTCGACCTCAGCCGCCAGGCACTCCTCGCCGTCCGCGAGGCGGCCAAGGTGCGGAAGACCGAGACCCGGCAGAAGCCGAAGCGGCGAACCATCACCCTCGTGCGTGACGGCTGCGCGCCGCTCGCGTTCGGTACGGCGATCGGGATGATGACCGAGCGCGGTCTGGTCGCCCCGGCCGCCGGCGGGCAGCATCCCGGCCCAGTGGGAGACGATCATGGCCGCGGCCGCGCCCGAACTCGCTGGCCACGTCCGGGCCGTGGCGTTCGTCGACGAGTCCGGCCGCCTGGACGTTGCCCCCGACGCCCCCGCGTACGGCACGAAGGCCCGCTGGATCACGCCGAAACTCATCGCGGCCGCCAACAGTGCCCGACACGAACGTCCGGACCCTGCACGTGCTGGCACCCGCCTCCCGCGCCGCCACCACGGCGACGTCCCGGCGGCCCCCGACGAACCGGCCCCGCAACCGGTCGTTCCGGTCGGGCCGGTGAAGACGAGGCAGACCGCGTCGGCCGACTACTTCAGTGCGCTCGAAGCCCACCACGCGGTCGCTCCGCCCCGATAGGAGGACCCGGCCCTGGTCGCAGCCGTCGTAGCCAGGAACAGGCCCGCCACCACCTCGCGGAGCGGGTCTTCCCCGGTGTCGAGCAGACACAGGAAGACGAGACTCCGGCGTCGCTCGGGGACGTCCGTGTCCAGCAGCGCCAAGCCGCCGAAGCTGTGCGCGCGGCCGCAATCCTGGGGCCCGCGCCGAACGCGCCGGACGGAGCCCGGTGCGGCCTGCAGGACCGTCGAAAGCCGCTGATAGACGGTGTCCTGGCAAGGGACTATTGCAGTCGGTTTCCAGAGCACGGGTCAGTGCGGCAGCGTCGTGGTCCGACACCCACCGCCGTGACGGGACCTCACACCGTCCGGCTCCCGTCGGCGTCTGCCCGGCCCGGACGTGAGCCCCGAAGAATGTTAGGGACCAACGGACTCGACTGTCTGGGCGATTTCACCGTATGAGTGATCGTTTTTGCCGTGCGGGAGCGGATGCATGTCGGGCAGGGTCACCTCCCAACAGGCGCGGCCTTCTACTGCTGGCCCCAGCGTCCGCTGGGCCGGGCCGGGAGCAGGCATGTGCGTTCATCGTGGTGTCGGAAGGATGGCGACGTGAGGATTCGTACGGCGATGATGATGGCGGCAGTCGGTGTGGTGCTGGCCGGGGCGGTGTCGGCGCAGGCGGCGGACGTGCCGGTCTACCGGGGACAGGGCGCGAGCGCCTGCACGCCGGGCTACCTGTGCCTCTACGATCACTGGGACTTCAACGCGATCGGCTCGGCGCCGATCCTGCGCGTCGACGGCGACGTGGCGCACCTGGAGGACTACAACTTCAACGACCGGGCCAGCACCCTGTACAACCGAACCACCGACATCGTGCGCGTTTACCCGGACTGGGACTTCAAGGGCACGCCGATCACGCTCCTGCCGGGTGAGTCGATCAGCCTGAACAACGGCAACGCCGGCAACGACTCCGCTTCCTCCGTCCGCTGGCTCTGACCTGCCCTCATGGGCCGGGCCGCGCGCCGGCCTGGCCTGGACAGCCCCCGGCCGGCCTGAGAAGCGCAACACCTCGCGTGCTTCACCGCCGGGGGCCAAAGCCAAAGGGAGAGAGGGCCCCTTTCTGCCGGGTCTGGGTGTGGTCACCTTGGGTGGACTGGCGCGGTGGTGAGTCTGAAGGTCGTGTGCCGCCTCACCACATAGGACACGGACTTACTGATCGTTTCAGAATCAGGTTCGGAGTCGTCTCAGGCAGATGATGCTGCAGACGAGTTGGAGCAATCCGTGGTGGAGGTCGGCGCGTATCTCGTAGCGGATGCGCAGGCGCTTGAACTGGTGGAGCCAGGCGAAGGTGCGCTCGACCACCCAGCGGGTCTTGCCCAGGCCCGAGCCGTGGGGGACGCCGCGACGGGCGATGAGCGGCTTGATCCCACGCTTCCACAGCAGGCGGCGGTACTTGTCGAAGTCGTAGCCCCGGTCGGCGAACAGTCTGCGTGGCCGTGTGCGTGGGCGTCCGCGCACGCCCCGGATCGGTGGGATCGCGTCCAGGAGCGGCAGAAGCTGTGTGACGTCATGGCGGTTTCCGCCGGTCAGCGTGACGGCGAGCGGTGTGCCGTGCCGGTCGACGATCAGATGGTGCTTGCTGCCCGGACGGCCCCGGTCGACGGGCGAAGGTCCGGTGTGATCCCCCCTTTGAGCGCCCGGACGTGCGAGCCGTCGATCGCGGAGTCGTCCATCTCGAGGAGACCTGCCGCTCGCAGCTCAGCGAGAAGGACCTCGTGCAAGCGGGGCCAGACGCCGGCCTCGGTCCAGTCCCGCAGCCGACGCCAGGCGGTCACCCCCGAACAGCCAATGAGCTGGATGGGCACATCGCGCCAGGCCACGCCTTTGCGTAGCACGTAGACGATGCCGGCCAGTGCGACGCGGTCCGGCACCGGCAGTGGGCCGGGGTGGCGATGGCGTCGGGCAGGCCGGACTGGGAGAAGCGGAGCTATGCGCTCCCAGAGACCGTCGGGAACAAGGTCGGCAGGCACGTCGGAGAGTCTGCCCGACGCATGTCGGATACCGGCAGAGATACCGGTGTCGATGTGACTGGCGGCAATGGTCAGATTGGGTTCAGCGCCAGCCACCGTGGCGCGGCTCCACGTGCTCGCCGAACGGTGGATCGAACCCCTGCCCTTCGTCGTCGGTCACGACGTAGTCCGGTTCGGTCTTCGAGGCGGCTGCGTGCAACCGGATGACGAGGTCGGCGACAGGCGGCATACGCAGCGACAGGGCTGCGGCCACCTGAGCAGCTTCGCTGTCGATGTCCGGGTTGTACTTGTCACGGGACCGTGCGAGGTGTTGAGCGGAGATCTGCATGACCTCCACATCGCCACTGGCTGGTCGGGGATGCGCGGTCCCTGACCGGCCCGGCCTGCGGCTGCGGACCCTGGCGGATGTATTCGCCTATGCCCAGGGCGAGGGCATCGAGCTGCGGCCGGACGCCACCGAGGTTCAGGTCCGACGTCCCGAAGCCGGCCGCGGCGGACGCCGGGCGTTCGTCTCGGACAAGAAGAAGCAGAACACCATGAAGGCCACCGTCATCGCCGACCACCATGGCCGCACGCTCTGGACCGATGCCCTGCGACCGGGGCGGATGCACGATGCGACCGCTGCACGCAACGAAGGCATCGGGACCTGTTTCCAGCACTTCCCGGACGTGGAAGTGCTGCTGGACGACGGCTACCTCGGCCCCAGACGCGACCATCCTGGCCAGGCGATCACACCCCCCAGAAAACCGAACAAGATCGCTTTGCCGCATGTGCATGCCGCCAGAGAGGAAGCCCGGCACCGGCACTCGTCGAAGCGCATCACCGTCGAGCACGCACTCGCCGACCACAAACGCTGGAAGCAGCTGACCCGCTGGACGCACCGGCGAGAGGTCCTGCCCGACACCTACCGGGCCGTCGCCGGCCTCGTCTCCGACCGCAACACCACCGCCTGACAAAACCACCAGCTCAGGACCGTGCATCCCCAACACAATCACGCACCAGCTCGTAAGGGGCTGCCGACTTCATGACGAAATCGGGTCGTCTTGGACGTGATACCCAGCCCAGCCTGCACCGGTGTACCGGTCGGCATTACTCCTCGAGGTCGAGCGTTCCCTATGACTCCCGCAGGCATTGCGCCTGAGGGGCAAGCTCGGCCGTTGAAAGAGGCCCGCGAAAGACGTGACATCGGGGCCGCCGACGACAACGTGGTGATCGCACGGCTACGGCCGTCCCTCCTCGCCCGCATGAAGACCTGGAAGATCCTCCGCGACTGCCGCCTCAAAGGCGACGGGGTCCACCACGCCATGCTCGGCATCGCCCGCCTGCACAACCTCGCTCTTGCCGGATAGGCCGGCGGGCCGCACGGCGGCCCACTCCCACAACGGCTTGGAGAGCATTTGCGGGACAACCCTTAGAGCTCGTAACACGATCTTGTTGAACGTCCCTGGTCGGCCGTGACCGGTGTGACGATTCGGCCGTTCGGGATGGTGTGAGTACCCGGCCGTGGATCGTGGACGATGACCTGTGGGTGTTGATCGAACCGTTGCTGCCGCCCTGGCCGGAGAAGGCTCCCGGCCCGCGGCCGGTGCCGGACCGGCAGTGCCTGCAGGGCATCCTGTACGTGCTGATCAACGACATCGCCTGGCAACTGCCGCCCCTGGAGCTGGGGTTCGGCTCGGGCCAGACGTGCCGGCATCGGCTGGAGCGGTGGCAGCAGGCCGGGGTCTTCGACCGGCTGCACCGGATCCTGCTCGCCGAGCTGAACGCGGCCGGCGAGCTGGACTGGTCCCGAGCCTGCGTCGACGGCTCCCACGTCCGCGCGAAAAGGGGGGTGCCGACACCGGCCCGTCGCCGGTCGACCGGCGGAAGACGGGCAGCAAGCACCACCTGATCCGCGCCGGGCGCGCCACCCCGTTCAAGGTCGTCACCACCGCGGCCAACGTCAACGACATCCGCCCGGACCCTGGCCCTGGTCGACGGCATCCCGCCCGTCGCCGGACGCCCGGGCCGGCCCCGACGACGTCCCCAGGCCCTGCTCGGTGACAAGGGCTACGACTCCGACCCCGACCGCCGTGAACTGCGTAAGCGCCGGATCCTGCCGGTGATCTCCCGCAGGGGCGCCCCGAACATCGAGGGCCTGGGCAAGCTCCGCTACGTCGTCGAGCAGACCTTCGCCCCGCTCCATCAGTTCAAACGCCTCGCCGTCCGCTGGGAACGCCGCACCGAACTCCATGACGCCTTCGTCTCCCTCGCCTGCAGCCTCATCTGCTGGAGACGCCTCAAGAAGACCCGAACATGATCGTGTTACGAGCTCTTAGGACCGTTCGAGAGGATCTCGCTGACGCCATGGCCAAGCACGACGGCGGTACCTGGCAGACGTGACCTATTTTGGGCCGGTCCATTCACAGGACGCACGCCCCAAAGCCCCTTGAGACATCTCAGAAGCCTCATCGGCCTGAGTACCTATGTCTGTACCGGCCTGTGCACATTCGGTCGTACGCCGGCAGCGTTCTACCGCCTTCCGGCCGAGCACTGGATCCACCTGCGAACCACCAACCCCATCGAGTCGACCTTCGCCACCGTGCGGCTGCGGACCAAGGTGACCAAGGGGGCTGGCAGCCGGACCGCCGGACCGGCCATGGTCTTCAAGCTGATCGAGTCCGCCCAGGCCCGCTGGCGGGCCGCGAACGCACCCCACCTCGTCGTGCTGGTTCGAGCCGGAGCCCGTTTCGAACACGGCCGCCTCGTCGAACGCCCCAAAGAACTCGCAGCATGACAGGCCCGCCGACCGCAGGTCTCCTGCCCGCAGGCCGCCGATCCGGATTCAGGCATAGCGGTCGAAAAGGGCCTGGAGGTATCCCTCCAGCCGCCTGGTCAGCACGGTGGGGGTCAGATCGGCACGGCCCACCTCGCGCCAGGGGACGGCGACCTTCTCGGCGTCCGGAGCGAAGGCCAACGCGTCCAGCAGCCGCCAGTAGAGATGAGCGGCGTTGTCTTCGGCCAGCGTCCCTCCCGCCGCAAGGTAACGGTCGGCGAAGCGCATGCCCGCGGGAACCCCGTGCAGCAGGGCCAGGGCCGTCGAGCAGTGGGCCACGTCCAGGTCGGCCGGCCCCCAGGAGGTCTCCACCCAGTCGACGACGCCGCTGATCCGCATACCGTCGCCGTCGCCCGTGAAGAGGACATTGCCGGGATGGAAGTCCCGGTGCAGGAAGCAGGCCCGGTGATCCGGGGGCTCGCGGCGGATCACGTCCACGGCCCGTTGCCACAGCTCAGGCCGCTCGGCGTCCTCGGGCGGGCTCACCCGCTCGGGAGAGGTCCACGCCTGATAGGTGCGAGGCCGTGCCTCTGCGGTCACCGGCAGACGGTGGATACGCAGCAATTGAAGGGCCAGCAGTTCGGCACGCCGATCGGCACCTTCATCGCCCAGGCGCACTGTCCCAGGCAGCAGGGACATCAGCAGGGAGGGGTGGTCGCAGTATTGCGCCGTTGGGTCCACCGCCACAAGCGTGGCTGCGGGCACGTCCGTGTCGCCGAGCAGGCGCAGAACGGCTGCCTCGCGGGTCAGCAGGCCCTTTGCGTGCCGAACGTAGAAGGGTTTGACAAAGGACCGCAGGACCAGTGAGCGTCGACCGCCCGGCCCGCAGATGCCCAGACGGCGCATCTCCGACGTCCAGCCGCCGCGCAGCCGCATCACTTCTTCGATGCGCTCTGCCTCGGACAGCCCCTTCTCCACCCAGGCACGCGTCGCACCCCAGCCCTGGTCCTCAAGATCGGCACCGATGTGCTCGGCCCCCTTGCCCGTAAACATGACGGCAGGCTACCCACCTCACCGACGGACGCATCCCATGACCTTCGGCCGGAGGTGGCGCAAGGCCCGTGACGCGGTCGGCATGCCGAAAGAGTTCCAGGCGCGACGATGACAGCGACGCCGATGTCCGCCGTCAGCGCGTGGTGGCTGCCTGGAGCCTGGATGGGAGCGCGGCCGCCGCTGTCCGCAAGTTTCCGCCGCCGACCTCGGCTGGCGGCGCTGTGCGGGTGAGATGACAGATCGGGGTGGAGGTTCAGCGTCGACCTCCCCTCGCTCAGCAACGCCAGTTGGTCGGGTAGCCGGGCATGACGGGAGACCCGGCTGCCCGACCAGGGAGCCCAGGGGTCTCACCCCGATCCCCTCGGCACCGATGGCAAAAGGGCGGACTTCCTGGCGTTGAGGGTGGCCCGTCCGTAGTGCTGCAGACCTACAGCACGCGCAGGGCCTGGTCGACGTCACGCTCACGCCTGGCAAGTGCATGCAACACGGCTCGGTCGCCGTGCCGGTCCCGGGCAGCGGCAACGAGCACATCCACCGCGACGGCGAGCGTGGCGTCGGGCACCGGGCATGGCACGTCGACACTGAGCGCGAGGTCATCGAGGTGCACCGCCAGCTCGACGCAGCGGGTCTGCGGGTACCCGTCGAGCAGCATCTCCTCTGCCGGCCGGTGAAGGACGGCCACCCGCCGGTCGGCCGACTCCATGCCCAGCCGCTGCGACAACCGCCCCCACGCCGCCCTGGCCTGCTCAGCCACAACAGCGGGCCCAGCTGCGGCAGTTTCCTCGCTGCGAGCGCGCACCCCGACGTTCAGAGCGGAGTCCGGCAACGAGGTGTCCGCGAGCCGCGTAGTACCGAACCGGTGACACCGGTTGCGCGCCAGATACCTGACCGTCGAGGAACCACTCTGGAGAACGCTCCGCGCGAGATGGCCGGCCAGCCCGCCCACTGACGTCCCAGGGAGCACGGACTCGGTCTCCCCGCATTGGGCTGCCTGTTCTGTGGCCAGCAGGCGCACGGCCCTCTCGGCAGCCTGCTGCAGGTAGGTCTTCCGGACCTTGTCAATCATGCGGGCGTCAATCATGCGGGCATCGTCCCGATCTCCTCGTCCCAGTTGTTCACGGGTTCGTGTGATGGACCTACCCGCCAGCTCAGGTCACGGCCTCTTGGCGGGTTCGGCGGGGGGCGGGCGCCGGCCGGGGCGCCCCCCCCCCGGGCCGAAGGAAGGGAGAGGGGCGGGG